>CALYAX010000014.1 GCA_944393665.1 uncultured Alphaproteobacteria bacterium
TGTTACAAAGAGCTGGCAGACAAAATTATTGTTTCAACAATAATTTTGCTTAGCGCTTCTCTCGTCCCGACCAAATAAAAAACCACCTTAAAGGTGGTTTTTTTTCATATCCGGGACGCAAAACTGCCCTATCGGCAGCTTTGCAGAGGATTATACTTTGGCATCTAATTTCGCCTCGGGCGCTGTCGCTTTCCTCGCTCAATAAGATGTTACAAAGAGCTGGCAGACAAAATTATTGTTTCAACAATAATTTTGCTTAGCGCTTCTCTCGTCCCGACCAAATATAAAACCACCTTAAGGGTGGTTTTTTTTTCATATCCGGAACGCAAAACTGCCGTTTTATCTTCCGTCACTCTGGCGGACGGGAGAAACCCGGAAGTTCTGACGGATTTGGGATTTATCCACATAGATTACCCTGCCGCAAACCGGATTGAAATTGTTGTTGTCATAAATAAGCCAGATAACGTTGGCTTTTTTGAGATCTTCACGCGGCATTGAATTTGAATAGCCATCGGTAAAAACTATTTTGTTAACTTCCTTTTTCTTGGAAAATGCCCGGACAGCCTGGTCGATATCGGTTCCGCCGCCGCCATGAATGATGAAATTCTCAATATCCTTGTTATTCTTGATTTCCTGAAAGTTAAAAATACGATGATCAAAACAACCAACTTTCAATTTTGATGTTTTTAAAATCGGTTTAAGCTGGCGCAGAAATTCTTTCAGCATCTGCTCGTTGACAGAGCCGCTGACATCCAGCATGACCTCGGTTTCCGACTTGTTTTCATCTTCCAGTTCTTCCACCCGCGCCATATAGTCATTATCTGCCCCGGAGCGACGGTAAGACCAGCGGTCCTCCTCTTCTTCAATAGATTTCCGAAGCAGTTTTTTCCAATCGGCCGCAGCTTTGCTTTCACCGAGTTCTCCATATGAATAGCCGCCGGATAAATTCTTCATGATTTCGTTTTTATGCCGCTCCAAACCCTGCCGCACCTGCTGCGCCTGCCGATGGCGTTGTTTCTCATTTTCAGCTGAAAAATTTTTTTCGAAATTACTGTCAGCTTCTTTTTGGCGCTCACCATCAGCTCCGTCGGCTGAAGATTGCTGAGAAGACCGGGGAGATTCGGTTTCTTCTTGCTTGTTTTTTTTATTCAGCAAATCTTTGATTTTATCGAGCAGGCTTTTTCCTTCCCCGTTTTGAGACTGAAGGCGGCGCTGTTCTTCTTTTTCTGCCTTTTCAACAGCCTTTTTCCATATTTCATGGTTATCGTGGCCTGCCTGTTCTTTTTCATCTGCCTCATCGACAGAGTTATCGCCGGAAGACTGGTTCTGCTGTTGTTTCGGTGAAGAGCCCTGCCCTTGACGACTGTCGGAAGATTGATTTTGTTTCTGCTGTTTTTCCTGTTCGCGTTCTTTCAAAAGCTTTTCATACATTTCCTCAGCAGAATGATTGACAGCTTCGGCAATATCAACACCGCCGTCAACCATGGGCAGTTCAGAATTTTTTAATATCTGGTTGATTACCGAATCGGTGGCAATATTCCATAAGCGGTGAACGCGGTCCTTACTGCGCAAAATATGATTGAACGCCACATGCATCACCTCATGCGCGTAAATAAAGGTTTTCTCATCATCTGACAGCTTTGAGAAAAACCGGGGAGAATAATAGATGGTCTGCCCGTCAGTCCCGGCTGTTTCTACCTTGTCATTTGCAACAGTTTTTAACTGGGACATGGTTACGCCCAGCAGCGGAAACTTCCGCAAGACGCGGCCCCGGATATAATCGATATCTTCCTGTTGTGCGGTCATCATTATTTTACTTCCCATACCAACGAGAGAGATTGGATTTTAGCGGAAACTTTCTCCCTTTGCGCCACCGGAATCACAATCTGCACATTAGCGGGGAGTTTATAATTTCCGGCGCGGCGGTCTTTCAGCAAACCGGCAAACTTTTGCTGAGCAATGTCATCAAGCCGGTCCAGCCCCTCTATCAACAAACAGGCCTTAGCTTTTTTAGCCTTCATTTCAATAAGTTTATGCCAATGCATAGGGATATGTAATTCACGCTCATCAATATCCGCGGAAAGGCTGACATAATTGTCTACCTCAAAATCAGGAGCACCGACGACAATAACGGTTTGGGCGGGATTGGCGGCCAAAACCTGTTTTAATTTAAATTCTGCTTTCATCTCCATTACCCTCTCCTGGCGTTTGATTTAATTTGCTGCAGTTGTGAAATCTGCAGAGCGCGATCATCATTTTGCCAATCCACAATGAATCAAAGACAGCCTGATTTTCGTGTCCCAGCTTCTCGCCTATAAAATGCCGCACTTTGCCGACGTACTTATCATCAACATGGCGCAGGCTTAAAGCGAGAGCCAGTTTGGCATCACTGTTTTGCGGAATATCCTGCGGGGTGTATTCGCCCTCAATAACCTCTTCCAGCGACAACGGCGGGTTCTGGGCATAGGCCAGCAGATTGGACGACAGCTCGCGTCCCATTTTGCTTTCCAGAAGCTCGCGGCGGATGACGCCCTTGTTATCATAGATAATATCCGACACCTGCTCCCAGCCGCGGGGATCCATCGCCCATTGCTGCGGATTTTCCTCATCATAAGATGAATAAAAAACCTTGCTGCCGTAGGTAGCGACAAAAGATGATACCAAAGGATGTATATTCAGCCGTCCGGGGTCTTCCGGATGTTTGGTGCTTTTCTCGCTGGCCCATTCCAGCCAATCGGGAACATTGGCTTCCAGATAAATATGGCCGCACATACGCCGGAATAACGGCTCAGGCATATTATAAGCCGCGCCTGACTCGTCTTTGCTGTTGCCGGCCAAAACCACAACCGCATTATCCGGCAGTTTTCCCTTGCTGGGGCTGATGGATTTTTTAAGCGTGATATGGAAAATCAGGCTTTGAGTGGTTGGCCGCGCATTGGTAACCTCATCGATAAACAAAACGTGTTTTTTATCAGGTTCTTTTTCGCATTTTTTGCATAATTCCACATACCAGTCCGGAGCCACCCAGACACCGCCCTGCTTTTCCTCATTCTCAAGCGGCAGCCCGGTTTTACCGTCAGGGTAACGAACTTTGCCGACAACATCCTCAGGCAGCACGCCGTTCCACAACGGCACCGCAGTCAGGTCCGGATCTATCGCCTCGACACGGGCAGTCTTGCCGACTCCTGACGGCCCGTGCAGCATAAAGCTCATACCGTTCTTAACATAGAAATCGATCTGGTCTTTGACCGGCATTGGTTCATCAACCACCTTAATACCGTACTTTTTCTGGCGGGCAGAAGGCTCGGCAATTTTTATTCCCCCGTTTTCATCCCTCTCCTGCGTGTTTTCAAAAGTAAGAGAAGACTGCATCTCATTGGAGAAATAAGTATCCAGATATTTTTTCATATCTGTTTTGGCGAAGTTGCCATCATAGTCATCGCTCTTGTTAAATTGAATACCGGCGATAAGGGCCTTTTTTGCGACCCAGATGCCGCTTTTATCCATCAGCCACTCAATGGGCTTAACCTCAAGCCAATAGGACTTTCCGTCCTCAATTTTTGTACCATCTGACATGACTGAGTCATTATCAGCCCGTTTTCCCTCGACGCGGACATACTTCTTGCCGCCAAAGACATATTCTTCATGTCTTTTGGGTTTCAGCCCTGAATTAAAATCTACCAAACCCGTGGCATCAAAAGTATAAACTTTGCCGGTGGTTTTCAAACCGTGATTTCGATAAGCTGATTCTAATTGAGAAGTTATAGACGGGGATGCTGCATCCTGCGGATATTCGCCGTATTCACAGACATTTACCGTATTTCCGTTGGAAAGCCGGACTGCCCTCGCTGCGCTCGGGCGGATTTTAGATGTTTCAGATGAAGGCAAAGCGGGGCGGACAGCGGGTTTCCGCCTATACGGATTTCAGTGATACCGGTCGCCATCTTCATCCACGACGCGCACGTCTCTATCATTAGTAGCGGACGCCGACCAAAGATAACCGGTATAATCCCCTTCAACATTCCGAGTGCCGCTGCTTCTATAACCGCCCAAGGCAATTGCCAGGTCAGAAATACCTGTTGGGATTCCGTAATTTTTCATAACATCAAGTGCGCTATTGCCCCAGATTTGATCTTCTGTCAATAAAGTTGTTTGCATGGGTACTCCTATCAGTTGTTCTGAAGGTACTATATCATGTTTTTTTAATTTAGACAAATATTATTTTTCAAAAAGTTGTGTCCAGTTGTTTCTTTCTACGTTTCAGGGCAGCAAACCACCGGTTAACCCGTTCCCATTCCCGGGTCCCGCTGAGGTGTGCTTTAAAAGCATTTTTGCGAATTTCCAAATACTCATCATCCACAATATTTTTCAAATAAAACCGGGCAATCGTTTTAAGGTAGCGCTGCTGTCTTTTTCTGGACGAGGCCCGCATTTTTTTTATGATTTTACCCCCGGGAAGCAGTCTGTGGTTAAACCCCAAAAAATCCAAGCCGTTGCTCAGCTTTCCAATCTGGGTCTTATCATTCAGCCGCAGTTTAAGCTCTTGTTCGCAATACTGAGCAATCTCGTCCCGGCTGTGCTGCAAAAAGGCCTTATTCCCGCTCAGCAAAATAAAATCATCCATATAACGGACATAATAACGAGCCCTCAGCCGTTCTTTTACCAGGCGGTCAACATCATTCAGATACAGCAGGGCAAACCATTGACTGGTCTGGTTTCCCAATGGAACGCCGATATCGCCGTGCGACTCGATGACCAAGCGCAAAAACCACATTTCATCGTCAGAAAAGCCGCATTTCAACAATTTTTCTATCAAAACCCGGTGGTTAATACTTTGAAAATACTTGGCAATATCACATTTTAAAAAATAAATATCCGGAGAGCGGGTATTGATATAGAGTTTTGACATAAATTCGTGCAGTCTTTTGATGGCAAACCCCGAACCTTTCCCGATACGGGAAGCGGCATTGTCATAAATCAGGCGGTTGTTCAGTACCGGTTCCAAAACATTTTTGCAAAAACACATCAGCACCACCCGGTCTTTGTAAGGCAGCGCCTCAATCAGGCGTTTTTTGGGATCAAAGATGGTAAACTGGCGATATTTTCCAAATTTGTATTTTTTGGCTGAAAGCTCCTCCGCCAATTTGGCAAGATTGCGTCCCAATTCAATTTCAAACATGATGGCCCCGCGCTTATGCTGTTTGCTCAGCCGGCAAAGTTTGTGCGCCTCCATGAGGTGTTCAAATGAAAAAATTTCTTTCAGGTTCATTTTCTTCTCCGTAAAAAAAAGAAATACCCGATAACACGTTAAAGCACCCGGCGTCAACGCATGTGGTATTTCTTAAAACAATTTATATGTTTTGGTTCTTCCACCGCACTGAGCCAAAGCTGACAGCGGTCAGAAAAGAGAAAACTTCCTTTGCTTTGAGCACGGGCGGCTCCTCCAGGAGCACACATATCAGGCTGGTTTTTTAGAAACTTGCGGCTTTGCCAATCGCAAACTGTTGTTTCTCTTCAAAAGCAAATCGGGGCGGACAGCGGGTTTCCGTTTATTCGGATTTTAGTTATTCTGGTCGCCATCTTTATTCACGACGCGCACGTTTCTATTATTAGTAGCGGACGCCGACCAAAAGACGTTTTAACAAGTTTTCCCTTATTTAAAACCTTTCGGTTTCAAATCTCTACAGTTTGTTCCTCCATTTTTCATCATCGCTTTTTTTCCAGGCCGCAGCGAGATTAATTACCTCTCCGGTCTGCTGCGATATTTGTTTATATTGCCTGGCCAGAATACAGCCGGCATTTTCAGCCACCATAGAAATATAGGCCAGCATTTTAAGCTTGATAACCGCGCTGACTTGAAAATCTTCGCGACTTTTTTTATTCTCCGGGGTATCAAGACGGATAAAATTGGCATTCAGCAGATCCTGAACGGCATCAAGACAGAAATTCTGCATCCGGTTTACAAAAACGCCGCGAAATTTGGCCGGTGATTTCATTGTCACCGCAAGAATATAAGCTCCCAGTTTTTTAGCCTTGGTAATAACAATCAGTTCGCTGGAGTCAGCGGGAATTTTGGAGACAAGCTCCAAGTCTGCATCATTTTCCCCGCGGCTGTTTTCATCAGGCCTAAATTTTTTGTCATTAGCCATGGCAACAGCTTTCCGGGTGGCAAACAGGTCATCCATCGTGTTGACGGCTCCGATTTCATTCTTGACCTGCCGGGGAATTCTCAATCCGGGGCGGCGGCTTAACCGGTTTTCCTGCATTGATTTTCCTTAATTCGTAAGTTGAGATAATACGACAAATTATATTTAAAAAATGACATAATTATACAAAAAAGTCCACCTGCAAAATCATTTAAAATTTTTTTGAAGCTTCCGCTGAGGATTCCGAGAATTAAAATGACGGACCATACTGCCCGGTTTTCTAAGAAACTTTATAATTGAATTATTGAAAAAATTTTTATATGCTGGTGTGGACAAGTTATTTTGAAGGTACCACATGAAAACCGAAAAACAGAAAATGCTCGCAGGTGAGTTTTTTGCCTCCCAGGACCCGGAAATTGAACGAGATGCAATAGATTGCCAGAGGGCGGTTTTCGAGTTTAACAGTTCTCCGGCGCGGCCGTGGAAAGAAAAAAATAAAAAGCTCGCGGCAATTTTTGGCGCAGTTAAAAACACGCCGGCTATTATGTCGCCGTTTTACTGTGATTATGGATACAACATCTATATCGGCAAAAACTTTTTTGCCAACTACGGCCTGACGATTTTAGACAGCGGCAAAGTAACCATCGGCGATAATGTCATGATCGGACCCAACTGCGGCATTTATACGCCCAATCACCCGCTGAACGCCGATGAACGCCTCAATAACGAAGAAATCGGCTTACCGGTCAGTATTGGCAACAATGTTTGGATTGGGGGAAATGTCGTTGTTCTGCCTGGCGTTTGTATCGGCGACAACGCGGTTATCGGTGCCGGAAGTGTTGTTACCAAAAATATTCCGCCATATTCCTTAGCCGTGGGAAATCCCTGTAAAGTGATTAAAGAATTGAGGACCAGACAATGAAATTAGCAGAGCGGATTGACGGAGAGCGTGTTTATCTTATCAAGACCGGATGTTCGCAACAGCTGGCAGAAGAAGTTTATCAGCATATCGAAGCGAGCCGAAAAGAACTGCGGCCCTGGCTGGACTGGGAAATTTCGACCCTTTCGCCGCAGGATTATCTGAAATTTTTGGAGTTTACCCAGAAACCCTGGACTGAAGGAACCGGTTTTTATTATCTGGTCAGAGATAAAAGCGATGACAGTTATATCGCCAATTTGTCCGTCAACGAATATATTGGAAAAAAAGAACAGGCGCTATTGGGTTACTGGCAGTCTACGGCCCGCTGCGGCAACGGCTATTTGTCCGAGGCGGTCACGGTGCTGGAAAAAGCCCTGTTTGCTGCCGGGTGTCATAAAATCGTGATTGAGACCGATGTCCTGAACCTTAAATCGGCGGCAATACCGCAGCGTCTGGGGTATAAACTTGAGGGAATTCTGCGGCAGGAGATATTTGCGCCAAACGAAAACCGTTATCGCGACATCAACCATTTTACCAAACTGGCCGGGGAACAGAAAAAATAATAATCCCCTTAAAAAAGCATGCAAAAATCTTATATTCTTTCCGAAAAGAAAGGATGATTGAAGATGAGCATAGTATCTAAAGTTAAAGAAACCGGCGGCGCTTTGTGGCGGTTTTGGACGAGCCCGACCGGTGCATTTATTTTGGCGGTTTCAGGTATTGCCGTGGGTTATTATATTTTTTATATCAGCCGTCCGATATTAAAATATGACACCCAGACGATGAACTTTATTTCTTCCAAAAATCAAAATGAATACAAGGTCAATGTCAAGGGGGAAGAGTACGAAGACCTTTATATGACCAAAGTAACCCTGTATAATGTCGGGGACCAGGCTTTGTCGGGAAGCGACGTCTCAAAAATCGGCCATGACCCGATCCGGATTATTATTCCCGAAGACGCTTATATGGTTCATTACACGCTTGACAATACCTCCACGACCGAAGCCGTAACCGCCCATTTAAGCCAGCACCCTTCCGGCGTGGTGATTGAATTTGACTATCTAAATCCGGGTTATCAGATAGCCGCTTCCATTTTGCACCAAAATCCCAATGCCGAATTTATTGTGAGCGGCAGCGCGCTGAACGTGAATGAAATTACCCGCGAATGGAGCGATAAACAGCTCAAATTCTGGGGACTGTGGACGCTGGGTATTTTATATCTGCTGCTGGTTATTTTGTATGTTTATAACCATTGGTACAAAAAGCGCAAGTTATGGGGTAAATTTTAAGCTTCAGAAAGCTCTGATTTCCGCCAAAACTCGGGCGCTCAAAAACTCTTTCAGAACCACCGCATTATTATGCTCCTGATCGTGAGAAGCATACAGCAGGGTTGCTTTCCGGCGGCCCTGCAAGTGTTTTAAAAGCTCATTAACCGCATTCCGGTTATGTTTCAACTCCGTCAGGTAGCGGCCATGAAAAGAACGCCAGTTATTTTCAGCATGAAAATCCTGCCGCAGCTGATCCGACGGCGCCAAATCTTTCGCCCAAAGATCAAGTTTTGCCTTTTCTTTGCTCAGACCCCGCGGCCACAAGCGGTCAACCAAAATCCGGTAACCGTCTTCCGCTGACGGCTGTTCATAAACCCGTTTGATTTCAATATCCATCTTTTTCTCCTTTGCGGAATTACATATTGCTCTCCGGCAAATTTTAAATGAGTGGCGTCAGAAGCAGTATAATTTCAATAAATAGATTTACATTTTTAAAAAATCTTCTATCTTGTCCCCATTTGCAGAAGATTAAAAATTCAGAAAGGACTTAAAAAATGTTGCATCCCTGGCATGGCGTCAGCTGCGGCGAAAACGCCCCGGATATCGTGACGGCCATTATTGAAATTCCCAAAGGCTCTCAGACTAAATATGAACTCGATAAAGCCAGCGGCCTGCTGAAAGTGGACCGCATTTTGTATTCGGCAGTTCATTATCCGGCCAATTACGGCTTTATCCCGCAAAGTTACTGTGAAGACAATGACCCGCTGGACGTGCTGGTTATGTGTCAGGAAAGTGTTCTGCCGCTGTCGATTATGCGGGTGCGCCCGATCGGGGTGATGAAAATGATTGACCAGGGCGAAGCCGATGACAAAATTATTGCCGTTCATGTTGATGATCCGGAATTTGCCCAATATACCTCAATTGACGAACTGCCCCAGCACTGCCTGCGGATTTTGCGCCGTTTTTTTGAAGATTATAAGCTGCTTGAAAATAAAGAAGTTAAGATTCAGAAGTTTTTAGGACCGCAGGAGGCGCGTGAGGTTATTAAAGACGCTTTTGCTCTTTATCAAAACTGCAAAGAAAAATTAACCGGGTATGAAAAATAATTTCGGCTTGCAATTTTTGCCGGTTATTTTAAAGTAAGTACAGCATTTTATACGAGGAGAAAACGATGAAAAAATCTTTGATTTGTACTGTTTTAGCCTGCTCTTTGCTGAGCGCCTGCGCCATTGACCCCTACACCGGGGAAAGCCGGGTTTCCAAAACGGCATGGGGTACCGGAATCGGCACCGCCGCCGGAGCGGGAATCGGTGCCATTGCCGGCGGCAAAAAAGGTGCCCTGATCGGAGCCGGTGTTGGTGCGCTGGCCGGAGCTGCTACCGGTGGTTATATGGATATTCAGGCCCGCAAACTGCGCGAACAGCTGGTTGGCACCGGCGTTCAGGTTAAGCAGGTTGACGGCCGGATTTATCTGATTATGCCGGGAAATATTACCTTTGATACCAATGAGGCAGTCATTAAAACCAGTTTTACTCCGGTTTTAGATTCGGTTGCCAAAGTGATTACCGAATATAACAAGACGATGGTTCAAATTGTGGGCTATACCGACAATACCGGAAGCGCCGCGCTGAACAATTCATTGTCGCTGCGCCGGGCCAATGCCGTTTCCAACTATCTGCGGCTGCGCGGCGTAAACGGCAGCCGGATTATTACCGACGGCATGGGATCCGCCAATCCGATTGCATCTAACGCCACCGCTGCCGGAAGGGAGCAAAACCGCAGAGTTGAAATTGCCTTGATTAACCAGCAATAAAGACCATATCCTTAAGGCAGCTCCGGCTGCCTTATTTTTTAGGAGAACAAAAAATGAACCTGCTAAAAAAACTGGACAGCTGGGAAAGCGCCGGGCTGGTGTCCGAAGCGCAGAAACAGGCGATTGCGGCTTTTGAACAACGCTGCCACAAACCGCGGGGGCTCATGGCGCTGCTGATTATCAGCGCCTTGTTTATCGGCACCGGATTTATTTCACTGATTGCGGCAAACTGGGATAATATTTCCGGTACCGTCAAAATCGGTTTGGACTGGCTGGCTTTGGGCAGTGCTGCCGGCGTAATTCTCTTTTGTTCGAAAAAAGGAAAAGAAACCGCCAAAGAAATCTGGCTGCTTATATATGCGCTGCTGATTTTGGGAAGTATCGGGCTTACCGCGCAGGTTTTTCAGATTCAGTCTTATGATTTGCGCGGCTGGTTTATCTGGTCGCTGCTGCTGATTCCGCTGCTGCCTTGGAGCAACAAACCGATTTTAGCCATGGCCTGGGTACCGGTATTTATATACAGCGGATTTGACCTGCTGGTGCGGCAAAACTGGTTTTCTGAAATGTGCCGCCGGATTGACCGGGCATTTGACGGGGCGACCTGGATTGTGCTGCTAATTCTTGGCACTCTGGCTTACAGCGGATTGAAATTCCGGCTGCAAAACAGCAAACCGCAGATTGTCCGGGCTTGGGGATTCTGGCTGGCTTTGACGCTGGCGTTATCAATCGTTTTCTTTGATGTTATTTCGGACGGGGGCTGGAGAAGCGGCTATTTTTATGACAGCCGTCAGGGACCGGACGGAAGCGGCACAGCGTTGATTATGCTGGCAGCGACCTTTCTCATCTGGCTGGAGCAAAAACTCGGAAGCGGCAAAATTTTCGGGCTGCTCATCGGACTGATGGTGTTTTTCTTTGCCGGGAGTACTTTAATCCCTGAAAGCAGGCTGGCTCACCAAATGTGGGGCGTCCTGCTGACGCTCTCTGCTTTGGGGGCGGTTATGGCCTACGCCTGCCACACCGGGCGTCATCAGCTGCTTAATTGGGCGACGGGACTGGCAATCTTAAGGATATTTATTATATATCTGCAGGTATTCGGGAGCCTGCTGCTTACGGGGATCGGGCTTATCAGCTCCGGGGTTGTGCTGCTTCTGCTTATTGCAGGCTGGAATCATCTGCGCCGCGGGGAAATTTTTAATAAACCGGGAGGACAATCATGTCAGAACGTAAATTAATGGCCCTTTTGCTCCTGATCCCGCTGGTGTTTTTTATCAGCTGGGTCGGCATGATCAAATATATGGATTATATGGCCGAAAACCATGTTAAAATAGCCGTGCGGGGTTATGACCCGCGCAATCTGTTGTCGGGCCATTATCTTAATCTGGAACTGGATTGGAATGCTACTGACTGTGGGCAGTTTGTCAACCGGAAATGCCCGCGCACCAAATTTAAAAACGTCTACCAACTGTTTGTTCCGGAAGAACGCGCTGCAGAGCTTGACCGGACGGTACGCTTTAATGACAACCGTTATAAAATCGAGCTGCTGTTTAATTACCGCCGCGGAAACCAGCCGCGCCTGAAAGAAATGCTGATCGAGGGGCAGCCCTGGCGCCAATGGCTGGCAAAACAGCCTGAATCTGCCGCGGAGCCGCAATCATGAGTGTGCTGGTCAGCCTGGGACGGCATGAAGAGTACGGCCCTTCCCTGCAGATGCCAATTTCACTGCCCGGAGCTGTTAAAGCCTGGCTGAGTTCGGCTCTGATAGAAGAAAAATGCGGGCGCCCCGATATTATTATGAGTTCGCCGGTTGCCCGGGCGCAGGCGACGGCAACGCTAAGGTCACGTGCCTGGGGGAAAATTCCGCTGATAATACGCGATGAGCTGGAAGAAAATGCCGACAGCGTCACAACTGCCGCTTTCAAGATTGAACTGGCAGAAGAAGCCGCTGCCAAAAGATGGCAGCATGTCCATCTGGTGACCCACGCGCCGACGATTGCCCGGCTTAATGACGGGTATGCCGTGCCTCTTAATACCGGAGATATTCTGGTTTGGAAAGCCGAGAGCTGGGAAGATATGGCCGAAAACATAAAAAAATCCAGCCTGATCCGCAGTTATAAGCTCGCTGCGACAGCGCAGTTTGCCGACCTGGTACGCGCCAGCGCGGCCGATAAAATAGACAATATTGCCGACCTTGCTGAATGGCTGGCACCAAAATAGCGATGATAAAAGGTTTCCGAACCGGCAAAAGGCCTGCCCAAAAGCAATAAATGAAAGCGCCGTCTTCCCTAGAGCCCGACACGGGCATCAACACCGTTGTCACGCAAAGTTTGGACAATTTCAGCGAGATATAACTTTTCAGCATAATGCAACTGCCCGTCGGACAGGCAGATTTTGACACATTCCCTGAGCAGGTCTTCCGCTGCGTCCGGGGTTGCCGATTTGATAGCGGCAAGTGCCTGATAAAAGCGTGCCTCATCAGGCTGTAACCCTTGAAGATAAGTGTTGACATACTGGTGACTCAGACTGGAAGTCGCCGGAATTTTTTCAATAATGTAATCATAAATGATTTTTTCTTTGATGGGAATAAAATTACTGCAGCAATCGGCGACAAAAGTCATAATGACCAAATCGACGTCTATTGGCTCAAACAAACGTTTGTCAACCAGCGGGGTGTTTTTATCCGGCGGCGGCAGATCGGAATTTCCGCCTTGGAAATCAGCCAGAAAATCTGCCGGCGAAGCATAGTATTTCTCATTGGTCAAATCCAACAGGTCGTGAATAAAAACACTGTCAAAAACATATGATTTCTGATTGCGGTAAAAATAAATATCAAAAAAGATATTGTTGTCCTTTTTCCAGACGTTTTTAATCGCCGCATTTTCTTCATAAAGGCGGTTATTGCGTATCAGATGGACTATCATGTTATAATATTTAAGCTTATCGGCACTCATAAGTTTCTCCGTTTTTATTTTAAACGAGAGATAACGGCTTGGCAAACAAAATCTCGAAAATTAAGCTTGAATATTCACCAAATTGACCAACCGGGATACATAGGTCTTGATTGTTTCGACACGGAGGGCGTAACTTTCGAGATTTTTTTCGATAAACAGCTTCTGGTCGGGACGGATTTTAATGGCGCCGAACTGCATTTCAATAAAATGAATCAACTTTTCGGGCTCGGGAAAAGAATTATTGCGGAAAGCGATCAAAATCCCCTTGGCTCCGGCATCGATTTTCTCAATATTGGCAGTACGGCACAACAATTTTATTTCCACAGTTTTCAGCAGGTTGTCAACCTCCGGCGGCAGAGGACCGAAACGGTCGACCAATTCTTCGCGCATGTCGGCAATTCCCTCTTTGCCATCGATTTCACCGATACGTTTATACAGCCCCAGGCGCACACCCAGATCCCGCACATAACTTTCAGGAATCATAATCGGGATTCCGGTCGTAATCTGCGGGGCCCAGTCATGGATTTGTGTTGATTTGACATCACCGAGAGAAGCCGATTTGAGGCGGAGAATTTCTTCCTCCAGCATATGCTGATACAAAGCAATTCCCACTTCCTTAATATGGCCCGACTGTTCTTCACCCAAAATATTTCCCGAGCCGCGGATGTCCATATCGTGGCTGGCCAGGGAGAACCCGGCGCCTAAAGTATCCAAAGCCTGCAAAATATTCAGACGGCGTTCGGCAATGGGTTTGAGAATGCGTTTCGGCGGAATGGTGAAGTAACAATATCCGCGCAGTTTGGCGCGCCCGACCCGACCCTTGAGCTGATATAACTGAGCGAGGCCGAACATATCGGACCGGTAAACAATCATCGTATTTACCGAAGGCATATCAATGCCGGATTCAATAATGGTGGTGGACAGCAGCAGATCCGCCTTGCCGTCGGCAAAATCATTCATAACGCCCTCAAGCTGTTTGACGGGCATCTGGCCGTGAGCAACCAGAATTTTGATATCCGGGACCAGAGCACGCAAATCGCGTTCCACGCCGGCAATATCCGATACCCGGGGGCAAACCACAAAAACCTGTCCGCCGCGGAATTTTTCGCGCAAGATAGCCTCGCGCACCATCACGGGGTCAAACGGCATCACAAAAGTCCGCGCTGCCAGACGGTCAACCGGGGGCGTGGCAATAATGCTCAGCTGTTTGACACCGGTCAGGGACAGCTGCAATGTCCGCGGTATCGGGGTGGCGGTCAGGGTCAAGACATGAACATCTGATTTCAGACTTTTCAGTTTTTCTTTGTGGGCAACACCAAAATGCTGCTCTTCATCAATAATCAGCAGCCCGAGGTTGCAGAATTTAATATCTTTAGACAGCAGCGCATGTGTTCCGATGACAATTTCAACAGAGCCGTCGGCCAGCCCCTGTTTGGTCTGAGCAGCCTCTTTGGGCGTCACCAGACGGGAAAGCATTTTAACCCGGACGGGAAAACCTTCCAGACGCTGCTTAAAGTTTTGATAATGCTGGCGCGCCAATAAGGTGGTGGGCACGATTAAAGCCACCTGGGCTCCGGAAGCAGCAACGGCAAAAGCCGCCCGCAGCGCCACCTCGGTTTTGCCAAAGCCGACATCGCCGCATACCAGGCGGTCCATGGGAACAGCAGCATTTAAATCGGCCATGACATCGCTGATGGCGTTCAGCTGGTCATCGGTTTCATTATAAGGAAAGCGCGAGCAGAAATCATCATAAAGCCCCTGCGGCGGCGTAAAACAATCCGCCTTTTTCAACTGGCGCTCGGCAGCAATTTTAATCAGCTTTTCGGCAATGTCGCGGATTTTTTCTTTTACTTTGGCCTTTTTGGCCTGCCAGGCTACGCCGCCCAGCACATCCAGCTGGATATTGTCATCTTCGATGCCGTACCGGGAAACAACTTCAATATTTTCCACCGGCACAAACAGTTTGGCATCATTGGCATAAACAATTTTCAAACAGTCGTGCGGCGCACCGCCGGCAGTAATGTTTTCCAAGCCCATAAAGCGGCCGATGCCATGTTCAATATGAACCACAAGTTCGCCGATATTCAAAGCCGAAACATCGGCAATAAAATCTTTGGCCGTCACTTTTTTAAGATGGCGGCGGTTCTGGCGCTCGCCAAGAATATCCGCCTCCCCGATCAGGCACCAGCCCTGCCCCTTAAAACCGTGAACCAGCGGCATAACGGCAAGAACCGTTTTCGTTTGCGATTTGCCGGCTGCTTCGGCCCAATTTTCGGCGAAACCCAGGTCCGGAATTTCATATTCATTCATTAAACTGAACAGGCGTTCCCTTGACCCCTCGCTGTAACAGGCAATAATCCGGGCCAATTTTTTATTTTCGGCCAGATAGTCTTTTAAAGCTGAATAAATCTGTCCGGCATTAATGTTTTTTGCGTTAGAAAAATTTCGTCCCGGAATGACTCCGGCATTGATAACATTTTCACCGTCAGGTATACTTAAACTTGTGAGTTCAACAGCTTGTTTTTTATCAATTATTTTTTTAAACTGTTCATTGGTCAAAAAGAACAGCTCCGGTTTAACCGGGCGGTAAACATCGATTTCGGCAGCTGATTTGACCGACAAAGCCTCCAGCCGCGCCTGATAATAATCGGCGATGCTTTCTGCTTTAGCCCGTGCCGCCTCATCAATATTTTTGCCCAAAACCAATTTGGCGGCGGGCAGATAATCAAAAAGCGTCGGCAGGCTGTTGTCATAGAAAAACGGCAGCCAGTTTTCCATACCAAGATATTTGCGGCCTTCAGAAACTGCCTCATAAATTTCGTCATCTTTGAAAGCAGCGCCAAAAGCCTCGCGATAATTGGCGCGGAAAGATTTTATGGTATTGTCATTAAGCAAAACCTCGCTCATGACCTTAAAGGTATAGCTTTTTATTTCACCGGTGGTGCGCTGGCTCATGGCGTCGAAGGTGCGAATACGCTCGACCTCGTCATCAAAGAGATCAATCCGCAGGGGGTCTGCCGTACCGACCGGAAAAATATCAATAATATCGCCGCGCACAGCATATTCCCCGGGTTCGATAACCTGTTCGACCCGGGTATAGCCGTTTACTGAAGCATAATGAGTAAAATCATTAAAATCCAATCTGTTGCCAACCGAAACTTCACGTGACGAATTAAGAAAAACAGCCCGCGGCGGCAGTTTTTGCAGGACGGCTCCGATTGAAGTAATTATCACCCGGGGCTTTTTTGAACCGGAATGCAGCGCCAGCTCGGAAAGCGTGTCAATTCGCGCGGCGGTAATGTTGACATTGGGCGATACCCGGTCATAAGGAACCGTATCCCAGGCAGGAAAGCGCAGCACCTGCAGGCCGGGATTGAGATATTCAAGCAAATCGGCGGTACGGGCCAGGGCGGCACCATCGGAAACGATGTATAAAATATCTTTTGAAAGGCTTTTTGAGGGCAGATTTTGGGCAAAGTTATCCAGCAAAAAGGCCTCATAGCCCTCCGGAACCGAAGACACGGTGTAACCCGCCAGATTATCAAGATTATACTGCATTAATCTCATCTTTGCATTTACTTACGGTTCTAAAATATATACAATAACGCCATGATAGCAACATTTATTTTAGGTTTTTAATGCGCCCGGAAATTTTATATCCGCTGTTTGCCGGAATTAGCACCATCAAAGGGATTGGAGAACGCAGCTCCAAGCTGGTTGCCGGCCTGATCGGAGACAAAATCGTCGATATGCTGTGGCATCTGCCGTCCAATATTATCGACCGCCGCTATTCGCCGAGGCTGACCGAGGCTGTTCCGGGGCGGATTATAACCGTTAAAGTCCGCGTGGTTGAGCATATTGCGCCTAAAAGCCGCAAACAGCCCTACCGGGTGATTGTGGAAGATGACAGCGAGCAACTGACGCTGATTTTTTTCAAAGTCTATGCCGACTCGATTGCCAAAAACCTGCCGGCCGGCGCCGAACGTGTTATTTCCGGCAAGCTGGACAGTTTTAACGGCCAGCTGCAGATGAGTCATCCCGACTATATTGTCAAACCGGAAGAAATTGACAAGGTTCTTGGCGTTGAAACAGTTTACCCGCTTACGGCCGGTATCACCAACAAGATGCTGGGCAAATGGATTAAGCAGGCTCTGGCGCGCCTGCCCGACCTGCCGGAATGGCAAAACACCGAATTTAAACAAAAACAAGGCTGGAGCAGTTTCCGGGCGGCCTTACTGGCAGTTCATAACCCGCAGCGGGCTGCCGATTTGGACCCTTCAACCCCGGCGCGCTGCCGCCTGGCTTATGACGAGCTGCTGGCTAATCAGACAGCGCTGGCAATCGTGCGGCAAAGGGTAAAAAAACAAGCCGGAAGGGAAATCCGCGGCAACGGGCTGCTGCGCCGCAAGATTCTGGAACAGCTGCCGTTTAAGCTGACCGAAGCGCAGGAAAAGGTTTTGAGCGAGATTTACGCCGATCAGGGACAAGCTTTCCGAATGCTGCGGCTGCTGCAAGGCGATGTGGGCAGCGGCAAAACCATCGTGGCGCTCCTGGCGATGCTTAATGCCGCGGAATGCGGTGCTCAGGCGGCAATTATGGCACCGACGGAAATCCTCGCCAAACAGCATCTGGAAACTATTCAGCCGCTGTGTGAGAGTATCGGTATCCGGGCCGAACTGCTGACCGGAAGAACTAAGGGAAAGGCCCGTGCGGCGCTGTTGTCTGATCTGGAAGACGGCAAAATTGATATTTTAATCGGAACGCATGCTTTGTTTCAGGAGGAAGTCAAATTTAAAGATCTGGCGTTGGCGGTGGTGGACGAACAGCACCGTTTCGGCGTGCACCAGCGCCTGAATCTTTCGTCCAAAGGCAACAAAGCAGATATTTTGGTTATGACGGCGACGCCGATTCCGCGGACGCTGATTCTGACGGCTTACGGCGATATGGAATATTCCAAAATCGACCAGGTGCCGGAAGGACGCAAGCCGGTAGACACCCGGGTGGTTCCGGTTGATAAAATCAGCGAGGTTGTCAGCGGATTGCGCCGCAAACTGCAAAGCGGAACCAGGGCTTACTGGGTTTGCCCGCTGGTTGAAGAATCGGAGAAATCAGACCTGGCGGCGGCCGAAGAGCGCTTTGCCAGCTTACAAAAAATTTTCGGCCGCGATGTCGGGCTGGTTCACGGCAAAATGAAAGAAAAGGAAAAAGACACCGTCATGGAGCAGTTTAAAAACGGCGAGATTAAACTGCTGGTAGCAACAACCGTTATTGAAGTGGGCGTCAATGTGCCGGAAGCAACAGTGATGATTATTGAACATGCCGAAAGATTCGGCCTGGCGCAGCTCCATCAGCTGCGGGGACGGATTAAACGTGGATTTGAAGCCTCAACCTGCATTTTGATGTATGCCGGGCGCCTGAGCGAAACAGCCCGCGAACGGCTGAACATCATGCGGGAAACCGAAGACGGCTTTCTGATTGCCGAAAAAGATCTGGAACTGCGCGGCAGCGGCGAGATTTTGGGAACCAGACAAAGCGGTTTCAGTGAATTTAAGCTGGCGGATATGAGTGTTCATAAAGATTTGCTGCGGATTGCCAATCAAGATGCCAAGATGGTTCTGGAACTTGATCCCAATCTGCAAACCCCGAGGGGACAGGCGCTGCGCACCCTGCTCTATCTGTTTGAGCGCGATGATGCCGTCAAAACCTATCTGGCGGGCTGATCAGGCAAAAAAAAAGCAGCCGAAGCTGCTTTTGTTTTATTCGATTTTTTTCCAGTAGACGACCGGTTCATTCTCGCTGTTGCGAGTTATTCTTCCCTGGTAGTTCCCTGAGGAAAAAGAAAGTTCTGAAAAATCAAGACAGGGAAAATTCATTGGTCCCCTGTAAAAATAAGCATTACGCTTATTTTGGTCATTATATCCCTCAAGAATTATATAGGCAACCTGATTTCCGGCTTTTCTACGTAATTCCATGACCCAGGGATGGCCGTTTAGAATCATCCGACTACTTATATAAGCATTTGAAAACAAATCATAATGCTTGATTTCATTTGCGAATTTTTCGCTTAATAATTTGGTTACTAATTTACTGTTTTCAATTTCATAACCGTTTGTAAAAATTTTACACATAGCAACTGGGTTTTAAATTATACATTCATAAATAATATCTCTGAATGTAAGAAGACTAGCCAAAGCTTAGACAAAAGTCAAGCAATAATTACCATGTTTGTCCAAAAATTATTGCTTATTTAGCCCTTTAAAATTTAGCCATCACGCATATATGGTCGGGACAACAACTTTTGAGGGGTAATCAGTCATGAAAAGACAAACCATCATTCTGTCTGCGGCTTTGTTAGGGCTTTCGGGACTTGCCGCGGTTCCGGCTCAGGCACAATATGCCGCTAATTCCACCACTGAAATGAAAGCGCAGGATGTTCATAAACAAACCAAAAGCGCCAAGCAACGGGTAGCGGCCAATAAAATCCAGCGCAACCATTTATTTACCGATTTGGGCAATGACTATACCGCATTTAAAAACCGGCTCAGTAAAGATTATAATTTTGACTATGCCATTGATATTTCCTATATGCCGCAATACGGCGCTCCTAATGGTAAAAAGACCGCTTTTCAAACGATGGTTTACCCGTCAATTACCTGGACGCCGTTCAGCAATGAATATGGTACCGGTACCTTAAACGTGGCCTATAACATGGCACGTTATTCCGGAAACACCGCAGAAAAAATTGGTGACAAGATTGGCGTGGTGACGGGAATTAATGACTATACCTCCCAGTCAAATTCTTTTGACGAATTATATTTCAGCTATCAGCTGCCGGGAGAATATGACTGGCTGACTCTGGCTCTCGGTCAGTTTCCGATGTATAATTTTGACGGGACGGCTTATGATTCCAACCAGCAGGTTAACTTTATCAACTATGCTCTGTCACAAAACGCATCTTCAAGCTATCCGACAGCTTCTTTGGGCGGTTTTATCCAGATTACGCCGACCTCGGAATGGACTCTGGCTATCGGCGCACAAGATGCGACCAATACCGACGGTGACGGTATTGTCTTTACCCATTTGGATGACAAGCATTATGCCACCTTCGGCTATATTTCCTATAACCCCACGATCAAAGGGCTGGGTGCCGGACAATACTCGGTTACCCTTTACAATATGCCCTACACGTTCAAACAACAGGAAACCACCAACGGCTGGTCATTAAACCTGAGTCAGGATTTGGGCGATAAATGGAGTATTTTTGCCCGCGTGAACGGCGTGTCGGGCAGCCAGGAAACAATTGACCAGTCATGGGTGCTGGGCGCGGTCATCAATAATCCGCTGGACCGCAATCCCCTGGATCAGATCGGCTTTGCAGGGGCTTATAACAAAATCAATAAAGATGCCGTGGGAAGCCCGCTGGCACATGATGCCGAAAAAGTTCTTGAAGCCTATTGGGCATGGGGAATTTCAAAATGGATGACCATTACGCCGGACATTCAGTTTTACTTTGACCCGGCCGAAAACTTTAAATCTGATCACGCCACGGTGGTCAGTTTGCGCGGCACGGTCTTTTTCTAAATTATTCTCCGCAAAAGAGCCGGCCTCAATGCCGGCTTTTTTCGGTGTATAAACTATGTATAAACAAGTATTTTAACTTTACTTTTTGCTTAATCTGCTCCTAAATAAGAACAGCTTTTTAACCCTTGATTTTTAATGGTTCATAATGAATAAATTCAAACAATTTTTTATCGCTTTAGGAATAGTTCTCATGACGTCTGGCTGCCAAAATCAAATCAAGCCGGTGATTGTTCCCGCGGTTGAAGCCCCGCGGCCGTCCCACCCGGGACTGGAAATTATCGGCGGGGTAGAACAGGTTTATATTTTGCCTATCAAGGCCCCGTTTGAAGCACGGATTGACACCGGCGCCGAAACCTCTTCCCTTGATGTGTCAAAAATCAAGCAATTTGAACGCGACGGCGAAAAATGGGTGGCCTTTAACCTTGATCATGACGGACAAGGCGAGAAACACCGTTTTGAAAAAAAGATTGTCCGCAAGACCACAATCCGGCGCATTGAAAAGAATGAAAAACGGATTGTGGTTAACATGGATGTCAAAATCGGCGACGAACTGATTAATGCCGATTTTACACTGGCCGACCGTGAAAAATTTACTTATCAGGTTTTAATCGGGCGCAATATTCTTAACGGCCGTTTTCTGATTGATCCCTCCCTCGAAAATACTTTGCACTAAAGAGAAGCTAAATGCTGAAAAAATTTACCTCGGTCCGTTTTATACTTTCTATCCTGCTGGTCTTGTCAATCGCCTTTGCGGCGTACAGCATCTATTACAAAGTCGAATACTGGGGCTTTAATTTTGCCCCCAAACAAAACTCCGATGTCTGGACCATTGAGGCTCATATTTCTTTTGAGCCTAACGGGGAGCCGATTAAAGTAAGCCTGACGACACCGCAGAATTCATCAGCTTATAAGGTGCTGGAAGAAAATGTGGTCGCGAGCGGTTACAAAATCAAGAAAAACGGCACGCGTATGGTTTTGACAGCGCCGGCACAGGAAAACCCGCAGGACATTTACTACCGGGTTATGCTGTTTGACAATATTGACACCCGGGGAAAAACCAAAGCGCCGCGTCCCCCAAAACCGCAAGCGCCGGTGATGGAAGAACAGCGTCTGGCCGCGGCTAAACAGATTCTGGCAATTGCCGCCAAATTGCCGGGCGACAGTGTTAGTCAGGTTATCCGCCTGTTGAATCAGGTGCCTCCGGAAGCTACCGTGCAATCTTATCTGCCATTGAAAAAAACACAGGCTGAAATGGCTTCCCAGCTGCGCGATTTGCTGGCGATTAAAGAAATTCCCACCCGGGTGGTGAGAGGTTTCCGGCTGGAAGAAAATAAAAAATCATTTAATCCGGACCTGATGCTGGAAGCCTATATCGATAATCAATGGAAAATTTATGATATTAAAACCGGCGACAAGGGGTTACCGGAGAATTTTGTGGTCTTCCAGCGCGGAGGAACGTCTCTGATTGATGTGGAAGGCGGCGATAACTCAAGCATTAAATTTTCAGTTATCAAGTCGGTTACCTCGTCTATTTCCCTTGCCGGGCGGCGGGCTAAACTGGCGGGGCAAAAATCGCGTTTTGATTATTCGATTTACAGCCTTCCGCTGGCGGAACAAAACACCCTTAAATGGCTGGCGATTTTTCCGCTGGCAATTTTGGTCATTGTGCTGATGCGCAACGTGGTCGGGCTGCAGACAATGGGTACTTTTACCCCGATGTTGTTGTCAATGGCTTTGGTTAAGACCGGATTTTGGCCGGGAATTATCTGTTTCGGGGTGATCATCGGTATCGGCCTGGTCATGCGTTTTGTGCTTTCCAAGCTTAATCTGCTGCTGGTACCGCGGATTTCTTCGGTGGTTATTTTTGTTATCATCATTATGCAGATGCTGACAGTCGCCGGATATAAAATGCATTTTGACATTGGCCAGTCGGCAGTCTTTTTCCCCATTATTATCATGGCCTGGATTATTGAGCGGGCTTCCATTACCTGGGAGGAAGACGGCGCCGTTAATGCCGGAAAAGAAGTTTTTTACAGCATTGTGGTGGCGATTGTGGTCTATGTGATTATCCGTGACGAATATATCCGTCATATCATGTATGCCTTTAACGAACTTAATCTGGTGATTTTAGTTATTGTCATGCTGCTGGGCACCTATACCGGCTACCGCCTGACGGAACTGAAGCGTTTCCGCCCGCTGGTGAAAGGATAAGCCGATGTGGAACTGGCTGCCCAGGCTGGCCAAGCCCAGCGATCTCCGAAAAGCAGGTGTTATGGGAATGAACCGCCGGAATTATGACATTATTGCCCCCAATAATGACCGCCGCCTGTATCCGCTGGTTGACGACAAGGTTAAAACCAAAACACTGGCCAATAAAATCGGGATCTCGACGCCAGGACTGATCGGAACAATTGAGCACCAGTATGAGGTTAAAAACATCCTGGAAATTGTCCGAGAGCGCAAAGACTTTGTGATTAAGCCTGCGCAGGGCAGCGGCGGCAAAGGTGTTCTGGTTATTCTTGATCACAACGGCGACACTTTTACGACAGCTTCCGGACGTAGCGTCAGTTATGCTGAAATCTACCAGCATATTTCCAATATTTTAAGCGGCTTATATTCTTTAGGCGGCCGTTATGATGTGGCGGTTATTGAAGAGCTGGTCCACTTTTCAGATATTTTCAAAGATTACAGCTATCAGGGCGTGCCCGATGTGCGGATTATTGTTTATAAAGGTTATCCGGCAATGGCTATGACCCGTCTGCCGACCAAAGCTTCGGAAGGCAGAGCCAATCTTCATCAGGGCGCTGTAGGGGTCGGATTGGACATTCAAACCGGAGAAGCGCTGCACGGCGTGCAATGGAATGAACCGGTGACCCGCCAGCCTGATACCGGAGCCGATTTGATGGGAATTAAAGTTCCCTATTGGCGCGAACACCTGATTATCGGAGCCAAAGCCTATGAAATGACCGGTCTCGGCTATCTGGGGGCGGACATTGTCCTTGATGCTTACCGCGGGCCGATGATGCTGGAACTTAATGCCCGTCCGGGTTTGGCAATTCAGATTGCCAACGGTAAGGGGCTGCGGGCAAAAATCCGGGAAATTGACAAGTTTTATCCGCAGGGCCTGACTCCGGAACAAAGGGTAGACTACGTTCTCAGTCTTAAATATTGATTCATCTCAAATCAGGGCTATATATCTCTTAAAATATTTCAGGAGAAAACCATGCCCAAACAAATTTTACAGATTAACACTTCCATCCGCAGCGCTGATGAATCTTATTCGAGCCGCAATGCCGCTTTTGCGGTCGGAAAAATCAAAGAAAAATTTCCCGGCAGCACGACAACGCTCTGGGACCTGACTGCGGCCCCGGTGCCTTATCTGAATGCAGAATGGGACACCGCCGCACACACGCCGGAAGATCTCCGCAATGACAAGCAAAAACAGCTTCTGGAACAGGTTAATATGCGTCCGCTGCTTGAAAACGACATTTATGTCATTGGCCTGGCCGGGTATGATTATGATATGCCGGCCGTCTTTAAAAGTTTTCTGGAGCATATGGTACAGTTTGACGTGACGATTAATCCCGACTGGTCGCCCAGGCTTTTAAATAAGGAAGTGATTATTATCACCGCCTGGGGCGGAAGCAATGACAGCCTTGAACCGGAAATCGGCTATGAATATGTCCTGAAAAAAGCTTTTGGCGCTTTGGGGATTCATAATGTGAAAATTTTTAATATCTACCGCACTGATGATATCACGTCAACCGAAGACAACGTGCAGGAACAAATTGCCAAATATGTTGCGGAAATGAATTAACAGGCGCTAATCCAAAGTTTAAATCGCCGGAATTTTAGTTTATTCTGTTTTAATACTTTAGGAAAGGGTAAACAATGTCTGAACGTTTTAAACTGATTGGCGGCGTTTTTGTCATTATCCTCAAAGACGGAAAAGTTTTGATGGAACTGCGCAAAAATAAATTCGATGCCGGTTTATACAGTCTGGTCGGAGGCTGTATGGAAAACGGGGAAACCGTTTTACAGGCGGCTGTCCGTGAGATCAAGGAAGAGGTCAACCTGGAGATTAGGGAAAGTGACTTGAAAGTTGTATCGGTTCTTCACCGTATTACACCCCGGCCAGATAGCTGGCAGTCAATAGAATTTGTCATCGTAACCGATAAATTTTCCGGAACTGCCGGGCTGATGGAAAACGATGTCTGCGGGGATTTAAAATGGTTTTCCCTTGACCGGCTCCCGGAAAATATTTCACATTATGCAAAACAAGCAATTGATAACTATATAAACAATGTAGGATTTTCTGAAATCAACTTTTAAGAAAAGAGATATGCCATGACTAAAGAAGTAAAAAAAGAAACCGCTTCAAAAGAACCCAAGCTCCTGAAAAGCGCCGAGGCTAAAAAGCTTGGCGGCAGCAAGACCAAAGGACTAAAAGCGGCGGAAACCAAAAAACTGCCGGTGAGCAGATCGCGGGCGAAAAAAATCAAGCACTCCTATCCGGTGCAAGATCCCGAAAACAGCCTGCTGCTGAAGCTCAAAGACGGCGATGTGGTGATTGAAATGTACCCCTCGGCTGCCCCCAATCATGTGGCCAGAATTAAAGAGCTGGTACGCGCCGGGTTTTATAACGGATTAAAATTTCACCGGGTCATTGACGGCTTTATGGCACAGACCGGTTGTCCTTACGGTACCGGAACCGGAGGCAGCGGCAAAAAACTGAAAGCCGAATTTAATACCAAACCCCATAAGCGCGGAACTGTATCAATGGCGCGGGCAATGGACGTTGATTCTGCCGACAGCCAATTTTTCATTTGTTTTAATGACTGTGACTGGTTAAACGGTCAATATACCGTCTGGGGCGAAGTCACTTCCGGAATGGAGCATGTGGACGCCATCAAACGCGGTGACGGAATGAACGGCTCAGTAAACGATCCTGATGAGATTATCAGCATGGTCGTGATTGCCGACATCTAACCTAAAAAAGCTCCCCTGCGGAAGCTTTTTTATAATCCTTCTCAAAGCCGGAACAACATTATTCAAGCCAGTACTGAACCGTGGAAACCACGCGGACAGTTTTATTAATTGATCCGTTTTCGCTGACATCGGGAGCTTGTTCGCGCGGCATAATTGAGAAAACGCCCTGGCTGGCGGTACGAATTTTACCGACGCGGCTGTTGGAACTTTTGGCAAACTCGGCAGCAGCCGCAGCGGCATTCTTGGTGGCTTCTTCCAACATCCGAGGCTTGATCTGATTCAAGCCGGTAAAAATATAAGTCACCGGCGAACCATACTGGTTGTCAAAAATAATTCCTTCGGAAACCATATCGCCGTTCTTGCGCAGAGCCTGCTCAATCAGGTCCACATTGGGCGAACGGACGGTCAGCGTCTGGCTGACGATAAACCGCGAGGTCATATCATTATTAGAGCGGTAAGGATTTGCCATCAGGTCATTGGTTTCAACACGCCCCTCGCTGATTTCTGCGGCCTGAATTCCCTGTTTTTGCAAAAAGGAAGTGATAATCCCGCGCTGACGGGCAATTTCGCTCTGAGTGATTTTGAGATCATTTCCGGTGACAACAAACTTCAGGTTCCAGATGGCGAGATCGGCTTTAACATCCATTTCCGCCAAACCTTTAACGGTGACAAAATTTGAATTCATTTTAGCCTGATAGTAGTAATATCCGGGAAAGAAACCGGCCAGAAACAGCCCGACAGCGATGATGACCGCTCCGGAAAATTTGGAATTGCAGCAGCTTGAATTATTATCCATGGGATTTTCCTTTCAATATAAATGATATTTTATAAATATACCAAGCCGCCCGGAGATTCAAGTTCAAGATTTACATACCCTCTTTTAATTCATAAGAAGAATTAAATATTGCAAAATGACAAATTTGTTATATTATTGTCACATTATGAGAAAATGGCTGTCATACATCTTAATGGCGGCGTTCATTATCTCTATTTTTGATATTTTGGACGTCAGCGATATTAAACTCGGAAACCGGGAAATTTTTTCGACGGAAAATACGCATGCCGATAATGATTATGACGATTTGAATGACTACGTTTTTCATTATGCCGGGGTATTGGCTTTTGAAGTTAAAGCCTGCCATTACGAGCTGGTTTTTGACGTGATCAGCACCGGACAGCCGCAGCAGCTGCGCAAAATTAACCTGACTTACAGTTTTACCCCCAATAATCTATACAGGCCTCCGATAGTCTGATTCTTTCTTAACTCACTTTGCTTTCCGCCGCAGAGCGGGAAGCCGGACTTATATGAAAGAATGGACACAACGATGACATCGGAACTACATGTATTTATTATCTGGGAAAAGGGCCGCTATCTGAGCGATGAAATTATTGCCGATATCCGCTCTCATTTTACGATCAAACAAGTTTACAACCAGAGCTGGCCACGCGAAAAATTCAGCGCCTGCCTGGCAAAATTTTATGGTAAAAATCTGCCTAAGGGCATCCGCAAGGAAAAGGAATGCGGCAACGGCGATTTTTTGGTGATTGTGGCAGAAGACAAACATCCCCGGCACTTGCAAGGACTTAACATTAGAATGTGCCAAGCCAAAGTTAAATACCGCTCCTGGCTGAACGGCAATCTGATTCACGCCAGCGATAATGCTCAAGAAGGAATTGAGAATCTTGAATTTCTGCTCGGCTGCAAAGCAGCAGATTTCAAACGGGAAAATCCTGAAAACTGGAATGGGAAAATAGTTAACCGCCAGGCAGATCCCTGCGCCGGCGGCTCAACTTTAGCATGGCGGAGTATTTTGCTCAACCGGCTTAACCAAATGGGGCGCCAGCTGCTGCAAAATCTTAACCTGTGGTAATTAACGGTTATAGGCTTCCTCTTCCTCGTCTTCTTCCGCGTCGGAACTGGTGAAAAGGGTCTTCCAGATGGCTTTGCGATACATCCAGAGATTTATCGCGCCCAAAACCACCGCCATCGATCCGAAGAGATAAAGCATGTAATACCAGTTCAGCTGGCTGGCCGACATCATCACATCCTGCTGATTGACACGCAAAAAGCCAATAGACATTGAGGTAACCACAAAGGCGATAATGAAAGCAAATGTCCAAATTTTATGCTGAACGGTAGGTTTTACGAAAAAAGAAGTCAGAAAATAAAGCAATACGAAAGATAAGAATAAGTATAATTCCATGAGTTTTCCCCTTTTATTAAGCATGAATGACTGCTGATTAGAAATATAAGCGCGGGGACAGAGGTTTCAAGCAAGGAGAAGAAAAAAGCCGTCTGATTGCAGGCGGCCTTTTTCTTAATATTTTCTGGCAAGAATATTTAATTTCATCTCCCGGGCCAGAACACCGTAGAGGACAGCTCCGACAACAGCCATAAACAAACCGCGGGTCGGAGCAAAAAAATAATATATGGCGACCAACTCTACCGCCATAACCACTGCGCCATATAAAATCGCGGTTAAGGCCATTTCAAAGATATCTTCTTCTTCCCAATCCAGAAAAAGGATGACAGTTAATATCCCTGAAATCAACGGCAAAGTAATATCCATGCCCCAAAGTTCAATTAAATTACCGGTTGGCGCGGGGCAAAGCAGACTGATAAGTTGCACCAACATTGCCGTAAAGACAACTATCCCCAGCCGTTTGGCCGGATATTTTATCTTTACATTAATTTTTACCAGAGTTGACTGCAGCGGTGCAAAAGCTGCGGCAACATAAATCGCTGACATTATGATAATGAACAGCCCGATCCCCGGAGCGGGAAAATTAGAATAATTCATAATTTCTTATTTTTGTGCCGATAAAGAACCAAAGGTTAAAATCGGCGGATTACTAATACAATATCAGATTAAGAATAACACAAAATTTTCGTCCAATCTAGTCTAAAAATGTTACAAAAATAAGAAAATTAAAAAACAGCGTCAGAATTTGCTTAACATTGGCCATTTACCGGCAGCCACCTGCTCCAGCGTCGGACTGGGCATACCAAAACGACTGTTATAAATCCAGTAATTGGCTGTTACCCGTTCGATGTAAATCCGGGTTTCAGCTGAGGGAACTGCTTCTATAAACATTAGCGGATCATTACCGTAGACAGTGTTTTTCTGCCATTTAACCAGATTTCCGGGGCCGGCATTATAGGCCGCCATCAGATAAAACAGATTGCCGTTGATAAAAGGTTTGGAGAGCAGATATTCCACATAACGCTGTCCCAGTTCCAGGTTATAATCAGCGGCCAGCAGGCGGCTGCTGTCCGTTTTGATGGAGCGGTCCCTGGTTATATGATAAGCGGTATTGGGCATCAGCTGCATCAGGCCATGCGCTCCTGCCGCGCTGCGGGCATCAACCTTGAATGATGACTCCTGGCGGATTAACCCCAGAACCAAAGCTTTTTCCACCCGCCAGGGCCCCTGACGCACCCATTCGGGAATCGGATAAGCCAGCCGGTCATACGCGGATTTATTGCCTGAAACCTGTTTGCAGCAGTAAATTGCCAGGGCGTGCATTTTATATTGGGCGGCTATAAAAATAACTGCTTCCTGCTGTTTAGGCGTCATGTTGTCAAAAGCATAACGGATTTCATCCTCAGCAAGATCGGGGCGTTTGGCATGAATAAGGATAATGGCGCGCCTGATGGCCGGCGATGCCAGCAAATCATATACATAATCCAGATTGTCAAAATTACTGAGGTAGGCGCTGCTGTTCCAATTATAATCCAACGGGCGCCCGGCTTTAAACGCGCCTAAAATACCATAAAAAGTGTGCGGAAACCGGGCAGCGCGAAGCAGCATTTTTTTGGCGGCAGCCTGATCGTTTAACCTTGAGTAAGACCGGTATGCCCAAAAAGCACCGGCGGATACCAGCCAGTTATCCGGATTTTTGGAATCAGCCAGCTGCTGAAAATAGCGTGCAGCGTTGCGATAATTTTTCATTCGCCATGACGCCAGCCCCGCAACCCAGGGAGCCATACCGGAAGTTTTGCGCCGGGATGCCCGGACGGCCCATTGCAAAGCCAGTTTATTATAATTATCGACAAAGTATTTCATCGCCAGAGAAGCTGCCAGTTCGTCCCAATATTTATCGGGGGCCAGGCGGCGAAACCGCGGCTGCTCAAGAACCAGACGCGCCTGCCGGGTGCGGCCGCGGTTTAATTCGCGGCGGAATTTTGTAACCTGATTAAGCAAATATTGTTTTTCAGCCGGAGTCCGGCGGGCAAGATCGGCATTATTCCAGCCGCGGATAAACTGGCTGCCGATTCCCTGCCGCGGCGGCGTGAGGCCCTCTGCCGGCCCTTTACGCTGCGCCAGCTTATAAATCCGGAGTGCCTGAGGCAAATCGGAATATTGTTCCAGCCATGCCTGCAACTCTTTATAATCAGCGGTGTAATCAGGGTGAAGATATTTTTCGGCCAGGACATGACCGAGCAAAATATGATTTTCCAAATCTTCGGTCAGATCGGCAGCTTTCTCAAAATCTCCTTTAGCCTGAGAGCGAAAAATCTTTTTGTACAGCGAGACATCGGAAGGAGTTATCAGAAGATATTTTAAGATTTTATCGTAAGCCTGCGGCGTAATTACCTTGACTTCCGGTTCAGCGGCCGAAAGAGCCGGTATTGCCGTTAAAAGTCCCAACCAGATAAAAACTGCTGCCCGGAACTGCATGGGATTTACTGCACCGATTTCAGCCAGGTAATGGCTCCGGCACATTGCGCTGAAGACATTCCCTTAACCCGGCAGCGGTTAACCACGATATTGGGCATTTTATCCAAATCATAACACCCGTCGCCTAAAAGAGTATAATTATAGTAAGTTGGCAGATTGGGCGCTACATCAGCAAACGAAACAGCGGTGGTCAGGTTCGGCCAGACCAGTTTGATGTCCAGGTTGGTTATGCGGCTGTCGAGATTATTATTTACAAAAAAACGGACATCGCAAGAAGTCATTCCGGAAATGGAACGGGAAATTCTAAAATTGTCATAATACAAAAAGATCTTGTTGCTGCGGCGGGGACGCCCGTATTCATCAATTTCGTTAATAGCCACGGTACCGCGTTTGGAGCCGTCTTTGGTCGGCATATCCAAAACTGACATTGCTCCCTGAGGCATAAAAAAATCTTGCCGGGCAGAGTTTTGCTGATCTTTCGCTGCAGAACTGCGGGCGTTACCGGAAGTTTTCCGCGGCTGGGGCGCCGTTAATGCCGGCGTGGTCCCGGCCGGCAGGAATGATGTTCCGGCGGCAGGGACGGCATCTGTTGTTCCCGCTCCGAAAGACTGGGCAAAAACCGGGAAAGCACCGGACAGCAACGCCGGAAGCAACAGAGCCGTATATTGTAACTTCATGGCACCCTCCCCTAAAACATAAGATTATTCAGATTTTCCGCCGCTCTGGTTAGTCCCTGAACCGGTCAGGGTTGCCGTCAGTTTGGCAAGCTCCTGATTAGCCTGATTGAACGCGGCATCAATGTCCTTGCGCTGCTGCTCCATCTGGCTGGTTTCCTGGGCCTTTTGCTCCTCGGGTGAAATAGCCTGGAACTCGGAATAATATTCGGGATTTTGCGGCGAGACATACAGGAAAAGATTTTCACAGCCCGGAGACATTTTTCCCTGGCGGGCAGACGCCTCATCGGAAGAACCGCAATTAGTAACCTGGACATCGACATCGCCCAGCAGCAGGAAGCAACGATCAGTATTAATTTTGGACTTGAGGGTCACCTGCTGATAGGGTTTCAGCGGCGGCAGTTTCAGGCTCAGATTTAAATCCTTTTCATTATAAGTGGCGGTGTTATAACGGCTGATGCTGCGGCCGCGGTTAAGACGCTGCGCCTCTTTGGCCTGGCGCGCTTCCTGATCAATGGTATCGGAAACAACCTCATCATGCCAGATCAAATCAATGGCAGAATTAACAATTTCATTGCCGGTGCGGTTATAAAAAGTGGCACCAAGATCGCAGGAAACAATGTTGCCGTCGGCATTTTTAACAGGTACGATGTCATGGACTTTGAACAAAACCGCATTATCGGCCGCCGAAGCATTGAGCGCCGCAGCCATACCGAGAGCAAGACAAGATACAAAAACTTTTTTGGTACTTTTCATTGTTTTTCCCTTAGAGATAAGTAAAACTTCAACTGGTTATAATAATATCCGTATTTTTATAATTTACCAACAAATAGTGAATAAATTAATAACAATTAATTTTCACCTTTCATTTGCCTGGACAGGCGCAAAAAATCCGCCCAGGCTTTTGCTTTCTGTCCCGGGGTACGCAGCAGATAAGCCGGGTGAAAGCTGGCCAGAACCATTGCTTTGGAACCGTCAGACTTGACATATTCAAGCCAGCGGCCGCGCAGGCGTGAGATAGATTCCGGCGTATCCAGCAGCGCATTTGCAGCCGAACCGCCGAGCATAAAAATGTAATCAGGATTAATCAAATCAAGCTGCCGCTTCAAAAACGGCAGGCAGACCGCAATTTCCGAATCGAGCGGGGTGCGGTTTCCGGGCGGACGCCAGGGTAGAATATTGCAGATGTAACATTGAGTCCGATCCAGGCCGATGGCAGCAAGCATCTTATCCAGCAAGTGACCGCTGCGGCCGACAAAAGGCACGCCGATACGGTCCTCGTCAGCGCCGGGAGCTTCACCGACAAACACAACGCGCGCCTGAGGATTGCCGTCGCCGAAGACGGTATGGGAAGCCGTCAGCTTTAAGGCGCAGCCGTCAAAATTTTCCATAGCGGTGCGAAGTTCTTCCATGCTGTTGATGGAGGCGCATAAATCTTTGGCATTCTGGCAGGCATTTCCAGTTGCCTGAGCCAGCGGCGTCGTAGCCTGGCGGACCGGGGCTGCGGGAGCGGCCGACACAGCGGCGCGGAGATTAATCTGCGGTTTCAGCGAAACCGAAACCGGAGCCGTGCCCAGCGTCATCGGCTCATCTCCGCAGGTTTCTTCAACCCCGGCGCCGATATACCACTCCAAAATCCGTGCTAAATTTTCCGTATCGTTACTCATAATTTCAACTTAGACGAAATCTCTTATTTTGCAAGATAAAACATTTATTTACACAAATTTAATAATATATTTAAAAGGCTATTGTATGATTTGAAAAATTGAATAATATAAAAGGGCTGATTTACGTAGGGTAGAGGTTGATTTCTCATGGCTAAATTTGGATTTTTGGGTGTTTTACTGATTTCGATTGCATTGTTCGGCTCCTGCTCGAATAATCTGATGGAAAGCAGTTCGCGCCGCCCGGCTGCAACGGCTGAGGCTCCCAAAGCCAAGCCGACCAAACCTTACGGTCCGTATATTGCCGGCCGGGTGGCCCATCTGCGCAAAGATTTTAACAAAGCTTCCGATTATTATATCAAAGCTTTGGAAATTGACCCGGATAATCAGGAACTGGTCAGCCGCCTGTATTTGCTTCTGGCATCCAAAGGACGCGTGGACGAAGCGGCAAAATATGCCCGGGAGGCTTTGAAAAACGGGGACAACAACAGTTTTATCTTTATTGTCATTGCCGTAGAGCAAATGAAAAAAGGCCAGTATGCCGACAGTCAAAAAACCCTACACGGATTAGACAATCCGATTTACAGCGAATTTATCACTCCCCTGATGGATGCCTGGGCTTTCACCGGGCAAAACCAGCCCGAAAAAGCGCTTAAGGCGCTCAAACCGCTGCAAAAAGAGCCCAGTTTTAAAGCCTTATATCATTTTCACGCCGGAATGATAAACGATTATTTCCACCGCAACCGCAAAGCCCAGGAGCATTATGAGGTTATTGTCAAAGAAGAAAGTCTGGAAATGTCGTTCCGGGCATTGCAGATTATCTCCAACTTTTATATCCGCACCGGCCAAAAAGACAAGGCTGTCGAACTGGTAAGCCGCTATAACGAAGAAAAACTGCTGGCCGATATGCTGCGCCGCCTTAATGATAATATCCGCAAAGCAGGCAGCAATGCCGCCCCGCTGATTGCCAACCCCAATGACGGCGTTGCCGAGGCCCTGTTCAGCATTGCGGCAACCCTGCGTCAAGGTGCGGCGGGAGTTGATCTTGCACATATGTTCATCAGTATGGCTATTTATGAAAACCCCGACTATGATTTGGCCAAGCTGCTGCTGGCCGATATTTTAGAAAGCCGGGAGATGTATGCCGATGCCAACGAGGTTTATGATACCATCGGCAAAAGCTCGGAAGCCTATTATACGGTTCAGCTTAAAAAAGCCAATAATCTGGTTATGCTTCAGGATTATAACGGTGCAGAGCTGCTGCTGAAATCTCTGGCCCTGGACAATGATAATTACCAAATCTTTTTGGATCTGGGTGATATTCTGCGGCTGCGTAACCGTCCGGAAGAGGCGATTAAATATTATAAACAAGCCATCAAAAAAATGCCCGCGCAGGACAATCAGCATTGGGTTCTCTACTATGCTTTGGGCATTGCCTATGAACAGAATGACGAGTGGGACAAGGCAGAGCAAGCTTTCAGCAAAGCCCTGGAATTGAGCCAAAACCACTACCTGGTTTTAAATTATCTGGGATACAGCTGGATTAAACAAGGCAAAAACGTTGACCGGGCCTTTGCCATGATTGTCAGCGCCTACAATCAGGCACCGGGAGACGGCAACATCAATGACAGCCTGGGCTGGGCCCTGTATAAACTCGGTTATTACGGCATGGCGGTTAATTATCTGGAAAAGGCTGCCGAGATTGAGCCGTCCAATGCCGTTATCAGCAACCATCTCGGCGATGCCTATTGGTTCGGCGACCGGAAAAACGAAGCCCGCTTTCAATGGGAGCATGCGCTTAAGATGAAAGATGACAGCGGCGAACTAAAACGCAAAGAAGTTCAGGCCAAACTGGAAGACGGCCTGCGCCAGCCTCCGGTTTTGAAATATAACCCGCAGGTTATTGAAGGGCAGATAAAGCTCATCAATAAAGAAAACGACAAGTAAACTCTCTTTGATACTGCCCTGCCCTCCGGCGGGGCTTTTTAATAAAGTATCTTTACATCAAATAAAACGCACTCTTTTCTTGACAAAAAGGACAAACTTTCGCATAGTGGGGCAGAAAGATACAATTGTTAAACTATTTAACCCAGTCAATATGGAAAATTATTTTCTCTTAGAAAAGGAAACCTATGCCAGGCATATCGGGATTCCGGCTGCTTATTTAAAAAATTTTGTTATTACGGAAAGAAACTGCGGCGGGCATTCCATGTACGGTTTCGGCATAAAAATTGACACCGGCCGCGCCAGACAAAACAATATGTTTTATGATATTCTAAAACATAAAATTGCGGAAACATCTTTTCGGATTCCAAATGCAGTGAGTGGTCTTCACAGATTTAGTTCCGCTCAGAGCTGCCGCATTTACCGGGCAGAGCTAAAAACCGAAAACGGGATGATCATTCTAGAGACCCCATACCGGCAAAAGTTTTTTGAAATGCCCTATGAAGAACTCGAAGCTCTGTATCAGGAATACATTTTTTCGGAAAGGGACTACATTAACGAGGGAAAGTTGAATGAAAATTTTTGGCTTGATCCTCTTTATTATGCCCGTCATTTTAATGTTCCGATTAAATGGTTTTCCTGGCGGATGAAGGTTGATTTAGCGAAAAAAGCAATCTTGCCGCTTTTGTTCATTAAGGACAAAGACTGCGCCATCAGCCTGTACGAGGGTAGAATTATTTCCGTCAAAGAAAAGGAAACTATCCGCGTGAAAGGAAACAATCCGGTCCGCATGCTGAAAGGAAACGGTGAAGAAGGTTTGGTCCTGATAAGCATGGACAGCAATGCCCTCCCGGACATGGAAACGGAAATCAAGTTAGAACTTGACGAGGAAATATTAAAAAAGCTGTATCATGACCGCTGGTATACCCCGGTTATGAGACCACAGGTTCATTATTATGAATAAAACCAAAGGCCGGAATTTTTCCGGCCTTTGGTTTTTAATTTTGGTAATCAGTATCAACCAGCTGGTAGATACCGTTCATTTTTTCGAGATAATAATAGAATTCTTCCCGCATATACTGGTCGCCGCCAAAATATCCGTGCAAGCCGGACCGGTTCACAACCAGCCGATTGTCCATGCGGTAAACAAAACCGCCGTAATCAAGAATTTTTATCAGTTGTCCGTTAAACATCTGATAAGTTCCCCCGCTGCAGCTGAACACATCATTTTCAAACCGTCTGGGACTGCTGCCCAAGAAGGTCAGACAATCATCTTTCAGACTGAATAAAAATTTACAGTCATAAAAGGTGTTGTTCCCTTCTTCTGTCGGAATGGTCGTGGAGGCTAACAGAAAAACCGTTCCCTGAAAAGTCATCCACACCTCAAAATTGCTGAAAACATAACCGTCACGGGTCTGCAGCATCAAATCCCCATAAGGGCTGACAACTGCAGCTCCGTTGTCAATAATCATCGACGGAGAACCAATCCGGCCGGAAACATTCTCTATAAACAACAAACGGCGTTTATCGTCAGGCTCTGCTTCATCAAGCATTTCCTGATACCAGAACTGTCCAAAAATATCTTCCGGCAATGTCGTTTCATGGGGGCGAATCAGGCGTAAGGCGTGATTAATATACTTCAGCACCTTTTCGCCCTGATAAACACGCTGCAACGGCAGAAGGTCTGCCAGATACGGTACCCGGACCTGATGTTCTTCGCAAAAGCGGAGAATTTGTTCTTTTGTCATAGGAAGAGAAGAAAATTTCCCGACATTGATATATTTTTCATGGTCGATAAAAATTCCTTTTTCCTGGCCGTATTCGGTGTAATCTACGATCCGCCCGTCATAAAATAAATAAAAACCGGCGCGCGGAACCAGGCTGCGAATTCGGTCATAATCTTCATCTGCGGTGATGCCAAGCCAATTCATGTGCTCCAGCATCTGGATTTTGTTTGTTTTCATATAATAAAAATTTATAATTATTTGTCGATATTTCGGTTTAAGCACAAATAATTATCTTTGTCAACCTGAGCAACAAATGTTCCTGAATACGGTTCAGGGCGTTTTCAAATAAAAACCCCGGCAATATCAATTGCCGGGGAATAATTGTTGATATTTAGCTGGCTTTTTTATCCGTTTTGGCGTTTTTTTCTTCTTCACGGTAAATAAATTCAGGCGCGGCCTTATCATCAATCACTTTGGCATTAATAATAATCTCTGCCACGTTCTTTTTATCAGGAATGTCATACATGAGTTCCAGCAGGTTGTCTTCCATAATAGCGCGGAGACCACGGGCGCCGGTTTTGCGCTCGATCGCCTTTTTGGCAATGGCTGTCAAAGCATCTTCAGTGAAAGTCAGTTTGACATTTTCCATTTCAAACATGGTGACATACTGCTTGACCAAGGCATTTTTAGGCTCGGTAAGAACTTTCACCAGTGCAGCCTCGTCCAAATCGCCAAGCGTGGCAATAATCGGCAGGCGCCCTATAAATTCGGGAATCAGACCGTATTTAAGCAAATCTTCCGGCTGGACATCCTTGATTATTTCGCCGATATTGCGTTCTTCCTCCGCTGCCACTTTAGCACCGAAACCTATTGAGGTATCTTTGCCGCGGCGGCTGACTATTTTTTCCAGTCCGGCAAAAGCACCGCCGCAGATAAAGAGAATATTAGTGGTGTCAACATGCAGAAATTCCTGCTGCGGATGTTTGCGGCCGCCCTGGGGAGGAACATTGGCAACCGTGCCTTCAATAATTTTGAGCAGAGCCTGCTGAACCCCCTCACCCGAAACATCGCGGGTAATTGACGGGCCGTCGGTTTTGCGGGTGATCTTATCAATCTCGTCAATATAGACAATGCCGCGCTGTGCCTTTTCAATATCATAATTGGCATTTTGCACCAGTTTGAGAATGATATTTTCAACGTCTTCACCAACATATCCGGCTTCGGTGAGCGTGGTCGCATCGGAAATGGCAAACGGGACATCAAGAATTTTGGCCAGTGTCTGAGCCAACAGGGTTTTGCTGTTGCCGGTAGAACCGATCATGATAACGGTGGATTTGGCTATC
>CALYAX010000015.1 GCA_944393665.1 uncultured Alphaproteobacteria bacterium
TATTATCCCGCAGCAGGAGCGTACAATTTTCGCCGTTGATTTTAGTTATCTGATAGCCGTTTTCAAGCTTATATAAAACATTGCTGTCGGTCATGCGTTCCACGTCTGAAATCCTCTGTCAAAATGGGTTGATACAAATGCAGGGGATATGTAATCATCAGGAACACAATGTCTAGTCAAATGTTAAGATTTTTTTGAATAATCGTCTGCAGGATCGGATCCTTGCTGATCAGCTCGACGGCCCGTTCAAAAGTTCCGGGTTCAGAGAGGATGGTATAATAGCCCGGTTTAATGGTCGGGGCAATCCGCAAGGCCTCGATAAATTCGTCTTTATCCAGCGGTTTGGTACGGACAAAAGCAAAGAATCCCGTATTGAGCAAAATCTCGCGGACACCGGCAGTCTGCGGGTTATCCTGCAGCATGGCACAAAGATAAGTTGCTACGCCAACCTGAATACCGTGCATGGCCGGGCGAGCGGAAATTTTATCCAGGGCATGAGAAATCAGGTGCTCCGATCCGCTGGCGGGACGTGAGGTTCCGGCCACTTCCATGGCGATACCGCTCATGAGCAGCGACGTACAGAGGCTGCGCTGAAATTCCGGCGCTTCAATATCGGTTGAATGTTTCAGAAACAATAAATCCAGCGAATTATAAGCAAGAAGGGAAGCAAAATCGTTATAACGTTCATATCCTTTTTTGAAAGCCTTATTCCAATCCCACAGGGCGGTAACCTTGGAGATCATATCCCCCAGGCCGGAATAGAAAAAAATTTTAGGGCTGTTTTTGATAATGTCCAAATCAATTACGACGCCGAACGGAATACTGGCTTTAACGCTTTTTCGCCGGCCGTCGACCAAAATTGAACAGCCGGGGCTGCAAAAACCATCATTGGATGTTGACATCGGCACCGAAATAAAAGGAAGTTTGAGCAGATGAGCGGTATATTTGGCGAAATCGAGCGTTTTGCCGCCGCCGATACCGACTATCGCGTCAAGATCAGGAGACAAGTTAAAGGCTATCCGGGTAATCTCTTCAATATTAATAAAACGGACTTCCTGTTTAGCAATTACCTCCACCCCGTGAGGCTCCAGAGTGGCATTCAGCTGCTGGCCGAACAGCGTCTCCATGCCCTCTCCCCAAAACAAACCGATACGGCTGAAATTTTTATCAATAAGATATTTGCCGATTTTGTTAAACTTGCCCTCGCCGATTTTGCACAGATAGGGAATATTAATTTGTTTGTTTGGAAAGGGCAGATACGACATGTTACACCTCGCAGATAAAGTTATAAACGTCCTTGAATGTGTTAAAAGTCCTGGTCTTTATATTAGCCTGCAAACATTTTTCGAGCAAGATTTTTTTAGCAAAGACTTCATCGGCTTTCTCAGCGGCCGGGAAATCAGGCGGGCCGTCTCCGGCCATCACCACGCGGTACCCCTGCTCATGCAAAAGGTCGACAACCTTGGCCTTGGAAATACCGACACCGGGGTCATAAAAGGGGCTGTCTGCCGGAGGGTGCATAACCAGGCCGGTATGCGGCGAATAAACCCCGTGGTTGGTAACCAGGCGGATATTATTGGCGGCAATTACCGGACCGAGCAGACGATTGATATAATAATCGCAGCCGGCAGAAGCAATATAAACCGGTATGCCTTTACGGCGGCACAATTCGGCAACAGGTGCAAATTCCGGATCAATCCGGATCGTATCAATAAAAGCCAGCAGTTCGTTTTCCGGCAGGCGGATTTGGGAGAAAATCGCATTCAGGGCTTCAAGGTGGGTCATCTCCCCGCGCAGGTATCTGTTCCACGGTTCCAGAGCCGACAGATCAAAATAACGGTCAGCCACAAACCAGAAAAAATCATCATCGCTGATGGTGCCGTCAAAGTCGGTAAAAAGCGCTGTCGGTTCTGTCATCGTCCCCTCCTGTTAATATTTGGGATTAAATTAGCATAATATTTCTTTATTTTTAATAAATTTTTTGTTATATGTATATCCTGATTGTTTTTAACAACATATATAGGAAAAAATGACACTTTTAATTATTTATGCCGTCAGTGCCATCGGCATATCATTTTTATGTTCCGTTATGGAAGCGGCACTCCTTTCAATTGTTCCCAGTTATATTGCCCAATTGGAAGATAAAAATCCCACCCTTTTCAAAAAAGTTTCCCAGCTTAAGGAAAATATTGACAGCCCGCTGGTTGCAATTTTGTCCTTGAACACAATTGCCCATACTGTCGGCGCCACCGGTGTCGGCGCCCAGACGACCGAGATCTGGGGACCGGGCTATATTGGCTGGGCTTCGGGCATTATGACCTTTTTGATTCTGACGACCTCGGAAATCCTGCCTAAATCTATCGGCGCCAAATATTGGAAACAGCTGATTCCTTCAATGGTGTGGGTTTTGGAGATTATGATGTGGATTATGAAACCACTCATCTGGATGTCGGGGCTGATTACCCGCTGGTTTGATAACAAAGGGGCTGCCGACACCTCCAGCATTAAGGAAGAAATTAAGGCCCTGGCCAAAATGGGCAAGGCTACCAATGCCATCAGCGACAGCAAATACCGGGTTATTGCCAATATCATTAATCTGCCGGAAGTGAATGTCAAAGATGTTATGACCCCGCGGACGGTGGTTCATGTGGTGCGGCCGGGAATGACGATTAAGGAATTTGACCAGTTTGTCACCACCTCGCCGTTTTCACGTTTTCCGATTGTGGACGAGAGCGAACAGACTTTTCTGGGATACATCCATAAATCCAGTTCTTATAAGGCTGAAGACGATGACATTATTGATAACTACGCGCGCCCGATCAGCAGTTTTTCACCGGATGCCCATTTGGAAAACGTGATGTCGGACATGCTGGAAGACCATAACCATATGGCTCTGGTTATCGATCAGTTTGGAAACTGGATCGGTATTATCACGCTGGAAGATATTATCGAAACTATTCTCGGCAAAGAAATTCTTGATGAAACCGACCAGGTTGCCGACATGCGCCAGCTGGCCAAGCTGAAATGGCAGAAAATTCAGGAACAAAAAGGTATCAGTATGGATAATTAGCCCGCTGCTGGTATGGCTGTTTGGAGAGGAACCGCTTGGTTCCTCTTTTTTTATGCTTATTTAAGAGAGAGGAAAGGAGAAATATTATGGAAACAACACAACATCGTGAAAAAGAAGCCGGCTATAATCCTTATTGGTCGGAAGAAGTTGACGAGCATTTAAAGTGGCATGCCCCGGAAGGAACTTTTACGGAAAAAGCGCCGGAAGTTGTCAAAGTTTTGATGAAAGGCGCCCATAATGACCCTACCCTGGCACTGCGCCGTCTGGTTTTTTACATGAACCGGGCCGGAGACAGGCTCTCCAACGCCGATGAGCTAAACAAGGCCAAATCCAAGCTGGAAGAGCTTGAAAGAAAAGATAAAACGATTAAATCATAACCGCCAAAATATATGCAATTGCAAGGAGAAAAATAATGGCTAATCAAATGATGACAACAAACAACAACCGCCGCGGACTGTCGGCCCGCCGTGACCAGGGAAATGATTACCGCGGTTTGATTTCGCAGTTTTTAAATTTTCTGGATTTTCCCAACACCCAGGAAATGAACGATATGCAGCCCAAAATCGAACTCAGCGAAAATGCCAATGAAGTGATGATTACCGCAGAAATGCCCGGTATTGCCGAAGAAGATATTGATGTTGAAATTTCGGCTGACGGTTATATGACAATCAGCGGAGAGAAACGCGATGAACATGAAGAGAACAGCGAAGGCAGCTACTTTTCAGAAATCAGCTACGGCCACGTTTCGCGGACCATTCCGCTGCCGACGGATCTGCAGTTTGACCAGGCAGACGCCGAATATGTTGACGGTGTGTTAATGGTTGCGATCCCTAAATCAGCCGAAGCCCAGCAAAAACGCAAAAAGCTGGCTGTTACCCACGGGGAAAGCGGAAGCCGCCGCAATCGCAGAAAACGCAATAAAAACCGTGCTAACTAAGCGCTTAACGGTCCGCTGCGGCGGGCCGTTATTTTTTAAGGATAAGCACAAGATTTGATAACAGGATAATTATTCCTCCGGCAATGATATTCCAGGTCAGCGTCATGCCCAGAAACGCAATATCCAGTGAAATTCCGGTCACAGGCTCCAGCAGCAAGATCATTCCCACCGTGGCCGGAGAGACATTCCGGTTGCCATAAAAGACCAATGTATTGGCCGGGGTATAAATCAGAATGCTGTAAAGAAGCAGCGCCAGCCAAAGGCGGTTGCCGGGTTCCATACCCAGTATTGCAGAAGCCTCAGGTGCCGCAGTTATATAATCCTTTGCCACCAGCCACAAGAAAAAGACCGGCACCGCGGCATAAAATAGGTACAGAAATAGGTGGCAGCCGGTTTGATGTTATGCCGGGAAAAATACTGAGTCACCAAAATCCACAATGACATGCCTATACCGCCCAAAAGAGCCAGGCCGACGCCGAGCCAGGAAAAACGGATATTTTTTTCGCCAAAAGGATTAATCAGCAGAATCAATCCCGCAACCATGGCTCCGACCAGATACCAGTTGCGCACCGGAACCGGCCGGCGGTAATAAAAATGCTCTATTAAAATGGTCCAGACCGGCTGAAGGTAAAGCAAAAGCAATACCAGGGTCACCGAAACGTTCATAAACAGCGGCAGATACTGGCCGACGATAATCACAAAAACCGCAAAGATAAAAAGAAGATTTAACGCGGGCGGAAATCGTGAAATCCTGCCCCAATACCGCCACGAAAACGGCAAAGCAAGCAAGGCGCCGATCAGATTGGGATAAAACATCACCTCAAACGGGGAAGCGCCCAGAACCGACAAGATCTTGCCGCCAAAAACTATACCGCCGGAAAGTATTCCGGCCAGAATCAGATAAAAATAATTCATCACACCCTCTTTAATATTTCAATCGTTCGGCCTGGCGGCGGGAAAGTTCCAAAACGGCATTGAAATCATCGGCCTCAACAACTTTATTCCGGCGGATAAATCCGCATTTGGAACAGCGATGAACAAGAACGTATTTTCCGTCTTTAAGTTCCAACCCGACCGGTTCCATCAATCCGCCGCAATCGGCTGAACGATCCCCGGGATTAATATCAACGTGTTTTGAATATAAGCAATGCGGGCAATGATTTGTATAGCCGTCACCTTTTACTTTTGCGCCGCAATGCTCGCAGACAAAATCTTCACGGGTGCGCGTAAACTGTTTCATGACAGGGTTTCCTTTGTTTCAAAAATGCTTGCCGTCATTTTTTCAAGCGTCTGCGACTGAGCGGGACCATTATAAACTACTCTGCCCTGATCAAGAATATAGGCATCATCAGTCAACGGCAGCAGAGTTTTAAGATTATGTTCGACAATAACAAAACCCGTACCCAGCGTATCGCGGATGGTTTTTATTTTATTAAAAGTATCGGTCATTAACTTGGGTGACAAGCCGATGGAAGGCTCATCCAGCAGCATCAGGCGGGGCCGGTTAAGCAAGCCGCGGGCAATGGCCACCATCTGCTGCTGCCCGCCGGAAAGATTACCGGCCAAATCCTCCAGCCGGGGTTTTAAATCCGGAAAATGCTCCAACACTTCTTCCAGCCGGGATTTAAACACCGAACGGTCTTTCCAGAAGTGGCCGGCCAGTTCCATATTTTCCAATACCGTCATATTGCGGAAAACACGTTTGCCCTGCGGAATCATAAAAATGCCCTGATGAACCAGTTTTGAGGGTTCGGGCCGCAACGGCCTGTCATCAAGCAAAATCTCTCCGGAATCCGGTTTCAGCAAACCAAACATAACCTTGAGCAAGGTTGATTTTCCGGCACCGTTCGGCCCCATGATGACGGTCAGGTTTGCCGGCTGAATTTTGATGCTGACATCATTCAGAACCTGTCGTTTGTCATAACCGGCATTGATATTGCGCAATTCCAGCATCGGCTATTCTTCTCCCATAATCTGAATCTGTCCGTTGACAATAATCTTCAGTACCGGTTCTCCGTCAATTATTCCGTCCGGGTTTACCTGAACGGGACCGATTGCGGTTTCCGCATTGTTAAAATTGTTTAAAATATAATCGGCCACTTTGTCACGGTTTGTGGTTTGAGCCCCCTCATAGCCGGTGGTAACGGCCTGCAAAATCAAATCCAGATACCCGGCGTCATTTGTGGTTCGGCTTCCGGTCTGTGCCTGATATTTTTCTAAGAATTCCGGTGTCGGCGCGGCAGAGTCAACATACCACATTCCTTCCGCCAGCGTTTTGTCATGCAAATAAGTAAAAGTTTCTATTCCGGTGACGGGGATGGCAATTTTACTTTCCGCATATTGACGCATAAAGGCATCAATCGCAGGCATTGTCAGAAGGACCAAAATATAGTCGGGATTGTTTTGCTTTATTTTGCCCAGCAAAAGGCGGAAATCTTTTTCATTTTCGTTAACATGATGTACCCGGCCGATTTTAACGCCGTCTTCTTTTTGGGCTAATTTTTCCAAATGGTCCAGCACACTTTGGGGCCCGCTGGCATTAACGATTACGACGTCAATGTTGCGGACCAGATTCTGATTTAAGGTATCATAAAGCTTTTGCACCTCGCCTTCAACATTGGAAGAAGCCATAAAATTGTATTTGCCGGAAGCAACAGCGGGATCAGTCGCAATCGAAAAATGCAAGACTTTATTTTGTTCGGCAAGCGGCGAAACAACAGCGCCGAAGTCAGACAGGAAAGTCACCAGCACATCAACCTTGTCCAGATTTATCAGTTTTTGCGCAATGGCAGCATTGCGGCTTGGTTTGAGCTGATTGTCTTCAAAAATAACTTTATAACTGCAGCAGGAACTGGCATTGTTAAAATCCCTGAAAAACATTTCTGCTTCGGCTTTGGCAGCCTCGCCATATACCGCCCCGTCACCGCTCATGGGATAAATGATTCCGATTTTAACTTCCGGTTTTGCATTGTCAGCAACTTCCGGCCGCGGGCGGAAATGCCACCAGGCAGCACCCACCAGAAGAGCCGACAGAATCAAAGATAAAATTATTTTTTGTTTCATATCATTTTCCTAAATAAGCTTCGCGCACTTGTTCATTTTTTAAGACTTCCGCCGGTGTTCCCTCCGCCAGCAATGTTCCGTGGTCAAGCACTGCGACATAGTCGCAAAGGCGCTCAATCAAATTCATATTATGTTCAATAATTATCAGGGTTTTACCGGCGGTTTTCAGTTTTTGCATAATTGCCAGAATTTGTCCGACAGCCTCTGGGAACAATCCGGTAAAAGGTTCGTCAAAAAAATAGATTTCGGCATTTTGCATCAGTGTGCGCCCGATCTCCAGAAGTTTTCGCTGACCGTAAGACAGCTCGCCGGCATTTTTATTTCGGTACTGTTTCAACCGGATCGTTTCTAACACCGCTTCCAGCTTTTCACGATAGGCGTTGGTATTGCGTTCGGCCAGGCTGTGCCAACAGCGGTTTTCAGCAACCGGAAGCAGCAGATTGTCTTCAACGCTCATCTGCTCGATTAAACGGCTGTCCTGAAAAGTCCGGGCAATTTTCAAGCGCCGCAGCATATTGGGTTTTATTTTGCGAAACCGCCGCTCGTTGATAAAAATCGTACCTGCTTCCGGCGATAACAATCCGGTAAGGACATTCATCAGCGTGGTTTTTCCGGAACCGTTAGGCCCGATCAGACCGGTGGCAACACCGGCAGGAATTTCGACAGTAAGGTCATCTATTGCTTTCAGCCCCATAAACTGCTTGGTCAGGTTTTCTACTTTTATCATTGTTTCCATGCGCCCTCTTACATCTTATACTTGCCAAACAGGCCCTGCGGTTTGAGCACCATCATCAAAACCAGCAGGCCGCCGTAGATAATCTGTTGCAGTTGGGCGGCAGTTTCATAAGGGAGCCCGATAAAACGCAAAATTTCGGGTAAAGAAATCAAAATCAAGGCCCCCGCAATACTGCCCCGGGCCGAAGACAAACCGCCGACGATAATAATGGTAAACAGGAATATGCCTTCTTTCAGCTGAAAGGTGCTGGGGTCAATAAATGCGATATAGCTGGCGAACATCGCTCCGACGACGCCCGACATGACCGCGGAAATGACAAAGATTATGCTTTTGAAATGTTTGGTATTATACCCCAAAGACCGGGTCAGCTGTTCATCTTCGCGTATCGCTTTTAAGGTGCGCCCGAAAGAGGACTTGTCAATCAGGTTATAGAAGAAATAACTTAATACAACAGCAGCCAGACACAACAGCAGGTAAGCAAGGTTAGAACTGAGTTGATAACCGAAAACCGCAGGTTTGGAGATGCCGAAAATCCCCAACGGTCCGTTAGTGAGGTCTTTCCAGTTTAAAAGCACGGAAAAGACAATAATCGACAAACCGGCAGAAACAATTGCATAATAATCCCCCTGAAAACGCGACAGAATTTTGCCGACAATAAAAGCCAGCACGCCGTTAACCAGAATTCCCAATAAAACAGTGGTGAAAAAACCCAGTCCCAAACTGGTCATCCCAATGGCACAGGCATAAGCCCCGATACCGTAGAAAGCTGCCTGAGCCAAAGACAACAGTCCGGTCATGCCGACGACCAGATTTAGAGACAGGGCCAGCATGCCGTAGATACAAAATAAAATCGCCAGATTGATTAAATATTCCATCAGTTTTTGACCTTTTTCTGGAAAATGCCTTTAGGACGAAAATACAGGAAAGTTATGAAGATGACAAAGGCCACAACATCACGCCATTCGGAAGCAAAGACCCAAACGCCCAGATTTTCGGCAAAGGCCAGGAAAAAAGCTCCCAAAAAAGCCCCGCTTAGGCTGCCCATGCCGCCGATGATAGCTCCGATCATTCCCTTAAACAACAAATTAAAGCCCATCGTCGGTTCCATCCCGGTATCATAACCGACTAAAATACCTGCCAAACCCAAAATTAGTCCGGCTAATACCGATACAATCATTATCAGGCGGCTGTTATTCATGCCGATAATGTGAGACAAAGTGGCACTGTCATTCACGGCACGGATTTGCCTGCCAAGAAAAGTATGTTCCAAAAACCAGCTTAACCCGATAAATATTAAAGCATTGGAGACGATAGTAATCACCTGGACAAGCGGAATTTCGGCAAACCAAACATCAATCTGTCCGGAAAGATTGATTGTTCCCAATGTTTGATACTGTGCCCCAAACAACAGATGGATGAGCGCCTCAAAAATCGTATAAACACCTAAAGAGGCGACCAGCAGAACCATGGCTGAAGAACCGTTGTCCCGCATAGGTTTATAAACGAAGGCCTCCAAACTCCAGGCGACCAGCCCTGAAAAAGCCAGAGCCAGGACAATTGCCGATGCCGGATTAAATCCGAGAGAAGAAATCAGATAAAAAGTGACGTATGCCCCGATGGCCGCGACAGCTCCAAGCGTGAGATTAAAAAACGGAGAGACCGAATACATCAAACGAAAAGCCATGGCAATAAGACCATAGCCCGACCCTACAATCAGGGTATTAATCAACAGCTGTACAAACATGAAGACATCCAATTCAACTTTATTTTGTTTACTATATAAGCTTATATAAGCAATGTAAAGATTTTTTGAAAATATTATTGCACAAAACCCGCGGTTTTCAAAGGGTTAAGCTTCAATCTCGCAACAGCAATCCAGACAAAAAAAATACTTGCAATTAATTTATTTTCGGCTAAATATAGGTTTACGGAATTCGGGACATAGCTCAGCCTGGTAGAGCGCTTGCTTTGGGAGCAAGATGTCACTGGTTCGAATCCAGCTGTCCCGACCATAAATTACTGCCGGTTTTATCCTGCCGTTATTACTGTGCGCTCTTAGCTCAGCTGGATAGAGCAACAGCCTTCTAAGCTGTGGGTCGGGCGTTCGAATCGCCCAGAGCGCGCCATAAAAAAACTCCCCCAACGGGGAGTTTTTTTATGGCGCGGTGCCGAAATGTTCAATTGTGAGGATAGCGACAGCAGCCGATAATTTTTTCCACAACGGCATTTATTAATTAAAAAAATCAGCTATTTTATGGTAATGTGCTGAAATGAAAGGAAAAAGAGATGATGAACTTATTTGACTGGCAGCAGTTTTTTAGCGCTTTTGTGGTTTTGTTTGCAATTATTGATATCACGGGATCTATCCCGGTCATTTTGGCACTCAAGAAAAAAGGGCGGAAAATTTCGCCGCTGCGGGCTGCTCTTATTTCCCTGGTGATGTTTGTGGTGTTCTTTTTTATCGGTGATGCGCTGCTGCAATTATTCCATGTAGACATTTCTTCTTTTGCGGTCGCCGGTTCGCTGATTATTTTCATTGTCGCTCTGGAAATGATTTTGGACATTGAAATTTTTCGTTACAATGATGAATCCGGCAAAGATGCAACTTTTGTTCCGGTGGTTTTTCCGCTGGTGGCCGGTGCCGGGGCATTAACAACCCTGCTCTCAATCCGCTCCCAATACGATACGGTTAATATCCTGCTGGCAGTTGCTGCAAACATGATTATTGTCTATTTAGTCATCAGGCTGGCCAAACAACTGGAACGCCTGCTCGGGCCGGGGGTTATTTATATGCTGCAAAAGTTTTTCGGCATTATTCTGCTGGCAGTTTCCGTCAAGCTGTTTACGACTAATATTACGTTTTTAGTGGAACAGATTAAATAGTTCCGCTGTTATTGAATGAATACTCGTTAAATTTGCTGATAATCAAATGTTCATTGAGCCTGATACCGACAGCTTCAAGTGAAGCTTTGATTTGGCGCGTCATTTCAATATCAGCCCGAGAAGGCGTGACATCGCCCGAAGGGTGATTATGAACCATAATGACAGAAGCGGCGTTTCTGAGCATTGCCGCTTTGGCAACTTCTCTGGGATGAACGGCAACAGAATTGATAGTTCCTTTTGCCACAACTTCCTGGCCGATAACCCGCAATTTGGTATCCAGATAAATCAGCCGCAATTCTTCAACATCCGAAAACGTCATTTCAGCCCGGCAATAATCCACCAACTGATCATAACGGCAGATGATCGGCTGGTCGGTTGCCTGCAAACGCTGCCAGCTGGTGCGCGATGCGGCGGCACGAATGACTTTCAGCATTGTCAGAGTATTTTCTTTCACGCCGTCTATAGCCAGCAATTCCTGATGAGGAGCGTTAATCACATCGGCAAAACTGGTAAAGCGTTTAATCAAAACTTTTGCCAGCGGTTTAACATCACGCCGGGGAATTGCCATTGTCAAAACCAGTTCCAGAAGTTCATAATCAGCCATGTCCCTGCCTTCGTTTGAGAGAAAACGGCTTCTCAATCGCTGCCGATGACCAAGATAATCCGGTTGTTTGTCTGTATCTGTCATGTCGTCCCTAAAAATGTCTGGTTTGATTATTTATACGGCGGCCGGTCCAACCCCTGAGGAGAATAAGTAAAAACTTCGTATCCGGTGGAAGTGACGGCCAGGGAGTGTTCAAACTGGGCTGACAAGGTTTTGTCACGGGTTACCGATGTCCAGCCGTCGTGAAGAATAATCGCATCAGGTTTGCCGATATTAATCATCGGTTCAATCGTGAAAAACATCCCTTCTTCCAGCAATGCCCCGGTTCCTTTACGGCCGCAATGGAGAACATTGGGCTCGTCATGAAAAACCTGCCCCAGCCCGTGGCCGCAAAACATGTCGACAACCGAATAACCGTATTTGTGGGCATATTCTTCAATAACGGCCCCGATATCACCAAGACGGGCGCCGGGTTTTACCACATCAATCCCGCGCATCATACATTCGTAGGTAACATCGCACAGGCGTTTGGCTTTGATTTTTGGTGTTCCGGCATAGTACATACGGCTGGTATCGCCGTACCAGCCGTCAAGAATGACCGTTACGTCAATATTGAGGATATCGCCGTCAACCAATTTGCGCTCATAGTCGGGAATACCGTGACAGATAACGTGATTAATGGAAATACAAACGGATTTGGGATAACCACGATACCCCAGGCAGGCCGGAATGGCGCCATGGGCCGTTATATAATTACGGAGCAGATCGTCCAGCTCGCCGGTTGAAACGCCGACCTGAACATAAGGCGTAATATAATCCAGGCATTCGGCAGCCAGCTTTCCGGCTTTGCGCATTCCTTCATAATCTGCGGGGTCATCATGAATAACGACTCCGTCTTTGCGTTTGTAAGACACGATAAAACCTCAATTCAATTTAATAAACAATCTTCATATTATGGGCTATTGATACACTTTTTTTATCAAGATTGCAACCGTAACAAACAAAATCCAAACCATTTTTTGCTTCATCAAAAAGCTTGGCAGAAGCAACAGGATCAAACTTCCAGCTGAAATGCGCCTCCCGGCAGTCATTACGCGGCACCAGCATAAAAACGGCGGTCCGGTGCCCGGCATTGCGGAGGCGGCTCATTTCTTCAAACATCTCAAATTCAAAAAAATTCATGGACGACGGGAAAACTGCATTCCCTCCCTGCTTAAGATAGATATTTTTAATAAAGACATAGCATTTGGCACCGCTTTCATCAGAAAGCTCAAAGTCGACATGAAACAAATGATCATCAGGATCGATGGCGCGGCAATAGCGATATTCGGAAAAATCATTCAAAATTCCGGCGTTAAACGCTTCCCGGAACAGGGCATGGTTGTAGCTCGGGTTAACAAAGATTAACCCCTCGGCCCGGCTGATGAACATCAGTTCAAATTTAATCTTGCGCAATTTGGACGGGGTTTGGCGGAGCCAGACAGCCGTACCGTAAGCACAGAGCCCGACTGTTTCGGAAGCGCCGCAAAAGACCGGAACCACCCGTTTGTCAGGCAGGACGGCATCGATGATAAGGCTGTTATATACCTTGTCAACTTTTGCCGGAATCATTTCCTGTCCGAGATCCATGGCCGTTTCCTTCTGGTATTAAAATCGTGATAATCAGTATTATATGAATATTTGAATTTGGCAAGGAGGAGTTATGGAAAAATTTAAGAAATTTTTATACAGCGCCGCAACCGTGGGACTGGCCTGGTGGATTAACGGCTGGTTTACTTCGTATGGGATTTTCAACTGGTATGCCCAATTCGAAAAACCGACGATTACCCCTCCGGACTCGGCGTTTCCCATTATCTGGAGTCTTTTATACGTGCTGATGATTGCGGCCTTTTACATGGTGCTGCTGAAAGCAGACCGAAGCACGGGCCGGCGTGCCAACCAGCTTTTCCTCGGGCAGCTGGTGCTGCAGATTATCTGGACCTATCTGTTTTTTGCGATGGGTTATATCGGCCTGGCTTTTGGGGTAATTATTCTGCTGGATCTGGTGGTTTTCAAGATGATTTTGGCTTTCAAGGGACTTGATGCCCGGGCAGCATATCTGATGTATCCGTATTTCTGGTGGCTGATCTATGCCAGCTTCTTGAATTTCAGCTTTATTTATATTGCAGGAATGGTGATTGTTTTTTAAAGATTTTGCTAGACAGCAGCGCAACTTTGCTTTATTAATAGCAAGTTAAAATTTTTTATTTTTGGGAAGTAAAAATGACAACTACTGTTAAGCAAATCCGCAATACTTTTTTAAACTACTTCGGCGACCACGGGCACAAGATTGTCCCGTCCTCTTCGCTGGTTCCTGACAATGATCCGACCCTGATGTTTACCAACTCAGGCATGGTGCAATTTAAAAATATTCTGGCCGGCAATGAAACCCGGGATTATACACGGGCAACCTCTTCCCAAAAAAGCGTGCGTGCCGGCGGAAAGCACAATGATCTGGACAGCGTGGGCTATGATGTGCGCCACCATACGTTTTTTGAAATGCTGGGCAACTTTTCTTTCGGCGATTATTTCAAAGACGACGCCATCTTTTATGCATGGGAACTGCTGACTAAATATTTTGAACTGCCGAAAGATAAGCTGGCGGTAACAATTTATCACAACGATGATGAGGCTTTTAATATCTGGAAAAAAGTTTCCGGGCTGCCTGATGACCGGATTATCCGGATTGCCACTAAAGATAATTTCTGGCAAATGGGAGATACCGGCCCCTGCGGTCCCTGTTCGGAAATTTTTTATGACCACGGACCGGAAGTATGGGGCGGCCTGCCGGGAACGCCTGAAGAAGACGGCGACCGGTGGATTGAAATCTGGAATCTGGTTTTTGACCAGTTTGAAGATCTTCCCGACGGCAGCCGGGTTCCCCTGAAACGTCCCTCAATTGATACCGGCATGGGGCTGGAACGTATATCGGCTATTCTGCAGGGCGTGCATTCCAATTTTGATATTGATATTTTTAAAAACCTGATCGGGGCGATTGCAAATATTGCCAATTCCGACCCTGAGGGGCCATTGAAAGCTTCCCACAATGTTATTGCCGACCATTTGCGCTCAACCGCTTTTCTGATTGCCGACGGCGTGCTGCCGTCCAATGAAGGCCGCGGCTATGTCTTACGCCGGATTATGCGCCGGGCAATGCGCCACGCTCATATTCTGGGCGTCAAAGAGCCGATGATGTACAAGCTGCTCCCTGCCCTTCAGAAAGAAATGGGCGAAGCTTATCCGGAACTTTTCCAGCATGAAACACTGATAAAAGATACGATCAAAATGGAAGAAGACCGTTTTATCCGCACTATGGAAAAAGGATTGCGCCTGCTTGATGATGAAACCAAAAACCTGCATGAGGGCGACACGCTTTCCGGCGAAACAGCTTTCAAACTGTATGATACTTACGGCTTTCCGCTGGATCTGACTCAGGACGCGCTTAAGCTGCAAAACATTGCAGTTGATGTTAAGGGTTTTGATGCCGCGATGGAACGCCAAAAGGCTGAAGCACGCAAAAACTGGGCCGGCTCGGGTGATGCCGGAACCGAAAAAGTGTGGTTTGAACTACAGGATAAACTGGGACCGACCGAGTTTTTAGGCTATACCACCCTTAAGTCAGACTGTCAGGTTACAGCTCTGGTCCAAGGCGATCAGAAAACCGATTGCGTTACCGGCGGCGAATTTTACCTGCTGGCCAACCAAACCCCGTTTTACGGCGAGATGGGCGGCCAGGTCGGCGACAAAGGCCGGATTTATGGCGACGGATTGGAAATTGAAGTTACCGACACCAAAAAGAAACTTGACGGTTTGCATGTTCATGTCTGCAAACTGGCAAAAGGCCAAATCAAATGCGGCGACTCGGTTAGTTTTGAAGTAACCGAAAGCAACCGCAGGGCGATTGAGGCCAATCATACCGTTACCCATCTGCTGCATAAAGCGCTGCAGGAAAAATTCGGCAAGACAGTCACTCAAAAAGGATCAATGGTCGCTGCCGATAAAATGCGTTTTGACATTGCCTATCCCAAACAAATCACCGAGCCGGAAATCCGGGAGCTTGAAGACCGGGTCAACCAGCTTATCCGCGCCAACCTTCCGGTTCACACCAATATCATGAGCCAGGAAGAAGCGATTAAACTCGGCGCGATGGCACTGTTTGGTGAAAAATACGGCGATGAAGTCCGGGTCATCTGTGTCGGCGACGGTGTTTCGATGGAATTGTGCGGCGGTACCCATGTTAAAAATACCGGACAAATCGGGTATTTTAACATTGTCAGCGAAGCTGCAGTTGCTGCCGGCGTCCGCCGTCTGGAATGTGTGACCGGTGCGGCGGCAGAAAAATTTGTTCAGGATGTTGAAGACAAGCTGCATCGTGTCGGAGCCACTTTAAAATCCGGTTTCAATGATATCGAAGCCAGAGTTAATCAATTACTTGAAGAAAAGAAGAAGCTTGAAGCACAGCTGTTTGACCTGAAAAAGAAATTTGTCAGCAACAAAACAGCCGACAATCCGAATAACTTTGAAGAGGTTAACGGCGTTAAATTTGTCGCCAGGGTTTTGGAAAATATTCCCGCCAAGGAACTGAAAGCTTTCATTGACGAGGTTAAAGCACAAAATCCGGAAAATACCGTTGTTGCTTTATTTTCTACGACAGAAGGCAAAGTTTCTGTCGTTATCGGCGTCAGCGAGAATATCAAAGACAAACTGCCGGCTACCGGTTTGGTTAAAACCGTAGCGCCTTTTGTCGGCGCCCAGGGCGGCGGCGGGCGTCCGGATATGGCCCAGACCGGCGGCAATGACGGCAGCCGTCTTGACCAGGCCATTGAGGCGCTGCGCAAAGCTATCTAAATTTCAAGCCCCGGAAACGGGGCTTTTTCTTTATTTGAATCTGCGGTAAAAGACGCTGTTACGCCATAACTAAAAATGTGACGGGATAATTTTGCTTCGGAAATTTTACATTTTACGGTCCTGAAAGTGATAATGGTGTTATTTTTCAGGGAGACGGCGTATAAGTTGCGTTTTTTAATTGTCGTCATTCTTAAATACCGCTAGCCTGTAAAAAATACTTTTTTAAGGAAAAAACAGATGAACTCCTTTTTAATCCGCAGACTGGCACCATTTTTTATTTTTACAATCATCCTTGAATTCGGAACACTGGTTATTCAGGCTCTGGTTCGTTACAACGAAGTTGACTGGTCGGTAATGCCGATTATCAACACTCTGGGAATACTGGGACTGACGTCTTTTGTTTCCTTTTTATACCTGATGATTCCCTATGTGCTTTATCTTTGGCTGGTTCCGGCCCGCTTTATTAATACCCGGGGAGATAAAATTATAACCACAGGCGGTTTTGCCATATATGTTTACACCGTTTTATCCGAAGAAATCGCCTCTATTTTATTTTGGGAGCGTTTTGGATCTTCTTTTAATGATATTGCCGTTGATTATTTCCGTAATCCCCGCGGGGCTGTTGAACAGATTGTTGCCGAATTTCCGATTGAATGGTATCTTCTGGGGATTTTGATTCTGACTATCGCCGTTGTCTGGAGCTGCCGGGAATATCTGTTTAATACCGTTCCGGTACCCGGCTGGCGCAAACGGCTGCTGGATACGCTGATTTACGGTGGCTGCTGTCTGCTCGCCTTTTATAATATCAAAGACGAACAGCGTATTGTGGTTAATGATAATTTTGCCAATAACGAGCTTGCCAAAGAAGGGACTTACAGCCTGTTTAAAACCGTATGGAAACAACAGCATGACTGATTTCAGAAAACAGGCGCTCCTTTGTATCTTTTTGCTGGCGGCAATCCTGCTGCTGGAAACCTACACCAACATGGACCTGCGGATTCAGAATATGCTTTATTCTGCAGAGCACGGCTGGCTTATCTCCCGGGAAGCTCATCAAAAACTGAGTTTTATTTTTTATAAGGGGATTAAAAATCTGGTTATTGCGACAGGTGTTTCAGCCCTGCTGGTTTTTCTCGCCGGATTCAGGCTGCCCAAATTGGCGCGTTTCCGCCGCCCGGCCCTCCTGCTCTTTTTAAGCATTGTCCTGGTTCCGGTAATTGTTGCCGGATCTAAACAGCTGACCAATGTTTATTGTCCGGCACAACTGGAAATGTATGGCGGCCGTTATCCCTGGGTAAGAGTGCTGGAGCATTATCCTGATGATTTTGTTCAACTCAAACGGGGCAAATGTTTTCCGGCCGGGCATGCCACGGTTGGCTTTGCGTTGATGATGCTGTACTTCTGTTTTCAAAACCGGAGGCAAAAGATTGCTGCCCTCAGTGCGGCAATTGCATTGGGCTGGATAACCGGCATTTATCAAATGCTGCGCGGCGAGCATTTTCTGTCGCACACGCTTTTCACAATGGTCGCTTCCTGGCTGGTGATTATTATCATTGTACAGGTTACCGACCGCCTGCTTCCGGCAAATAAAAGTTGACAAATCAGACAAACAGTGGTTTGGTGGAGATGATATTTTATTAGTATTAACTTAAAAAAATTCTTATGTGTCGACAAGATGTTTCTCCCGAATCTTTTGACTTTAGTTACATTAAAGCACGGATACGGGACTTTGCCAAAGCTGACAAAGATTATGCTTATGACAAAGAAAGAGTTAAAAAGCCGGAATTTTTCTGCATCATTTTTGAGCGCAAAAGCCTCAAGTTTGAGGCTGATAAGGAATATCCGGTAGTGATTGTGCCCGGGAAAAACAAAAAAAACAATGCTGGTTGTGTTTTGATTTATTCCCTGCCTGAAGATGATTTTTACCGTTACAATGACGAAAGGCTGTATTTAGCTGAAAAGATTGACAGCGGTTTTAATTGGAACGGAAAGTATTACAAGCGCAGAACCGACGCCGTCGGCGATTTTATCGGTTTTTTTGCAACTAATTAAAAAAAACATGAGTGACAGAAATTTTTATGCAAACTAAAACGCCCCGGTTTAAATTAACCCGAGGCGTTTTTATTCATGCAATTAACGCCCTGTCGAGCCAAAACCGCCGGTTCCGCGTTCCGTGGTTTCAAGCTCAAACTCCTGATTGCTGACCTCGATAAATTCTGCCCGATAAGGAAACGGCAGTTCAACCTGGGCAATTTTATCACCGGGCTGAATGGTGTAAGCCTTATCCGGCGTCGTATTCAAGAGACCGATAATCAGCTCTCCGCGATAATCGGTATCAATAATCCCGGCAATGGTTATAATACCGTGTTTGATCGCCAGCCCGCTGCGCGAGCACACCCGGAACCATAAGGGAAATTCCGGCGCCAGTTTAATTCCGGTGGGAATTCCGGCATGCTGTCCCGGTTCCAAAACAAACGGCCCGGCAATCGCGGCGCAAACATCAAAACAAGCCGAACCGGAAGTGGCATAAGTCAGGTTAGCCGGCGTGTCAATATAGTGCGGCAATTTGGTGAAACGCACCGAAGTCATCTGATAAGCCGGCATCAGGCTGGTTCCTTCCTGTTTTTCATATAATCTGCCGAAAAACCCTGCGCATGGCGCTGTTGAAGTTTGAGCAGATTGCGGTTGATTATTTCTTCAAGAGGAATATCAAGAGCGACAGAGGCCTGCGTAATATACCACATCACATCGCCAAGCTCTTTAATCATCTCATTTTTAACAGTTTCATCAAAGTCTATTCCATGGTACTTGACTTTTTTCCAGAGGTCAGCCACCTCCCCCGCTTCGCCGGCAATTCCGGCAACCGCAAGATCAAAGCGGGCAAAATTGCCGTTTAAAACAGCTGACAATTCACGGCTGCGGGCCAGCTGTTTTTCATCTTCTTTTGCCAAAGCCGAGGTTTTGGCATCAACCGCTTCACGATAAGCTGCAAAAAATTCTTTTTCAGTCATTTTCTCTCCTATACAGCCACTTTGGCTTTGATAGTGTCATGGCATTGATAGCCGACAAGTTCAAAATCTTCAAACTTAAACTCATCAATTGTTTTCACAAACGGATTTATCTTCATTTGCGGCAACGGATAAGGCTGGCGGCTCAGTTGTTCGCGGACCTGGTCAAAATGATTGTGATAAATATGAGTATCCCCCAGCGTATGCACAAATTCTCCCGGTTCCAAACCGCAAACCTGCGCAATCATTATCGTCAGCAACGCATAAGAAGCGATATTAAACGGAACGCCCAAAAACATATCACAGCTGCGCTGATACAGCATACAGGACAATTTATTGTCCGCGACATAAAACTGATACATCATATGGCAGGGCGGAAGGTGCATTTCGGCAATTTGGCCCGGGTTCCAGGCTGAAACGATCATGCGGCGGTCATTGGGATTGGTTTTAAGCCGGGCAATTACGTCTGCGAGCTGGTCGATCCCCTCGCCGTTCCAGTTACGCCACTGAGCGCCGTAAACCGGTCCGAGATCACCGTTTTCATCCGCCCATTCATTCCAAATCCGGACACCGTGGTCGGTCAGATATTTAATATTGGTATCGCCTTTAATGAACCACAGCAGCTCATAAATAATGCTTTTCAGGTGGACTTTTTTAGTGGTAACCAGCGGAAACCCCTTTGAGAGGTCAAAACGCATCTGGCGCCCAAAAACCGAGCGGGTTCCGGTGCCGGTCCGGTCGGTTTTGTCGACGCCGTTGTTCATTATTTCTCTTAACAAATCCAAATATTGTTGCATGATTTATTCCTCTTCAATTGCCTGGATAATTCTTTTTAATACTGACTGTTCCACAAAATCGCCGCGTTTGACCCAGACGGATGTGACAACATTATCAAGCTCATATTCAGCAGACATCCGGCGGTAGTTTTTCAACATTGTTTCAACACAGGGGGTAATATCAATCCTGGGACCGGAAAGGCCGGGAGCCAGCTCGCCCCGGTAGACGCTGTCAACAATAATATCGGGCAGAAGCCTGGCGCTGCCGGACATAAAAGCCTTATAAACGCTGGCACCGCCGGCAATATAGAAATCACCTTCCATATCTTTGAAATTTTGAATGTTGGTTACCACAAAATGATGTCCGGGATCCGAAACCTCATAATCCGCATTAAACGTCAGGACATATATATCGCGCTCAGGCAGCGTGCGGCCGGGAAAACTTTCATAGGTCTTTTCTCCGGCAATGATATTTTGTCCGGTGGTGATTCGTTTAAATCGTTTAAAATCCGAAGCAATATGCCAGGGGATATGGGGACCGATTCCAATGATATTATCTTCTGCATGGCGGCACCAAACGGCAACTTTAGTCATAGACAATTCTCCTTTTTTTACAGTCTAGCCCGGGGTCTATTTAAAAACAAAAAAACTGTGAGATTACTCACAGTTTTTTTTCTTCTTCCACAACTGTTTCCATTTCAGCCTGAAATAATATTTGTACTGACGATGAAACAGCAAGAAATCAGCCTCGCCAGCTTTATAAGCGGATTTGTACACAAGCAGTTTGTTATCTGAACTTGTGACAAAATCCTCCCAGTTAATATCATCATAGGCTTCTTTTTGCGCCAAATACAACCAATTTTTATTTTGTGCAAACAGCCAACTATAACCTTCATTCCACAGAAACTGATTGACCTCGGCATTATTTTTTTTGCAAAGAAAATTGGCGCCTTCCGGAGCCTTACAAATACAGAATAAAATATTTGTCTGTTGTTCAGTATTATAACCCAACAAATACTGGAACTTAAGGAGATCTTCATACTGCTCATAAGCCAAATCCCAAAAGCCATGAGCAACCAGCTCCTGATATGTTAAAATGAATTGATGATTTTCATCTATAACCCATGTGATATCTTCTTCCCATCCGGGATGACGGAAAATCCGAAAATACTCCCCGGCTATAGCCAATTGCCCGCGTGCCTCCCGTTATTCTTTTCCGGCTTTTTCCAAAAGGGCATATTTTTTATTTTTCCTCAGGACAGCCCATTTTTTTTCTTTGACCAGCTGCTCCCAAAGACCATATTTAGCTTTGGTTTCATCATCCAAACAAAAAAGCAGATCGGGGACATTTTTTATAATATAGACGGCCAGTTCATCTTTGTCCTGAATCAAGGCCTGCATATAATCGAATATTTTTGGGGCCGATGACGTCAAAAACGCGCCGGGACCTCCCAAAATTTCTCGTATATGCGACACAAACCCATAAAAACGCAAATCATCAAGAATCACTTCGTCAAAAAGCAGGCTCTCTTCCCGCAGCCGGTCCATCACAAATAATAAATCTCCGGCCGCAAGCTTGTGTTTCACATTCTGATATTGATTTTCAAGCGGGCTTTGCAGACAAATCCGGTGATACCTGGTATCCGGCTGCAGTTCTGTTATTGCTCTCATAATTATATAATTTAAATGATTAATAATATTTTTTTATGGACGGAGATTAGTATATTATGTCTAAAAAATCAAGCGCTAATTACGGCGAATCTTAGTGCTTGAAAAAAATTAAATTTAGCATATAATATAGGGTGCCGGAGCAATCCGGCTATGACACTAGAAGCTCTATGAAATAGATATGCTGGACCTGGGGGCAGTACCCAGCACCTCCACCACTCGCACGGCGAGAGCGAAAAGTTTGCATTAACGGGGGTGAAACAGGATTGACGGTGTATAATAAAGATAGGTAAGCTGTGTTCGGTGAGACACCACCGTTATCGGTTCAAATTTAATAAATGCTAACGATAATAACGTAGCTCCTGTTGCTATCGCTGCTTAGTGCAGTTTGCAACAAACTTAAATCCTCATAACTTTGGATAGTTATGAGTGGGGATATTGGGACTTTCCTAGCAACAGAAAAGTCCCTCTTAATTTGAAAGGTTTCCCAATGGAAGAGTTAGATATAAACTACGACAAGCTGGTTGAAAAAGCCCTCAAACATGTGGTGATTGAGGCTTTGAAAATCGCTGCCGATGAAGGACTTCCCGGTGAGCACCATTTTTATATCACCTTTAAAACCTGTCATCCCAACGCGCGGATTTCAGCGCAGCTGTTGAATCAATATCCCGACGAGATGACGATTGTTTTGCAGCATCAGTTTGCCAATCTGATGGTGGGCGAAACATATTTTGAAGTTGACCTGAGTTTTGGAGGAATTCCCCAGACCCTGCGTATTCCCTATGACGCAATTATCTACTTTGCCGACCCCCACGCCAAATTCGGCCTGAGCTTTAACAGCGGCGACGAGCTGATGAACAAAAATATTGACAGCGACGATTTTGTAGAAGACAAAAAGGTTAAAAAGGCTTCCGGCTCGGCAACCGTTATTGATATTGAGGCTTTTCGTAAAAAATAATGCGCAAACAATCCGTCATTATCGCCGGCAGGCATTCAACCAGTATTTCCCTTGAGGAAGAATTTTGGCAGCAGCTGAAAGAAATTGCCGCTGCAAAAAAAATGAGCCTTAACCAGCTGGTGACTGAAATTGACCGCGAAAGGCAAACTGACAACCTTTCCAGTGCGATCAGGATTTACATTCTTCAAGAATTAAAAAAAACTCACTGCATTTGAGATTTTATAAAATTAAAAAGCCGCTTAACAAAGCGGCTTTTTAAGGCAGAAACCCCGAACAACAAAGAAGTTTATCAAAATTTATTCTTCTTCCTCTTCATCAATATATTCTTCGTTTTCAACGTCGTCGAAATCATCTTCAAATTCTTCAGTCCCGTCATCAGTTTCAGAGCCGATCAACAACGAATCATTTTCTTCCAGCTCATTCTTTTTGCGGCGCCCGCGGCGTTTTTTTGCCGGGGTCTTTTTCTTCATGGCATCGATGACATAATTGCCGACAATCTTGTATAAATCGACAAGATGATTATTATACATATGGTCGGCTTCCCCAACCATGGCATAATCAACGGATACGTTACGCTGGGTATTGAGGCGTTTGACCAAAGCGGTAACGCTGGCCGGCGTTACGATTTCATCGGCACAGCCCTGGGTAACCAGACCGGAAGTCGGGCAAGGCGCCAGAAAAGAGAAATCTTTTTCATTAGCCGGAGGTGAAACGGCAATAAAATTATTAATATCAGGACGGCGCATTAATAACTGCAGGCCGATCCAGGCTCCGAAAGAATAACCGGCAATCCAGCACTGGCGCGCCTCGGGATTTACCGACTGGAGCCAATCCAGTGCCACGGTCGCATCAGACAACTCCCCGGGACCGTCTTCAAACTGTCCCTGAGAACGGCCGACGCTGCGGAAATTGAAACGCAAGACCGAAAATCCGAGATTTTGGAAGCAGCTGAACAACGTATAAACTACCTTGTTGTTCATCGTGCCGCCATACTGCGGATGAGGGTGCAGAATTAACGCGATCGGTGCCGAGGGATTATCGCTCTGGTGATAACGGCCTTCCAGCCGGCCGGCATGGCCGTTGAATAAAACTTCTGTCATTGTGTCTTAACCTAAATTTAGAACTTTTAGTATTATATGATTTAAAAGCTTATAAATTGTTAACGTTTTCAGGAATGTAACATAAAATGAATACAAAATTCAAGATGATTCTCGATGATATTGACGCGGTGACGGCCCGGGATCCCGCCACCAGATCCCGGACCGAAGCTCTGCTGTGCTCCGCCGGATTGCAGGCTATTATAATTTATCGCGGCAGCCATTGGCTCTGGAAAAAAAACTGGAAGCTGACGGCAAGAGTTATTTCCCAGCTGGCCCGTTTTCTGACCGGAGTGGAAATTCATCCCGGTGCAACTATCGGCAGGGGCTTTTTTATTGATCACGGCATGGGCGTGGTTATTGGAGAAACGACGGAAATCGGCGACAACTGCACGCTTTATCACGGCGTAACACTGGGCGGGTCGACAGTCTTTTCGCACAAAGGCAAGAATACTTCCAAGCGCCATCCGACACTTGGCAATAACGTTATCGTGGGAGCCGGCGCGCAAGTTTTGGGCCCGATTACCATCGGGGATAATGTCAAAATCGGTGCCAATGCGGTGTTGCTTAAGAACGTGGCCGCTGGCGAAACTGTCGTCGGTGTTCCGGCGCATGAAGTAATCCGCGGCAAGAAAAAAGAACCGTCCGGATTTATGGCCTACGGCGTCTGCCCGACTGATGTTGATCCGGTTGACTGCCTGCTGCAAAACCTGCAGAAAGAAATTGACGATTTAAGCAAGCGACTAAAGGAACCAAAGGATGGAACCAAATAGTTTGGGGCTTTCCAAGCTCCCGGAACACACCAGAGTCTGCGTCGCCATGTCCGGCGGCGTAGACAGCTCGGCAACGGTCTGCCTGCTGAAACAACAGGGGTATGATGTATTCGGGCTGACGATGGATTTGTTGGAACCACCCTATGCACCGGCGGTTTCCTCAATCGCTGATGCTGCCAGAGTGGCCCGAAAACTTGGTATCGAGCATGAATATATCGATATGAAAGCTGAATTCCGGCGCGAAGTTGTTGACTATTTTACCAACACTTATTTAAGCGGACGGACTCCCTCCCCCTGCCTTATGTGCAATAAACAAATCAAGCTGGGACTCCTGGCGGAAGAAGCACGGAAACGCGGGGCCGATATCCTGGTTACCGGGCATTATGCCGAGGTTAGAATTGCCGAATCAGGCGCAGAACTTTACCGCGGAGCCGATCCGGCGCGCGACCAGAGTTATTTTCTCTTTGCCGTCAGCAAAAAAAACTTGCAAATGCTGCGCTGTCCGCTGGCCGCATATAGCAAAGAGCAAACCAGGGCTTTGGCGGCTGAAGCCGGGCTGGATATAGCCCGCAAAGCTGACAGCCAGGACATCTGCTTTGTCAATAACGGAAAATACGCAGAATTAATAGCCGCGCTTAAACCGGAATTTAAAAATATCCCCGGAGAAATAACGACTGCTGCGGGCGAAGTATTGGGGACGCATAAAGGTCTGATTAATTACACAATCGGACAGCGCCGCGGTTTGGGTATCGGCGGCCGCAAAGGACATGATGAACGCGAAATATGGTATGTGACGGCTTTGGATGCCGTGCATAACCGGGTTATTGTGGGCAACGAAGCGGAATTATTCTGCTCTGAAGTCAGAATCAACGCGCTTAACTGGCTGGGTGAAGAAAGACCGGGAATTTTGGAATGCGCGGTAAAACTGCGGTCAAGGCAGCCTCTGGTTCCGGCTAAAGTGGAATTTGAGGGAGACGGTGCCGTGGTGCGCCTGCAGCAAAAATTTGCAGCGGCAGCTCCGGGACAGGGGTGTTGTTTTTATAGCGGCAACCGGGTGATGGGCGGCGGCTTTATTTGCTGATAATTCATAAATTTGTAACTATTATTGTGCTAAAAAATAGTGTATTATGATAATAAGAGGACTAGTTTGGGAGGGCGTCATGAAAAAATCTCTGTTATGTGCCGCGGCGGCCGGTTTTCTGCTTTTGGCAGGCACGGCAATGGCTCAGCTGCCTTCTAATCCGTGGGACATCAAACCTAATGACGGTTATTTCGGCAATAATGTTGCCAATACCGACCCCACTCAGGCTCCGGTTTATAAAGATACCCCCAACGGTGCCGATATTCTGCCGGTTGACCCCTGGGCACGTGCCAGTGACAAAAGCGGAAAACAAACCTGGCGCGGCAGCGGCAATCACGGGCGGCTTAACTATGTCGGCGAAGCCACCACTTACGGAACCGCAATGGGGCAGGAAATGATTGCCCCGGAAGTCAACCGTCACAATATGCTGGTTATGACCCAGCATTTGCGCGATTTGGGATATAAAATTCCTGCCGGATACGACCAGAAAATTAAAGATATGCCCCAGGCTTATGCCAAACAGCTGCGGGAAGCTTATGACAGCATCGGCCACGGAAACAATCCGTTTGACACCATGTTTTCCGGATTTCTCGATGTGGTGGAAGACCAGTCCGGGCTGGATATGGAAAATATCCTGTTTAACAGTATCGACCTGATGTCCACCGATTAAAAAAATGCAGGAAGTCATATGAACAAATATTTAACCGCTTTGACTATGCTTTGTGTTCTGGGATTTTCTTCCGAAGTTCCGGCACAAACTTTTATGCGCCGGGTTCATACTCCGGTTCAGCCGGAAACCGTCCAAACCCGGGCGGCAGGCACCGAAACAGTAGCCGCCGGAGAAACCGTTTCCGATGAAGACGCCCTGACACCGGAAGAGCTGGCCGCAATCGAAAACAAGTTAAATGCCCGGGTAACCGCGGCTGAAAAAGTTGAAATGCAGGCGCCGATCCGCAAATCCAATAAAATTGTTTCCCGCAATATGCGGCCGGAAGAAGCCCGGCGGCTGGTTGATGCCCTGAACGCCGTGGAAAAGACCAAAACCCGGCGCGCTAATCTGGCTTCAGAATCCGGAAAACTGCAGCAAGCTGAAAAAATTAACATCAATGTTTATGACAGCAAACAGATTGAACAGCTGCTCAATCAAAAAACGCTGGGCGACGAGCCTCAAATTCCGGTTGTCTCAGAGCAATAATCAGGTATCTCCATGAACGAAATTCATCCTTATGTTATTTTAGTCGAACCGCAGTTAGCGGAAAATGTCGGTATGGCGGCCCGGGCGATGATGAACTGCGGCCTTTACCATATGCGCCTGGTTAATCCGCGCGAATATCATTTGTCAGACAAAGCAGTTGCCGCCTCCTCCAATGCCGGAGAGATTCTTGAAAAGGCAGAAGTTTTCGGCTCTACCCGGGAAGCTCTTGCCGATTTGCAGCTGGTTATGGCGACCACGGCACGCCACCGCGACCAGGTTAAGCCGGTTTATACAGCTGACCGGGCGGCCGAAAAACTTAACCAGGCCGGAGCCCGGGGTATCAACTGCGGCATTTTGTTCGGCCCTGAACGAACCGGGCTGCATAATGATGATGTCTCTCTGGCGGACGCTATTATCAATATTCCGCTAAATCCCCGTCATTGTTCTCTGAACCTTTCGCAAGCCGTCCTGCTGGCCGGATACGAATATTACAAGACCCAGATTTCGGCTCCGGCCGAACAGCTGGTGACCAACCACGGAACACCGGCGGAAAAAGATAAGGTGCTGGGATTTGTGGACTATCTGCAAAACAAGCTTTCTGACTGCGGCAATTATAAGATTGACGGCCAGCGGGAAAAGCTTGAAATCAACCTGCGCAATATTTTTACACGGGCACAAATAACCGAACAGGAACTCAACACCCTGTACGGTGCCGTCAATTATCTATCCAAAGGCCACAGCGAATAAACTTTACTTTAAGTGATTGATATATATATTAATCTTGTCGTGTCCTAAAATACAGGAGAGATTTAATGTGGTCAAATAACCAGATGATGCTGGCCGTTACTATTCTGGTCATCAGTTATGTTTTACTGTTTACGGAAAAACTTAACCGCGCCGTGGTCGCCATTTTGGGCACGGTTTTAATGATTTTTGCAGGAATCCTGACACAGGAAAGCGCCATTGCTGCCATTGACTTTAATACGCTGGCGCTTTTAATCGGCATGATGACGATTGTCGGAATCGGCGAGAAATCAGGCATGTTTCAGTTTGTGGCAATCTGGTCAGCCCAAAAAGTGGGCGGAAATCCCCGGCTGCTGCTGGCAGCAATGGCTTTGATTACGGCGGTCTTTTCAGCTTTTTTAGATAACGTCACGACAGTTTTGCTGATGGTGCCGATTATTCTGCAAGTTACCAAAAAACTGGAGGTGAATCCCTACCCGTTTTTGATTATGGCAATCTTAGCCTCCAACATTGGCGGAACGGCAACGCTGATCGGCGATCCCCCGAATATTTTAATCGGGTCGGCGCTCAATCTGTCTTTCATGGATTTTATCTACAATCTGACACCGATTGTAACGGCCGTGATGGCGGTGCTGCTTCTCGCTCTTGACCTTTTATGGGGCCGGCACATGAAAACCACGCCGGAAAAACGCCAGCTGGTTTTGGCAATGAATGCCCGCGAGGCCATTACAGAAACGGATTTGATGTGGAAATCGCTGTTTATGCTGATTGCCGTGATTATCGGATTTATTGCCGCCGAGCATGTCCATATCGCCAACGGAACAATTGCCATGGGCGGCGCGGCGCTCATGCTGATGCTTTACACCGTCGGGAAAGACAACCATAAGCGCGATCACCATATTGAAGAAGCTTTTAATTTGGTGGATTGGACGACTATTTTCTTCTTTGCCGGTTTATTTGCTTTGGTTTTCGGCCTTGAACAGGCCGGTGCCCTGGAACCGCTGGCCGATTTGTTCATTAACAGCGCCGCAGGAAGTACCTCGCGCGCGGCAATGATCATGTTGTGGCTGTCAGCTTTCGGATCGGCAATCTTAGGCAATATTCCGTTTGTGGCAACGATGATTCCGTTGATTAAAAATGTGGAGGAGGCCTTTGGCGGCCGTGAAGCAATGATGCCGGTTTGGTGGGCCCTGTCACTGGGTGCCTGTTTCGGGGGAAACGGTTCGCTGATTGCGGCTTCTGCCAATGTTATTGTTGCCGGCATGGCCAACAAAGAGGGAATCCGTATCAGTTTTATGCGATTTTTGATTTATGCGGTGCCGACTATGCTGATCTCAACTTTGCTGGCCGCCGTTTACCTTTATGCCCGCTATTTTTAAGGCAAATTAACAGAATCTTTAAGACTTTTCAGATATAGCTAAAGTAGTTTTAACGTTAAGGAACTTAACTGATGGTCTTTGGATTAGATGCCAAAATTGTGGCAGCGGCGATTGTTATTATTGCCTATGTCATTTTGTTTACTGAAAAAATTAACCGCGCCGTGGTCGCACTGCTTGCTGCCTCGGTTATGATTTTCACAGGGATTTTAACCCAGAGCACCGCTTTTCAGGGAATAGACTTTAATACCCTGGCCCTGCTCATTGGTATGATGACTATTGTCGGAATCTGTGAGAAAACCGGTGTTTTTCAGTTTGTAGCCATTTGGGCCGCCCAGAAAGTGCATGCGCAGCCGCGGGGGATTTTGATTGTTCTGGCCGTGGTTACCGCTGTTTTTTCGGCCTTTTTGGATAATGTGACAACAGTGCTGCTGATTGTTCCGGTCACTTTGCAGATTACTAAAAAGCTCGGCGTGCCGACTTATCCCTATCTGCTGATTGAAATCTTTGCTTCCAATATCGGCGGAACGGCAACCCTGATCGGCGATCCGCCGAATATTCTGATCGGTTCGGCTTTAGACCTGTCATTTATGGACTTTATGAAAGAACTGACGCCGGTCGTAATTGTTTGTATGATCTTTTTAATCGGTGTTTTTGACTTTTTCTGGGGGCGCCGCCTGGTTTCAACAACCCGCCGCCGCAACGCCGTTATGAAGCTTGAAGCCAAAGAAGCAATTGAAGATTACGGCCTGCTGGCCAAAGCCATGACCGTTTTGGCCCTGGTGATTGCCGGTTTTATCAGCGCAGAGCATCTGCATATCGCCAACGGGACAATTGCCATGTTCGGCGGGGCGCTGCTGCTCCTGCTGTATACCTGGGGAAATAACCACGAACAGCGCGACAACAAAATCGAAAAGATTTTTGCCATAGTGGACTGGACAACCATCTTTTTCTTTGCCGGACTGTTTGTCATCGTTTACGGTTTGGAAGTGACCGGCGTATTGGGAATTCTCGGCCATAAGCTGGTAGAGCTGACCGCCGGAAATATTCAAAAAGCAAGTATGCTGATTCTGTGGGTGTCGGCGATTGTTTCGGCCGCTATTGATAATATTCCTTTCGTCGCAACAATGATTCCGATGCTAAAATCAATGGAACCGGCGATGGGCGGCCGCGAAGCAATGATGCCGGTTTGGTGGGCCCTGTCACTGGGCGCCTGTTTCGGCGGCAACGGAACACTGATCGGCGCCTCAGCCAATGTGATTGTGGCAGGCATGGCCAGCCGCAGCGGCCACCCGATCAGCTTCTTGGGCTTTATGCTCTGGTCAATGCCGATTATGCTGATGACCATTGTTATTGCCTCTGTTTATCTATATGTTCAGTACTTTATCTAAGCAAAAAGGGAGCCCAAAGGCTCCCTTTTTTAATATTGAGAAACAATTTCCTCATAGCCGGGACACGGTAATTCCGTGCTGGCTACAAATGTCAGCGGCGTCGAGAAGATTTCCCGGGCCATGTCTTGTACGTCCCTTGCCGTTACCAGCGGAATTTCGCTGATTTTGGCGGAAGTATCGTACATATGCCCACTGCGGAATGTCTGCCAAGCGGTTTCAATGCAGAGATTGTCCCCGGTCAGCAAAACAATCTTATTGGCCATCACCAGGTTTTTGCTGGTTTCAAGCCGGCGCGGACTGGCCAGTTCATTTTTCAGGCGGGCGATATTTCGCGTTACCACCTCAATGACGGCCGCGTTGTCCGGTTCATGAGAACTGATGGCAATCTGCAGCATGCGGTAACCGTAGTAACCGACAATTCCGACATGAGAATCGACATCGAAACATATTTCTCCGTCATTGAATGAGCGTTCCAATCGGCCGTTCAATATCTGTATCAGAACATGCAACTCCGGACGGTGCATTATGCCGGAGATATCAAAGCCGAACAGCATGATGTCTTTTTTACCGAAATGCGGCAAAATGCCATAGCCTCCGGTGTAAAGGCTTGCTTTTTCCGGCTGGCGGGTTTCGCCAAAGTCCATCATGTCAAAAAACTGTTCAACTTTCTCCACCAGTTCTTCATGGTTAATGTTGCCGGAAGCAACGATAACCAGATTGCGGCTGGTGTAATACTTCGTTTTAAAGTCTGCCAGCTGCTGCGGCGTGATTTTGCTCACGCATTTGACATAATTTTCCGGGTCCCAAGAAATCCGGTTATTATGGCAGGCAGTGAATTTGAACATCAGTTTTGCCTGACGATCCAGCAAACAAGCCCGGTCGCGGGTATGTTTTATCAAATCTTCTTTTTCCAGTTCAACCAGATCCGGGCTGAAATGCCCCGTCTGCACCAAGTCAGCTATGGAAGCCAACGCTTTGTTCCATTCCGTTTTGGGAACCTCACATGAATAAGAAGTGATGGTTCCGCCGTAAACAGCCTGGATTAAGTTAGGCGTGTTTTGGTTGCGGATGAGATAGTTCTCCAGAACCGCGCAGGTCCCCAGATTCTCATTGGTTTCATCAAGGTGGCCGACATGGAAGTTGGCTGTTAAAAAGATTTTTTCCGACGGCACATTAATCGTAATTACTTTAATGCCGTTTCTCAGGGTTGTTTCATTTGTGTTCATAATATATAAATTTTTATGCCGCAAGCGGCGTTAAACAATAATTTTATCTATGACCGTGTTGTAAAATATTATGGATATTTTGTCAAGAATTAAAAGAAAACCCTCATAAAAAATGAGGGTTTTTGTGAAAATTTAAGGAGTTACAATCCGGTGCTGTTATTGTTCATAAACGGATTATACTGACCGACTCCGCCAAAATATTTTTGAAAGAAGCCGGGTTCCTGGCCGTAAGCCTCGGTTTCATCGCTGCTGACCTGCACTTTTTCGCCGTCAGCCTTAGACAAACGGGTAATTTCGGCGACTTCGTCTTTGTCATTAAAGCGGATAGTCAAAACATCGCGGCTGATTTCCTCCGGCTTGAAAAAAGCCACCCGTTTTATATCCGACGACATATAAATCCAAGTGTTTTTATCAAAAGAAACAACCGTTGACGGCGCTCCCAGTATCCGGCGGACTTCTTCCCGGCTGGAACCGACCTTGACCTGGCTGATCCGTTCCGGAGTAGGCATATTGCCGTTATGGGTGACAAACCATTCGTTAGTGCGTTCGGTTGAACAGGCGGCCAACAGCACCACCAGTCCGGCAGTCCAGAGCAATTTGTTTATTGACATCTTAAAATCCTTGAAGTTATATCTTTGCTATATTTAATCGCTTTTATAACACAAGGAAACTTTGAATGCAAAATCTTTTTTCTTACCCTTTGGATGTCGACGAGCTGGGATCGGCCCTGCGCCGGTATAAACTGAAAGCGGGGCCTGACGAACTGGCATATATTAAAGAAGTGCTTAAAGTTGACGATGTTAAGTCTTTTGAAAGCCAAATGGAAGTCAAGCTATATAAAAGCGCGCACCGGCTGGAAGTCCGCGGTGTCGCCAAAGCCGATATTGAGCTGACGAGCGTTATTTCCCTGGAAAAATTTGTGAAAACTTACGCGCCGGAATTTACGGTAATTTTTGATACGCAGATGACGCTGCAGGAATTGCGGGAAATAGAATTTGATTTTGAGGACGATGTTCCCGATGTTATTATCAACGGAAAAATCGACCTGGCAGAGATTGCCATGGAGCAGATTGCTTTGGTAATTGACGATTTTCCCCGCAAAGACGGCGAGGTGTTTGAATTTAAGTCCGAATTTGACGAAGAAACGACTCAGGCAATGAATCCGTTTGCGGCCCTGGCCAAGCTGAAAAAGTAGTTTTCAGCAGGCAAAATTTAATCTCCGACTTAAAATAGTCCTTGCCAAAACCGAAAATATTGAGTAAAAGAGGGGCAGAATTTCGCAAATAGACATTTTAGAGGGTTGATTTTATGAATCAATTACGCTAATAATGTCGGTTGAATTTATTAATAACTTTAATCAGAGTACAAGAAAATGGCTACACCTAAACAAAAAACTTCAAAATCGCGCCGCAATATGCGCCGTTCTCATGATGCGCTCAAGGCAAACTCCTATATGGAATGCCCCAACTGCGGCGAATTGAAAAAACCTCACAACGTCTGCCCGAAATGCGGCCAGTACGATAATCGTGAAGTTGTTACTCAGAAAACCGCTGAGTAATTACGATACTGCGTCAGCTTAGTCTGATCCGGACTTTAGAAACTATTTATTGAAGGAGCAGGTTTTGTCTATGAATAATCTGGTCATTTCAATCGACGCAATGGGGGGAGATAATTCCCCCCGAGTCGTGATTGAAGGTTTGGCTCTTGCTGCCAAGAAGAATCCCGATACCAAGTTTCTGCTCTTTGGCGATGAAGCCAAGGTTCTCCCTATTCTTAATGAATATCCGGCGCTTAAAAAAGTATGCTCGGTTCATCATGCCCCGGAAATGGTGCATAATGAAGATAAGCCCACTGCCGTTATACGCAACCGCAATACCAGTATGTATATGGCGATTGATGCGGTGCGCCGCGGCGAGGCTTCTGCCGTTGTTTCCGCCGGAAATACCGGAGCGCTGATGGCAATTTCCAAAATGGTTTTGAAAACCATTCAGAAGATTCACCGTCCGGCAATTGTCAGCATTATGCCGCACCGTTTCGGCCGTTATGTTATGCTTGACCTTGGGGCCAATACCGAATGCAGCTCGATTAATCTGGCTGAATTTGCGATGATGGGCGATATTTTGGCCAAACATGCTTTGGGTATTGAAAGACCCCGGGTTGCCCTGCTCAACATCGGTGCCGAAGAAATGAAAGGCAAAGAGGAAATCCGCCAGGCTGCGCATATGATTAAAAATTCCCGCATGAATATTGATTTCATCGGTTATATTGAACCGCACGAAATTCCCGAAGGCCGCGCCGATGTCATTGTGGCTGACGGCTTTACCGGCAATATTGCCTTAAAATCCATTGAAGGCACCGCAAAGTTGGTTGTGCGGATTTTGAAAGACAACATCAAAAAATCTTTTCTGGCCAAGCTGGGCATTCCCTTTTTGCTGGGGGTTATGCTGAGGGTCAAAAAGACCATGGACCCCCGCCTTTACAACGGAGCAATGTTTGTCGGGCTTAACGGCTTGTCGGTTAAAAGCCATGGCGGAACCGACGCCCTTGGTTTCTCGGTAGCGGTAAGCAACGCCGCCAAGCTGGTTCGCCAGAATTTTGTCGCGACCATCCGGGAAGAAGTTGAAAAAGTTGACCTCGACGAACTGTCACAGGAAGTTATTTATGAAGTTTATTAGATCGGAAATTATCGGCCACGGCCATTATGCCCCTAAAAAGGTTCTCACCAACGACGATATGGCTAAAATCGTTGAAACCAGTGATGAATGGATTACAACCCGTACAGGAATTAAGAGCCGCTGCATTGTTGACGGTGAAACAACCGGCGATATTGCCCTGCGCGCCGCGGAAATGGCTGTTAAGACCGCAGGAATCCGCCCTGAAGAGATTGATTTGGTGGTTTTGGCGACAATCACGCCGGATAATACCACACCGGCGACTTCGGCTAAGATAGCTGCCAAGCTCGGCGTCAAACCGGGAACGCCTTCTTTTGACATGTCTGCGGCCTGTTCAGGATTTGTTTATGCCCTCACCCAGGCTGATAATATGATCAGACTCGGCCAGGCGAAGACAGCTGTGGTTATCGGAGCGGAAACCCTTTCTAAAATTACCGATTGGACTGACCGTAACACCTGTGTTTTGTTTGGCGACGGTGCCGGCGCGGTGGTTCTGCGCGCCACAGAAGGCGAAGGAACGTCAAAAGATACCGGTATTCTGGCCAGCAAGCTGTATTCCGACGGGACGCATTATGATAATCTTTGCACTACCGGCGGACCGTCAAGCACGCAAAATCCCGGCTTTATTACAATGGAAGGCAAAGAAGTATTTAAATTTGCCGTTAACAGTATGCCGGAAGCGGCTTTGGCGGCCATGGAACTGGCCGGTGTCAGCGTTAACGAAATTGACTGGCTGATTCCGCATCAGGCAAATATCCGCATTATTGAAAACGTGGGCAAAAAACTGGAACTGCCCGATGAAAAAGTTATTGTCAATATCGCCAAGTACGGCAATACCTCCGCGGCAACCATTCCGATGGCGCTGTCCGAAAAAATCGGCGACGGAACCATTAAAAAAGGCGACTTGGTTGTTTTAACCGCGATGGGTGCCGGATTCACCTGGGCCGGTGCGGTGATTCGCCTGTAAAATTTGTATAAAAAACTGTGGATTAGCTCTTGCCAGCAGGAGAAATCTGTAATATTTAATCACTCATAATTTTGATTTTGTAAACAGAAGGATTTGATATGAAAACTATAACCCGTGCCGATGTTGCTGAAACAATTTTTGAAGAAATCGGATTATCGCGCAAGGATTCGACTGATATTTTAGATATGATTCTGGATGAGATTGTTAAAGAGCTCAGCAACGGCAATGACGTTAAATTATCTTCTTTCGGAACTTTTTCCCTGCGTAATAAAAATGCCCGTGCCGGCCGCAATCCTAAAACCGGTGTTGAAGCCATTATCAGCCCGCGCCGCGTTATCTCGTTTAAACCGTCGCAGACAATGCGCAAAATTATCAATGCCTGATTTTTATAAGGACTAATTATGGTTGTCAACAAAAGTAAAGCCGCTTTCCGGACAATTGCCGAGGTTGCCGAGGACCTGGGAGTTGCAACCCATGTGCTGCGCTTTTGGGAAACCAAGTTTCCGCAGATTAAACCGATGAAACGCAGCGGCGGGCGCCGCTATTACCGCCCGGATGATGTTGAACTGGTGCGGACGATTAAGGATTACCTTTACGAAAAACGCTTTACTATTGAAGGGGTTCAGAAGCTTTTTAAGGAAAAAGGCGTTAAAGCCCTTGTCGGTGAAGAAATTCAAAAAGACTTTTTTGAGGCTCCGCTGGACTGCGGCGCACTGGATGAAGCCACGCGCGGTGTTATCAGCGGTTTGATGAGCCAGCTTAAAGAAATGAAGGAAGAGTTGCAGGCTGCCTTAAATAAGGCTGAGAAATAGAAAAGACTTTTGTAAAATGGCGATTTTCTTAAAATAATGCTTGCCAAAAAGGAAATATCTTATTATAACAAATCTGAATTTCGGGACGTAGTTCAGCCTGGTAGAGCGCTTGCATGGGGTGCAAGAAGTCGGAGGTTCGAATCCTCTCGTCCCGACCATAAAGCAAAAAACCACCTTTAAGGTGGTTTTTTGCTTTAAATACTGCGGATACGAAACGAACTTTGCTGGTTCAACTATTAGTAATGTGAGGATAGTCCGGATTGGTATTTAAGGAAGAAGTATTGGTAATTGCATTAATTTTTTAGTTTAAATACAATATAATTTGACATTTGTTACAAAAGAGTTTTGCTGTAAAGAATAAAAAATACAATTATGTCAAATTTAAAAATTACTAATTTTTCCAGGAGATATGATAACATTGGAAGTGTTTTTTGATAAGCAGCACAAGCCTATAGTTAAAGATGTAATTATTGAAAAATCGACAGAGGTATACGACTTGTGGGAGTTCTTCAATGGTTAAATGGAATCGGATGACTAAAATATTCGTTAAGATTAATTAGTCCGAGGATTGCAAGATGTCTTTGATCATAAAAAATGCCTGTTTGTATAAACAGGCATTTTTTATATAGCGTTAAGCCAGAACAAAGTTGGGGCAAAAGGTTACAGTGTCAGCGGTTTGATATTATAAATAGCCACTGGTCTTAATCAGTTTTGCTCTAGGGTCAGCACTCATTCTCGTGCTGTTAACATCATTCCTTTTCGAATTTGGAGTTTAGACCCTTGCAACAAACAGATGCTTACGTAATCTCCGGCGACGGCTTCCTTAACAGATGTTTTTTGCGTTTTATCATAGGGGTGATGTTTACTTAAAGATATGCAGAGATTCTCCATTTCTTCGTTTTCACCTATGACCATAAGTTTGTCAAAAATTTTTATGCATCCGCTTTGAATTTTGCCAGTTACGAAAATGCCGTAACGATAGAATACATCGTCAATACGCATAGAGAAAGAACTTTTTTGTACCATAATTATTGGGTTTTAATGATTAAACATAATGATGAATTTTGGTAAAAGTTATGGCTGTTTCTTCTAAAAGTCAATGTTTTTCAGCTATCATCCATTTAAAAGAAAAGGATTTTCGGGAGAGAAATTCTGGCAATATTGGAGCAGAGAAGGAGATTTCTTGTTGCAAGTTTTTATCTGTTCTTGAAGGTTGGCACCAGAGAACGGCAGAAAGATTGCCGAGGGATTTTTCAGGCGTTTGAGGAAAACAGTCTGGAGCAGCGAGTCTTATATGAACTTTCCGGTGATGCTTGCGGGAGCTGCGGCTATCTGTTCCGGGGTTCCTGTGGCTACAATACAGCCGCCGTCCGTTCCGCCGCCCGGACCCATATCTATAATATAGTCGGCATTGCGGATAACATCTAAATCATGTTCAATAATGATAACGGTAGCTCCGTTATTGACAAGAGTTTGGAAGACATTCAGCAATGTTTGTACGTCTAACGGATGTAAGCCCAT
>CALYAX010000016.1 GCA_944393665.1 uncultured Alphaproteobacteria bacterium
TTCGTACAGCAGGCCGAAGTGGCGATACAGCTCCCGTTACAGGTCTTCTGGCCCATCTCCTCACAGCTTTTGGCAACGCAGGAACCGGAAGAACATTTCTTGCCGCTGCCGCAGTCACTGTCCGTGCAGCAGGCCGAAGAAGCAATACAGCTTCCGTTACAAGTCTTCTGACCTTTTTCTTCACAGGTCTGGGAAACGCAGACATTGTCAAAACATTTTAAACCGCTGGCACAGTCCCCGTTCACACAGCAGGCTGTTTTGCCAATGCATTTGCCGTTACAGGTCTTCTGACCCATCTCCTCACAGGTTTTGGCCACGCAGGAACCGGAAGAACATTTCTTACCGCTGCCGCAGTCATTGTTCGTACAGCAGGCCGAAGTGGCGATACAGCTCCCGTTACAGGTCTTCTGGCCCATCTCCTCACAGCTTTTGGCAACACAGGAGCCCGAAGAGCATTTCTTGCCGCTGCCGCAGTCACTGTCTGAACAGCAGGCACTAACGGCTATACAACCGCTTCCGCAAGTTTTAAGACCGCGTTCTTCACAGGTTTTGGGCTGACAGGCATTATACTTGCCGTCACAAACCGAACCGGAAGGTTTCCTGTCTCCGAAACAATTGGAAGACGTATATTTATAACTGTCGGGACAAACACATTCCATAGGGCAGAAGAGATCTCCGGCAGCCCGGACTTCTACACCACCCAGAATACGGGGAGAAGAACATTTCGGAGAATATTTCTCGCAGCCGAGCGGAATATCCCCGCCGCCTGAAGGAGCGGTGTCGGACCGAGAACCCCAACCGGCCTGCCAATCGGGGAGGAACCAGGTTCGTGCCATCTTAAAGGAAGCCGAAGAAACTGAGAGTTCCGGAGCAGTTAAGGCGGTGTGATGTGTGTGTGCGTTATCAAGAGGGGACCCGAGAGCAGGACGAATTCCTGCCAAGAAAAAAGCAAAAGCGAAAAAGACTGTCCTCATGACCATTCTCCAATAATTGCTGTTCCGGAACTATTTCCATTATATATCAATTATTAAAAATAATCAATGATTAATTTATCCGGCTGGACACAAAAAACTCCCCGGATAAATCCACCGGGGAGTATTTCGGAAACGTTACTGTTTTATGTAAGGTGAAAAAGCATTTCTGGTATAATCGCCAGGTCTGTCTATCACAATATATTGGCCGGATGAAAGCGGCACCGATCCGAACGTAGATGTTTCTTGAGCATAACTAAAGAAATAAAAAGTCGTATCGTTATTCACCGTCAGCCGTTGCAGCTCTGTCTTCCCGTCTGTTTCCCCATGAAAATCAACATCTGCTAGAATGAGGTTGCCAAACGCCGTCATGCCTGTTGGAGCGTCAAACTTAACCCTTCCCTGTCCATAGGTTGGAGCAGAATAGCTGTTATCGAAAATAAGATCATTAAACTGAACCCGGGTAAAAGCATATCCGCCGGCATTTCGAACGACCGTCTGAGCATAATTCTGGAAAATAACTTGGTTAAAGACAGCATTGATTCCCACAACATCCATAATAGCCTGTCCACCGAATTCTGCTTTCTCGTTGACCGTAAACATGATTCTGCCAACCCGGACAATATCGCCGAAACCCTCCAGCTGAAAGCCCATATCGGTTGACATAAAGACCACGGCTCCGGAGTTGGTAACCGAAATTTCCTCTAAGGTAATTGCCGTTCTGGCAGGATCAATCTCAAATACCAGCGCGCCGCCGTTAGATGCGGTAAATTTACCACTTACTTCAGATGTTTGTGAAAAATTTGCCTGTAAAGGTATGCCATAAAAAGCATCAGCTCCGACATAAGTAAAGGTCGGGCTTTCAATTTCGGAATGATCAAAATAAAAGCTGGCATTTCCTTGGGTTACAAAGCTGTTGTCAATCATTCTCAGATAATTCAAATGCAATTCTGCAGAAGCTGAACCGGCGGGGATGTTCAGAGAACCGGTTACCCTCGGTTTGGAAAGTCCTGCACAGGCCTCGGTATCAGCATATTCAGCGGCACTGGTTAATTTGGCGTAAGTGGCCTGATTAAATTTAATCGTTCCCAAATCAATATCCTTGTCAACCAGTACAATTGTTTGCACGCCGGAACTAAAAGTATCACCGTTAATGGAACATTTGTTTGTACAAACCGAGCGGATGTAATTTTCGCAGGCCAGGGTTGATTTGCCGCAGGTTCCGTTTATACAAGCCTGTCCGTTCGGGCAGCCGCCGCAGCACTCGGTTTGGGCAATACAACTGCTGCCGCAGGTCTTAAGACCGCGTTGTTCGCAGGTTTGGCAGGTATAGCACTGAGAGTCTCCCGCAAAATATGAGTTGGCAACCGGCGTTGTCGGTGCGGCACAGCTGGTGCTTCCTGCAGCGCAGGTTTTCGCCGTACATTTTCCGCAGGTCGTGTTACCGCTTTTGACACCGGTAGAAAACGACCAGCCGGCGGGATGACTTTTGCCGTTGCAGTTTTCAAGCCCGGCCGTATACCCTGAATCGCAGGGTTTGGCGGTGCATTTGCCGCAGACTTGGTCTCCGGAATAACCGTTTGAACCATAAGTCCAGCTGGAGGTGTTGCTGCATTGTGAAATTCCTGCCGTATATCCGGCGGCACAGCTTTTGGCCGTGCACTTGCCGCAGATGCTGTCTCCGGCATAACCGTTAGAGGCATAAGTCCAGCCGGCCGGAAAAGATTTGCTGTTACAATTGGCCAGCCCGGCGGTATAACCTGAAGGACAGGACTTGGCCACGCAGCGGGCACAGTCCTGAGAACCTGCCTTTCCGTTCACCTCGCGGTTATAACCCTGGCTGCAGGTCTTGCCCGCCACATAACCAGATGGACAGGTGTCTGCATCGCAGCGCGGATAGTAATTAACGCCCCCGGCGGAACAGACTTCGCCCGCCAGATGGGAGCCGCTGGAGCAGCTGGTCTTATAAGTATTGGGGCATTTGCAGCGGTAACAGGTCGTTTTGCCAAAAGTATATTCGGCATCAGGCACCATCGGAGCCACACAAGCTGAAACTAAGCCGTAAACCGTTTGACAGTCCACTTTGCCGATATCACCGCCTCCGGAAGGAGCGCTGTCTGAGCGGCTGGAATAGTTGTTGTTCTGATAATCAGGCAAGAAATATAATTTAGCCCTGGCTTCTGCTGCGGCTAAAAATGATGCCAGCATAACGCATAGCACCAAAGAACGAGAGTTGTTCATTGCACCACCTCTTGATAAAGACATACACACACATTCAATTATACATCAAATGGTATAAACTGCAAGGACAAATCGGCTGACAAATTTTCGGTCAAAATTCATAAATTTGTAACATTTGTTTTTTAGACGTTTTTTAACTTTTTTTGCTTAGTATTATCTATAATTATATGGTCTGAAATTGTTATCGATAAAATAGTCAAACTTGACAAAAAACTATTGAAATTGACTCTAAAATGTTGTATAGTCATAGCAATTGAAAGATTTAACTGTATCTCAAGGAGATTTTCTTATGCCTGCGACAATGACTCTTGATTATGCTAAAAGCCTGTGTACCCCGGCTTTGCTGCGCGACCTTCCCATGACGCAAATTGCGGAAATCCGCCAGGTTTTGCTTGCTAATAATGCGTTGACGGAGTTGCAGGAACTTTTTAGTTTTACCGATCCGTGGCTGAATAAAACCGACATCGATCCGCGGAACTTAGAACCGTTGCGCAGTATCTATGAAAATAATCCGGCACAAATTAATCAGCTTGACCGCCGCGGCGCCTCTCTGCTGGCAGACAGCGAGCGGAACGGTTTTCTCAGCCATTATGCCTCGGGTACAAGCGATACCTATGTCGGGACTGCTTCTTTGGCATCCCTGGCGCAGGATATTGCTCTTTTGCAATATGATGCAGATCATAATCCTGCTCACAGCAAAGTTGCGGAACTGGCTGACCTTAAAAGCAGAACAGCTGCCCGCCTGAATTTGAATGCTCCTTTGGAGACCTATGCCGATCTGGAAGCTGCGGAGTATCTGGTTAATAATGCCGGGCTGGATACCGTTGGTCTGGTTGTTAAGGCTAAAGATCTGGATGTTCAGGCCACGGTTCTTGATACGGAAAATGGCCTGCCTGATTTCAATACCGCCGGCATGGTTGATCTGGTTAATAAAAACTCGGTCGCTTTGAACCGCAGCTTTAATAATATCACGCCGAATGATGTTCTGACAATTGATCCTGACCTGAAAGTGTTGTGGGATAATGTCGAGGTCGCCAAAGATACGATGCAGGCCGGTTTGCCCGACAAAACCAAAGACGAATATCTGGACAGCTTGTTCCAGGCAGCCCAGGTTGAAGTTTATCGTGAAAATATCGCTAATGATAAATTTAGTGTTTTGCCTGTTGACGCACAGCGCGAATATGTTCTTGGCGCCGTAAAGAATCAGCTTATCTCTGATATCATTGTCGCCCGCGCGGCTTCCGGATTTGATGACACCATTCGTGAAAAATTGGGAATTGCCCGGCCGAATGATGCCCAGAAAATTGCCGGTTCTCCGGAGCAGGCGGAATATAACCGCTTGGTTTTGGAGCAGATTAAGAATAAACTGGGAAATGAAACTTCAGCGACGGCCCTGCTGAATGATCTGACGAATTATCTTAATGATCCGCTGGTAGCGGCTGACGATAAAAAAGTTAAAATCAAGCCCTGTATGTTGTTGGCAAATCATGCTGATAAAGATGTTGATCTGGAGGTTTTCACCCGCCGTCTGAATCAGAAATTGATTGATCATGATAAAGCCGCCAAATCTAAAAAATACCGCCATACCGTCGTCCGGCTGGCCAACCGCCTGCATAGCCGTGTCGAGGAAAAAGGCCGCAAAATCTTTGGCGAAAAGGCTTATGCCCTGGCAGTCAATATGCGCCGCTATATTAACAATCATCCCGGAAAAGCCTGGGAGCTGGCGGCAAACCTCGGCATAGCCGGCGGTTCGATAGCCATGACTTTGGGCTGGGTTTCCAATCCGGCAGCTTATGCCATCGGCGGTGCCATGGTGACCCACTATTTTTTCAAAAGCTACCTCTATCCCACTTTAGATCAGATGAAACGTCTGTCAGCTACCAGTGAGGAATACGCTAATGCCAACTTGATGAAAAAGTGGAAAATGGCCCGTGCGGCGGCGAAAAAAGCTGATAAATATCATAATTTTGGCCGAAATGCCGCAGCAATGTCTATTGTAACCGGTGTTGCCGGCGGTCTTTTTGCCGGACCTCTCGGCGCCCGTGCCGGTGTTTCCTTTATGACGGCCGGAGCCAATATGTGGCGTACCTGGCGCGAGGCCAATCAGGCTAAAATTATGTATAAACGTACCGGCGATCCCAAATATCTGGCCCAGCTGAACGGCGCGTTTGATGATAAAATTGCCAACTCCAGAGGCTTGAAAAAGCTGGGCTGGAAAGTCTGGAATTTTGCAACCTCCAAAAAAGGCCAGAAAGTTGTTGCCACCGGCGGCTTCCTTGGGGCATCTTTCGGCGCGGCCATGCGTCTGGCCAATGCCAACACTGTTACCGAGCTTGCCTCCCATGGACAACCGGTAAATCAGACCGGCTTAACCGCTGACGGATCGCACAATCTGTCAACACAGCAGATTGCCGCTTCTGAATACACCCGTGTTCAAACGAGGGTAGATACAACGAAAGTTAATCAGGAAATGATGACAGTATCTCCCAAATCGATGGCAGATACAACCGTAATTAACCAGGAAACAACAATGACTGGTTTGGTCATTCCTAAGGATGCCTCTCTGGAACAGTTGCAAAAGCTGAATAAGATTGATGAACAGCGTGGTCTGGATTTCCAGGCCGCTTTGGATAAAGATGTCAATACTCAGGCCAAAATGCTGCCGAGTTTCCGTAATCTGCAGGACAAATTGAATTACGTCAACGACTATGACAGCAAACATCTTTCAACGCCTGCCGGTGATCCTCTGCGCGATGTTCTGGAAAAAGACATGCAGGAGCAGTTGAAGCTGCTGGCTGATGACCCTGTTTTCAAACAGCTTAAAGCCTCTTTGCCGCAAGAGGATCAGGAAATTGTTGATGCCCTCATCAAATCCGGCAACTACCGTGGGGTATCACAGTTTATTGAAAGCGGCAAATTCCAGTCACATGAGGATTATCTCCGTAATATGATGAAGGAGGCTTATGAAAGCGGCCTTGGCCAGCTTAAAGAAGGCGGCCATGAGATAACAGAAAATTATCAGGCTGATTCTGCATATATTAATGCCAAATTTGAGGAACTTCTTGCTGATAAAGATACTGCCAAAATTATTTCAGGGCTTGATGAGAAAGGGCGTAATGAATTTGCAGATGCTCTTCTGACCAAAGATCCCGAAAAAATTAATGTTTTTCTGCAAAAATATCAGGCAGGTGTGCGTTTGGATGCTGAAGGCAATGTTCTTAACAGTGTTCCGCACAGTTCAGCCAATGAAATTTTGTACGGGGACGGTCATCGTTCCGGTGATGCTGAGTTTATGAAAACTTATACCACCCGGACGGATGCTGCCTATACCAGAATGCTTGACCGTCAGGCTGTCCACAGCAATTATAATGACCATTTCACCATCAACGGCGAGCACCGGATAGTTACCTCGGCAGAATATCTGAAAGATGCCCAGGACCGGGTTGCCGAAGACTTTATCAAAGGCAAGCCGGAAGGAATGACGGTTAAGGACTATGTGGTTCACCGCCATATGCTGCGCGAATATATCCATGTTGATACCGAGCGTGACCTGAACGGCGAGTTAAGCCGGATCGGCGTTACCCGCGAGCAGTGGGCTTCCTTCATGAAAGGTGAATATACGGCGGAAATTTCCGATAAGATCTTTAAATCCAAACTCGGCGGTCATGCCGGCCGGGTTCTGATTGATAAGGAAGTTATCTGCGGGGAGCAGCTGAATGCCGAACAGGTCAAAATTGTTCACCGCGCCTTGTCGCTGAACAACCATGATCCCAAGAGTGTCTTTTCAGCCGGCCGGGCTTTGTATGTTGAGGCTTACGGGGTTCCTTCCGTTGCCAATAACAATTACAGCCTGCAGACTCACTGGCACTATGAACTGGACTGCGACGGCAAAGGCAAATGGGTTCAGCATATTGTCGGGTCTGAAAAGAAAACCGTTAAAGTGCCCGGTCTTATGAAAATGCAGGAAATCCCAGATGGTCCGGTCGACGTTGATGAAAACTTGGAAATCAATGATGACATCGAGTTCAAACCGTCATTTACCGAACCGAAAACCGAAGCCAGCGGTTATGTCATTAACCGTATTACCGGAAAAGGCGGCAGTTTTGATATGATGGAAAAACCTGAGCATCCGGCTTATATCACTTTTGACAAAGAGGGAAGCGATCGTCTTGTCACAGGCAACGAACCTCTTCCGCTGGAAAAGCTCAACCAGGGGAAAACGCCCGAGCTGGTAAAAGAGGCAGCTGCCAGAAACAGCGGTATCAAGATGAATAAAAGCTTTGATCTGGATAGTCAGAAATTGTATCTCTGGCGTAATGTTGATGGTAAATGGGTCAGCCGGAAAATATCATCGGATGACATTATCCTGAATAAAGGAGGACAGGCAGTTCTTGCTGAACCGGTAACTTACTCCAAAGAGCAAATTCAGGAGGCGATTAACAAAATTGCCGAAAAAGCAAAAATTACGCTGGAGCCGGATAAAGTGGTCGCAACAGGCAATGGTGGTTATGCGATGATTACCGATAAAGGTTTGGTAGAAGCCATGCCGGTTAAGGAAAATACTTTGACAATAAAGATAACTGGTCTCGACAATAAACCGACCAATCTGTCTCAGGAACAGCAGCAGGCAATTTTTGAGAAAATGCAGCAGCAGATCCAGGAAGGACAGAACAGCTCGGAGGGTCAGAACTTAAATTCTGCAGAACAAACCGGAAAGACGGAAAATCTGTCCGGTGGTAACGGAGATGTTTCCAAGCAAATCGCCGCTTTGGAAAGAACTGGGAATGTCAAGTTGAATGAAATCGAGATACAAGTCAATCCCGACAATTTTCTGGAGCGCGGAATGCGTACTGTCACCAAAGAAGGTTTCTTCAACGAAATCCGCAATACCAATACCGGAGAAGTTATCCGTGTCGAAGGTGTTGATATTAACGGAAACCCAATCCCGAAAGAGGTCTTGATGTCGGATCAGGCGCCGGAAAGCTATAAAAAATTCCACCATCTGATGGAGCTTCGGGAGAAAAAACGCTTGGGCACCAACTTTAAGGGCGGATATGTCGAAACCTCCAAAGGAGACGGCATTGCTGCAAATGTCACAGATCGCCGGATTGGGCAGCAAGTTAATCCGGTTATCGGCCAGGCATTGGGAAATGCTAAAAATCGTGCCTGATAATAAAACCAAAAAAACAGCCGGATTTTTCCGGCTGTTTTTTTGCTATCCTCAAGGAGGTTTTATTCTTCGGTATAACGGCGGATAAAACGGGTATTTTTACCGAGCCGTGACATAATTTCATAAGAGATGGTCCCCGCATCGCGGCCCATATCGTCCAGAGTATAAAAACTGTCGCATAAATAAGCCGTGTCACCGCTTTGCAGCCCCTCAATGCCGGTCACGTCGCAGATAATATTGTCCATAGAAATACGCCCGATCATTCTGGCTTCGTGCAACTGGCCGCCGACCTTAAAAAAGACTTTTCCGACATTGGACAGCGACCGCGGAATTCCGTCGCCGTAGCCGATGGAAATAATGCAGATTTTGCGGCGGCTGTTTGCCCGGTAAGTTGCCGAGTAGCCCACAAACTCGCCTTCCGGCAGGTCTTCAACCTGCAGGACCGGGGCCGTGACCCGGACGACATTTTGCATTTGGTTTTCACGGTAAGGCGCCGTATTGATGCCATACATGGCCGCGCCCAGGCGTACCACATCCTGTAAAAAGTCTCCGCCCAGAAAAACGCCGTCAGAAGCCGATAATGAGGCGGGAAGCCTGGGAAAATACTGCTCTTTTAAACGTTTGAAGTTGTTTAACTGGTGTTCGTTCATAAAATGGTCTTTTTCATCAGCACAGGCCAGGTGGGACATGACCATCATAAATTCGTTACGGTCGGAGTCGCTCAGGCGCTCCAGTTCGTTTTCGCGAAAACCCAGACGGTTAAGCCCGGTTTCAATATGGATAACCGGTTTGCGCCCGTTAAGGCGGTGTTGTTTATAATAGTCAAACATTGACGGGTTGCTGATGACCGGAATGAGGTTGGGAACCCGTTCAAAAACCTCACGGCTGTCCTCGCCATAGCCCTGGAGCACAAAGATCTTTGCTTCCGGGGCAACAGAAGCCACTTTTTCCCCCTCAACGGCATGCGCCACAAAAAAATTGCGACAGCCGCCTTTTGTGTACAAAAGACCAGCGACTTTAACTGCTCCCAGCCCGTAGGCATCGTCTTTCACCACGCCGGCGCTGGCCGCTTTGGGCGCCAGTTTTTGCAGCATCTTGAAGTTATTCAGCAAATTGGTTAAATTTATTTCTAAAATTGGTCTTGTCAAAATCATCATCGTCACCTAAAATTTACACAAATCCTGCCGGGCAGAAAATCCCGGCTGCCTGAAAGCTGTTTTGATGTACTTTATCGATACTCACATTCATTTGCAAGCTTATAACGCCAAAACTGCACCGCAGATTATCAGCGAGGCGGCGGCTTGTGATGTCCAAAAACTGGTCTGCGCCGCGGTGACGGAAGCTGACTGGCAAATGATTGGCGGCTGGGCGGAAAAATATCCGCAGGCGGTTGTCCCCGCCTTTGGGATTCATCCCTGGTATCTGGAAACACTTTCCAACGGCTGGCAGGGGCGCCTGGCTGAACAGCTGGAACGCTTTCCGCAGGCATTGATTGGCGAAACCGGGCTTGACCGCAGCCGCAATCCCGAACCGGAGCCGCAGGCGGAGGTTTTTCGGATTCATCTGGAACTGGCGGAACAATTTGACCGCCCGCTGCTCATCCATGCTGTCAAGGCCTGGGATTGGCTGGAAGCTTATTGGCCGCAACTCCGGGAGCGGCGTTTTGTCATTCATTCTTTTAATGCCCGGCGCGAGCAGCTGGATAAGATTATCAAAGCCGGCGGATATGTTTCTTTTTCCAATTCCATTTGCCGCAACCGTGATTTTGCCGCTTTGGCGGCAGCCGTCCCGGCAGAAAAACTTCTGTTTGAAACGGATGGCCCGTTTCAGGGACCGGAAGGAAAAGACTCCCATCCCTGCCAGATTGCGGCTCTTTGTGCCAAAGTGGCGGCTACCCGCCCTGAACCGGCTGCTGATCTTGCCGCTCGGGTTTATATGAATTCTTTGAGGTTTATCAATGTCTGAAATTTTTTCTCCCCGTCTGACGCGAACCCGTATGCTGCTTGGCGATGAGGGAATAACCCGGCTGCAGCGCGCAACAGTCATGCTCATCGGGCTCGGCGCTGTCGGCGGTTATGCGCTGGAGGCTTTGGCCCGCTCCGGAATAGGACGGCTGATTCTGGTTGATTTTGATGTTTTTGACGAAACCAATATCAACCGCCAGATTTTGGCCTTGTCTTCAACTGTCGGGCGTCTCAAAACCGAAGTGGCGCGCGAAAGAGTTCTCGATATTAATCCTGATTGCCGGGTGGAAGTCCGCAATTTGTTTGTCAATGCCGAAACGCTTCCGGCCCTGTTAGAAACGCCGGTTGATTTTGTCATTGATGCCATCGATGCCCTCAATCCCAAATGCTGCCTGATGGAAGAGTTATACCGCCGCGGAATCCCTTTCATTTCTTCGATGGGAGCAGCCCTCAAGTCTGATCCGGCATTTATTAAATGCGGGACGCTGAGCGCCAGCAAAAACTGCGGCCTGGCTAAATTTATCCGCAAACGCCTGCGCCGTCGCGGCGTGGAAATCAACCGGATTCAATGTGTTTATTCCGATGAGCAGGTCTCTCTGCCGGAAACCGCCCTCTGCGCTGCCGAAACCGCAGCGGAAAACGGCCGTGTCCGTCATACTTTGGGTTCTTTGCCGACTATCACCGCCATTTTCGGTCTGACTATTGCCAATTATGTCATTACCCGTCTGTCCGGATACAAATAAAGAAAGGAATGTTATCATGAACTCGGCACCAAAATCATTACGTCTGCATTTGGCATTAATGGGACGCGTCAATTCGGGTAAATCCAGTTTTTTAAATCTGGTTTCCGGCCAGAATATCTCAATCACATCCCCGCACGCAGGAACCACGACCGATGTGGTTGAAAAAACGCAGGAACTGTTGCCGCTGGGGCCGGTTGTCTGGCTTGATACGGCGGGATTTGGCGATTTGACGGAGCTCTCGTCGGCGCGTTTGAATAAAACCAAAGCCGTATTTGACCGCGCGGATATCATTCTTTTGGTTTGCGAGGGCAATCAAATCGGCTCTTATGAACGGCAGATTATTGATGAAGCCGCCGCCCGCAAGCTGCCGCTGATTAAGATATTTAACAAAGCCGATCTTTTTCCGCACGACGGCGGGGGCATAGCCGTTAATTCCACCGATTTCTCGAGCCGTGACCGGGTTTTGACCGCCCTGAAAGCTGAATTAATCAAAGCCTGTCCCGAAGAAATTATCAATACGCCGGTCTTGCTCGGCGATTTGGCGCCGGCCGGCGGCCAGGTCATCATGATTGTTCCGGTAGATTTTGAGGCACCCAAAGGACGGCTGATTTTGCCTCAGGTGCAGGCTATCCGTGACGCGCTGGATCATGATCAGATTGTTACCATCGTCAAAGAAAGCGGATTTGAGAAAGCACTGGCTCAATTAAAACAGGCGCCGGATTTGGTGGTTTGTGATTCCCAGGTAGTTGATTTTATGACTGCAAAAACCCCGGATTCGGTTAAATGCACGACTTTTTCGGTTTTGTTTGCCCGCTTAAAAGGCGACATCGTCAAACTGGTGGAGGGAGCGGCGGCCATACGCCGCCTGAAAGACGGCGACAAGGTTTTGATTGCCGAGTCCTGCACGCACCATGCCGTTGAAGATGATATCGGCCGGGTTAAAATTCCCCGCTGGCTGCTCGCCAAAACCGGTAAAAAACTTGAAATTAACCATGTCGCCGGTCATGATTTCCCGGACAATTTGGCAGAATATAAACTGGTGGTGCAATGCGGCGGCTGCATGTTTAACCGCCGTGAGGTTTTGTCACGGATTAACCGTGCCGAACAGGCCGGTGTCCCCATCACCAATTACGGTGTCTGTATTTCTGAGTTAAAAGGCGTTTTGGAAAGGGTTTTGCAGCCTTTCCCCGAGGCTTTGCGCGCCTATAAAGGCAACGAATAAAGTTTCAGACAGCTATTGACTCTCAGGCTCAAAGGTCTAAATTAACCATCGTGACTAATTTTGATGTTTAATTTTATAAATTATATCTATGGAAAAGAAAACTGGACTGCCAAAAGTCAATGTTGAAGGACTGAAAAGTTTCATTCCCGAAAATGAAATTAAAGATTTGCTGAAAAATGCTTCCGGCGATAAAAAACAAGTCGGGGATATTATTGCCAAATCTTTGGCCAAAAACCGCCTTGATCCTCAGGAAATGGCGATTTTGCTGAATGCAGACGATCCCGAAATTATCGAACAGATAAAAGAAGGCGCCCGTACGCTGAAAAAGACCATTTACGGCAACCGGATTGTGTTGTTTGCACCGCTGTATGTCGGTAATGACTGCATCAACAATTGCACTTATTGCGGATTCCGCAAGGATAATCTGGATATTGTCCGCAAAACGCTGACTTTGAAAGAACTTGAAAAAGAAGTACGGACTTTGGAATCCCGCGGCCATAAACGGTTGATTATGGTTTACGGCGAACATCCGCGGTATGATCCCGAGTTTATTGCCGAAACCGTGCGTAAGGTTTATGAAACCAAAGAGGGCAAAGGCGAAATCCGCCGCGTCAATATCAATGCCGCTCCTCTGGACGTGGAAGGTTTTAAAACCGTTAAAGCGGCAGGTATCGGGACATATCAGATTTTTCAGGAAACCTATCACGAACCGACATACCGCGCTGTTCATCCCAGCGGGCTCAAAGCCAATTATCTGTGGCGTCTCTATTCTTTTGACCGGGCGATGGAAGCAGGAATTGATGATGTCGGCATGGGAGCGCTGATCGGGCTGTATAACCACAAGTTTGAGGCTCTGGCGATGCTGTATCATACCATTCATCTGGAAGAAAAGTTCGGCGTCGGCCCGCATACAATTTCATTTCCGCGGATAGAGCCGGCAATTGGTTCTGATTATGCCAGCCACCCGCCCTATGCGCCGACAGATGAAGAGTTTATGAAAATGATAGCGGTTATCCGTCTGGCTGTGCCTTATACCGGAATGATCCTGACGGCCCGCGAACCGGTTGCGCTCCGTAATGAAGCTATCGGTTACGGAATCAGCCAGATTGACGCAGGTTCTGACATCGGTGTCGGTGCTTATTCCGGACAGGATGAAATCAGCAGCGACAAAAAAAGCCAGTTTGTTTTAAGTGACAACCGTTCGTTGGACCAGGTCATCGGAGAACTCTGCGAGGCGGATTTTCTGCCCTCGTTCTGTACCGGATGTTATCGTCTGGGACGTACCGGAGAACACTTTATGGAATTTGCGCGTCCCGGATTCGTCAAACGCTTTTGCACCCCAAATGCAATTCTGACATTGCTGGAATATGTCATGGACTATGCCAGCCCGGAAACGTATGATAAGGCGATGGCGGCGATTGACCGGGAGGTCAGGGCTTATCCTGACAGCGATCCCCGCAAACCAGTTTTGCTGGCTCGGATCGAACAGGTCAAAGCCGGAAAACGGGATTTATTTTTCTAAACCGACAGGCTCCTATCCGGGGGCCTGTTTCTTTCTGTGGAAGATCAGGCAATAAACCTTTATTTAAATGCCCAAACCAGCTATTACATATAAAAAAGAAATTTATCAACTAACCGGGCGGGGACAAAATTTTGAGCGGAATCAGCCTGACATCATCCATGCGGAACAATCTGCTGTCGTTGCAGCAGACGGCTAAGCTGCAGGACCTGACCCAGAACCGCCTCGCCACCGGACTGAAAGTCAATTCCGCGATTGATAATCCGTCTTCCTATTACACTGCCCAGTCTTTGAACAACCGCGCCGAGGATTTGAACGTCCTGCTGGACGCGATGAGCCAGGGGATACAAACCTTAAAAGCCGTCAACGAAAGTATCGAGGCCGGAACCAAATTTCTGGAACAGGCGAAGTCCATCGCCAACAGCGCGCTGGAAAACCCGCGGGCAATCGGCAAAGGTGGCGGCGGAGAAATTCGCTCGTTGGAGGAATACATATCCGAGGGCTACACTGCAATAACCAAAGACATGACCGCAGCGGAAATCGAAACTTTGTTAACTTCCGGCGCCAAAGTTGTTCTTGCCGGAGATATCACTCTTGACCGGGGACTAAAAGTTACCGCTGACAATATCAAATTAGATGGCAATGGACATAAACTGACCTATGCAGCTGCCGGAGTCGGTGAAGCAGTCATTACCATAGACGGCAATGGAGCGGGTGCAGATATTTCCAACTTAAGGATAAGCGCTTCCGGGGAGAAAGTCATCGGTATTAAAGCTGCCAACGGCGGAAAATTGACCTTGGACAATCTTCAGGGCATAAAAGTCAGCGGCCTTGGTGCGCAGGCCTTATGGTATCGCGATAAAACTTTATATGACGGCAAGGGTAATACGGAAGCGATAATAAAACAACAGGGTGCCAACGCTTTGGCAGCCACGGCCGCAAATCAGTTTTATGTCGGTGACAAGAACGGAGCTTTTGGTCAGGGTAACTGGTATCTTCCCGCCATCGGCGAGTTGATGGAAATGTTCGGTACTGATACCTCGGCAATGATAGACGGCAGGGGTGTCAGCGGTGTCATCGGCGATAATAAAAACGCCATTGACAAAGCGCTCACAATCTTAAAGAGTAAAGGTGTGGAGGCTGAAGCTTTGGGTAATAAATATTATTGGTCTTCCGCAGAGTTTACTAGTAACTTTTCGTGGGTACTCAACGGAGGTAGCGGTAACCGTCACCTCGTCAGTAAGACTAACGCCTACGGCGTGCGGTGTTTCCAGCTTTTAGAAAATTGTTTTTCACCCTTTAACTCTTCCGCCGCCGGAACCGGCGGCGGCTCAGGGAGCGGTGTAGCTGCTCCGAAAATCGGCGATATTATGTATTCCGACAAGACCTGGGGCTCGGCTGACGACTATGTCCGGGGCGGCGGCAAAACCGCCGTAGGCGTTGTCGTTGGCGTTAACGCCGATGGCTCCGTCAAAATCATGAACCTGAAAGATTTAACTTTTAGCTCTAAAGGCTCAACCGGCAATTTTAACCCCGATAAACCTTATGGGGGAAGTGTGTCAAACAGCTACTGGTCAACCGCCTATCAAGACATAACGGCTATTCCAAACTACGGGAGAGATGAACTTTTAACTGCGGCGCAATCCGGCGGCAAAGTCAATATTACCTTTACCTCTTCCGGTACCGGCGGTATTTCTTCCAGTATTGCTTCTTCCTATACCGATCAGTTCAACCAGATTCTGACGCAGTACGACCAGTTAATCAACGATTCCTGGTACAAAGGCGTCAATCTGCTTAAAAGCCAGGACCTGAAAGTGATTTTTAATGAATCCAGAACTGCCGATTTGGACATCAAAGGCGTGGACGCCACGTCTGCCGGTCTGGGGCTGGGAACCGCGTACTGGAGCAGTGCCGCCGGGGTGCAAAAGTCGCTTGACCAGATTGACAGCGCCATCAACCAGCTGCGGCTGTATGCCTCGGAGTTCGGTAACTACTACCAGATTGTCACCACCCGGGAGAATTTTACCAATTCGCTGATTAATGTTTTGACCGAGGGAGCGGACGCCTTGACCTTGGCAGATATGAATCAGGAAAGCGCCAATATGCTGGCCTTGCAGACCCGCCAGCAGCTGGCGGTTAATTCCCTCTCGCTTGCCTCTCAGGCCAGCCAGAGTGTTTTGAAGTTGTTTTAGCGGTACACAAATGAACCGGGCCGCTTTCAAGGTATTTCCATTTTCCGCCATGCGATTTTTTGATTTTTCTAGAAAATTTCTGAAAAATCGTTTATTTTCCGCCGTTTGTTTACCGGATATTAAAGCTTGGATTTTATAATAGTTCCAAAATCTTGTGCTGAATGGGACTCCGTACCATGAAAATGATTAAACCAATCGTAAATATCTCCAAAGTCGCCGACAATTACGACACTTTTGTCCTTGGCTTCAACGGCGTTTTGACTGATGGTGCCGGAATTTATCCGGAAGCGGCCAATGCCCTGATTAGTCTGTATAAAAACGGCAAAAAAATTATTTTGCTCAGCAATACCCCCCTGCGGATTGCAGCCTTGGTTTCCTGGCTTCAGATTCATAAAGTTCCTTTAGAACTGTTCAGTTGTATTATGACCGCTGGCGAAATTCTCCATTACAAATTAAAAGCGGCTTCGGGAGAACTGGCCGCCATCGGAACGGATTATTATCATTTGGGCAATTCCTCCGATAAGGGAGTTTTTGCAGGTTTGAATTACCATGCCGTTCACGCTCTGGAAACAGCTCATTTCCTTTATATGAGCGCGGTTGCCGACCAGTCTGACCTTTTGGAAAAATATCTGCCGGCTTTGGAACATGCGGCTGGTCTCGGGTTGCCGTTTATTTGTGCCGGCAATGACACATCTTGTTTTCTTAATGGTAAAATCGCCCTTGCTCCAGGTGCCCTGGCCGAGCAGTATGCCGTTATGGGCGGCCGCATTATCACCCTTGGCAAGCCCGATACCAGGCTGTTTAATTATTGTCTTGACGGTATCGACAACCCTGGCGCTGTTTTAGTCATCGGTGACAATGTGGCGACCGATATTAAAGGGGCAGAGCTTTTGGGGCTTGATTCGATGTTGATTTCCAAAGGCGTGCACGTCAATTTCTTAGGGGAGGGCTATATCCCCGACGTGGCCAAAACCCGTGAATTGTCCAATAACTATGACGCTTCGCCCAACTATGTCGTTTCCGGATTGAGGTGGTAAATGAATTGGCGCAATAATTTAATTCTTCTCGCGGCAGTTATTTTCGTTGGCTGGGTTATTGCAACCCCGGTTAACCGTATCGGTAAAATCAGCCTGAACAGTTATGATCAGGCGCCGGCTGCCGATGAAAAAATTACCCCGCAGGAAATGAAATCTTTTTTGGCAATATGGTCGCAGTTCATGCAAAAAGATTTGAGCCGCAGCGGTATTCAGCAGCTGTCTTTGGCAAGCGGCAAACCATCGGAAGTTTTGCCGGCTCCTTTGTTGCGCTGGCTTAAAGGCGAGGGCTGGAATGCCGACCGTTTCTTTTTTGTAGAGCAGCGGCTGCGTGTTATTGTCAAAACCGCGGTTCTCAAACGTAACCTTGAGGCCAATCAGAAAATGCTGTCTTCCGTAAAAGGCAAAGATCAGGAAAATATGCGCCGGATTATTGAAGAACAGGAACGCCAGGTTAACGCCGAAAAAGTAACCCCGGAAGAATTAAACCTGGTCAGCGGCAATTTATACCAGATTAATGCCATTCTTGAGGGAAAAGCGGTTTACAGTCCCGATTAATTTTGTTCCAGGGTTTCTTTAAGCAGCTGCAGTTCCAGCCACTGGTTTTCTTTAGTTTCTTTTTCCGCCTGCTTTTCCGGAAGCTCCCGGCTGAGGCGGTCAAAACGTTCCGGGTCGTCGGTATACAGATTTGGGTCGGCCAGGGCCGTTTCCAGTTCGGCAATCTGCCGCTCCAGCTGTTCCACTTCAAGAGGGAGCACCTCAAGCAGGCGCTGCTGGTTGTAACTTAATTTCTTGCTACCGGAATTCTTTTCTTTGGACTGGGAAGCCGTTTTGGATGTCAGGAGCTTTTTCTTATCCTCCTTTTTAAGCGGATTCCCGGTTCCCGCCGGGTTTGGGGTGCTGATTTTATTCAGCAGGTCGCTGTAACTTCCGGCATGCTCGCTGACTGTTCCGTCGCCTTTCATATAGATAACGGAACTGACAATCCGGTCCAAAAAGTCGCGGTCATGGCTGACAATTAAAATGGTTCCCTGATAGTCGTCCAAAACCTCCTGCAGCAGGTCCAGCGTGTCCATGTCCAGATCATTGGTCGGCTCGTCCAAAACCAGAAAGTTCGACGGCTGCGCCAATGTCAGTGCCAGCATCAGGCGGTTTTTCTCGCCGCCCGACAAAGCCCCCACCGGGCAGTGCGCCTGGTCGGGACGAAATAAAAAGTCTTTCAGATAGGCCACCACATGGCGGTATTGGCCGCGGACCATGATATGGTCGCCTTTGCCGCACAGAGTCTGCCACAATGTTTTTTTGGGGTCCAGTTCAATCCGGTTTTGGTCAAAGTAAGCTTCTTCCAAATTTTTACCGATTCGCACTGTACCGCTGTTAGGTTCCAGCCGTTTGGTCAGCAGTTTGATGAGCGTGGTTTTCCCGGCTCCGTTAGGCCCGACGATGCCGATTTTGTTGCCTTTGATAACCCGGGATGAAAAATCGCCGACAATCAGCCGTTCCCCAAAACTTTTGCTGATGTGCTTGGCTTCAATCACCAATTTGGAGCGGTAATCGCCCTCATCGATTTTCAAGTCAATTTTTCCGGCCTGTTTAATTTGCTCACGCCGTTCAATCCGCAGTTGCTGGAGCTTGCGCAACCGCCCCATATTGCGCCGGCGCCGCGCCGTCACGCCTTTGTGCAGCCATTCGGTTTCTTCCTCGATTTTTTTATCCAGGTGATATTGGGCCAGCAGTTCCTGATTGATAATTTGCTCCTGCCATTCTTCAAAAAAACGAAAACCCCGGCTGCTCATATGCATAATGCCCCGGTCCAGCCAAAAGGTTGCGCTTGAGATGTTGTTCAAAAACATCCGGTCGTGAGAAATCACGATAACCGCGCCGAAAAAATCGGCAATGATTTTTTCGAGCTGCTCAATCGTCGGCAGATCCAGATGGTTGGTTGGCTCGTCTAAAAGCAGCAGGTCCGGCTCCCCGATCAGCGCTTGTGCCAAAGCCGCTTTGCGCCTTTCCCCGCCGGAAGCCTGTTGCGGGTTTTGGCCGGCGGCAATGCCCAGCCTGCTGATGAGAATATCGGCCTTAAACTCCTGACCGGCAGGGGTTTCCAAACCGGCAAGCACGACATCTTTAAGCGTCTTGAAACATCCGAAATCCGGTTCTTGCGGCATATAGGAGATTTTGAGGCCCGGCTGCCGGAAAACCTCTCCGGAGTCCGGCTCCAATTGTCCGGAGATCACTTTCAGAAGTGTGGATTTTCCCGAGCCGTTGCGCCCCACCAGCGATATTTTGTCGCCGCGGCTGATATACAGCTCCACATCCCGGAACAGCTGATTATTGCCAAACGCCAGACTGACGTTTCTCAATCCGTAAATCGGGGGTTCTTTCATGATCAGATATCTTTTTCAATCAGGCGCGAGCCTTCCAGCTGCCATTCCAGTCCCTGCGCCGCCCAGAGGAAAAAGTCATTGATTTTTTCTTCCTTGATGCCGGCCTTAATGCCAATTTCATAGATATTGGTCATTTCATTGTCGGTCAGCTCGTGGTCGGCTACTGCCAGCAGAATCATCTCGCGGAGAATAAAACGTTTAAGTCTCACATCAGAAACGGTTTTAAGTTCTTTGGCAAGTTCGTCCGCTTTTTTGGGCTTTTTGATATTTTTGAGTTCTTTTTGGTCAAAACCGATCTGCTCGGCCTGGCGGATCAGATAATTTTTATTATGGTCGGAAGCGCGTTTTTCCACACCCAGAATATACAGTAACGCCCTCAAAAAAATAACTTTTTCATCTTCCCCTAGACTCTGTTTATAATCAATCATATCTAATCCTTTGAGCGGTTTTGGCCATAACTTGGTTATAACCAAAATTTTCCTAAATTGCAAAAGTTATTATCAGGCTAAAAATAAACTGTTTAAAATTAGTTAAGAATATGTTAAGAAACTAATTGTTGTTACTGGAATACCTTGCGTATTCCCTAACCAGAGTGGAGAAAATAAACATGTCAGATATTCATTTGACCGCAAGTATGCGGACCAACCTGTTATCATTACAGGGTACCCAGAGCCTTATGGACCGGACCCAGGAGCGCTTGTCTTCAGGCCTGAAAGTTAACTCTGCGATTGATAACGCTTCATCTTACTACGCCGCCCAGTCGCTTAACAACCGCGCCAGCGACTTAAATGCCCTGCTTGACAGCATGGGACAAGGCATTCAAACCATTAAAGCCGCCAATGAAGGTATCGAAGCCATTACCAAATTCGTTGAGCAGGCTAAAGCAACTGCCAATTCTGCCCGCGATGAAGCCATGAACAGCACAAAGATGACGGTTAATCTGGGTATTACCGACAAACCGGCGGCAGAGTCAACCATTGTTTTTGATGTAACCGATAAAGAAAACAACACCACTCAGACAACGGTGACAATTGATCCGGCAACAGAAGATGACGCCGATAAAGTGATGGATAAAATCAAGGCTGACCTGGCTGATGTTGCCGATGTAACCTTTGATGCTGACGGTAATATGACCATCACGGCCAAAGAGTCCGGCACCACCATCAAAGTAAAAAGCGGCACCGCTGACTATAAAGATGCGGCTGATGCTGCAATCGCCGAAGATGCCGAGGCCAAAATCGAGTATAACAATACCCGCGCCAAATATGCCGCCCAATTCGATTCTCTGCTCACCCAGATCGACAAGCTGGCCAAAGACTCGGGCTACAAAGGTGTAAACCTCCTGCAGCTGAATGACCTGAAAGTTGTCTTCAATGAAGACCGCTCTTCGGATATTGATATTAAAGGCGATGATGCTTCTTCCAAAGGCCTGGGCCTTGAAGCTTCAACCAATGCCTGGCAGAGCAATACCGATATTGATAACGCGATCGAAGCCGCAGATAAAGCGATCAGCGAGCTGCGCATTATGGCTTCAGATTTTGGTAACTATTACAGTATTGTTCAAAACCGTCAGGACTTCACCGATTCTCTGGTCAATGTACTGACCGAGGGTGCCGATAATCTGACCCTGGCTGATATGAACGAAGAGTCCGCCAATATGCTGGCTCTGCAAACCAGACAGCAGCTGGCCATTAACTCACTGAGCCTGGCCTCTCAGGCTGCCCAGTCGGTTCTGAAATTGTTCTAAACCAGATTTTCTTCATTCTGAAAGGGTGTCCTTTGGGGCGCCCTTTTGTTTTAAAAAAGCAAAAAAATCCATTATCCTGCTGGAAATTCTGGACTTTTATTAATAAGTTATTCATAATACTTGTATAGACTAAAAAACGAACGTTAGAAAGCAGTGGGGCTGAATATAACTTTAGCTATATTTATTTTGGCTAACTATCTGAAAATAAATATAAAAATGTAAGGTTATTTTTTTCTCCGACTGGCTGTAATTATTATTTCTTTAAACCTGTTGAATTTTGTGCTAATATTAAGTTTGTAATGTTAGTATAACATTCACAAAATTTTTAATGTGTTCCACAGTATTGGAGAAAAACAATGTCAGACATTTCCTTAACCGCAAGTATGCGCACTAACCTGCTTTCCTTGCAGAATACCCAGAGCCTGATGGACCAGACTCAGGAGCGTTTGTCGACGGGTTTGAAAGTAAACTCGGCGATTGATAATGCTTCATCGTATTATACCGCGCAGTCATTGAACAACCGCGCGAGCGACCTGAACTCGCTGCTTGACAGCATGGGTCAGGGCGTTCAGACCATTAAAGCCGCCAACGAAGGTATCGAAGCGATTACCAAATTCGTCGAGCAGGCCAAGGCGACAGCCAACTCCGCCCGTGATGAAGCTATGGCTTCTGAATTTACCATCAATCTTGGTATTAAAAATAAACCAAGTGCCGATTCTTCGGTAACTTTCCGTGTTGTTGATGAATCAGGCCAAGCCACGGATGTTGAGGTTAAAGTTGTTGCGGCTAGTACGAACGATGGTGCGGCCGCCCAGAAAGTCTTTACTGATAAAACGGAACTCACCAATGCCGCTGAAGTTTCTTTTGATGCTGACGGCAACCTGACCATTAAAGCCAAAGAAGGTTACTCACTGGCTGTTACGGCCGGAACCGGCGACTATGAAGCTGCTGCTACCGCTGTTAAAAACACCACCCGTGAGAAATATGCGGCTCAGTTTGACAGCATTATGAGCCAGATTGACAAGCTGGCCAAAGACTCCGGCTACAAAGGGATTAACCTGTTGCAGTCCAATGACCTGAAAGTCGTCTTCAACGAATCCCGTACCTCGGATATTGATATTAAGGGTGAAGATGCTTCTTCTAAAGGGCTGGGCCTGAGCGCCGCGACCAACGGATGGCAGACCAACGCCGATATTGATGCTGCCATCGAGGAAGTTGATGCCGCGATCAGCAAACTGCGTATCATGTCTTCGGACTTTGGTAACTACTACAGTATCGTTCAAAACCGTCAGGACTTCACGTCGAACCTGGTCAATGTATTGACCGAAGGTGCCGATAACCTGACCCTGGCTGATATGAACGAAGAGTCTGCCAATATGCTGGCTCTGCAGACCAGACAGCAGCTGGCCATTAACTCACTGAGTTTGGCTTCTCAGGCTGCCCAGTCAGTTCTGAAACTGTTCTAAACCAGAACCAGACAATAAAAAAGGCGGCCGGAAACGGCCGTCTTTTTTGTTTGCCCGAGTCTTTTATCTCCATCTTAAAAATAATCAATTGCAAAGATTGTAAAAAGAGTTATATAATTAAAACCGCTAATAGAAACACTTTGCAGGCAGGGAGAATCAGCAAATGCCGCTTAAAATCGAATTAAAACCCCATGAAAGTATCATCATTGGAGAATCGCTCATCACCAATGACGGCGAGCGTACTCGTTTTTATATTGAAGGCAATGTTCCGATTTTGCGTGAAAAATTTATTTTGCGCGAAAGCGAGGCTAACACTCCCTCCAAACGGGTCTATTTTGTGGTTCAGCAAATGTATCTGTCACGTGGGGACGCGCAGCTTCAGGATTTGTATCTTGAATATGTGCGTGATTTGCAGCATGCCGCACCGAGCCTGATTCCCTATATCACCCCGATTAATGAAGATATTATCCGGGCGGATTACTACAATGCGATTAAAAACGCCAACAAACTGCTCCAAAAGGAAGAGGAACTTTTTGGCGAGGCGCTTAAAGGCTCGCTCTAAACAAAAAAATTATTTTTTTGTTAAGGGGTTATTCATAAAGCTTGTATAAACTGAATAATGAATAACTAATGGCGGTAGAAAAATTATGACTTTAGATATAAATATTTTTTCTAAAGGATTGATATTTAGGCTAAATTTATAATTGCTGTTTTTTGCAGACCATTCAAGAATATTATTATCCTTTAAATTAACCAGAATTTATGCTAATATTAAATTTGTAATGTTAGTATAACATTCACAAGATTTTTAATGTGTTCCACAGTATTGGAGAAAAACAATGTCAGACATTTCCTTAACCGCAAGTATGCGCACTAACCTGCTTTCCTTGCAGAATACCCAGAGCCTGATGGACCAGACTCAGGAGCGTTTGTCGACGGGTTTGAAAGTAAACTCGGCGATTGATAATGCTTCATCATATTATACCGCGCAGTCATTGAACAACCGCGCGAGCGACCTGAACTCACTACTTGACAGCATGGGTCAGGGCGTTCAGACCATTAAAGCCGCCAACGAAGGTATTGAAGCGATTACCAAATTCGTTGAGCAGGCCAAGGCGACAGCCAACTCCGCCCGCGACGAAGCCGTCAACGTTAACAAAGTTGAAACTGATACGGTCGTTAATGCTGAGATTACGGCAGAATCTACGTTGGTATTTAGCGTAACCGATAAAGAGAATAGCACCACTCAGAAAACCGTAACTTTGGCTGACGGTGATAGCGCGGCTGAAGCACAGACCAAAATTGCTGAAGCTCTGAAAGATGTTGCAGACGTTACTTTTGATGCCAGCGGCAAAATGAGCATTACCGCCAAAGCCGGCAACACGGTTAAATTAGCCAGCGGTACCGCGGATTTTGCAGCTGCCACGGCTTCGGAAGAGTCCAAGGCGGAATACAATACCACCCGCGAGAAATATGCCACTCAGTTTGACAGCATTATGAATCAGATTGACAAGCTGGCTAAAGACTCCGGCTACAAAGGGATTAACCTGTTGCAGTCCAACGACCTGAAAGTCGTCTTCAACGAATCCCGTACCTCGGATATTGATATTAAGGGCGAAGACGCCTCTTCCAAAGGCTTGGGCTTAACTGCTGCGACCGGTTCTTGGCAGACCAATGCTGATATTGATGATGCTATTGAGCAGGTTGATGCCGCCATCAGCAAACTGCGCATCATGTCTTCGGACTTTGGTAACTATTACAGTATCGTTCAGAACCGTCAGGACTTCACGTCGAACCTGGTCAATGTATTGACTGAAGGTGCCGATAACCTGACCCTGGCTGATATGAACGAAGAGTCCGCCAATATGCTGGCTCTGCAGACCAGACAGCAGCTGGCCATTAACTCACTGAGTTTGGCTTCTCAGGCTGCCCAGTCAGTTCTGAAACTGTTCTAAACCAGAACCAGACAAAAAAGAGACGGTCGGAAACGGCCGTCTTTTTTTGTCATTTTTGCCCGGACCGGAAAAGCCGGAAAATTAAATCCTCTTGTAATTGCAATTTATCTACAACCTGAATAAAAATTCTTTTATTTTATAAAATTAAGATATAATTAACCACATTAACAGAGTCGTTCTGTTTTGGGGGCTGGTGTTTGCCGCTGTTACCGAAAGACTTTGTTGTTGTGGTTAGCAAATATGCTATTCGCGTGTGGGGATGCACCCTTTGGAAGATTTTCCGCCTTGGGTGCGCGATTTGCATCATGCCGATTTGGGCCTGATACCCCGCTGTTTCGAAACTTTCGGGACGGTTGTCGCGCGAAATCTCTGGCAGATGTATGTCTGGCTTATGTTTTCAGTAAAATGTTTCAGGTTCAAAACCGCGGGCTGCTGCCTTTTGGCAGGAGCTGATTATTGTGCATTTTGAACCCTTTTTACACAACCAAAATCTTGTGATGCCGCAGCGCATTACAGAAAACGGAGAATAATAATGTCAGATATTTCCTTAACCGCAAGTATGCGCACCAATCTGCTCTCTTTGCAAGATACCCAGAGCCTGATGGACCGCACGCAGGAACGCCTTTCCACCGGGTTAAAAGTAAACTCGGCAATTGATAATGCGTCATCTTACTATACTGCCCAGTCTTTAAATAACCGCGCCAGTGACCTGAACTCGCTGCTTGACAGCATGGGACAGGGTATCCAGACCATTAAAGCCGCCAACGAGGGTATAGAAGCGATTACCAAATTTGTTGAGCAAGCCAAGGCTTCGGCAAATTCCGCCCGTGACGAGGCGATTAAAGTCAACCGTGTAGAAAGCGAAATCGTAGTTGACAAAGAGATTGCCGCTAACAGCACCCTGATTTTTGAAGTTACTGATAAAGAAAACCAGACTACCCAGAAAACCGTAAATTTGGCACAGGATGATACGGCAGAAGCAGCACAAGCTAAAATCGCCGAAACAATGAACGAATTTGCTTATCTCACTTTCGATGAAGCCGGAAAAATGACCATTACCGCCAAAGCCGGATATACAGTAAATTTAGAGAGCGGCACCGGAGATTTTGATGCCGCGGAAGCCTCGGAGAAATCTGTGGCAGAGTATAATTCTACCCGCGAAAAATATGCCGCGCAGTTTGAGGGAATTCGTGACCAAATTGACAAGCTTGCTAAAGACTCCGGTTATAAAGGGATTAACCTGTTGCAGCTTAATGATTTAAAAGTTGTCTTTAACGAAGACCGCAGTTCCGATGTTGATGTTATCGGAACCGATGCGTCTTCCAAGGGGCTGGGGCTGACCGCCTCGGTGAACAACTGGCAGACCGATGAAGATATCAATGCCTCGATTACTGAAGTTGATGCCGCAATCAGCCAGCTGCGTACCATGGCTTCGGATTTTGGTAACTATTACAGCATTGTTCAAAACCGCCAGGATTTCACCGGAGAATTGATTAATGTTTTGACCGAGGGAGCCGAGAACCTGACCCTGGCCGATATGAATGAAGAATCTGCCAATATGCTGGCTCTGCAGACCAGACAGCAGCTGGCGATTAACTCCTTAAGCCTGGCTTCCCAGGCATCGCAGTCGGTGCTTAAACTGTTTTAGGTTGATGGCTGCGCGAAAAAAACGGCCGTGAAGGCCGTTTTTTTATTTAAATCTTTGCCAAACGTTAACACAAATCGCTTATACTGAATCATCATTGGTATTTGTGTAATGAGAACGGCAATGAAAAAAATGTGTTTATGGGCGGCCTGGGCCGTAATTCTGATTTCTCCGGCGGCTTGGGCCGGCGATGACGGAGCTTTTGTGTCTTTGTTTGATAACACCTCCCAGGCTGATAAGATTGATAAGACTTCTGTTGAAGAACCCGGCGATGAACACGGTATATTTTCATTTTTGAATTTCAAACCCAAAAAGAAAACCGAGCCTAAACTGACTGTTGCTGATGAAAAACGTCTTTCGCCGCTTGAGCAAAGCATTAAGCTGGCCGGGCAGGGAGATTTAAATGCCCAGCTGCTGTTAGGCTATTCTTATCTTTATGGCGAAAACGGTGCAGAAGTTAATTATGACAAGGCCTTTGAATATTATGCCCGCGCCGCGATGCAAAATGACAACGTCGGCCTTAATAACCTGGGCAGTTTGTATTACAGCGGGATAGGCATTGAACGCAATACGGCCAAAGCGGCTATTTTGTTTGAAAAAGCCGCAGCTTTGGGAAACGCTGAAGCTGCCGTTAATCTTGGTTTTATTCTCATCACCGGCAATGGGGTCAAAAAAGATCCGCTTCAGGCAATGAAACTGTTTGAGCAAGGGGCCGAACTGAATAATCCCACGGCAAAATTCATGCTCGGCTATGCTTATTACACCGGTAAACTGCGTCCGGTCGATTACGGCCAGGCGGCTAAATTAATGAAGGAATCGGCCGCCGCCAAGTATGATGAGGCCCAGTATATTTTGGCGTTGATGTATATTAACGGCCAGGGGCTGCCTCAAAACTACGGCAATGCCGTTAAAAACTTAAAAGCGGCTGTCAGTCAGGGACATGTACTGGCAATGACGACTTTGGGCGATATTCTGGCCAGCGGCAAAAAATATACCAAAGATAATTTTACGGCCCATGTGATGTTTAACCTGGCGGCCGTCCGCGGAGCCCCAACAGCGTCTGAAAAACGTGATTTTCTGGAAGAAAAGCTTAAAATCGACGAATTGCTGTCAGCACAGGCGCAGGCTGAAAGCTTTCATGAAAAACCGTCCGAACTGACAACCTATGTGCGCCAGACTTTCGGAACCGACACCCGTTCTTATATTGATACGGCAGTCGTTCCTGATAAAAATTAAAAAAATCCCCGGCAAACTGCCGGGGATTTTAATTACAGCTCCTGATGTTGCTTGGCCATGAATTTTTCCAGCCAGTGAATGTTATACTGGCCGTCAATAAACTCGGCTTGCGAGATGATTTCCTGCTGCAGCGGAATGGTTGTCTTAACACCTTCAATGACAAACTCTTCCAAAGCCCGGCGCAGCCTCATCAGGGCGGCGTTGCGGGTTTTGCCGCTTACAATCAGCTTGGCAATCATGCTGTCATAAAACGGCGGAATGCTGTAGCCGGAATAAATTTCCGAATCCACGCGGACACCAAGGCCTCCCGGAGCATGCCACTCGGTAATTTTGCCCGGGCAGGGGGCAAAAGTTTCCGGATCTTCGGCATTAATACGGCACTCGATGGCATGGCCGGAGAAAGTAACATCGTCCTGCGTATAGCCGAGCTGGGCGCCGCTTGCAATACGGATCTGTTCGCGGACAATATCAATGCCGGTCACCGCTTCGGTAATCGGATGTTCTACCTGCAGGCGGGTGTTCATTTCCAGAAAATAAAACTTGCCGTCTTCATACAGGAACTCCAGGGTTCCGGCATTGGTGTAGCCGATTTTTTCCATCGCGGTGCGCACGGTCTCGCCTATTTCTTTACGCTGTTGCGCATTCAGGGCCGGCGAAGGCGATTCTTCAATCACTTTTTGATGGTTGCGCTGGATTGAGCAGTCGCGCTCTCCCAAATGAACCACATTGCCGTATTTGTCGGCCAAAATCTGCATTTCGATATGACGCGGTTTCTGAAGGTATTTTTCCATATAAACCACATCTGACGGAAAAGCGGCTTTAGCCTCGGCTTGGGCCATTGTATAAGCTTCAGCCATCTCGGCGTCGTTAAAAGCGGTTTTCATTCCTTTTCCGCCGCCGCCGTCTTTTGCCTTAACAATAACCGGATAACCGATTTTGTTAGCCCACTCAATGGCGTGCTCAACGCTTTCCAGGGCCGGAGAACCCGGCGTAACCGGCAGACCCGCCTCAATCGCCGCTTTGCGGGCGGTAATCTTATCGCCCATCAGCCGCATTTGCGCGGCGGTTGGCCCGATAAAAGTAATGCCGTGCTCTTCAACCATTTCTGCAAAATCAGCGTTTTCGGATAAGAAGCCGAAACCGGGATGAATGGCATCGGCGCCGGTAATAACCGCGGCCGAAATAATAGCTGACTTATTTAAATAAGAGTCGCTGGAACGGGCCGGTCCGATACAGACAGCCTCGTCAGCCAGCCGCACATGCATGGCGTTGGCATCAGCCTCCGAATGCACGGCAACGGTTTTAATACCCATCTCGCGGCAGGCCCGGTGAATTCGGAGCGCTACTTCGCCGCGGTTGGCAATCAGTACTTTTTCAAACATGATAAATCCTGTCGGTTGCCTATTCGATAATGACCAGAGCTTCGCCGTATTCGACCGGATCGCCGCCCTCTACCAAAATTTTGGTGACTTTGCCGCCTTTGTGGGCTTTAACCGGGTTAAAGGTTTTCATGGCTTCAATCAGACAGACAATATCGCCTTCTTTCACGCTGTCGCCCACTTTAACATAGTTGGGGGTGTTGGGATCCGCGGACAGGTAAACCACGCCGACCATCGGTGATTTGACGGCATTCGGGCTTTTTGAATAATCTTCATTTTCCGCTGCCGCAACAGGGGCAGCCGGAGCAGCCGCCGGCAAAGCTGCCGGAGCCGCAGGCATGGCCATCGGCAAAGGAGCAGCCATCGGGGCCGGAGCTGCCGGACGATGCTCTTTGGTCAGGCAGATGCGGCAGCCTTCGTCTTCATATTCCAGCTCGGTGAGGTTGCTTTTATCAAGTATTTCAGCCAGCTTGCTGATAACTTTGGTATCAATGGGGTTAGACATGAGATTATTCTCGCTTTCCTATAGTTAAAACTAAAATCAAAATATCTGTTTACTTTTACCCCTGATTTTAAAAAAAGACAATAAAAATTATAATTTTATGCAAATTTTGAGCAAAAAACGCTCTAAAATGATGTATTTTTGCTGTTTTTTTATAAAATATAATTTTTTAAAATTTTGCGGTTGATGAATGTCGATTTGGCAATTTTTAGTAGATGTTATTTGGCACGATTCCTGCAAAGAAAGCCGCGGATTTAATTTTAAGGAGTATACAATGGCAGAATATTTATGGCTGGTCTATGCGTTATTATCCGCAGTTATGGCGGCTTTGGTAAGTGTTTTTGGAAAAATCGGCCTGCAGGAAGTTGATTCCTCAACGGCAACGGTCGTCAGAGCAGTGGTCATGGCTTTGTTTTTGATCGGGGTAATGATCGTTCAGCGCAATTTTGAACATATCGGAGAGGTTCTGGCCAACCGCCGGGCCATGATGTTTATTATCATCAGCGGTATTGCCGGCGCGTTGTCATGGTTGTTTTATTTTGTGGCCCTCAAATACGGCAGGGTGTCCCAGGTGGCTCCGGTGGACAAGCTCAGCGTGGTTTTGGCGGCGGTGATTGCGGTTGTTTTTCTGCATGAAACCGTTTCCCTGACCGGGATGGCCGGGATAGGCCTGATCACAGTCGGCATTATCATGGTTGCATTGGGATAAAATTGGCACGGATTTTGCATTAATAACTTCAGAGATAAATTTTACTAGGGTTGAAAGCCATGGATATTAAAGACATCAATAATAATGCTGCGGCAATGTTTCTGAACCTCAGAAACGGGCTTGCCGGAACCGCCGGGAATGTTCCCGGCGCCGGATTTGCCAGCCTGCTCAGCCAGACGTCGTCGGTAATGGATATTGTTCCTGCCGGGGCAGATAAAAGCCTGCCGGACCAGACGCCGGCGGCTGCGGCAGCTGATGACAAATTTCCTGCGGCTGACACCCGTCCTGAAGATGATAAAGCTTCTGAGGTCCGCAAAGATAAAAAAGCGGCTGCCAAACCGGAAAAATCTGCCGCCAGAAACAAAAATATCCGCGGCAAAGAAGAAGCTCCGGCAGCGGCCGTTGAAGCAGCTCCGGCTCAGGTGAAGGCCCCGGCAGAAAAAAACAGCCCGGTTGCCGGCATCGTTGAGGGGACAGCGCCTGTCATGGCTGAGGATGCCGCATCGGAAAGCCAGCCTTTAAATATTGCTGTTATTGAGCAAAACGGCGTTTCCACCGGCGCTATGGAAGGGGCTTTTGCCGCGCAGGGAATTGTCGGAATAATGACTGACGGGACCATCGCTTTGGCCGATTCCTCTTTAACGCTCGAAGCGCTGGCCGCTATGCCCGAAGTTAAGGTGATGCAGGCTGACGGGTCAATCGTAACAATGACCGGAGCCGAACTGGCTGCCCAAATTCAGGACGCCGGGGGAGAGGCCGCTTTGCAGCAGATTCCTTTCCTGGAAGCGGTTAAGCAGACGGAAATTCCTTCCGAACTGGTTAAAGAAGCCTCGCGCCTTTTCAATGAAACCACGGTTGCCGTTCAGAATAATTCTCCGGCTGCCGTTTATACCGATACCGAACTGGCAGCACAGGCCGCGGCCTTGGATAAAAAAACCGAACCGCGCCATAAGTTTGATGTCAAAGTTGATGTTAAAGAGGAAAAAATTTCCCAGACTGCCGATAACAGCCTGATTAAAGATAAAGTTGTTTTGGCCGATGCGGTTAAAGCGGCGGGGGCTGTGTCTGAAGATGAGGCTGCGGAGAGCTTTTTGCCGGCGGAACAGATGGGTGGCAAACCCGCGTCCGCCCCGGCAAATTCTGCCCCGGCGGCTCATGCCCAGGCATCGGTTAAGCCGGCTGCCGAACTGGCTGCCGCAATGGTTGCCGCCGCTCCGGCTGCAGATAATGCCGAAACGGCCGCTGCCGTAACGGCTGGCAGAATCAGCGGGGTAACTGAAATCAATTCATCGGCTCTGGCCCGGGCCGGCAGCACCGGCAGCGAGTTTGTCAATGCCGCCCGTGCCGAAGCCAAAGCCCAAACCGCCGATACCACTCTCCGCGATGTCTATAAAGGCATGAGCAAAGAGGTTATCGACCAGGTTAAAGTAAATATTACCAAATCCGCCGTTAAAGGCGTTGATAAAATTGACGTTTCATTAAAACCGGAAGAGCTGGGCCATATTGAAATTAAGATGCAGATTGCCAAAGACGGCAAATTGCATGCCCATATCATTGCCAGCCGCCCGGAAACGATGGAAATCCTGCAGAAAGAAGTCCAGAACCTGGAAAAAGCCTTTAATGATGCCGGATTTTCGACCGATGCAGACAGCCTGAGCTTCAGTTATAACGAAGGCAATCAGGCCGGAGCACAGTCTGACAGAAATTCAGACCTCCGCAATTTCATCGGCAATGTGTTTGCTAATGAAGCCGGTGACAATGCCGCCGGCAATGATAACCTTTATTATTGGGACCCTTCCAAAGGGCTCAATATCCGGGTTTAGTTTAGGGGAGAAACTATTATGACCGATTTAAGCGGAATTACCGGAGCGGTTCAGACGGGTATCAGCAATACCAACAGCAGCAGCCAGACGCTGTCTGCCGATATGAATACTTTTCTGACCCTGCTCACCACACAGTTAAAATATCAGGATCCTCTGGATCCGATGGATACGGCAGAATTTACTAACCAGCTGGTTCAGTATTCCAATGTGGAACAGTCTATTCAGATGAACTCAAAACTGGATAACCTGCTCACCTTAAATATTGCCAGCCTGGCCTCGCAGGCCGTATCTTACATTGGCAAAACCGTCCAGGTATTGGGCGATGTTATGCCTCTGGAAGGCGGCAAAGCCAAAGCAACTTACACTTTGGATAAAGACGCCTCTTCCGTAACCATTACCGTTAAGGATATGAATGGCAAGGTTGTCTATACCGAGTCCGGTGAAAAGACTTCCGGAACCCATGAGTTTACCTGGGACGGTAAAGATAAAGACGGCAACCAGCTCGAAGACGGTGCCTATCAGATTATCGTTTCGCCGAAGGGTGCAACCAGCAGCGATACTGTTAAAGTAACCACCACTATTTTCGGTAAAGTAACCGGCGTGGCTAGTGACGGCAACGGTATTTATGTCGGCCTCGGTGATGCGGTTACCGCCAATCTTAATGATATTATCACCATCCGTAACGACGATTATTTTGATAAGATCGACGGCGGCAGCAACGGTGATAATGAAAATGGCGGCGGGGAGGAAACTCCTCCGGAGGACGGAGATAATAACAATAATACGGCTTCGGCTTAATTATTAAATGTTTTAGGAGAACGAAAATGAGTTTATTTGGTGCAATGCAATCGGGAATTTCCGGCCTGTCGGCGCAGTCTACCGCCATGGGCGCGATTTCTGATAACATTTCCAATGTGAATACCATTGGTTATAAAAACAGCTCGGTTGCTTTTCAGACCTTGGTTACAAAACAAACCTCAACCAACAGCTATTCCCCCGGCGGTGTTCAGCCGGCAACCAAACAGACCATCAATGCGCAGGGCCTGCTTGCTGCCCACTCGTCATCAACGGCTTTGGCTGTCAGCGGTAACGGCTATTTTGTCGTCAATACTTCGGCCAACCCCGGTGAGGGCGATATGTGGGCTTATACCCGTGCCGGAGATTTTGATATTGATGAAAACGGCTATCTGAAGAATACCGGCGGTTTCTACGCCCAGGCATGGTCTTTGCTGCCCTGGGACGGCAATCCCGAGGCGACTGTCGTTCAGGTCAACGGCATAAACTATATGAAAGCTTATTACGACAGCCAGGGCAAAACCGTGTATATCAATGATAATATCGTGGATAACCGCAACCTGCGCCCGGTCAATCTGTCTACCATCGGCGGTTCGGCGGCACCCACCCATCAGATTAAATACGGGGCTAACCTGCCTTCCGGCGATCCGATCTTTGATGCCTCGTCCCCGTCTGCCGGTGGCCGTCATTCTGTCAACGCTTTGATTTATGACAGCTTGGGCAATGCCAGCAACCTGAGCCTGACCTATACCAAAACCAGTTCCAACGGCTGGTCGATGGGGTCGTCAATTCCCAGCGGGGCTGCTTCGGTAACCCTGACCGGCAATTTTGAAAACTACGGCGATGCTTCGGCTGATGTTTACTATGCCGCCGGGCAGCTGGAATTTACCGGCGTTCCGCAAAACGGGTCGATCATCAGCATTAAAGACGCGCAAACCAACCAGACCTTTAACTTTGAGGTTCTGGCCAACCCCGGCGATACCGCACAACCCGGCAATATCGGAATTGATGTGTCTGCCGGCGTGGTTTCTGCCAGTGACTTTGTTCAGCGCTTAAATGACGCCATTCAGGCCAATATGCCTGGTGCCAAACGTTTCACGGCCGATTCGAATACATTGCAGATTGTGCAGTCAACGGGCGGCGGAGCTTTGGAAATTGACGTCAGCAAATGTCTGGCTTGTAAACAGTCTCAGGTCAATCCGGTTGTAGAAACCGGGATCCCGACCGGCAAATTTACCGTCCAGCAGATTGATAATGATATTAAGAATGCCGGCAATATCAGCTTTACATCCAACCAGGTTAACGCTTATCAGGGAAAAACCGTTACCATCGACGGCAAGACCTATGAGTTCACCAACGGCGGAGCGGCCGGTGGCGGCAATATTGGTGTAGACCTTGCCGGTTGCCTGAATGGTGACGGCACGGTTAACCAGGTCAAATTAATGGACTCTTTTGTTTCCAAAGTCCGCCAGAATGTAACCGAGCCGGAGCGTTTCAGTGCCAGCGGCACCACTCTGGAAATCCTGCCCTCGGCGACGGGAGGTGATATTGACATTGATTTCCGCGCTCTCGGCAATGCCGTTGCCGGAACCGCCCGCAGCAACAACATCTGGGTTGATGTTGCCACCAATGAGGCCACCATCAGCAGCTCTTTCAGCGTCAACAATACCGATGTGGAAAGCGGCTCAATGGTTCCGGCTGTCCGTTTTAATGCCGACGGTACCCCCAAATACTACTTTGTCGATGAAATGTCGATTGAGTGGGCCAACGGTGCCGAGAATATGAACGGCGATTATAACCAGGGAACCACCATTAAGCTTGATATGGGCAATGTCGGAACCAATGACGGCCTGACCAGTTTGTCCGGCAGCTTCAACACCAACTACATCAAGCAGGACGGTGCCAAATTCGGCAGTTATGCCGGTGTATCGGTTGGAGAAGACGGCGTGGTAACCGCTTTGTATGACAATGGTGAAACCCGTCCGATTGCGATTTTGCCGATTGCGACTTTTTCCAACCCCAACGGCATGAGCGCTCTAACGGGTAACGCCTGGATTGAGACTGACTTTTCCGGTCAGGCGCTGCTTAAAATGGCCAGCACCAACGGCGCCGGCAAAGTCGAAGCCAACTCTCTGGAACAGTCCAATGTGGACTTGGCAACAGAATTTGCCAATATGATTATCACTCAGCGGGCTTATTCGGCCGCCACTAAAATTATTACCACGGCCAACGATATGCTCGACGAGCTCACCAGAATGACCTAGGCTTGGATCTTCAAGAATTGAAACTCTCCTAAAACCGATTACCCCGCAGCAGTTGCTGCGGGGTAATTATTAAAAGAGAACGGCGGCAATCCGGAGCCGGGTTGTGGATAGGTTAATTTATGCGTTCACTAAATCAGATTTTTAAGTTAAGACATAAATAAATGGGGAAATGTGATTTCCGGCCTGTTCGGGTTGGAAATTGATTGATTTTAAAACTATGATTGGGGAATCTGGTGAATAATTTACTGCAAACCATTAAAAACCTGTCACCGGGACGTCTGGCCTCGCTGGCTGCGATCATCATTTTTTTGATAAGCTTTTTTGTTTATATCGGTGTCCGCATGAACGGCGGCGAATATGCCGTTTTATATACCGACCTTGAATTGGAAGATGCCAAAAATATTGTCGCCCGCCTGGAAACGGCTAATGTTAAATACCGCCTCGCCAAAAACGGGACAGAGGTTCAGGTTCCTGCCGACGAAGTGAATAAAATGCGCGTGGATACCGCCGAACTGGCCATGGCCTCTGCCGGTTCCAACGTCGGATACGAGGTTTTTGACAATACCGATGCGCTGGGTTCCACCAACTTTGTGCAGAATGTCAATCTGATTCGCGCGCTGGAGGGCGAGCTCTCCCGGACAATCCGCTCGGTTGACAATATCCGTTCCGCCCGGGTTCATCTGGTTTTGCCCAAGCGCGAAATGTTCTCCCGTGAGGAACAGACGCCCACGGCTTCGGTTGTTATTAAAACCCGGCAGGGCAAGCTCAGCCTGCAGGAAATCCAGTCTATACAAAAGCTGGTGGCTGCAGCAGTACCCAAGCTTGACGTAAAAAACGTCGCCATTGTTGACAATGCCGGCAATTTGCTGACCAATAATTTCCAGGATGAGGAAACCGTCAACAACGCCAATAATGAGCTTTTGCGCCTGGAAGCCGAGCGCAAAATGGCTTCCAAAGTTCAAAATCTGCTCGAAAAAACCGTCGGTCCCGGCAAAGCCCAGGCCCAGGTCAATATTGAAATGGATTTTGACCAGGTGGTTACCAATGAAGAAATTTATGATCCTGACAGCCAGGTTGTCCGCTCCCAGGCAACCGTGACCGAGGAAGGAACATCCGGCCAGCAGGCGGCTCCGGTCACCGTGGCACAGAATATTCCCAACGGCGACGGCGTTACTTCTTCCGGCGGCATGTATAACCAAAATTCCAAAACCGAAGAAACGATCAATTATGAAATTTCCAAAGTTGTCCGCAACAAAGTTAAGAATACCGGCGAAATTAAACGCCTGACCGTGGCGGTTATGGTTGACGGCGTTTATGAAAAAGATGCCGAGGGCAGGGAGGTTTACCGGGCCCGCACCGCGGAAGAAATGGATAAAATCACTTCTCTGGTCAAATCGGCGGTCGGTTATGATGCCAACCGCGGCGATCTGGTGGATGTCCAGAATATGAAATTTGCTTCGGTTTCTCCGGACTTTATCGAAATGAGCGAAACCCTTTACTTCGGATTTACCAAAGATGAACTGATCCGCATTGCCGAAGGGCTGGGCGTTGCAATTGTAGCAATACTGGTTATTTTGTTAGTTATCCGCCCGTTGATTAACAAT
>CALYAX010000017.1 GCA_944393665.1 uncultured Alphaproteobacteria bacterium
TAGACAGTACTTATTCAGCTTCCGCTCCTCAGCTGTCCGCGTATCCTCTTCTTCTCTTATTTACTCTCTTTTATAACTACCGCAACTTTCCTGGTTGATAACCCGTCCCGTTGTCGGTGATGTGGGTTATATGATGTTTGTTCGCAGATGTCAACACAAAAAATCAAAAAATTTGGTTTTTTTTACACATTTTTTACAATTGCTTGAAAAACGGTGATATTTTGCGGGCACCCGCCGATTGACACGGAAACACAGTCTGATTTGTTTCCATTTTTTTAACCAAAGTTCGTTACAATAGCTTGAATATATCATAAGTGGAAATTTACGCAAGGTAGTAAAAATGTTAAAAAACAACATATTAGTATTAACTTTGGTTTTAATTCTTTCGGCTTGCACAGCGGAACGCCCGACGCTTTCCGGTGTTGACGGCACAGCGATTCCCCCTGCATTTGCCCATTTTCCGGACATTCCGTTCCCCAGCGAGGCTTATATTGATCTGGGGGAAACCCGCGCCCTGGGCTCCGGCGAGGACTGGATCGGCTGCCTGGTTTATACGACTCCGTACAATGCCAGCAGTGTTTTTGATTTTTATGTTTCAGAAATGCCGAAACTGAATTGGACCGAAGTTGCAACTGTCCGCGCAAAGATCAGCCAGATGACATATATAAGGAATAACCGGGCAATTCAGATTCTGATTGAGATTGATAACAGCAACAGTTCTCAAGTAACAATTACTGCAATTCCCAACACCAGCGGTATCACAAAAAAATAGCCTGAAACGGAGGCAATGATGGAAAACCACTTTTATACCTGCGGCGGCGGTCATTTTTGGGAAGACGTGTTCTTTTATCAGAAATGGCGAATCCAGCGGAATTTTACCACCAAGAAATGCCGCCTGCTGGACAATTGGGACATCAGCCGCCATGAAGGCACTTTTGAAGAATGCCGAAAAGCTTTTATTAAATATATTGAGGCTTATGAAATCGGCCGGCAGAAAGGGCACATGATTGTTATGCTGCCCGGGCTGGGCGAATCGAAAAATATTTTCAAGCCATTGTGGCGTGAAGCTATTAAAGACAACCAGTTTATGGCGGCAGCAGTTAATTATCCGACGACTCAAAAAGGAATCGGCGGGCATGTCCGCCAGCTGGAATTCTTTTTAAATCATCTGGAAGATGTCGATCAAGTTTCATTTGTGACCCACGGAATCGGCAGTATTGTCCTGCGGGCGCTGCTGACGCTTAACAGCGACTGGAAACAAAGAATGAAAATCGGGCGAATCGTTGAAGTTCAACCGATGAATCACGGTAGCAGACTGCTGGCCAAACTGAGCCGGAACAAATTCTTTGACTTTGTGCTCGGGCCGATGGCCGGCGAAGTCACGCCCGGAAAGATTGAACAACTGCCTCAGCTGCCCCGGGGAATCGAAACCGGGATTATCTTATGCAGTTCATGGTTTACCAAACTTGCCGAGGCTCTGACCGGAACAAAAATGCCTTACATCAGCCCGGAGCAGGAAAAGTTAACAAGCGGCGCCAAAGAAGTGGTTGAGGTTCGGAATTTTAAAAGCAACATTTTTAAGAATCCGGAAATTTGCAAAGGAATCGTCCGCTTTTTGAAAGACGGACATTTTTAGCCCCGTTTAACAGGAGGAGAATCAATAATGTTTAAAAGCTGGCTGATTACCATTTTGGCCGTTTTGCTGCTGGCGGCGGCTTATTATTTTAATTTGTTCGGACTGCTGGCAACTAAAGGGGCTTTAATTCTCGGGCTGATTTTGGTGGCGGGTGCCCTGCTTGCCGCCTTTTTTATTTTGGGGAATCCGCTGGCGAATCGAAAGGATAACGAGTAGCTTTAATTTTGATACAACATGTTATGCAGGCGCAAAAAGCCTGCATTTTTTTATGAAAAAAATTATTTGAGGAAGTTCAGCAGGATAAGGTTTTGAGAAGATGAAAACCGCTTTTGAGAGCTGAAATCTTTAGTTTTTGTTAACTTTTGCAACCGTATATTCGCGTTTCGCAATATACGGATTATGTCACTTATTTTAACTTTATATATTTATTATGAACAAAACCCAAAAATTATTCTGTGCAGCAATTTTATTGCTTAGTGTTGCGTGCAAAGATGCACCAATGACCGAACCGTCCCCCATCAGAGGATTAGAGTATGCTTATGACAGCGCAAACAGCAAATGGACTTTAGATATTGAAGGCCTTGCACAACCGCTGGAAATCCCAATTGTCTTTGACAGCTGTGGTTTTCAAAAGCATAACGGGGATGGTTTAAATGAAAAATACCCTGAACATGTCCAATTTGTGGCTGCCGCAGTCAATCATCAAGACGAAATGTACCTGTGTACAAAGAGCGTCAATATTGAGATGTTTGCAAGCCCCGTCACAAACTTTAACATCAAGACAGACCGGGGTTATATTATTCAAAATCAGGCCAGTGGCAAATTAGGCTATTCTCTTTCTCAAAAGGGTTTAAAGAAAGAAATACTGCCCCAGGAATATGATCATATTCTGGAAATTACCGCCACAACGACCAATCAGGCCTGGATTATTGCCCACAAGCCCAATGAAGCTGTGAAAATAATCGCTTTTGATTGATTTGGTCTATTTTCTAAAAAAACCTTCGGAAAATTATCCCCGGAGGTTTTGTTATTTTATAGGCATTTAGTTTGTTAATTAGGGCAGCCTTAATTTTGTCTATTGATTTTTTTAGTTGCCGTGGTTATTGTAAAGTATCGAATAAAATTATTAACAAACTAAAAATTAATATTATGAGACACTTAATATTATTAATGTGCGTTGTTGCGATAGCGATAACCTCATGTGAAAGACCGACTTATGAACCTACGGGAGTCGGATCTGTTTATTATAAGCACCTGAAAAAAGGTGATAAAAAACTAGTTGGATTGTGTCACAGAGAGGTAATTAACGGGAAGTGGAAAGAGACAGAGGAGTTAGTTCGTCCGCAATATGATGAAATTTCACAGGACTTTGTCAAAAACTCTTCTTATTTCGCTTTCTCAAACGGAGACTCTTCTTATGTTGGGACTTGGTCCGGAAAAATTCTGCTGGATTATGCCCGTATAAAGAAGGGTTCAGTTGAATACCTCGGGACAAATCTATACAATAGGCATTGTTTTTACCCCGGAGATGTTTATCGGATGCAAACAATGGACGGTAAATATCTTTACTGGTTTGATTATGATTTTTTTGTCTGGGATGTTGATGAATTAGTTCCGACTTTTTGCGGCTTTATGGTAAGAGTTGAAAAGGGATGGAAGCCTGCAAGGTTTCTCGTAACCAGGATGCAGGTAAACGCTCTGCAGAAGAAAGTTCTTTTAAAATATAAAAGCTTTTTTGATGTCGATTATGACGCTGTTTATGAAGTCGTGAATAAAAAGGATTGGACCAACTTTTATTACATGGCTTTCAAAGATGGTCAGATGATTGTTTTAAATTCTGAAGGGCAAAAAGTTTCTAAATACCCGGCAGTTATTAGTAGAAGGCTACTTAAAACAAAAATAAATAATAAACCCAATTGGGAAGAATTGTTTTCTCAGCAAACTTATCCCAAAAGAGTGGGAGTTGAGGAAGCTGGAACTATTTTTGTTAAAGTTCCTCGAGGGCAGTGGTTCTAATCTAAAATAAATTTAATAAAACCCAGGATTTAATTCTGGGTTTTATTTTGTTTTAAACAATTCCGGTTATAATAAAAAATCAAAAAACTGTAACACTTTATGAAGAATTTCTATGCTATGATAGAAGAAATGGGATGGACTGTCCGGAAAGAGTGAACTGCCATGACGATAAAAAATTATAAAATTCTGAGTTTAACTTTATTCTCATTGGGTATTGCCCTGCTAATGCCTTTATCGTCTATGGCACAAAAAGTAAAGTCTCCTGAAATTGGTGATGAGGCTCCTAATACGAAAGGTACCAAAATTGATGCCTTGCCTAAAATAATCAATGACAAAGGCGAAGAAGAGACTCTTGATATAAAAAGTTTTAAAACCGAAGGACAAAAAAGCCAAGTTAGCACAACCATGGGAAAGACCGGAACTGCTCATTCCAGTATTATACAAACTGAAGCCCGAAAATATGCAACGGAAAAAACGGGAGAAAATCCACATTTTGGTGCGTCAAAATTTGCCTCAGACGCATATAACAAGGCCTATGCAGAAGGAATGGAAAAAATTTCCCGCGAATATGAAATAAGAAGACAAAAAATGTTAGGCATGGAACAGGCTGCCAAGTCTTTTGGGATAGAAATTGAAAATAAAACATACGGCGAAAAATCTTATGAAAATTTTTTAGAAGACCTTAATGATGCGGTTCGAAAAGGAAAGTTAAACACCACCCAGCTAGAAGAAATCAAAAAAGCCGGAGAGCAGGCTGTTTCTGAAGTTGAGAAGAACCCCTATGCCGGAATGTCGGAAGTTGTTTTTACAGATTCATTAAAAAGAACCTATAAAGTTGAAATCAAAAATGGCCGCTTCGGTGAAATTACTTATGAAGGAAAAGACGAAGGCAAGGAGGCTTTCCGCGGCTGTGAGGTTTTACCTGCCAAATTATACAAGCAGCGCGAATGTTTCTTTTGCCCGCTGTTTGCGGTAGTTTACCGGGCAGCGGATACCATGGCGGTGAAATCCATGTCCGCTTTGGCCAGTTCTTTTGCGATTTTGATTGCCCTCGGCCTGGGAATCTGGATTGCTTTTCAAACCCTGACCCATGTCAGTTCCCTCACCAAACAGGACGCACCTAAATTTTTGGGAAATCTGGTCAAGCAGAGTTTTAAATTTCTGATTGCCTTTCTGCTGCTGCAATATACGAATGAAATTTATAATTGGGTGGTCATTCCCCTCCTTAAAGCCGGTTTGGATTTTGGTTCTGCTATGTTGTTTGAATCTCATTTATACCAAACTGTTGGTTCTAACGAAAATACGGAAATTGTTATGAAAACAATTTTCTTTAGCAGTGATCTTTACGAAAAACTGGAAAACTTTGTCACCAATGTTCAGCGCGAGATTGCCTTTATGCAGGCAATCGGCACAACCCTGATGTGTATCGGCAGCAACCTGATGATTGGTATCGGTGGCAAAGAATGGGAATTCGGCGGTGGGTTCCAAATGCTCTCTCAAGGTTTAATCCTTGCTATTTTCGGTTTCCTGCTGTCGCTGGCCTTTGCTTTCTACCTGATAGACGCGGTGGTTCAGCTGGGTATTGTCGGTGCCCTAATGCCGTTCCTGATTGCCTGCTGGCCGTTTAAGCTGACGGCGCAATACAGTAACAAAGGTTTCAGCATGCTGCTGAACAGTTTCTTTATCTTTGTCTTTGTGGGATTGGTGGTCAGTGTCAATCTGCAATTAATTGACGCCGCTTTAGTCAACGGTAATACGAATCAGGTTTCTGAAGTTTTGACAACACAGGGGCAGGGCCAAGGGCAAGCGAATCAAATCGAAAAGATTAAAACCGGTGCTTTAGGCGGAATTTATGAAGCGATCAATGCCCAAGATGAGAATAAGCTGCTGGAGCTGACCGATATCGGCGGGGTTGGTTTCCTGATCCTGTTGTTCTGTTGCATTTTCGGTTTCAAATTCTGCGGGCAATCTTCAGCTCTGGCCGACAAGATGGCCGGCGGCGGCATGAAGGCGATTGCCCCGAGTATTGCGACCATGGGCGCCAGCGCCACGCTCAGCGCTGCTAAAAAGGTCAGCCAGCCGATGCGAGAGGCCGTGGCCGATAAAGTAACTGAAATCGGCGGCAACGCAGCGAGAAGACTCGGCGCTGCTTTGACCGGACGCGGCGGACGCCACGGGCAAAGGCCTTCCGGCGGAGACAAAGACGGCGAAGAAACTGACAACAATCAGCCGGAGACGCCCGCCAGCGATGGCGATAACGGCGGAAACGCAGGAACCGTCAATAGCAAAGGCAGCCGGACTCTCGGACAAAAAGGCGGAAGAACGCGTTCGACCCAAGGAAATATCCCTTCAAGGTCCGGCGCCACACCGTCAAAAGACGGAACTGTCCACAGTGACGGCGGCAGCGAATCAGAAACCCAGGCCGGGCGGCAGAGAGAGGCCCGCCAGAATCTGGAGAAAACGCGTGAAAAACCGCGCCGGGCAAAAGGAAATGGAGGCCGGGGCAAGGGCGGCAGCCGAAAAGGGAATAAGAAAACGGCCAAAAAAGGAAAAAAACGGAAATAACCGACGGATAAATTATTCTTAATGACGGTGAACTAAGGAACAAAAAATGACTAAAGGGCTGAACATACGAAACGGAGTGAGGATGCTGATAATGCTGTTATCAGTCGTCTTCATGCTTTCCGCCTGCTCCAGCCACAGCACCCGCGCTCTTACCTATGAACAGGCCGTAGACGGAAACGGCCAAGTTGCGGGAACCTGCTGGCAAAAAGACATTCTGGTTCCGATTTATGACGTCATCGGCCAGACGGTTATGCGTATGTTCAACCAGCTTTCGCAAGGGGCGATGGCCTTGATGATGATCTGCTTTGCCATCTGGGTCGCAATCCGCCTGATGAAATTTGTAAGCTCGGTTGCCGAAGACAGTCCCGGCGAAATCTGGAATGAAATTGTCCGCAAAGCCTTTTTGTGCCTGCTTTGCGGGTTTCTGGCCTCATCGGCAACGATGCTGCTGGTAGTGACCAATACTTTCTTATTTCCGATTTACGAAGCTTTTTTGGAATTCGGCTCACGGATTTTACAAATGGCCGACCAGACCGTTACTTCCGTTACCATTATGGGTTCAACGATTGAATTTACCAATCAGCCCTCCCTGCTTTGCACTCTCACCGGAAATGCGACAGCCTCTCTGGCCGGATTTCCGGATAATATCCGGGAAATGATGGGCTGCATGGTTTGCGCCGTTTCAGACCGAATCCGCCTGGGCAGCGATATTTCCCTGATTGTAATGTCAACCGGCGGCATGATGCCTTTCTTTATCGGCCTTTTAATGTGGCTGACCTTTATTGTTGTCGGCTGCGGTTTTGTTTTCTATCTGGTGGACAGTATTTTCCGGTTCGGGCTGATGATTTTGCTGCTGCCGATTTTCATCATGGCCTATGCTTTCGGGCCGACACGCAAGTGGACGGGTATCGGTTTTGCCAATATTATGAACTCGGCGGCTTTTATGATGGCTTTCTCAATTATTGTGGCAACCTCGCTGATGGCCCTGATTCATATGATTAATGACAACCCCGATGTTTTTAACCCGGATAATCCGCAGCTGCATTTCAGTGACTTCAGTATTGCCATGATGTGTCTGCTGCTGGTGGCTTTCCTGATTTTTGGCAGCATGCAGGTTTCGCAGCAGCTGACTTCGGCAATTATCGGCGGCAAAGTCGATGCCAAATTCCAGCAGAATCTCAAGGCTGTGGGCCAGACCGTACTGGGGATTATTACCGGCGGGTTTGGCTGGGCTTTGAAAAAGAGCGGATTTTTTGAAAATACTAAAGTGGGCCGGGCAATTAAACAGGGCGGCGCTTTACAGCATAAGCTTAAAGAATTGGCCGGACGGAAAAAATAGGTGCAGACCGATGACAAAGTTTTTTGACATATTCGGATCCCTAAACGCAAAATCAGCCTTGCGTAAAGTCTGGCTTGGTCTGTTTGCCGCTGCGGCATTATTACTTATGCTGTCCCAGCCCGGTTATGCCCAGCAAGAGGAAAGCAAACTTGAAATTAACAGTGATGTTGAAAAAATTACCAAAGATTTGCAGCGGGTTACTGCCGGAAGTGTTTTAAAAGAAGGTTTTGCCTCAGTAGCCAATTTTGTTCCCTCTCCTGTTGCAGGTTCTGTTAAAGGTTCCAAAGACTACGGGAGGATTCAGGATTCTTTGGAAAAATTACGCAACGCCGGAAATGGCGAATGGATTTATAACAGTTCGGGAACAATTAGTTTACGCCGGGGTTCGCAGAGCCAATATGGAAATAATATAACTGTTTCCGCTGTAGGAAAAACAATTGTTAACCAAGATTCCACAATGGAAGATATTTTGGAAATGCTGCAAGCTCAGATTGAGGACGGTATAGCAGCCGGGAAACTTGATCAGGAGCAGGCTACTTTGATTATGAATGAAGGCATTCGTTTGTATAATGAAGGTATGGACCGGGAAATAAAAAGAAAATGTGACGGGAAAACCGGCGAAGAAAAGCTTCAATGTGAACAAGGTTTTGAGCAGGCACGTTCTGAAGCTCTTAAAGATGAAAACATCATTGTCGGGCGCCAGTGTCCTACGGTTGTGGAACTGCGCGAAAAATATCAGAGCGGCTGTTGGTCTTGTCTGGTGGTTGAACGGCTGGTATCGGCCTTTTTAAACACGGCGGAAGATGCTTACGGCCTCGCCCAGCGCGCCGGGCTGGTTCTATTGGCAATCGGCGCCGTTCTGTGGATTTTGTTATGGGGGCTGAAAAACGTTTCCTCTCTCACCCAGCTGGAACCGGCAAACATCTTAAATGACCTGGTAAAATTCGGGTTCAAGCTCGCCCTGGCCTATTTCTTTATTACCAACGGGCTGGCTCCGGTGCGGGAATATTTCATCACGCCGATTATGGGAACCGGCGCGGTGATTGCCCAGCAATTCTGGCCAAAAACCTTCAAAGACAGCAATGCAACCGAAGACTTTATTTGGGAAGATCATGATTTTGACGAGATTCAAAAAACTTATGAAGATGCCCAAAAAGAACAAGCCAAGTTTATTAACGGCGAAACTTCCGCCACCGGGGTTGACAAGCCTCTGGAAGTGAGCGAAGAAGATGCCAAGAAGCTGGAAATTGCCAAGAAAAAAGCTCTTGCCAGTCTGCCGGCCGATGGAACCAACATTCAAATTCCGGCGTTTCAGCTTCCCGGCGCGGCAGGAACTTTTGTCAGCCCGTTCGGCTGCCGTCCGGCTCCGGTCACACAGGGCAACCGTAAAGGTTCGTCAATTCACAAAGGCGTTGATATTGCCGCCGGCGCAGGTTCTCCGGTGTATGCCATCGGTTCGGGACGAATTACTTATTCCAACAGCCGTTCCGGCGGTTATATGGCGACTATTGTTCATGATGACGGCAGTAAAAAATGGGTTTCGATGTATATGCATATGCAGCCTAAATCTTCAGGTTTTGCCGTTAACTACAACCGCAAAGCCAACCCCAACGCCGAGCGCGAAGAATTGTTCCATGTCGCCCAGGGACAACAGATCGGCTTTGTCGGCAACACCGGAAATTCCGGCGGCAACCACCTCCACCTGGCAATTAAATATAACGGTGATTTAATTGACCCGCTGAATTTGATTGAGAAAAAGATTGTTTATGCTCCGCGCAACTGCCCGGTTCCGACCACAGAGGCCAACCGGACCAAACCGCCTGCACAATTTAAACGCGACCAGACCAGGTTTTCAGCAAAGGGTATCGGTGTCGGCGGCACCGGAACGGTTGATTTGAGTTCCACTTTTGTCAGCGGGTCGGAATATGGAAAAAGCACCTCTTCTTTGGTTATCGACGGAATCGGCGATATCAAATACACCGGATCGACGGCAATTATGCCCCTGTCGGTAATGAATTCGATTTTAGGCGCGACTAAGGTTATTACCGACACGACGGCGGAGAATCTGATTCTGGGCAATGCTATTACCTGTTATGCCAGCCTGGATAAAGGCGGCGCCTGGCACGCCATGGGAATGAGTTTCACCAACGTTGTTATGTGGATTGAGGGCGCCCTGATCTGGTGCACCGGCTTTTTGCTGACTTTGGCCGTGGTGTATTATCTGATGGATATCAGCTTTAAGATTGGATTTGCGGTTATTGCCCTGCCGATTGTGGTCGGACTGTGGCCGTTTAACCTGACTAAAGGCAAATTCTCCATTTGCGTCAGCATTATTGCCAAAGCGGCGGCAACTTTTGCTTTTCTGGCCATAACCACCTCCTATGCGATGGACCTGGTCAGTTCGGCTCTGGTCGGGCACACTGACGATGGCAAAGTTGAAGTCAGCTCAGTAACCGGCCTGACCAATAAGAACGAATCTGACGACGGCCTGAGCGCTTTGCTCAACGCTATGGAAAGTGCCAACTGTACCGACTGCGATGTTAATCAGGACAACGTTGATTATGTGGCCAACCGATTAGCCGTTTTCAGCTTTGACTTTATCATTCTGATGTTCTGTTTTATTTACTCTTATAAGCTGATTCAGGCTACGGTGCCGCAATTTGTCAACAAATTTTTTCCCGACAAAGCCTTCGGCGATGCCCAGCCAATGCACCATTGGTCTACGGCAGCCACACGCTGGGTTCAAAAACAAGTGACAAAGCCGGCAGCGCTTGCCAAAGACATTGCCCTGCATCAAGGTGGTAAAGTGGCGATGAGAACGGTTTCAGGCACGGTGAATATGCTGAAAGGAAAGAGTACCGGCGGCAATGCCGCGGGCAGCACCACTAAAGCTGCCGGCAGCGCTGTCAAAGGTGTGGGACAAGGTGTTGAGGGCGCAGGCAAAGGTATTAAGGCTGTCAGCAAAGCGGCCAATGCCATTCCGGTTGTCGGTCAAGCCATTGCAGCGACGGGAACAGCCGTCGGGACAGCGGTGGAAGCCGGCGGAAAAGCGATTAAGCAGGCCGGAAACACCATTAAAAAGGCCGGAGAACAAATTAATAAAATCGGCGGCCGCAATTTGAAAAATAAAGACGACCAGGAATCTGACAAGTGAGAAAAGCAATGAGCAACGTTATTAAAATTCTCAGCGTTTTAATCCTCAGCGGCATAATATCCGCGGCGGGAGCGCCAAACCATGCTTTTGCTCAGGAAAGTGAAAACTCTTTGATTCAGGATGTAATAAATACAGAACGTAATTTTGACAACCTGCTAAAAAGCCGGCCGGATTTAGGGCTGACCGAGGCGGACAGGGCCTGGTATACGGGGAATTATAAATCCCGCGATAGTTTTGAAGCGAATCCGACTAAAGAAAACATCCAAAAAATTCGTGAAGAAGCAAATTCCGCCAACAAGAAACCTTTGGAAATTTCCGGTCAATTGCAAAAAAGCCAGAAACAAAAAGATCTGGAACAAGTTAACGAACAAATTCAGGCTTTGGAAGAAAAAAAGGAAAGCGGCACCCTTTCCGACGAAGAAAGACAGCAGTTGAACAGCTTGTATCTCACTTCCGATATGATTGCAAAAAGAATAGGGCTGCTTCAGTTCAATAAAGGTGAAACGATAGACATGGTAGCCAACAAAAAAGGCGGTGGTGACAATAGTGTTGATATTTGTTCAAAAAACTGTTCCCCGTACTGCTATTATAAAGATCTGGACCGCTGCACATTTTGCCGTCTGTTTGAAACTTTTTTCAATACGGCCAGCAGTATGGCCAAAAAAGCCATGAACACCTTTGCAGGTTCTGTTGTCCAGGTGGTTATTATTGCCTTTGCGATCTGGCTGGCGGTTTTGGTGCTGGGCTTCATATCCTCTGTTGAGACCCGGGATGTCAAAGATTTGGTTTCTTCTATTTTGCAGCAAAGTTTTATGGTGGCGCTGGTTATCATTTTGCTTCAGACCGGGGGAGCCTCTTTCTTTAATCTGGTATTAACCCCCATTTATAACACAGGCATGAAAATTGCCCAGACGGCTTTATCACCGGATTTAAGCAAAGTAAAAACCGACGGCAAAACCCTGATTGTTACACAGAGAGACAATTCTAAACAAAAAATAGCCCTGTTGAACAGCAAAATCGCAGCGGCAACTAAAGAAGGCGAAAGAAAAACCCCATTAAAAGAAGACCTAGAAATGGAAAGTTATAAAGTCATTTGCGATAAAGGCAATATTTACGGCCTTGACAAGGGAGCCTTGCCGCAAGAAATGGGCGAAAGCATTTTATGCACGATGACAATGATTCAAAATCAGGCTTCAAAAATCAAAGCGCTGGGAAGTTCGGCGATATGCTATTCGTGGCAAAAACGGGTACTGATTTTTCCGCATTTGAGTTATTTGCTGACGGGAATCGGTTTATGGATCGGCGGAATGATTTTGATTATCGCCGTGCCGTTTCTGATGATTGACGCCGTTTTGGAACTGGCGGTGGCGGCAGCATTGCTGCCGGCAGCTATCGGAGCTTATGCCTTCAAAATAACGCGGCGCTATTCAAAACCGGTCTGGGATACATTTTTGAACTCAATGTTTGTGTTCATGTTTGTCAGTTTAATTGCCTTAATGCTGACGACAGCGTTTGAAATGGTGTTGATTGACACCACAAAGGGAAGCCTTGACGAGCTGATTTTTGCCAACACCGATGCCATGTCTTTTGAAAAGATGTTGAAAGACATCAGCTGGTTTTCGCTCGCTTTCTTAAAAATCTGTTTTGCCCTGATTTTGACCTGGACCGTGATGGGCGAAGCCAAAGATTTTGCCGGGCAGTTCTCGGGAAGCATTTCCAACACGGCAATCGGCAGCCAAATCGGCACCATGGCGGGATCTTTCACCAAATCAGCCGTCAAAAAAGCCAGCTCCCCGCTGGCAGAAGCGGCCGGCAACCATTTGTGGCGGGGTGGAGGGAATCTGCTGCGTTCGCCTTTTCATGCCATTAACCGTGCCCGGATGAACCGGCGAAACAACCGGGTCGTAAAACAAGGCACAAAAATCGGCGAGGATACCTATAAACTGGGCAACCGGACAGTCCGGATTGACCAAAACGGCAACAAAACCCTGCTCAGCACCAAAGACAAGACTGTTCGCAGCGGCTGGGGCAAAAAGCTGGGAACGGTGACTTCGACCAAGATTCAAAGCAAGCACTTCAGCGTGGAAACCCAAAGCGGCGTTCTTGATGACGGCACCACTTATCAGCGCGATATTATCAAGCTTAACAGCAACGCCATACGCAAGTTGTATAACCGGCGCGGCCAAGTGAACCAGGATGTTTATGACGAGCTGCTGGAAAGCTGTGGCACTGACAAAAAACTTAAAATTGCCCTGATGAAAGAAATTACGCATCACAGAATGCCGAATATGAAACACAAGATTAATGATCATGCCTTTTCCTCTCAGGAGTTAATTGAGGAAAACGGCCAAGTCGTTGGATATATTGAGCGGCTGCCAGACGGTTCAAAAGTCGAGGTCAGGATTAGTACAAATGAAAAAGGCCGTATGATGACTGAAATCACTCAGACCAGCGCTAAAGGCGTCGGAACCCGGCTGGCAACAGACGGCCTGCTGAATATAAAGAGCACGTTTTTGACCCAGGACGGAACCGCAGACGGGGCGATGGATAAAGACACCTTGCGAGACCGCATCAGCGCAGCGGCTTATTATAACGATATCAGAACGACAGGACGTTTTCATCGTGAAATAGAAGAAGAAGGAATGTTTGGCTGGGACAGAGATACCGCGTGGAGATATTTCAGGAAAAATAATGACACGATATCTGAATTTCGCAGTACCACATTCTAATAATACTGTGTACAAATCAGAGGACGGAAATTTCCCGTAAAGGTCTGATTTGTACACAAATCGTCTTTTTTTGTACTATTTTCTTGATTAAAATTACGGATAGATTAATATGCTGTTTAGTTAATAACGGTATTAGTTAATGTATGAGGTAATCCACAATGGAAGAAATTATTTTCCCGAACCAAATCAGAATGTATCGCCGCCTGCGCGGCCGTTCTATGCAGGAACTGGCCGATCATCTCGGTGTCAGCCTTTCGGCTATTTCCAAGATTGAAAAAGGGTACCGCCGGGTTGATCAGGAACAACTGGTCCGCGTTGCTGAATTTTTGGATTGCCCGCTGCAGGAACTGTTTGTCAACGAGCAGAACTCTCAGCAGGAAATTGTTCAGGCATGGCGCCGCGAGCAGGAACGCCGCAACAAAATCAACGAGAAAACCGGCCTGAAAACGCTGGGAGCCGGTTTGCGCCAAATCCGCAACGAAAAGAATCTGACCCTGATTGAAGTTGCCGAGAGTTCGGACATGACTTTGTCCGTTTATCACCGGATTGAGATGGGCCAGCGCGAAGTTTCTGACAAAGAGTTTAAAAATATTGCCAAAGCTTTGGGTATTACCGCCGAAGAACTGCGTGACGAAATTAAGAGCCTTGATGAAAAAGGCATGCTGGAAGAAATTATCCAGCGCAATGACGCTAAATATAAACTGCTGTCGAATCCGCGCGGTGCGATTGCCTCTTTCGGCAACAGTTCGCCCGACGGCATGAAGATTTCGGTCTACGGAACCGCCGGCAAAGACGGTGATGTTTTGATTAACTTTGAAGAGGAAGTTAAAAAAGTTCAGCGTCCGGCACAATTATACAATAAAAAAGACGCTTATGCCGTTAACTTGTGCACCCGCCGCCTGGGCACCCTGCTTCCGACCCGTTCGGTTTTGTTTGTTGACCCGCAGGAAGTTGTCAGCGTCGGTGATATCGCGGTTTATTTTGCCGGAGAAGATGAGGCTAAAATTATCAGCATTCGTGAAGATGATAATGGCCAGCTGTATGGAATCCGCTGGAATCCGGAAGAAAAAATCGAACTCAGCAATGATGACCTGCCGCAGGTTCACAAGGTGGTCTTTATCAGTTTATAAGCTGAAACAGAAACTTATCCCAAAGCCGCTCAAAGAGCGGCTTTTTTGTATTTATTATCCGATTTGTTAACCTGAAATTTACAACATAAGCGCTAAAATGATTATTATAGGTTAAATATGGCCAAAACAAGAAGTGGATTGGGGATAAAGCGGTGGTCGAAATCGACAAGGCAGCAGAGTTCAGAAGACTAAAAAAACAGCACGATGGTGAAGAAGATCCGGTCATCATCGCACAACGTTTTTTAAATATCTTCCGCCAGCTGCACATCTTCAGTGCCGAGAAAAAAGAGGCCTTTAATCAAATGCTGCTGGAGCTGCCGCCTTATATCCGCGGCCTGTTCGGTTCGCTGCCCGGCGGCGGCATTTTACAGGAATATGTTGATGATCTGGCTGAAAAACAGGGAATTGAAGTAGGAAGCCATACCTCTGCCGCGGGTGCGGTTCCGGACGGCATGGAAGAAGAAGTTGCCAAGGCCAAGATTCTGGCTACGGCTCTGGCAGAAGCGCAAGCTCAGGCAGCCCCCATTAATCCGACAGTTGTTAATCCCGACGGCACAACGGCTACGGTTATTCAGGCAGCACCGTCTAAAATTGAGCTGGGAAGCAATTTTGCGCAGGAATTGGGAAAGATTCTGTCCGCGGCGATGAAAGAAAATAACCAGGCGGCCAAGGAAGAAATCCGCTCAATGGTCACAGCCCTGGGAGAAACCCAGCTGGAAGTGGTTAAACTCCTGCACAATGACAATGCCGAACGGCGGCAAGAATCCGAACGACTGGCTGTTATGCTGACCCAGGCGCAAGGCCAGATTGCCGAAATGCTGACTCATCCGGAAGAGTTCGGAGCCGGCAGCGAAACCGGCAAATTAATTAAAATGCTGGCAGACTCTCAGGCCCAGATTGCCGGAGCTCTGGAAGCGATTAAAGAAAACGGCGGCAATAATACCGACAGCGCCAAATTATTTGAATTGTCGCAGCAGCAATTTATAAAAGCAGTTGACGCCATCAATGAAAACGGGCGCCAAAACAGCAAAGCTATTGCCGAGGCGATCAGCGAATCACAGCAGGAACTCGCCAAACTGATTATTCAGCAGAATAATCAGCGTATGGCTGCTTCTGCCCAGGTGGAAGGCGATGACATCAAGATTAACGCAGCGGATTATCTCAGCCAGCTGAACATGATCGCGGATAAGTTCTCTACGGCTCAGGGAAATAACGGCAAAAATATCGAAAAAACTGTTGAAAGTCTGGTTAAAGCCCAGCTGGATATTTACCGGGAAGTTGCCTCGCGGCAAGCTCAGGAATTGTCTTCGGTTATTTCAGCTGCTTTGAAAGAATCACAGGAAATCAGCAATAAAAACCTGATTAAGGCTCTTGAGAATCTGCCTAAAACGACGATTATTGAAAAGACAATCCCGCAGCCGATTTTCACAACGCCGTTTTTTGCCCCGGCTCCCGGGACTGCCCCTCAGGGAACTGCCCAAACAGCAGAAACAGCCTCTGCGGCACCTATGACGGAAACGAATCAGAAAACCCCGGTCGCTGAAGAATCTGCAGCCGGAACAGAGATACCATCCCCGGCACAACCCGCAGCAGCTGAAGAAACGACAGAAATCGTTGAAGCGGCGGATGCTGCGGTTGAAGAAACTTTTGAACCGTCACCGGCGGAAGCTGTTTCTGATACTGAAAATCCGGTTTGGGAAAATGAGACAGCCGAAGAAACCGGTGACATTGCCGAAACGGTTGTTGAAGACAATTCTTTTGCCGCAGAAGAGGAAGCTTATCCTGCCGAATCCGAAAGCGGAATTACGACAGCGGAAAATCTGCCGGATATTTCCGAAATACTACCGGAAGAAGCAGCGGCACAAGAAATTAATCCGCCAAAGAAATCGAAAAAACGCAAATCTAAAGATGAAACGTCAGAAGATTTTTCCGACGGGGAAATTACGGCCGGCCGGTCAACCGCTGACAGCGGAGCGGCGGAAAGATTTGAATCTTTTGCTGCCGAAGAAACCGCCGGCGAGAACGCAACCGGGACTGAAGAAGGCTTTGCCGCTTCAGAAGACATGCCGGATTTTGCCGTTCAAAGCGATGACAGTCTGGATGATTTGTTTCGTATCGGAGAAGAACCGGATTTGACCTCCGAGGAAATAAACAAACCCAAAAAGAAGAAAAAGAAGAAAAAAAATAAGAATAAAAACCGGGATTTACCGGATAATCAGAATATCAGCGGCAACAATATTCTTCCGGAAACAGGCGAAGACCTTGCCGGACTGAGCTTTGAGGATCTGCCGGGAGACAGCGATTTTCTTACGTCTGAAGGACAAGCCGAAAGCGGGGAGATGCTTTTACCGGAAGAATCCGGAGCTGATGACTTTGAGTTCAATCAAGAGGACGGCAATAACCTCGGTTACAGTGCCGATGCTGACTTTATTGATAATGAGGCACAAGATGACAATCCCGAGGCAGATGCCGGGGATAATGCCGATGGCATGCCGGTTGAATTTGACTGGAACGACGACAAACCGGCTGCGGCGCCGCAAGATGATTATGAGCCGCTTAGCGAAGATATTTTAGGAGATATTAACCAGGGTGGGACCTTTGACTTTCCGGCAGAAGAAAATCCGGATATCCGGGATTTTGACCTGCAACCGGAAGAAACAGCCGCACCGCAAGACGGCGGTGATTCTGTAACCAACGGGTGGGGTGAAAGCGAAAGTGACACCGTGTACAACAATTCTGTTCAACCAGACCAGGCTCTTCCGGAAGACGGCGAGTGGGAATGGGAGTACGAAGAAGTTCCTGAAGACGAGGCTGAAGGCGGTGAAGAAAATGCTGCTGACAGCCAAAGCGAAGACTGGGAATGGGAATATGAAGAAGTTCCCGAAGATGAGGCAATAAGCAGTGAAGAAGCTGCGGCTGATGATCAGGAATGGGAATATGAAGAAGTTCCGGAAGACGAAGCAATGGCCGAAGACGAAATTTTAAGCGATAACGCCGTTGCGGCCGAAGACGGGGCAGACGGCCAGGAGTGGGAATGGGAGTATGAAGAAGTTCCCGAAGATGAGGCCGCAGACGGCTATGAAGCCTCTTACCATAATGATAACCCGGACGGAGGAAAACCGGCCAGCAACTGGTAATTGCCGTTGGAGAGCTTACATACGGATTTGGATAAGGCAGGTGCCGTTCCGGTTCAAAAAATGTTAAAAAGCATTCGGAAACCGACAAAAAACACATAAAATGTGTTACTAAACACAAATTCAATTTTACAAACAGCGCCGGCTCATCTAAATTAAATTAAGAGGTAGTATAAGGAGTTGAAAATGGAAGCAGGCAGCACATTCAGCAGCGGAACCGGCCCGGAAGCGCAGGGAGATTTGTGGTATGTTGACAACTATATCCTGCTTAAGGACTATTATGACCGTACAATTTCCCGGATTGCAGCCCGTTGTGTCCGGCAAGGCAATATTGCCATGGAAGAATACGCCCATTACGGCTATATACTTGATGTGCTGGAAGAAATCAGCGAAACCGGCGATTATATCATGGAACACCATGATTTGTATCCTTATGTTGACAAGAAAATTGCCGGCGGCGTCAAAGCTCTGGAAAAAAGCCTTAACGAATTTAAAACCGAATTGAAAAACAACGCCTCCCCGGAGATGATTAAACAGGACAAAGACGAGCTGGATAAGATGAAAGAAGCGCTCGGAGATATTGACAAATCGGTTGATCCTACCGTGGGTGCCGGAATGTCAATGGATCAGGTGATTGAAAAGCTGATGAAAGGACAGGGAACCGGAGCTCCGGCACAGGCCGGTGCTGCACCGCAGGCTCAAGGACAGCGCCCGCAGGGCGGCCAACCGCAAAACCAGCAACGTCCGGTACAGTCCAATAACGCCCAGCCGCGCCCGCAGCAGCCAAATTCCCAGCAGCAGCCCAAGCCGCAGCACCCTGCTCAGGGTCAGGCCCAAGGGCATCAGGCTCATAATACTCACCCCCAGGGACAGCGTCCGCAGGGCGGGCAGCCGCAAAACCAGCAACGCCCGGCTCAGACAAATAACGCCCAGCCGCGCCCGCAACAGCCAAATTCCCAGCAGCAGCCGAAACCGCAGCACCCTGCTCAGGGACAGGCCCAGTCTGCAACTAAACCGCAACCTAACAATCCGGCGGCAGGAAATCCGCCCCATAAAGGAAGTAACTAAACCGATGAAAACCAGAGTTCGTTTTTCAACAGGATTAATTGCCGCCATCTTATTGCTGAGCGGCTGCAACAGCTGGTTTAAATCTTCCGCCCCGGCTCCGGCTGTTCCTACTGCTGTTCAGCAATCCATCCCTTTCAAAGCCGAAATTACGACCCCGCAATATCCTTCTATCCGGACGCCCAAAGGAGCCCAGCAGTTTGATTTGGAGACGCCGCTGCGTTGTTTTGTGAACTGGAACACCCAGCAAATGATTTCAACTATTCCGTATAACATCACGGCGTTTAATTTGATCCGCAACGGAACCAATGATTTGCTGCCGCGGTTTGAAGTGACGGGATTTTCTTTTGAAACGATGCCGGCAGAACAGGCCTTACGCAAGCTGACCAAAGAGGCCGGAATTAAACTGGTGGCCAAAGATGCGCCTTATGCCAGCATTTCAGCTGAAAATCTCCGCGGAGAACTGAGCGAAGTCATTGACATGATTACCGAAGCTGCGGAAGTATATTATACTTACAACGCCAACAACAAGACGCTGCGCATTTCCCGCAAAGCCAATTTCAGTTTATATGTTCCGCAGTCACGGCCAATTTTGCTGGCAATCCTTGATGTTTTGCGCGGCGCCGGAATAACCGATTTCACGGCGGACTTTGATGATTACACGATTACATTTGACGCGGACTATGAATTGAAAAACCAGATTTTGAACCTGATCAGTTATTTTGAGGAAAATCCGATTTTGATTGCTTATGATGTCAAGGTGTTTACAATCTACCCCTATAACAACGCTGATATTAATTGGCAGAGCATGTTGAAGATGTTTGATTTCAGTTCGGTGAAAAGTGCCAAGACCGGTGTTCTGGGACGGATTGTCACCACCTCGGACGATATCAATGTCGGCAGCCTGCAGGCCTTTTTAGGAACACAGGCGCAAGTGGTTCCGGTGGCAGAGGGCAAATTTGTGGTGCCTAATTTATGGTTTGCCCGGTTTGACATCGGCAAATGCACCGCGCGCAACTCAATGGAAACCGACCTGTCAATTTTGGCCCGGGCTTCTTTTGAACAAAATGACAAGATTTTCTCCAACATCACGCTGGAAGCCAAAGATGGTGAAATTACCCAGTTTGACATTCGCAGCAAGTTAGGCGAAAACTTTATGGTTATCGGTATTCCCAACGGCATTTTCGGGGTCAGCGAGCCTAGGTCGGAAACGGTGGTCTTTATGGTGCCGCGGATTATCAAAACCCTTAAAACAACCAAACATTTGCAGAAACATATGTAGAGGAACGGCAGATGGAATATAATCCGAATCCTACAAACCCAAATCCTGCATCCGGTCAAACCCCGGCTTCTTCAGGGCAGCCGAAAATGCGCCTGAAAAAAGTCAAACGGCCGGTCAGGACGATGACCCCGCAAGGTCCGGCGGGTATTTCCGGAAATACGGTACGTCCGGCAGGAAACCCGGCCAGCGGACAAGCGCCGGCTACTAATCCTTTTGTGCAAAAACCGGCTGAAAACAGCACCAAGGCAGCTGCTGACGATGCCTTTAACCTTGATGCCTTTTTAGACGGTGAAGAAAAACTTCCGTCCGTAAAAAATGTTCCGGGAAAATATAACCCGCGGCAGCCTAAGTTTATTGACGATGAAGAAGAGCTTGAAAACGGCTCCCGGCATGATTTAGATGATGATCTGCCCATAAGCGACCTTCCCCCTTATCTGACCAAAAAGGTTCTGGTTTTGATCGGCGTGGTGCTGGTTTTATTTGGAATGCTGATGTCAAAGCTGTTGTTCAGCGAAGAAAAAGTCGTTCGCAACGGGCTGCAGGGCGTGGTGGTTAATCCGGAAGTGCCGCGGGGAAGAGCCCGCTGCGGCGTGGCGGAAAAAACTCAGGGCTGCGTGCTGTATATTATGAACCCGCAGCGCCAGGAACTGAATGCACGTGATTTTTATGATTTGGCAGCACAGCTGACCGGACGGCAGCGGTTTGTCATTGAAACAGGAAACATGCGCTATTCCAACACAAAAATCCGCCCCGGCGATATTGCCCAGCTCAATATTCCGCCGTTATAAGGGAATAAACGGCTGTTTTCGAGGTTTAAGCGGAATCAGGTTTTAATGACAAAAGCGCGGTGATTTATTCTTCGCCGCGCTTTTTTACGGGGAAAAGCCCCGAAATGTCAGGTTATCTCCGTTACGGCACGGAGGTTGCCGTCACGGTTGATTTGTACTACGCGCAGTTTCTCGCGCATTTCCTGAATGGTTTTCTGGCGGTCGATAGCCGGATAAGTATGCAGAATACGGTCGGTGAAGGCCTGATAAGCGGCTTCAGAACTTTCCGCGTGGATGGTGGCCAGGCAGTTATCATGACCGGAACCCATCAGTTCCCAAATAGCGCCGGCATTATTGGTCGAAATCTCACCGCCGATAATGGCATCAGGGGTAAAACGGACTACCAGGTCAATCACTTTGGCATAATTCAGGGCGTTGGTCTGCTCGGTACGGGAAAGCACAATATGCACCCGGTTAGGATGGGGCACAATCAGCTCGCGGGTATCCTCAATCGTAAGAATCCGTTTATTAATATCCAGAATCTTCAGCAGGTTATTCAAAAAAGTCGTTTTACCGGTTGCGGTCGCACCGGAAACCAAAATATGATCGCCGCGTTTAATACTCAGCAGCAGGCGTTCATAGGGATCTTCCGGCTCCTTAATATCCTTTAAAGGGTTAATTTTATGCAGGGTTTGCCCCTGGGTTAACCCGTAATCGCCCAATCCAAAAGCGACATCATCGGCGTGGACACGAATAGTCAGCGCAATACCGCCGGTGAGGTCATCAAGGTCATACATGACGTTGCGCCCGCAGATTGCCGAAAAGCGGTGCTCCCCGGGAATGGTGGCATAGACCACCGGGTTGCCCTGCACGGGGTCAAACGGCAACTCATAAGTATTGGCAATAATATAAAGCAAATCGGTAAGATATTCTTTGGTGAGCTTTTCATCTTTATACATAACCCAGGGATAAGCCCGTTTGCCGCGCAAACGCAGCCAGACCTGTCCGGAGCGGTTGATGGCAACCTCTTCGATGTTTTCCTGGTTATACCAATAAGACAACGGCCGTAAAATAGATTCCAAAACCGTAAAACTCATTTATTCTAACTCCTCTAAAAGAGTGCCGGTACGCTGTTATCCGTAGTGCCACTGCTGCTGGAGGCTGACGGGCTGCTGTAGCTTGGTGCCGAGGGCGGCGGGGGCGGTGCGACATAAGTCGGTGTCTTGGCAGCGTTTGCCCGCCGGGCAGCCTGTTTTTTATCATCAATCAGCGGTGCAGCCTTCTGGACATCTTCGCCGCCTTCGGCCTCATAAACGACATCACTGGTGACCGGGGTCTGCGATTTGCGGATATTCTCGTTTTCTTTAGCCTTTTTCTGAGCGGCAGCTTCTTTATCATCAATCAGAATCTGCGGCTTGGCCAGCTGTAAAGATTCATCCTGATCACGTTCTACCGTACGCAGCCACAAGTCGGTATTGGGGAAGACAATAATCCGGGTACCGGCCGGAATATAAGTCATCGGTTTAATATTCGACTTATCTGCCAAAATCTCGTCAAAAACCTGATTCATTTCATTCAAGAAGTTTTGGCGGGCATCATTGGCGGCCTGCTGGCGCGGCGTTTCGCTCTCGCGGTTGCTGTCATCTTTAGGTGCCATAAAGTAAGAAGTGGCACTGGTTAAAGACGTGGTCAACACAGGTAAAGTATACTTCTTAAACAGCTGCTGGTCAACATAGCCTAAAGCACCAGCCCGACCCTGTGCATCAGCAGTAAGACCTTGGAATACAAACAAAGAGCCATCCGGCCTGATCAGGCGCTCCCAGGTAATCTGAACACGCGCAGATTCCGAAGTGGCCTCCTGACTGGCGGTGACACCTCCCAGAGAACCGACCAGGCGGCTGCCGGCAGGAATAATGACGTTGCGGCCTTCTTCAGCATAAACGTTTCGTTCCACAAAGGCGGTAATCGGAGCCGGATTGTTGCTGTCGATGGCACGGGAGATAACTGCGGGAATCGGTTTGTCGGCAAAAATCATCTCGCTCAAGTCAACACGCCACGATGAAATAACCTTGCCGATACCTTGTTCCGACCAGTCTTTTTGGTAGCCGTCAAAAGCTTCTTTACGCATGCCGTTGCTGATTTTTCCAACGGTAATATTTTTCCGGCGTTCGCCCATGGCGGCATTTAACGCGGCCTGACGCGCCGGGTCATAACGCTCACCGGGCCCGAAACCGCCGCCGGGCCCCAAATTACCGGCAGAACCGGTTCCGGTGCCATAAGCGCCGCCATTGCCGAAAGTTCCAGGAGGAACAAACATGCCCGAAGAATCCGGCTTTTTAATTTCTTCAATCCCGATCAGCTCGCCGTCATCATCCATGACCAGGCCGTCCGGCATACGGTGGCCGAGGATATTTCCATCCTGATCAACCACGGAACCGTCTTCCAAAATTTCGCCCAGGTAATCACCGTCCGGTGTCAGCGCTACACCGAGCGATTTGCGATATTGCTTGCCCTCCAGCAGTTTTAAAGCCGGGTTATCGGCCTCAGGACGGCTGACCGGGGCTGGTTCAGGAGCTTTTTCATACCAGTGGGCAGAAATTCCGCCGATAATATTTCCGTTGGCATCAACGACATCGCCATTTTCATTTACCTTGCCGATAATTTTTCCATTGGCATCGCGGACATTACCGTCAGCATCAGCATAGCCAATGACATTGCCGTCCTTGTCGTAAACCCGCTGCTGGTTGAGCCGCTTGCCGATAACGTTGCCATTAGAATCGACAAGAACACCATCAGCATTCATTTGACCGATAATATTGCCGTCTTTATCCACGAGATTGCCGTTTTCATCAAGATAACCGATAATATTGCCATCTTTATCTACCAGATTGCCGTTTTCATCAAGATATCCGATAAAATTGCCGTCCTTATCAAAGATCATCTGCCGTTTAGGTGTGGCAGCAACTTTGCTGTAATACTGTAAAGCGGTAGCGGAGGCAATGGTTTCGTTATTGCGGTTGACAATCGCGCCCGCCTTGTCAAGCTTTCCGACTGTCAGGCCGGCCAAGTCTGTCACATCGCCGTTGAGCTGCAATTCGCCGACCACCAGATGGTTGGCATCGCGGATATTATAATCACGATTGCCGCGAGCCAGAACATTCTGATCTTTATCAAGCAGAAAACCGCGTTCAATGCTTCCCATATTGGCGTTGGAAAAGTTTACGACATCGCCGTTGCGGCTGATGGTTCCGACAGGGTTCCAGGCATTGTCATAAACATACAAATCATACAAGGCATAACCGACTCTCTGGCCGCCGTCGACAACATAGCCTTCAAAATTAACTTTTCCGGCAGAGGCATTTTGATCATTTATGACCGTTCCATCACGCAAAACCCGGCCCAGATATTTATTATCCAGTGAAAAAGCCACGGTATAACGGAATAAACCGCCGACCGGCAGACCAATAGAGGAATTGACATTGCCGCCGGGCTGCTGGTAGCCGATAATCTGATTATCTTCATCAACAATCGTTCCGTCAAGAATGGTGCGGCCGATAATTTCACCCGCAAAATTCATAACCGTCTGATAATCGACAACCTGTCCGATAACCGCATTGTCAGCATTACGGAGAAGGCCGCGTTTGTCAATGCATCCCAGGGTTCCGCCGCCAAAACCGCGGACCTTGCCGTCCATTCCGCTGAAACCGAGCAGTTTTCCGGCCGGATCAATCAACGGCGCGACCTCAACCGTATAGCCGATCAGACTGGCACTGTCGCTTAAAGCCCGGCGGTTACCAAGCATTTTGCCCAGATAAATTCCCCGGAAATTCTGAATATCGCCACGGGGAGTAACGACACCGGCAATTTCGCAGCTGTCATTTAAAACTGCAGCCAATCCCTGCACCCGGCCAATCAGCAGATTATTGTTATCCAAGACCAGGCCGCGGTCAACCACCTTGCCGATCTTGCTGCCGCCAAGGTCATTTACGTCGCCGTTAACATCGGCATAACCGACAAAACCGCCGTTAAAATTAAGAACAACCTGCGCGTTGAAATTTTCTCCGGTCTGAGGCATGAAATTCGGGGTACCCGGGCGGTCGGCCTTAATAACGGAGGAATCGGGAAGAATTTTTCCAACCGGCGAGAGGGCCGTATTCATAACCAGATTCTGCCCCGAGCGATAGCCCATCAGCCCGCCCCCGTTTTCAATCACATATCGCGATGAAATGTTTTTACCAAGCAGCTGATTTAAGCCGTCAACCACAAAACCGCCGCTCCAGACACTGCCGAGATTATTGCCACCGGGAGCTAATGCGGTTCCGTTAAAAGAAGTATAAGCCATAATATTGCCATTGGGCGTGTACAGGCCTCCCATAGGCAAAGCCGTGCCGGTTAATTCGCCTTCCAGATTGAAAATATATCCGAAAGGAGAAAGCAGGTTTTTAGTGCCGTTCATATCGACAATGCTGTCAACACCGCTGAAACCGGCAACCCTGTTGTTGAGATCATAAGCCAGGCGGTTGTTCAAAACCGCACCAATGATCCGGCCGGAGAGATCATAAGCTTCACCGTTAATCATATATCCTATCGGCGTCCCGCTGAGAGCAATAACCGAGCCGTTAGGCAGCGCGTGGCCGCGGAGAGCTCCTTTAAAATCAAAGACCGGGCCGGAAGCGGATATCTGGCCGATGGCACGCCCGTCAATTCCTGAAATCAGGCCGCGTGCCCCGACCAGTGCCGTAATCTCCTTAGCCCTGGCCAGATTGCCATCCGGCATGATGCGCCCCAGATATTTACCCTGCAAATCCGTCGCCGTGGCGGCAATATCCAGACTATAACCAATCACGCGCCCTTCATCGTCAATAATATTACCGTCTGCGCGCAGACGGCCGATGAGTTTTTCATTATCAAGAACTTCGCCGTTATAAGTCACAAAACCCAGATAAAAGCCGTTTTCATCAAAGGCATAACCGGATTTGACAATACGGCCGATAATCTGATTGGCACTGTCATAAGCATAACCGTTCGCTTTAATATAGCCGATGACTTCAGAATCAAAATTGGAAACCTGTCCGCCGGGAGTAACGCTGCCGATAAAATCTCCGGTTAAAGAAACCACCATTTTGGAAGAAATCAGACGCCCGTCAAGAACATAATCGCTGCCGGCCTTTCGATAAGCATAGCCGTCCGGCGTGATGATGCCGATCTGCTGGCCGGACAAATTTGTATATAAACCGTCACCGGTGACACGGCCGACTGTTTTGCCCTCATCGGAATAAACCAGCCCGGGAAACAGCACGGCACCGATGATATCAAAATAATCATTCACGACCAAACCGTTGGGGAGCACTTTGCCGATTATCTGACCGGAAGCCAGGCGCACCGAACCGTCGTTACTGACTTTTCCGAGCAGTTTGGCATCATTGCCGATAGCAACGCCCTGGGGCACCACGCCGCCGATGAGTTTGCCGTCAAAGTTAACAATCAGGCTGTCCGCCGTCACATTGCCGATCAGCTGGTTGTCAAAACCGACAACTTTACCATCGGGAATAACTTTACCGAGCAAGTCGCCGTTAAAATCAATAGCCGTAATTTCCTGAGCGGCAGCGGGAGCAACCGGCAACGCAAACGCAAAAACCACCGCAAATGCACCTAAGATTGCGGTTTGCAGGCATTTTTTGAAAAGGGCCGCGGGTTTTAACACTTAGTTCCTCCGGTTTTTAGCCACTTCTTGTAATACGTATCCGGCAACTTTTTTATCAAGATCGACAAACGAGCCGTTGCTCTTAATCCGCCCGATATTACCGCCGTTCGGATCAATAACACTGCCGTCCGGCGCCAGACGCCCCCGGTAAGAGCCGTCATTGCCGAGCACGGTCGCCCCGACTTTGTAAATTTTACCCATCACATTGTCATTCAGGCCGAGAGCCAGACCGCCGGATAAGCTTCTGCCGATTATACTACCATCAAATCCGCGGATTTTGCCATCAAAATTTACATAACCCACAACTTTATCAGCATTATCGATAACAATATCGCCGTCAACGACCTCACCAATCAGTTTGCCGGCAATTGAAATGACATTACCGTCCGACAAAACGCGCCCGATGACCACATTAGCAGGGTTTATAACACTGCCGTTGGGCAAAACCGCGCCAATCAGATTGCCGCCGTAATCAATAACCGCACCGCGGCGGAGCAAACTGAGGTTAAGGTCGGTTGAACCGCCGGGCAAAATAGCGGTAACAATATCGCCTTTCAAATCGGATACGTCGCCCAGCGAATTGAGCAGCCCTTTGTAATTGCCCCAGATATCAATCATGATATTTTCAGGAATGACCTCGCCGATAATCATGCCCTTTGTGTCGGTTACTTTGCCGTCAAAGGTGACCGAGGCCACATCGGCACCCGAAGTGTCGACTACCTTGCCGGAAGCGGTGGCATAACCAATATAAGATCCGTCATAACCAATCGCCGAACCACGGCGGACGACAGCCCCCTGATATTCTCCTTTGCGGTCGATATAGGCTCCTTTGGGAGTTATGCGCCCCAAATTATCGCCATAACGGCTGATAACCGACCCGTCATAATCAGCCACGCCGATGGAATTTCCTTTGCGGTCAATAACTTCACCGCGGGGAGCCAGGCGGCCGAGCGTATTATTATAAAAGCTCAGACCGTCGCCTTTAATACGCCCCATGACGACACCTTTATCATTATAAACGTTGCCGTCGGGAAACAGTGTTCCCAGCGTGCTGCCGGAGGCATCAACTGCGACAGCTCCCGCGGGGAGGGCTGTTCCGATAATTTCCCGGTTTTGATTAATGACCAAATTGTTCGATGTTATCCGCGCCGCGGGTTTGCCGTATAATTTAACCTCACCGCGTTCATCAACCGAATTCAGATAATTTCCTTCCAAATCAAAAGCATAGCGGTCTCCGGCCAGGCGCCCTATATAAGCACCCTGGTTGTTAAAGACATCTCCGAAAATACCAACGCAGCCCACCGGAAGCTGGGCATCACTGACAACCAGGTTATTGTTATTGACACGGCCGATATAGTCTCCGTCAAAATCAACTGCCGCGCCGCTTTTGGCCAGGGCGCCGATAAGATCGCCTTTTTCGTTGAGGACGGTTCCGTCGGGGTTGACACAGCCGACGTAGCGGTTGCCGCGGTCTTTAACAATTCCGTTGGTATCGGCAAAGCCTAAAAAGCGGCATTTGTCATCATACACTTTTCCGGAACGGACAACCTCGCCGATATAGCGCCCTTCTCCGTCGATAACAATTCCTTCAGCATTAATTTTATACCCGGTGTCTTCATTGCCTTTTTTAATTGTGCCGTCTTTATCGAGGTAGCCGACCTGTTTGCAGCCGTATCCAACCACAAAACCGCCGGGCACCATCTTGGCAATTATCCTGGAACCGTTGGGTTCTTTGACCAAACCGTTAGCCATCACCCGGCCGACAACCTGTTTAAGGTTATTTTCAATCGAGCCGTCGTTTTGCACGGTTCCGAGCAGCGTTCCCTGCGGAGTTATCGGCAGACGGCTGGTTGATACCAGCGTTCCGATGATGTTGCCGGCGGCATCGAAAGACACTTCCTCTCCGACGTATCCGATCACATTGCCGTCCAAATCAACGACCTCGCCGTTTTCATTAACCCGGCCGATGATATTGCCGTTGGCATCCAGCAGATTGCCGTTTTCATCAATATAACCGATAACATTGCCGTTAGCATCGTAAGCCACGCGGAGTTTTTTTCCGGCCAGCGGGGATTTTTTAACAACATTGCCGTTGGCGTCAACAAAACCGACAATATTTCCGCTGCTGTCAACAACAGAACCGTCCGGCATGACCACGCCAAGAACATTGCCGTTTTCATCAACGGCAACACGGCCGGGCTTGGTCACATAGCCGATAACATTGCCATTGGCATCAACGACTTCGCCGTTTTCATTAACCCGCCCGATAATATTTCCATTCATGTCAACCACGGTGCCATCAGGCAAAATACGGCCGATAATATTGCCGTTTTCATCATAAACAAAGCCGGTATCAACCGCTTTGCCGATGACCTTGCCGTTCAAATCGACGACCGTTCCGTCAGGAAGAACCCGGCCGATGACATTACCGTCCTTATCAACCACGGTGCCGTCAGGGTTAACATAGCCAATCAAATTGCCGAACTCATCGTAAACCGCGCGGCGGTTTTCAGCCACGCCGATAATATTGCCATCACCGTCAACGATCAGGCCTTTATCATTAACCCGGCCGATGATGTTGCCGTCGGCATCGCGGACATAACCGTCCTCATCAATCATGCCAATGATTTTACCGTCGGGGCCCACCGCATACCGGACAACTTTGGGCGCGGGAGCCTGAGCAGCGCCTGCCGGAGCCGCTGTGCCGGGAACATTTTCACACAGGTTGCAATCTTCTTTGCTGACAGCATTGCCGGTAACCGGAACTTTGGCCGATTTGGTATTGTTAGCCCCGAGACTGATCTCATACCAGGTGATTATGAAATTATTCTGGACATTTCCGGCGACGACCGGGGTCCAGCTCATGGTGATATTGCAGTTTTTTTCGCCGGAAAGCGATTTTCCGGTACAGCCGTCCTCAAAAATAAAACCGTCTGCCGGGGGTTCTGCCAATTCTACCGACACAATCTGCACCGCCGCCCGCCCCGTGGTGCCTATGGTAAGGACATTTTTGGCATCGCTTCCCAAAACCACCTGGCCCATCGGAACCGGATCCGGCGTCATGGTAATGGGAATTTCGCTCTCCACCGGATTGAATTCAATATTCTGGCTCAGCGGCGAGGTCGGTTCCATATTAAAAACATCGGCATTATCGGTAAAAACCGGCTCTTCAAAATCATCGCCCTGGTTATTGCTCTTAATCAGCAGGATAACGCCAAAGATAAAGATTAATAATGAAGTAATACCAATCGTTAAAATTATACGATTGGTTTTTTTAATATACTTCTCGGAATGTGTTAAGTTATCCTTTTCCATTCTGACAATTACTGGGTCCTGACTACGCTGCAAAAGACACCGTTGCGGCCGAGGATGCTGCAGACTTTATCACCCTCTTCAAGTGTTTTGATCGGGCCGACCCGGAGGTGAAACAGTTCCTTGCCCTGCCCGTCTGCCGGTGCATCGACTGAGAAGAAAGGCTCGTAGCGCCCGAGGTCGCCGCTGTATTTTCTCGACAGATCATTCCACAAGGTTTCCAGATTATTGACATTCGAATCGGTACCCAGCTCAATAGAGATATTAGAATTGCCGTTATCGGTAAAACCTGAACCATATCCGTACTGTTTCAGATAAGGATTGACGCTGCCGTCATTCAGTCCCGCCGGGCGGCTGATCCGCTGCATTTTTGAAAGGTCAAAATTATTGGCAGCTCCCTGGCTCTGATAATTAACGTTGACGCCCTGACCGCCGGCATTGTTTCCGTATTGGGGGATAATAATCTGGCTCTGGCCGACCTGGACGTCATACTGAGCAGGCGCCGGTCCGGCAGCACCCGGAACACCCTGAGCTCCCTGATTTCCGGCAGCTCCATAAGGAACGCCGCTCATTCCCTGAGCGTTACCCCCGTTATATGGCATGGGAGCCATTCCGCTGCTGCGGTTATTGCTGCCGCCGGGCAACGGAGCAGGAACATCCCAGCCTGCAGGCAGATAATCTTCAGAATTAATGGCATATTCCAGCCCGCTTTCGTCAGAACGGCGGAGTTTGATGCAAATCAGCCGTTTGCCGTTGCGTAAAACCAAATCGCCGACACCTTCAACAATAATCAGGCGGTTATCGGGTCCTTTGGTACGGAAACCAACAGGCACCTCAACACGCTCGACAATCATGCTGACTACCGGACGCTGCATCATATTCAGGGCTTTTTTGCCGAGATCGATGTACGTGAAAATATCGTCACGCCAAACCCGTTCCGGCGCAATAACCACATCATCGGGATTGGGAACATATACTTCAAGATCAAAACGGAATTTTGAAGGATCAAGCGGAATCGACTTCAGCCAGTCGCTTTTCTGAAAGCGGCGGGTGTAGTTGGCATCAACCGATTTTCCCCCGGAGGTGGTTCCGCCGACATGAGGCCCGAGAACGCCGCCACCGAAACTGCTGACACCGGAGGAGCCGCCAGAACCACCCTGGCCGCCGATTACGTCGATATCAATAATCGAGTTGGTCAGACGCTCGGTGTTGACAGCCTCGCTTTTGACGTAGAAAACGTAACGGTTGCCCGAGCGCCCGAAAACGATAATATTGGTGTCGACACCAACATTAGCGCCCTTGCGGGGATAAAGCATCAGGCTGTTGGGACCGGAAATCTGGCCGTCAAAAGTAGCATTATCGCCGATATAAATATCTTCAATCATTTCCCACTCGGGAAAGTTAACCAAAGTGATCATTCCCTCACGAACGCGGATGGGCAGGACCAGATCCGGTGACCAGTAGTAACGGGAATAAGCCGGCTTGGTCTGGCCTTCGCCGAGATTTTGCATGGGATCAAGCCAGGCGGCCTGTGTCATTCCCAGAGAGTTAAAACCGGCATAACCCATATTCATCGGGGTATAATTCCCCTGTGCCTGCTCGGCACTGGCATCCATCATCTGCTGGTCAACCTGGGCGGAGGCCTCACGAACAGCGACACCGGCAGCCGCTAAAACTGCCAGTGACAACAAACCAAAAATACTGCGTGTTACAAAACTCACTTTACTACTCCACCTTATTGTAGGTCAACGAATAACGGGTTACGGTGAAACCGACCGGATTTTTGAGACGGTCACCATATTTAACGGTTTTTTTGCGGTAGCCGACATTCAGCGAGGCCGTCCAGTAATTCACTTCCGGTTTGGTTGATTCCGGGTACATATCCCGGGTTTCATACTCAACCTGCCAGATACCGTTGGTCAGCTCATTGACGGAAAGAATTTTAATCTCGCGGGAAAGACCGCGGGAACGAATAATATTCAATGCCCGTTTGGCGGTATTATTCAAAAAGTCCTGATAAATCTGCGGAGAAGACATTTCCTGCAGCGGGCCGCCGGGCATCCAGCGGGCTTCCATTTCCGGAATATCACGGTCAAACGTACTGCGCAGCAAAACATACTCGCGGACAAACACTTCCGTAATGGCTTTCTGATTGCGCAGCCCTTCCCTGACCGGCTGGATATTATAAACCTGTTCGGCACGGTTTTGGAAAGTGAGCAAAAAGGGCTCAACCCGGTAAAGCGGGATAACCTGCAAAATGGCCATTACCAGAATGATATTGCAGCAAACACTCAGCGCGGTAATAATCGCAAAAGCGCGCGCCGTCCAGAGATAACGTTTTTCTCCGATATTGGCCACAAACAAATCAGACGATGATGCCCGCGAGGTTTCACGGCGGGCATTGCTGCCTATCATGCGGCGGCCTTGTTGATTTGCTTCCAGTCTTTGTGCCATTTAGTCTTAATCCGGGTTAAATTGTTGCGACAAACCAATCAGGCAGATTTTTGGGTAAATCAATTTCCAGGCAGGCACAGGGCGAGAGCTTGAGTTCGTCGCTGCCTTTGCCGATACCGACCGGCTCGGGTTCATAATAAGACCCAAAACAGCCGGACAACAGGAACAAAACCATGATTAACAATAGTTTAGAACATTTTGTCATTAAAAGAAACCTCACTTTTTGCTTATAGACTACCTATAGATATTATGAAATTATACTCTTTTGGTTTAAATGTCTAACAGCTTGAATATACTTATCAACAAATTAGAAGATTTCGACTTCGGTCTGTGAGTAGCGGGTGGCCGTAAATCCGAGGGGATTAATCATGCGGCGGCCCATAAACTTACGTTCTTTCATGAAATAGGCGGTGATAGACGACGTCCAATAGCGCACCCGCAGGGTGGACTCTTTCTGGGCCTGGCTTTTGCCCTGTTCGTCATACAGGTCATAGGTTTTGAAATCAACTTTCCAAACCGGGCTTTTGGGACCGCCCTGGCGGCCGACGGAAATAATTTCAACCTCGCGGACCAGGGTCTGCTTAAAAATCTGCTCCCACATCGCTTTGGTGGATTTATCAAAAGCCGCAAAGACTTCAACCGAAGACAGAAAATTGACCATTCCGCCGCGGTTCCAGCGCGAACGCATTTCCATCGGGTCGTTAATAATGGTGTTCCGCAGAATAACATACTGTTTGATAAAAATTTCCATCAATTTGTCTTTGGAAGACATATCCTGCGTGATCGGCTCATCACGGACAATTCCCTCAGACGTGTCCTGATTGATGATTAAAAACGGTTCGACCGTAACCATCGGCGCCAGATGAAACAGAGCCAGCGAAGAAAAAACCAGAAACAGCAGCGAGGCAACGGCCGTAAGGATAAAAAACCGCGACAGCCATGTGTAATAACGGATTTTAAGCCCCTCGGCCTCCGGATCAAGCTGCTCAATAAAATCCGGCGACGCGGTTTTGTTTGCGTCTTCAATGGCGAGAGGTTTGTTTCCGTTTTGAATCTGGTTTGTATTCATTTTATTCTCTGTTCTCTTTAATAGGCGGCGCAGAACGGGCTGGCCGGCAGGTCCAGTTTGTCAATATAATTTTCCTGAAGATTCTTCTCATAGCGGGAATTTACTTCCTGATTGACCCTGGCTGTTTTGACATCAGCGTCAAAATTCGTATTGTCAACAACTGCGGAAGTAATCTGCGTGGTGATTTCGCGATCCTTGTTCAGGGCAGCAATAATCGCTTTGTATTTATCAACCCTTTCGGTCAGGACCTCGTCTTCTTCATCAATTTTAATTTCTTCGATTTTGCTTTGGGCATCAGAAATTTTAGCATTGCGGATCTTTTCCAGTTTGGAACGGGCGGCATTATAATCGCTGTCTTTGCTCAAATCAAAGTCTTCCGAGGCTTCCAGCCCCAGTTCGGCAAACAAATCATTCAAAGTTTGATTAACCTCATCGTTGCTTGCCTTAAGTTCTTCAACAACTTTTTTGGCAGCCTGTTCACTTTCATAATAACGCAGAAAATCTCCGATTTGATCAACTGATAACGGCGCTGCCCCGTAAGCAGCCAATTTCTGCTTTTCAGAATCGCCTGGTTCATACTCTGCATCAAGCTGCTGCTGTTCATTCAAAATCGTATAAAAAGCGTCATAGGTGCTTTGGCGGAAGAAAATTGTATTATTTTCATCGGCATCAAGCAGGGTTCCCAGCTCGCTGTAAGCACAATCGGCCGCAGGCTGTTTGGCAGAAGCAGCTGCCTGCAGCAGCGGCGATGCAAAATCAATGTTTATTTCATCAAGAGTGCTGTAAACCGCACCGCCGCGCATTTCCAGATAAGGGCACTCCGGCATCGAACCGTCTGCACTGCCGCGAATAAACTGCCCACCGGCATTTATATCAACCACGACCGAAGATCCGGCGACTTTACAGGGCATATAGCCGCCGCGGAAAAAAGCCACCGCGGAGCAGCCGGTATTTAAGGCGGTTTTGAGATCAAACTCGGTTTCAACAAAGGCATGGTCGGCTAACATCAGTTTCCAGATTTCCGGGACCTCGCCGCCATAATTCAAGAAATCGGCTTTGGCAAGAGGCTCGCTTTTGGTCCTTCCGGCTACAAAAGGTTTTACATTATTAAAATCGGTTTCGTCAAAATGCACCATTTCGCGCAGCGGCGGGAGATTAAACTCCGGAACCTGGCGGGGCGCCTTTAAATCGCGTTCTTTGGCCGGGGAACCGACAAAATAAGCCTCGGTTTCGGCTTCGGTATCCGCGGGAATTAATTTCTCGTACAGATAAACCGTGGCGGCAATGCCCAGCGCCGAATGATTAATTGTCAGCGGCATGGCTTTAATATCATTAAGCATTGACTGATGGATTTCGACAATTTTTGTATGGCTTTCCGGCCTGTAAAGATCCTCTCCGAGATCGCTCAACTGATTGCGTGCCTGTTCAATCCGGCGGTCGACTTTTTCATATAAATCAGACAGGGCTTTATCGACAAGGGCGTTAAACGCGCCGCTTAAAGAGGCTGCCGACAAGCCGGTATAAACCTTTCCGGGATTGTTTTTCAGAAAATCCGCTTCCAGTTTGTCAGCTACCGAAACTGCCAGGGCGGTTACGTTGGCGTCAGCGGCTTTATCAAACTCTTCAGCCACTTTTTGTTTGGCTGCTTCGGCCGAGCTGTCAACGCTGTCCAGCCGGGCAGCAAAACTGTCATTGAGTTCCGCAGCTTTGCCCTGCCCCTGAAGCTTTTGAAGCTTGATCTGCTCGTCCAGCTGATTCAGGCGGGTTTGAAGTGAGTCAACTTTTTGGTTTTGTGATTTTAATTCCTGCTCCAGGCTGCTTAAATCAGCCTGCTGGCGGTTTGAAGCCGTTTCTTCGGCAATTTTTGCCGCCATTGCCTCATCATCATCAAGATAAGCCGAAGCCAGGGACAGGCGGCCGGCAAAGCGGGCCGAACCGGAAAGCGCCGAATGATTTTCAGCCTTGTCATCTTCAAAAAGACTGCCGGCAGAATAATTGGAAAAACCGTCATAATCCGTAACGGATTTTTGAACGGCCTCAACAGCGTCATCCTCGGCTTTTTGACGCAGATCGGCCAATTTATCGCTTAACT
>CALYAX010000018.1 GCA_944393665.1 uncultured Alphaproteobacteria bacterium
TAGCCGTCTGCTGTAATGACAGCAGATTGTTCCGCATGGATGATGTTAAGCTGATTCCGCTCAAAATTTTGTCCCCGCCCGGTTAGCACATAAATTTACTCTACTGATTAAAGTAATAAACTTTTTGCACTTTTAAATAAAGTGCTAACCGCTTATCTTCCACAGTTTTAAGATTATACGGAACGGCGGATAATAAAATCGGCCAAGCTGGACAGGGTTTCTGCAGCGGTTCCAAAAATCTGGAGGCTTTGTTTTGCTTCGTTTATCAGCCGGCCGGCCATCTGTTTTGCCGCATCAAGGCCGTACAAGTTGATAAAAGTCAATTTGTTCTGCTGTTGGTCTTTACCTAACGTTTTTCCCATCAGTTCCGGGCTGCCCTCAATGTCAAGGATATCATCAGCGATTTGAAAGGCTGTTCCGATTTTGCGCGAATAAGTAATCAGGGCCTGGCGGCGTGCGGCATCGGCTCCGCCCAAAACAGCACCGGCCTCGCAGGCGTAACGAATCAAACAGCCGGTTTTCATCTCTTCAATACGATTAATCAATTGCTCGGCGGCAAGAGTGTTAAGGTTGTCCGCGGGGGTCAAATCAAGCATTTGTCCCGCGACCATTCCTTTGAAGGCTCCGGCTGCCTCAGCCAGCAGGCCGACCAGTTCAGTTTTGACCGTTGCGGCGGCATTAAGCCGGCAGCTTAGAATTTCAAACGCATAGGTCAGCAAGCCGTCACCGGCAAGAATGGCGGTGGCCTCGTCATAGTATTTGTGGCAGGTAGGGCGCCCGCGGCGCAAGTCGTCATTGTCCATGGCCGGAAGGTCATCATGAATCAAGGAATAAGTATGCAGGCATTCCAGCGACATGGCGGCGGGAAGGACTGTTTCCTGCTCAATTCCGAACAGTTTGGCGGCACAGGTCATCAGAAAAGGGCGCAGCCGTTTGCCGCCGCCGGCCAGGGAATAATGCATGGCTTCGACAGCGCGTTTTTCCATTCCTTCAGGAACCGGAAAAAAGGCCGGGATTTGCTGATTAAACCAGGAAGAATAATCGCTCAAAACTGTTTTAAACTCCGCCATGGCCTAAGCCTCCGGAGTTTCAAAAGGTTCGGCTGCGACCGAACCGTCAGGGGCGACGGTAATTTTTTCAATTTTAAGCTGGGCAGCTTTAAGTTTGCTTTCGCACAGGTTTTTCAGGGCGACGGCCTGTTCGTAAGCCGTGACGGCATCGTCCAGCTTGATACGGCCGCTTTCAAGTTCGCGGACGATGTTTTCAAGCCGGGTTAAAGCATCTTCAAAATTTAAATCCTTAATTTCTTCAAGATTCATCAGAGGTCCTCCTTTTATTTGCTGCTCATGTTATTATATTATACGCAGCTTGGCAATCGTTTGATAACGGTTGTGTTAAAACTTTGGATCCTATCCATAGTATAGCTAGCAATTAGCTTTATGGAGAGTAGTTAACCGGTGATGAGTATGCTAAATTAGTGATTATGAAAACTAATTTGCTAAGGGAGGAATTTAATGAAAAATTTGGCCGTTAACCAGGGGGCTAAATTGCTGAAAGCGATGGGCAATGAAAAGCGCCTGGAAATTTTGTATAACCTTTCGAAAGGCGAACTCAATGTCGGGGAACTTGAAAAAATTGTCGGTTTAAGCCAGTCGGCGCTATCGCAGCACCTGGCGGTTCTGCGGGCGGAAAATATTGTGAAGACCCGGCGGGTGGCGCAAACTATTTTTTATTCTATCCAAAGCGAAAAAGTTCTGAAAGTTTTGAATCTTCTTGATGAAATTTTCAACAGTCCGTATAAAGGCTGATTATTTTTCAGCGGCGGTTTTGTGAATGAAATCAATTTGTCCGGTGTCCGGATTATAGGCCAGGTACAGTTCGCCGCGGCACAGGGCCAGAGCGTCTTTCCCGAAAATTTCCCGGCGCCAGCCTTTGAGAAACGGCACTTTGGTATCATGCCGGCGGGCAAATAATTTCAAATCATCGTCAGCAGCAACCAGGCGTCCGACCACGCCTTCCTGCTGACTTTTTATTTTCAGCAGCATTTTTAAAAACTCGTACAGGGCGTTTGTACTGCCGGATAAATCTTTTTCCCGGGGAGGGGTGACATAGGCGCTTTTGGGCAAAGCCATGGCGTGGGAAAGAACTTCGAGAATCTCATCGCCCAGTCTGCCGGAGCTGATTTCCGGCCGCATATTGCGGAGCGCGCAGAGTTCGCCTTTGTCAGAGGGGCAGACGGCGGCAATTTGTAGCAGCATATCGTCCTTGATCAGGCTCTGGCGCGGGGTGTTGCGCCGTTGGGAACGGGCTTCGCGCCAGGCAGCCAATTCGCGCAGAATGGTTAAAAAACGGGCATTGTGCGACCGGTGTTTAATCCGCTGCCAGGCGTCCATGGGATTGACAGTATAGGTTTGCGGCGAGCAAAGCAGCTGCATTTCCTCTTCCAGCCAGGCGGCACGGCCGTTTTTTTTGAGTTCATCGCGCAGATATTCATAAATATGCACCAGATGAGTGACATCGGCCAGGGCATATTCCAGCTGCTTTTCCTTAAGCGGGCGGGAACTCCAGTCTGACAGGCGGTTGGTTTTATCCAATTCAATATGCAGGATGTGTTTAACCATATTTTCGTAGCTGATGGCTTCGCCAAAACCGGTGACCTGCCCGGCTATCTGGGTATCAAATACCGGCGTGGGAATTTTGCCGCTGAGATTATAGATGATTTCAATATCCTGGCGTCCGGAATGAAAGACTTTCAGGACGCCGGGGTTTTGCATCAGGGCAAAAAACGGCGAAAGACTGATTTCAGGCGCCAGAGGATCAATAATGGCGCATTCCGAAACTGAACCGACCTGAATCAGGCATAATTTGGCGTAATAACTTTTTTCACGCAGAAATTCCAGGTCGACGGTAATAAATTCATGGGCAGCGAGCGCGTTGCAAAATTGTTCTAAGGCGGCGGTGTTATCAATAACTTTCATGCGGTTATACTCTTCTCAAAATTTAGAAAAAAGTATAACCGCATAAGTTTAAGATTTTTTTAATGCCTATTTGCCGGTATTGCCGCCGAATTTGGCTTTAAGAGCAGCCAAACCGTCAAGACCGCTGATGACGGTTTCGGAATTGCCTGATTTAGCGGCTTTTTTGGCAGCTTTGAGCTTTGCTTTGCGTTCTTCCGGTGTTTCTGCAGGAATTGCAGCTTCCGACAAGTTTTCGGCAGCCTCTTCAAAAGCCTGGTTGTAAGCGTTTTCGCTGACATCGGGTTGATAATCAAACTGATGACTTTCTTCAGCGCGTTTTTGCTGATGTTCAACCAGTTTGTTATAATAGATTTTATATTCCCGATGTTGTTCTCCGGTCCAAGACTCAATCTGGTCAACGTTAAGAAGCCCCAAACGTTTCACAACCCGCCCGGTTATGGTTTCATAACCCTGTCTGCGGCGGTCTTTGCCGACAGCGTAGAAAAAACCGTCTTCATGGACACCGGCTTCGTTGTGGTAAAAACGGCTGAGTTCCTGATCGGCAACTTCCTCAAAATTTTTCAAGGCTTTAATCTTGGCGGCAGCCTGCTGCTGGCGGGTTTCAATGTCATAGGTAAAGCCTTCAATAAAGCTGTCAACAAACTGTCGGGCGTTTTCATCATTTTGAAATTTTTCGCTAACCACCTTTTCAAGCTCTTCAGGAGTGATAATATCTTCGCCGAGTTGGGCTCCCTGTTCACGTTTTTCTCTTTCTATGTTTCTAATTTCATTCTGGATCGTTCTGTCGAGCTCTTCAATGGTTTGGCGATCTTGGTATTGTTTACGCCGGCGATCTTCATCGCGTCCGGCCTGCAGTTTTTCCTGAATTTGAAGCAAATCTTCAACCGTTGGCTGGTAGGTCAGCTTCTCTTTATTGGTTTCAAGAAACTTTTCCATCGCATTGGCTATTTGCTGATTATTAAGATTGGCGACATCAAACTGTCTGACCATTTCCTGATACAAAGAATAAACGTTTTGCCGGTGCTCGCTTTCAGCTTTTTCCTGCTGGTTTCGACGGTAGAGGTTAAGGGAGTTGTCAATGCTCTTTTGAAGGTTTTCACGGGTTTCTGCTTTAAGTCCCGGAACATTCTTAAAGCTTAAATCCATATTTTTTAGAGCTTCTTCTTCACCCTGATTCCATAATTTGTCTTTGAAAGAATTTAAGATCTCTGCGGCGGTATCCTTGCTAAGTTCTTCCGGATCTTGGACGACTTTAAGGAATTTTCCGTATTTTTCACCCAAAGCTTTGATATTGGAGCCGCCGCGTCCGATAATTTTTCCCATCAGCATTTTGGGCACTTCCAGCGTAATCATGCGCCGCGGGTCTTTCTGCATCCGTTCGCGGTTAATGAACAGGTGGCCGTAGGTATGGGTACGCCCGTAGCGGGAATCGGCGGTATAGGCAACAACCTCGCTGGCAATCGATTCATATTTTTCGCTGTCCGGTTCGCGGGTTTTATTCCAGTCTCCGCCGGTTTGGAGATAGCAATAAGTTTTATTTTGATCGGGCGACTGTTCGTCAAAGGCCTGATCAAAAGCGGCTTTTTTGTCTTGGTTGACCTTTTCTTTCTGTTCGGAGACAGAGGCACGGATGGCAGAGATAATTTCAGGGGAAATCCGGCCGTCAGCCGATTTAATAATGATGCCGTTGCGGTTGGCAATACCGCTGCGGCCGCAATATTCCAGAACATAACCCTGATCTTGGAGCTTTTGCGCCAAAGAAGTGCTGGCACCGTTAATCATGGGCCAGCTCAGGGCATCAAGTGCCAGGGCTTTGGAAAGCTCTTCGGGATTGCGGAGGTTAAAATCTTCCTTTTCGGTATGTTTCAGCAGGTGCCCGTCAACAATATAGTCAAATCCCTCTCGTTTTTGGATTTTAAATTTAAGGCCGCGTTCGCCGGAGAGGGCAGCCAGCCCTCCATAAACCTCGGTACCGATGTCAGACAGTTCGATTACACTGTCGGGATGTTGTTCCAATTTGGTCTTGTCATAAAGAACATAAGTATAGGTATGGCCCATATTGCGGCGGTGGTCGGCGGTATTAGCTGAGCGCCAGCCGGCAACTTTGGCAAATCTTTGATGATCGTATTCCTGGGGGTTTTCATAATGGCCGCCCAGAGTAATGGTTCCGAAAATGCCGTTGGCATCCAGGGAATTGCGTTCAAATTCCCTGGCAACAATTTCTAACTGAGCCTGCTTGATGTTTTGCTGTGCGGTTTCAATATCTTGATTGATTTTTTCAATAATTTCGGCGGTGGGTGTCTTGTCACTAAGAGTAATATCGTAAATATTGCGGGATTCAAAACCGCTGCGGCCGCGATGATTTAGGGTATAACCCATTTTGCGAAGTTCTTTGGCCAGGTTAGAACTGTCGGCATTAATATTGGGCCAGTTCAAGCTGTTTTCTTCCATAACAAGAGTCCTCCGTTGGTTTGTTAATGGACATAATATAGCACAATTCCAAAAACTTGTCTAGACAAAACTGGAGAGCGTTTTTTTGGTGAAATTTTTTTCAGCCCGGGATGTTAAATATTAATTTTAAAATAAAAAATGAGAAAAATCAAAAGATTCTTCTCCGCTTTGATGTAGATATAGTAGCACAAAATTTGCGATTCGTCAAATGGTATTTTAACAGAAATGTAACATATTTTGTCTAGACAGTGTGTGCCAGATATGATAATATTAGAACTGTATTAAGAGATTATAGATGTGATTAAGAGAATTATTGTGACGTTGGTTGTTGAACTATTTAATATTTTATTGAATGGTTTCAACGGTCTTAAATTTCTGATACTTATATTTTGAATTGATATCCGGAGCGTTTGCTTTGGAGTTCAAGATATAAAAACGCCTAAAGGTAAAAGAGATAGGAAAAGATTAAAAAATTTATCAGCAGGGCAGTTGCAAATAGCCCTTCCAATGTGCGAAGTTTTAGTAACACGGAACCAGAAAACTGATAAATGCTTTTAATCCGGAACTAAGGATTTTATCCATGGCATAAAAGAAATTTCCCTCAGCTCAATGCGAAAGCAGGATAAAGCGACGGGAGCAAAAATTATGGCACAGAATGTGAAATGCAACAACATGGTGGTAATGCTGGGTGGTGCAGATGCTGAGATGGCAGAAATCCGCCGGGTTCTGGAAGCAGAAGGTATAGCCTTTTGTGATAAGGGGCTTGGTTGGGGTGCTGCGGCATCGGCTTACTCTGACGAAATCGCGCAAGCGGCTTCGGAAGGTAAGCAGGTGGTGCTCGTAGAGCTCACCCGCGACATCAATCTCCCGCAAGGGACGATTGAGGTCGACCACCACGGTGACCGCAGTTCCGAGCCGGCCTCCATTTTGCAGGTTTTGAGCCTCTTAGGTTTGGAACCGACCAGAATGCAGTTGCTTCTGGCAGCTAATGATAGTGGGTTTATCCCTGCTATGTTAGCTCAGGGGGCAACGGCTGAAGAGGTGGCTGCTGTGCGGTTACTCGACCGCCAAGCTCAAGGGATTACCCCGGAGCAGGAGGCCGAGGCCGAACGCGCCATAGCCGAGTTGGAAGTTATTAATGGTATAACTGTTGTGCGCATGAGCCACAGCAAGTGTGCCACGGTAACTGACCGGTTGTTTGACCCTAATCAGGAGCAGCGGCTTCTGATTCTTTCCGGTGACGGAGAGAGTAACTTCTACGGAGACAGACGTCTCTGTGAGTTGTTGAAGGGGGAGAAGACCGGGACGGCTCCGGCTCCTTGGGATCCGAACCAAACCATAGAGACATTCTCCAATTTTGGAGGATGGACCGGCGGAGGTGAGGAAACCGGGTTCTGGGGTGGTTACGGTAACCAGGATGATATCTTGGCGTACGTAACCAGCTACTTTGCTGACTAAGTAAAGTAGCCGCCAGCAGGATTAAGGGAGTAGAAATACTCCCTTTTTTCTAAAAAATAAGTTCAATCTTTCCTGACCCGGGTTAGATTGAGCGAATAAAGTGGGTAAGAAGGCAAATACAATCTCCGTGCCGGCCTTTAATGGCGCGGGGGAACAAAATATGAGTATCGTTATCAATGAAACACGTACGTGTCCGCACTGCGGCCGTACGTTAAAAGCCATCGGATACACGATGTATCAGGTGGTTTTTGAAACTTGTCCCTGTGTATTAAAAGCACAGAGGATTGCCGAAGAAGCCGCTGCGAAAGCAGAAGCCCTTCGGCGGGAAATGCAGGCATCCTGCAGCCACACTTGGACACAGGTCTACGAGTGTGGCTACCCGGTTAAGCGCTGCACAAGGTGCGGCCATGAAGAACTGGGGGTTTTAAGATAATTCTGACCGGTACGGCTTAAAGTTTCAGCCTAAGCCGGTCAGGTGATAAGGGGAGAGAGTAATCTCCCCCTTATTACACAAGCAGGGCGAAAGATCTGTTTATGTAATAAGCTGATTGGAAAAGGACAAAAGAAGATGAAATTTTTGGATTGGGCGGAATATATTTTTCTTTCTCCTCATGAAAAGGAGGCGTTTAAAAATAACCTGCGGCGCAGGCAGTATGAGCGCGAGCTTCAAATGTTTCACCGGCAGAATCTGGCCGGCGCTAAAATTTGTTTATCCTTATTCCGGGAGCAGGAGCTGGAAGACGAGCGCAATATGATTTTGGGACCGGACGGGCGATACCATTCGGTTCGGGGCGATTTGGACGATATTCGCCCGTCCGTAAAGGTTGTTTCTAAGAATTTGCCGGACAATGCCTTTGTCAAACCTGAAAAAATTCGTGTCGGATTAAGCTCGATTCTGCGCGATGATGTGGAAATCCGCCAGTTGTCTTTTGCCAAGTTTTCTATCGGCCAGACAGTCCGCCCCCATCCGTCTGCCGGAAAGGAAACGCTTCCCGGCTGGGTAAGCGACAATGTCTGGGCCGCTAAAGTCCGGCGCGGCGACTCGGAGTATTATCTGAAAATTGAAGGACAAAAAGTTACCGTTTATTCTGAAAGCTGCCAGCCCAAAATTAAAGAGTATAAAGAGGGATATAAGCTGGTGGATGAACGGTCTGCCGCGGCAACGCTTATCAAAGACGAAACCATCGGGGAATCGGCGTATGACCATTTGGTTACCAGAGTTAAGCCGATGTATGAATACCGGGGAAAACAATTTAAGCTTTGCGGCGGCGTTCAGGTCACATCCTATGAAGGATACCGTCCCGGCCAGGGAGGCGGTTCCAGCGAGCAAGAGAGAACGCCGATTGATTTGAAGACTTATAACACTCTTAAAAATGAAGCGGTTCTTGCCAAATTGTCCCGCGAAAAAGGCAAAGTTAAATAAAAAAACGGCCGGCCGGCCGTTTTTTTTATCGGCCGGAATAATTTCTGATTGACAAATTTGATCGAATAAACCATTCTTAAAGTTCGCATGTTATAATTTGTTAATAAGTGATTTAGATATATATTATGTTAAACCCAAAAATCTTTATGTTATGAACGCATTTGATTTTTTTCATCAAGACGAGAGAATTTGTTCTGATTATGTCAGAACAAAAGTTGAAAAATTAGCCCAGCTGGTTACGAAACTTAAAAATGACGGCGTTGAGGATTCCGGCGTTATTGAGCTCTATAACCGGTATCTGCGGGCAGAAACACCGGCAGAGAAAGCCAAGTTTTATTTTGAGGATCTGTTTGACACGATCAACCGCTGGGGCGTCAGCTTTCAGAGGGGGTATGTTATCAAGACGATCCAGCGCGGGGAGTTTCCGGCTTGGATAGCTTGTTTTCCGGGTGTTTTGATTCAGGCCAGGGGTGATTATAAACACACCTGTGAGACATTGCGCAACTTTATTCATCTTTTCAAAGACAGGGAACGCTGCTTTGAAATCAACGAGGTCAATGAAGAAAAAGACCAGCTGAAGAGCAAAAAATGGAAAGCGAATAAGGCTGTTCTGTGGAATGTGCCGGGTAAATACAGTCTGGAAGAATATGCCGACTGTATCACGGAAACCGCCAGGTATTTTCATGTGACTTTTGGTTATGTGCCGAAAGTTTATGTGTATGAATCTTCCGAAACGGGGATTTGGGTAAAATCTATCTGTAAGGATCCGGGAAAAGAAACTGTCTGGTGCCAATGTATGAAAATGCTGGCGGAAAATCTTGAAGTCAGCCAGCCGAAATTGTTCTGCAAAGCTGTTTTATGGATGTATAAACAGGATGCGGAAGTGATGGAAAAACTTCCGGAAGAAGTTTTAGCAGCTGAGAAAAAGGCTGTGGCTGGGGAAGATAAAGCTTCGTCTGGCGGGAAAAATGTTTTTGGAGCCGAGATGATGGTTCCGGGGGTTTGCACCTGCGATTGCTGCGGTGCCGTGATACCAATGACCGGTTTTGAAACCGGAGGCGACCATCTCTGCGGGAATTGTATCCGGCTGGAGCGGGGAGAAATCAGGGTTGCAGATATTCCGGCTTCTCACAAGCCGCAAAAAACGGAATGCTCAGCGACCGATGACGGCCGCCCGAGCTGCTGATAAAATTATTGTTGAACTTTGACAAGGCGCCCACAGGGCGCTTTTTTTTGTTTATTTGATGAAACTGATACAGTCTATCTGTCTGAAATTTAATTATAAAAATATCTTTTGTCGCGGCAGTAAAAATAGTGCTTGCCATAGACGTAAATTTTTTCTATAACTGTCGCCATATAAAATCTATTAAGATATTTTTAGGTAAAAGAATATAAGCATTTTCCGGAAGTGGTGAGCCGCAAAATGTATAAGAGTTAAAAAACCAATATTATGAACGTTTAAAATTTATTAGTATGAAAACCCAGTTGAATTTAACAGTTTCTGAGAGAATTAATCAGGAAAAAGCAGAAAAAGTCAAAAACGATCTGCGGAGTGAAGGGATTTATGCGGAAGTTATGCCCGCTTACCGGATCATGTTTGACGGGAAAAATTTTTCAACCCGTGACGTGATGGCCGTTGAAGTTGAAGACCAACCGGAGAAAATTGCCCGGGTTTTGACTCTCCTGGAAGGAAAGTATGTCAGAGAAGAACTTATTTATAAGTCTTCTTTATCCGGCGAAAGTATGACTTTTTTCAGCTACGATCTGAGAACTAAGGATCATATTGATGAGCTGAGGCCGAAGTTTGAGGAAGATTGCAAGGCGTTTTATCCGAAATTCGGGCAGAAGAGACTTGACTTTATTGTGAAACAAAAACCTCTTTACGGCATTGAGGTGAGTGGTTTTGCCACCAAGTATGTTCACATGAACGACAAGTGGGTTAAAGCGGTGGAAGATTTTTCCCGCCAAGATGACCGGGCCGGGTCGGTTTCTTTTCAGAACCGGAAACTGATGCGGTTTGAGTTCAAAAAAAATGCTGCACCGGCAAAAAAAGAGAAAGCCGTGCAGTAAATGAAGAAAAAAAGAGAGGAATCCAGCCTCTCTTTTTTTTGTTTTTCATGGAGAAGAACGGCAAAATGATGTTGCTTTTCAAAAGAATTGGCATTACAAAAGAAGAATTGATTAAAACTGAACGAGGTAAAGTTAAAATGCAAAGTTTTCGGACCCATACCTGCGGAGAGCTGCGGGCCAAGGACATTAATTCGGAAGTTAAGCTGGGCGGGTGGATACACCGCAAGCGCAATCTGGGTAATTTGTGCTTTGTGGATTTGCGCGATCATTACGGAATTACGCAATGCGTGTTTGACAGCAGTTCGGATTTGTTTGCGCAGGTTGAAGCTTTGCGTCCGGAATCTGTTATCGGCATTACCGGAACAGTGATTGCCCGGGAAAGTGTCAATAAAAATATTCCCACCGGCGATATTGAGATTAAAGTTAAGGCGATTGAGGTTTATTCCGAAGCGGAGGTGCTGCCTTTTCAGATTGCCGTTGATGACGATGCGCCGGAAGATATCCGTTTGAAGTATCGTTTTCTGGATTTGCGGCGCGAGCGGATTCACAACAATATCATGCTGCGTTCCAAAGTGATTGCGGCTATGCGCCGGCTGATGACCGAACAGGGATTTACAGAATATCAGACGCCGATTTTGACGGCTTCTTCCCCGGAAGGTGCGCGCGATTTCCTGGTGCCGTCACGGATTAATCCGGGCAAGTTTTATGCGCTGCCGCAAGCACCGCAGCAATTTAAACAGCTGTTGATGGTGTCGGGTTTTGACCGTTATTTCCAGATAGCCCCTTGTTTCCGCGATGAGGATCCGCGCGCCGACCGTTCTCCGGGCGAGTTTTACCAGCTGGATATGGAAATGAGCTTTGCCACTCAGGAAGATGTTTTTGGTGTGATTGAGCATGCCATGGGCGGCGTTTTTAACGAGTTTGCCAACGGTCGCAAAGTTGATCAGGCCCCGTTTGTGCATATTCCTTTTCGCGAGGCGATGTTAAAATACGGCTCTGATAAGCCGGATTTGCGTAATCCGCTGGTTATTCAAGATGCAACGGCTTTATTTGGAAATTCCGGGTTTGGCGTGTATGACGGAAAAGTTGCCGCCGGAGAAAAAATCCGGGCGATTGCGGTGCCGGGTATAGCCGATAAACCGCGTTCGTTTTTTGATAAGCTTGATGCTTTTGCCAAAGAGGCCGGCATGGGCGGTATGGCTTATATCGCTTTTGCCGAGGGCGGTGCCAAAGGAATTGCCAAGCTGTTGAGCGCGGAAAAACTGGCTGAGATTAAGCAGGTGCTGGGAATGGCTGACGGCGATGCAGTGCTGATGATGGCCGGCAAAGAAAGCGCGGTGAGCAAATTTGCCGGAAAAGTCCGTCTGAAACTGGGCGAGGAACTTGGTTTGACCGAAAAAGACGCTTTCCGGCTGTGCTGGATTGTTGATTTTCCGATGTATGAGGAAAATGAGGAAACCGGAGCCGTAGAGTTTTCACATAATCCGTTTTCGATGCCCCAAGGCGGAATGGATGCGCTGCTGAATAAAAATCCGCTGGATATTTTGGCTTATCAATATGATTTGGTGTGCAACGGCGTTGAACTGGCCTCGGGCGCGGTGCGCAACCATCAGCCGGAAATTATGTACAAAGCTTTTGAAATTGCCGGTTATGACCATCGTGTTGTTGATGAAAAATTCGGCGGTATGATTAATGCTTTCAAATATGGCGCGCCGCCGCATGCCGGCTGTGCTCCGGGAGTGGACCGTACGGTTATGCTGCTTCTGGACGAGCCGATTATTCGTGACGTGATTATTTTCCCGTTGAACGGGAAAGCGCAGGATTTGCTGATGCAGGCCCCCAATACGGTGACTGAACAGCAATTAAAAGAGCTGCATATTAAAGTGGCTGCTGACGACAAGTAGCCAGGGTTAATAAAATAAAGGGCCCCGCCGGAAAGCGGGGTTTTTTGTCGGAAAAACAAAAAACCGTGACGTTAAAAAGGTAAATTTTGTCACTGTTCCACAATTAATTGTTTACTTATTTTTAAAAATAAAATATATTAAAAAAATCTTTAGCCTACCGTTTAAATTCCTTTTTTCATTATTATATTCGATTTTAGTAATATTTAATTTAATAACGGGAGTTTGTTTGATGATTAAGCCGGCTTTTACTGAAAAAAACATTCCGGTTATATTTGCTTCAAATGATAATTATGCCTTGTATCTGGGGGTTGCGGTGAAGTCGCTGTTGGAAAATGCTTCGCCGGAATTTAATTATGATCTTATGGTTATGGAAGGATGTATTTCTGAAACTAAAAAGTTTCTTTTGAAAAAAATGGCCGCTGATTATCCCAATTGTTCGCTTAGATTTGTGCCGGTTGCAGACTATGTGGAAATTCCCGGGTTACATCTTAACAAGTATTTTTCGATTGAAACATATTACCGTTTATTTATTCCGACTCTGTTTGGGGCGTTTGACCGTCTTATTTATCTGGATTGCGATTTGGCCGTGCTGGAGGATATTTCCAAGCTTTACCAAACAGATATCAGCGGCTGCACGATTGGCGCAACACGGAATATTTCAACAATTCATTTATATTTAAACGAGTATATCTGGGAGAATATTAACTGGAAAAAATATTATGAGGAAACGCTGCAGCTGGAAAAGCCGGTGAACTATTTTCAAGCCGGGGTTATGCTGATTGACGTTAAACGCATGAAGGCCGGAAATAATCAGGAGCGGCTGTTAGATTTGGCCAATTCATTTAATCCGTTTTTTGTTGACCAGGATATTTTAAATTCATTTTTTAGTGCTGAAGTCAAAATAATTGATCAGTCGTGGGATTATGAGAACGGTTCCGATGACGTCGATTTCGGATTTCTGAAAAACTGGCCGTCATATCAGCTGTATGAGGCCGTTTTGGCGGCGAGGGAAAATCCTAAAATCATTCATTATGCCGGCAGCAGGAAAGTGTGGGCCGATCCACGGGTTTCTCGGGGAGAGATATGGTGGTCTTATGCCCGGAAAACGCCATTTTATGAAAATATTTTGTATCGCACCCTGGGTTTTGCAGCTTAATAAGGAAAAGAAAGATGACGAATAAGGCAGTTTTTGTTTCAGTAATCGTAACAAGTTTTAATTATGACAAATATCTCCGCACGGCCTTAAACAGCCTTTTGGGACAATCATATCAGAATTTTGAGGTAATAATCGTTGATGACGGGTCAACGGACAATTCGTTGCAGATTTGTGAGGAATTTGCGCAAAAAGACCGCCGTTTCCGGGTTTATACGCATGACGGACACCAAAACCGCGGTCTGGTAGAAAGTGTTAAACTGGCACTCAGCAAAGCCAAGGGTGAATATGTAGCCTTTCTTGAAAGCGATGACTACTGGAATACCAAGCATTTGGAGGCGAAAGCCGATTATCTTAAAAATGTGAATCCCGAGGCCAAAATTCTGGCAAACAGCATTGAGCTCATCGGCAACCGGAATAAATTTGAACTTGACTATATCCAAGCCTGTAAGGATTATTTGCTTAAGCATCAGAAAGAAAATGTTTTCCGGCGGATGACAGAGAAAAACCTTATTCCGACTTTTTCTGCGGTGATGATTAAAAGAGAGCTGCTGGAGAACTGCGATTTTAATACCTGCCTTAAACCCTGGCTGGATTACTGGCTGTGGCTGCAGCTGACTTTTTACCATGAGGTTGATTTTGTATCCGAGGCAAAAACTTATTGGCGTTCGCATGCCGACAGTTATAACAGCCTGTCGGCCATAGATGAAAAAAAGGAACAGGATTTTGTTTCAGCGGCAAGGGAGCATATTTGGAATCACCAAATAAAAAATATTTACGGAAAAGAAGTCCGTCCCGCCTTTGAAAGCGATAATATTCCGATTGTCCTGGCTTCTGATGATAATTACGCCCCGTATCTGGGGGTGGTTATTTATTCGATTATCCAGAATTCGGCTGCGAATCGTAATTATGATTTTATCATTCTGGAAACCCGGATTTCAAGACGATATAAAGAGATGATCAAATCTCTGGGCCAGGGGCGCCAAAATGTGTCAGTGCGATTTTTTGATATTCAAAACCTGGTCAGTTTGAAACGGGATTTGTTGAAAGTTTGCAAACATTTCAGCGAAGAATCGTATTATCGTTTTTTTATTTTGAATTTATGCGAAAATTTTGACCGCCTTATTTATATTGACTGCGATACCCTGGTTCGTTCCGACATTGCCGAATTGTTCAAGATTGATTTAGGAGATAATTTTATTGCGGCGGCCAGAGACGTGGAAATGCTGCGCCTGATTAATGAGGAGGAAGAGACAAAGTCCGGTTATTACAGTGCTTATGCCAAAGATGTTCTGGGAATAAGAAATTTGAAGAATTATTTTCAGAGCGGCGTGATGGTTTTGAATGTCAAACAAATGATTAAAGAAAATATTCAGGAGAAATTGTTTTTTAAATTGTTTGAAGTCGGGGAACCCTATTTGGTAGACCAGGATATTTTTAATGCGGTCTGCGAGGGAAGGGTAACCTATTTTTCGCCAGAATGGAATTTTGAGTGGCAGCTTAACTGGAAAGAAGATTTAAAAGAGCATCTGCCCCGGGAGATATATGAAACAGTCAAGCAGATTTGCGAGCAGCCGAAGATTGTCCACTATTGTGACGGGAAACCCTGGAAATATCCGCATTTGAAGTTGGCGCATCTGTGGTGGATGAGTGCCCGTGAAACACCGTTTTACGAAGAGGTTATTTACCGTAATACGGTTTTTCCAACCGGGCAAGCTCTTGAAAATCAGAAATTTGACTATTCTTTGCTGCGTGATGCTTTGAATTATTCCCGCAACCGGATAAAATATTGGCGCTATATTCTTTTTTCCAAAATTTTTACCGGCAAGAAACGCCAAAAATACACCCAAAAGAGCGAATTGCTCCGGAAACGCCTGAAGCAGGCGCATGCGTTGAGAAAAGGCAAACAATGGCTGCTGGCCGGTTGAGGGCTTGACTTTTTAGCCGGGATTTCTAAAATCTAAAAAACTGTTTAGGGAGGAAAATTTGTTTAAATTTATCGGATTGATTATTTTGGGCGCTGCCTTGTTGGGACTGATTGCCGGAGGCGTGCATTTGTACAAAGTGGCCGCGCGCAATAAGAAAGAAATGGCTCCTTATGCCGGATCGCGGGCGGTTTACAGCAACCAGCTCGGCAAAGTACTGGTGGTTTATTATTCATTGAGCGGGCATACCCGTGAAATTGCTGAAAAAATTCAGGCGCAAACCGGGGCAGAGTTATATGAGATCAAGACTGCCGAACCGATTGGCCGCAACTGGACGATGTATTTGGCGGTCAGACAACAGCTTAAAAAGGGGAATTATCCGCTTTTAGACGGAGAGCTGCCTGATTTTGCCGCATATGACACGGTTTTTGTCGGCGCTCCGGTTTGGTGGTATACCATGGCAACACCGCTATGGTCTTTCCTTAAAGAGGCCGATTTTCAAGGGATAAAAGTGGTGCCGTTTTCAACACAGGGAAGCAATTACGGGGCGTTTTTTGAAGATTTTGCGGCTCACGCCCGGAATGCCCGTCTGTTGAAATCCGCATCGTTTAATAATTTGCCGGAGAAGTATGACAGCGCGGTTGACAATAAGGTTATTGAGTGGCTGAACAGTTTGTAGGGACTTTTTATGGCAGAAATTCATCTGATGGTGGGTTTTATGGGGTTTGGCAAGACAACCCTGGCGAGGAAACTTGAAAAAGAGCTTCCTGCGGTTCGTCTGACGCATGATGAATTTATGCGGAAACTGTTTTCGCGTAATCTTCCCGAGGCGGATTTCCGGCTGGCGTGGCAAAAAGTTGACGATTTAATATGGGAGCTGGCCGCTCAAATTGTCAGATCCGGCACGAATGTGATTTTAGATTACGGTTTCTGGTCCAGGGATTCCCGCAGGCAAGCTTTTGAAAAGGCAAGCCGGTTAACGGAAAAAATTATTTTTCACCAGGTGTGCTGCGATGCCAGAGTTGCCAAACAAAGAGTTTTGCACCGAAGTAAAACAGATCCGGACGAACTGTTTATTGATGAGCATTGCTTTGATAATTATTGGGCACAGTATGAGCCGCTGGATGAAGCCGAGGGATATTTAGTTGTTTATGAAAAATAAGCGGTCGTTCGGTCTCTTATCGATACCATAAAAAAATACCCTTTTCAGGGCATTTTTTTATGGTGCCGACAGAGAGACATTATTCAGTTTGACTTGTAACGTTCGCTTTTATCGCTGTCGCTCAGCGCTTGCTAACAAGTCTGCACCGCAGTGGCTTCAAAGCTCCACCGGAGCTTTTCTTCACACTGCGCCCTTCGGTCGTTCGGTCTCTTATCGATACCATAAAAAAATACCCTTTTCAGGGCATTTTTTTATGGTGCCGACAGAGAGACTCGAACTCCCGACCCACTGATTACAAATCAGTAGCTCTACCAACTGAGCTATGTCGGCTTGCAATTTCTGCAAAATATATAACTGATGGAATTGTGCTTGTCAAATATTATTTGCCGGAGAATTTTCTTCTTTTTGAAATTACCGGTCCTGCCCGGGGAAAAGAAAGCCGGTAATACAGGAAAGTATGAAATTAATCGGAACAGTTGAACTTTAGCAATTGATATTTAGAAAGTTTTATATCATATTGTAGGGGTATTTCAAGACGGGAAAAACCGGCAAGGGTGCCGGAAAGGGGTATTATGGCTTTTAAAACAAAAAGATTGATTAAGAAATTGATTTCGTGGGCTGGCCTGTTTTTCTTTGCAGTAGCCGCCTATATGCTGTATCATCAGCTTTCAAAATACACCTGGGGCGATATTAAGGAGGCCTTGCTGTCTATTCCGCCGCATAATTTGATGCTGGCGTGCATTGCCTCATTTTTCGGTTATGTCGCCTTATCTTCATATGATTATCTGGCCTTAAAATATATTCACCGCAAGCTGGTGCCGTGGAAATGGATTTTTGCCGGAGTAGTCGGTTTTTCGGTCAGCAACAATGCCGGTCATGCTATTGTTTCCGGGGGAACCATTCGTTATCGCCTGTATACCCGCTGGCGTTTTCACGGAGAAGAGATTATCCGTATGGTTACTTTTTCGGGGTTTACCTATCTGGTTGCCTGTTTCTTTCTGATTATTCTGGGATATTTTCTGACTCCGGATCACGCTTTTGGCGAGGGGGCGGTTTCCAAGCTGACGACAGAGATCATTACACTGGTTTCTGCAGCCGGCCTGTTGTTGTATTTCTGGGCGGCGCTGTTTTATAAGAAGCCGATTATTATTAAAGGCATCGAATTTGACATTCCGAATTTTAAGATGGCTCTGGCGCAAGTTTTTATCGGAGGTGCGGATATTCTTCTGGCCTCGCTGGTATTGTATTTTTCATTGATTCCGTTTGTTGATATTTCCTTTGATGTTTTCATCGGCGTCTTTATCATTGCGCAGGTTTTGGGTGTTTTCAGCCAGGTGCCCGGCGGTTTGGGCGTTTTTGAAGGGCTGTTTATGTATATTCTGCCCGGAGAGGCGAATCAGGCCAGCATTTTCGGGGCGCTGATTGCTTACCGGATTATTTATTATCTTTTGCCATTGCTGGTTTCCGGTATTATTTTGGTCAGCTATGAAAGCTGGCTGCGTTTTGTGAAGAAGCAGCGCTTGGAAAAACTGAAGATTTTTCATCCGGACAAAGAGCATCTGGAAAATAATCTGTAAAAAAATGCCCTCCGCTGCGGAGGGCATTTTCAGTATCGGAGAACTTAACTAAAAAGTTTGAGGTTTCCGGCGGCAGTGCGTCCGCGGTCGTCATAAGTTTCATAACTGATCTGCTGACCTTCATGGAGCTGGCGGATGCCTGCTTTCTGAACCTGACTGATATGTACAAACACATCTTTGATGCCGCCGTCCGGGGTAATAAAGCCATACCCGTGTTTATTATTGAACCATTTTACAGTTCCGATCGTCATAATTAAATCCTCTACATTAGTTAAAGACAAAATTAGTTCGGTAGTTCTGATAGTCCAAACTGCTAAAAACAAGAATGTATGTTGTGAAATATACCATCTGGTCAGCAGGTAAATTTATATTAAAAATAAAATTGCGAAATGTCAATAACTTAAAACTCTTATTCAGGATAAGAAAAAAGTGTACAGCGGGTTTTAGTCTGGAAATCAGCTGTTGCCCAGAAAATCTGTTACCTGGGAAACAAAATAGTCTTCAAAACTGACGGGATCAGAGATCATGTCTTCAAGCCCGGTGAGTTTGCGCCAGCCGAAGGCGGAACCGTCGTTAATTTTCACCAGGACAACGGCAAGAGGCTGGGTGAGGTTATAGGTATAGATAAATTCATTTTCCTGGTCATTGTCGTAATTTACCATCAGCAGGGTATATTGGTCAGTAAAATAGCGCTCGTAAATCTGATTGATCATGCCGATGGTTTGAGCGCAGGCATAACAGGGTTCATTATTGAAAAAGATATAGATAATGGAACGATTATAGTCTTCAGGCGATTGTTCAAAATATTCCTGAAGGTTTTGACCGGGGCCGTAAGACGCGCCGTCAGTCGCGTAAATCTGGGCACGGGCGGCCATTCCAAAAGCAAACATCAGCAGTAATAACCAAACGTATTTCATTGGGCGAATCCTCACAACCTTGGCAGTTGTAAAGGTTCGCCGCAGCGAAGTTTAAACTGCCGGAATTAAAGCGGGGTACAAGCCTGCTGCAGCCAGGATAAATCTTCTCCGGTCAGCAGCGGCGAGATTTTGGCGGCAACCAGGCGGTGATAATCGTTCAGCCAGGCCTGTTCCTGCCGGCTTAATAGATATTTGTTAATCAGGCGTTTATCAATAGGGACCATTGTCAGCGGTTCAAATTTTAAATAGCCCGGAAATTCTGACTCAGTGACGGCGGCGAGATTTTCAATGCGGATGCCGTAAGCGGAGGGCTGATAATAGCCGGGTTCAATAGACGTTATCATATTGGCAGAGAGCGGATAGGAGGCGCCGGAAGAGGCGAGCCGCTGGGGGCCTTCGTGAACGTTCAAAAAGTGTCCGACGCCATGGCCGGTACCGTGTTTATAGTCTTTGCCGAATTTCCACAGGCGTCCGCGGGCGATCGAATCGATGGCGATGCCGGGCGTTTCTTCGGGAAAAATTGCCGTAGCCGCCGCTATGTGGGCTTTTAGAACCTGGGTAAAACTTTCAATCATTTCGGCGGCAGGTTTGCCCAGGGCAATTGTCCGGGTGATATCGGTCGTCCCGTCATAATATTGGGCGCCGCTGTCGAGCAGGAGCAGAGAATCGTTGTCAAGCTTGCGGTTTGAACGGGAATCGGGGTGATAATGGACAATAGCACCGTTGGGGCCGGAAGCCGCGATGGTGGCGAAACTGTTGCCGAAGAAGTGTTCTCCGGCAGAGCGGAATTCATATAATTTGTCAACAACTCCGAGTTCGTCAGAATTTTTCCAGTTCTTGTCAAGCCAATGCAAAAATTTTACCACTGCAGCGCCGTCACGGATATGAGCATCGCGGAAACCCTGGAGCTCAACGGGATTTTTAACGGCTTTCCAGTTTTGGACGGGATTAGCAAGATTGACCGGGTAAATCCGCTGGTTTTTCATTATATTATAAATCTGTTTAGGCGTTTGTCCAAAGGAAACGCCGATGTTTTTGCCGTTGAAAGCAGCCAGTTCAACTTCAATGGCGCGAAAATCGCTGGTGAACAGACTGACCGAACCATCAACGCTGATCAGGGCGTAAGCCCGCAGCAGCGGCGTATCGGGCAGGCAGTTTGACCGAAGATTCATCAGCCAGGAAACAGCGTCACATTCGGCCATGAAATAGGCATCGAGGCGGTTTTTTTCCATGAAAGCGGTCAGTTTTGATATTTTTTCATTCATGGAAAGACCGGCAAAGCGGATTTCATGTTCAAAAATTTCCGCCTGGGTATTGCTTAAGCGCGGTCCAATGATTTGTTTGGTGTCCGGAGTAAAAGTGTGTTTTTTTAAGGCCCGGTTCCAATAATCAACCTCGCTGGCAGAATGGCACCAGGGATCGTAAGCAAAAGTGCAGGGTTGTTCCTGGTTATTGTTGATCCAGGTGGCAACCGTGTCATTGGTGCAGACAATGCTGACAGCGGCGGAATCGGTTTCTAACGCCGCCTGCAGCTCATAGCGCCCGTCTACCATTAAAACGGCTTTGTCCCGGAATACCAGAAGAGTTCCGGCCGAACCGCTGAAACCGCACAGTTCTTTTATTTTGTTTTCTTCATCCAGGGTATCCTGTCCCAAAAACATATTGCCGCGGGTAACAATGTAAGCATCAAAATTGTTTTTAATCAGGGCTGTTTGTAGATCATGCAAGGTCATGAGGTTAAGCTTTCTGTAAAAGAGCGGCGCGCCAGTTATCAAGTTCGTACAGGCGGACAAGCTGCAGGCCGCGGGTGAAATGTTCGGAAAGGACCCATTCGGCCTGTTCGTCAACAAAGCCGGAGATGACGGCATAGCCGCCGGGTTTCAGGTTCTGGGCCATATCGGGCGCCATGGCAATCAGCGGACGTGCCAAAATATTGGCTAAAATTAAGTCGAAAGGAGCATTTTTGCGGACTTCGGGAGCTGTATAGCCGTCACTGACCGCCGCTGTCAGCAAAATGCCGTTGTTTGCGGCATTGCTCTCGGTGACCCAGACAGCTTCCTGATCAATATCAACCGCGGTTATGCGGGCCCGGGGCCAGAGTTTGCCGGAAGCCAGAGATAAGATGCCGGAACCGGTTCCCACGTCCAGGAGCTGTTGCGGCTTAAATCCTTTCTGGTGTAAATCACTGATGGCCTGCAGGCATGAGCGGGTAGTCTGGTGATCGGATCCGAAAGCGGTAGCCGCATAAATCTGCAGAGGAATTTTGTTGGTCTGCGGGGCGGCGGTTTCATGAATGCCGTAGATCATAAAGCCGGCCACTTCAAAAGGCGGAAACTGAATAACATAGTCTTTGAGCCAGTTGGAACTTTCCAAATGTTCAACTTTAAACGGCGGCAGGCTGAGGCCGGCTTGCCGCGCCGCCGACCGCAGTTCTGCTTCATTAAAGGGTTTGCTGAGATAACCGACATACTGGTCGCTGCCGTCATCGGCATAATTGCAGGCGTTGACTTCAAAAAAGCCGTCTAAAAAATCTTCCCAGGCCGGGGTGTTGTCCGGAGCCCCGTTAAAGGTGACCTGCCAGCAGCTGCTCATCATGTTTGAATTATCCTCCTGGTTATAATCATTTATTTACTAAGTTAAGTTTATAGTATAATAATTAAAAATAAATTTAATTTATACTAGAGAATGCACAATGAAGAAATCCGTCCTCTTAGCTGCCGTTTTAATGCTTTCCGGCTGTTTATATGCCGGTGACTGGAGCGAGGAGCTGCTTGGCCCCCGCAAAGATGTTTTTGCCGCTGCCCAGGGGCATTGGATCAGTTATTACGCTCAGGAACCCGAATTAACTAAGAGCGAACTGGTTAACGAAAAGAATTATCATCTTAACCAGTCAATGTCTTCGCCGCGGGGCTATTCGGTGTTAAATAATAAGATTTACCGCAAAGACGTTTACCGCGAGGTGGCGGTTCGTCCCAATAAAAACGGTTTTCTGAGCAGCGCTTCCATTCCTTATAAGTTTTCGGTGAAAGATAAATTTGACCTGCTTGGCGAGGTCAGTATTAACGGAGAACGGTACCGGCTGGTTGCCTCCGATATGCCGGAATATGTGTTTTTGATTAATGACCGGGGTGAGTTTTACCATAAGATGGGACAAATCCGCAGTGGTTTTGTTATTTTGATGGATCCGGATTATCTGGCCCGGCCCGATGATTTGAAACTGGTTAACGTGGTGAGTGCCAAAACCAACCAGAGTAAACCGGTTCAGGGTTTTGACGTCAAATACGACGGGGTTAATCTTGACCGCCTGTGGTTCACTTATTACGAATTTAATGACGGCAACGCGACGGACGGCCGGTTTAAAAAACTGAGCTTTCCCAATAAACCGGGGCTTATTGAAATTAACGGCGTGGGCATCAGGGTCTTAAATGCCAGCGATGACAAGATAGATTATATGGTGGTTAAAGAGTAATCCGCCGGGCGTGAAAAACAAAAATTTTTCCGGTTTTTTAACTGCCGGCCGCAAGGCAGTCCGGCTGTGGGCGGTGAGGTCCAAAGGGAGAATAAGAATTAAAAATTTCTTGCCTAACGCGGCGGTTTGTTGTATAAATCGCGCGAATAAGGTTTTTTTAAGGAGTTAATACGATGTCTGGACACTCCCAGTTTAAGAATATTATGTATCGCAAAGGAGCGCAGGATGCCAAAAAGGCCCGTGTTTTTGCCAAGCTGGCCCGCGATATTACGATTGCCGCCAAGAGCGGTATGCCGGAACCCGATAAAAATCCCCGCCTTCGTTTGGCGATTCAGGCCGCCAGGGCCGAAAGCATGCCCAAGGACAATATTGAGCGCGCGATTGCCAAAGCCAGCCAGACGGCCGGCGGCGATGATTATGTTTCCACCCGTTACGAAGGGTTTGGACCCGGCAAGGTTGCGGTTATTGTCGAAGCGCTGACCGATAACAAAAACCGTACTGCCGGCAATGTCCGCACTATTTTTGGAAAACGCGGCGGAATTATGGGCGAAAGCGGATCGGTTACTTTTAATTTTGAACGGATCGGCTTTATTCAGTATCCGCAGGCCGTTGCCGATGCCGATAAGGTTTTTGAACAGGCTTTGGAAGCTGGTGCCAATGATGTTTCCAGCGATGAGGAACATCATGAAATTGAAACGGTTCCTGATGATCTGAATGCGGTTACCGAGGCTTTGGAAAAAGTTTTCGGAACGCCGTCGGCTTCGCGTTTGGACTGGAAACCCCTGGTCAAGACCGAAGTGAATGATTTGGAAACCGCAAAAAAGTTTTATGATTTTGTGGAGGCGCTGGAAGATGATGACGATGTCCAGCATGTATATCACAATGCCGACTTCAGCGATGAGGTGATGGCTAAACTGAATGCCGAAGAATAGACCGGGCTGAAACAGGTTTAAAGGCAAAATCGTCAGCATACGGTTTTGCCTTTTATTTTATAAGGGAGAAAATAATGGTCAGGATTTTGGGGCTGGATCCCAGTCTGTCTTCCACCGGCTGGGCCGTCATTGAAGCCGAGAGCAATCATCTGCGCTATATTGACGACGGTTTTATCAAAACGGACACAAAACTTGCCATCAGCGATCGTCTGGCTGAGATTCATCAGCAGCTGAAACAGGTGATAGAATTGTATCAGCCGTCGGAAGCTGCCATCGAGCAAGTCTTTTTGAACAATAACCCGACTTCGACGATTAAGCTGGGCATGGCCCGCGGTGTGGTGATTTTAGCTCCGGCGCTGTTTAATATCCCGGTTACCGAGTATGAACCCAACAAAGTCAAAAAAGCCGTTGTCGGTGTGGGGCACGCTGAAAAATCCCAGGTTGAAACCATGGTAAAAATTCTGCTTCCCGGCTGCAAGCCCAAAAATAACGATTCATCCGATGCCCTGGCCATTGCGATTACGCACTCTCATTACCGGGGAGCACGTATAGCGCTTATCTGATACAGGCTTTTTTTGTTGCCGGTGCCGCAAGGAGGCGGAAATCCGGCAGAAAACGATGGTTGATTTTTGGGAGGCGTTTTTCCGGGGGCAGGATTTGCCGCAATGGCTGAAACTGCTGGAGCCGTACAAATGATATCAAGCCATTTGGCTAAAAAGAAAGCCGGATGTTTGTATTTTGTTCTTAAATTGAAAAAAGACTTGCGGGGGATTAGATAATTGTATAGTCTGACTTCAAAGATATTTGAAGGAAGGTAAAATGATTGCAAAACTGCGGGGGCTGGTTGATACTTTGGGCGAAGATTATGCCATTGTTGACGTTAACGGCGTCGGTTATCTGGTTTTTGCCTCTTCCAAAACGCTGGGAAAACTTGTAAAAGGGAGAGAAACCTCGCTGCTGATTGAAACCGTGGTGAGAGAAGACAGCATCACCTTGTTTGGTTTTGCCGATGCCTGGGAAAAAGAATGGTTTTCCACGCTGACAAAGGTTCAGGGAGTAGGGGCAAAAGTTTGCCTGGCAATCTTGTCGGTTTTGACTCCGGTCCAACTGGCACAGGCTGTTTCCGCCCAGGATAAGAATTCCTTTACGCGTGCCAGCGGCGTGGGGCCGAAACTGGCGGCGCGGATAGTGACTGAGCTGAAAGATAAAATCGTGACGGTTCCGGTGGGCGAATTTGCCAAGGAGGTTAATGTGAATCCGATTGATCAGACCGAGAACTATGAAGATAATCTGGTGACGCGGGCTGATGATCCTTCCAAAATGGAAGATGCTATTTCGGCCCTGGTTAATCTGGGGTATCAGCGGCTGGAAGCTTATAAGGCCGTTAATGCGGCGTCTTTGAAAGCGCCTGATGCCGATATGGCGGAACTTATCCGTCTTTCCTTAAAAGAATTTGCACAGAAGGACGCCTGACTGAATGATGGAAGAACGACTTGTGACCCCGACCAAAACCGCGGAAGATGAGCAGGCACAAAATGCGCCGGTATCTCTGCGGCCGCAGTCGCTGGATGATTTTGTGGGGCAGCGCGCCGTCTGCGAAAATTTAAAAGTTTTTATCGAAGCGGCCAAAAAGCGCGGCGAAGCGCTGGATCATGTGCTGTTGTTCGGGCCTCCGGGGCTGGGTAAAACGACTCTGGCATCCATTGTTGCCAAAGAATTAGGCGTGGGGTTCCGGGCAACTTCTGCCCCGATGATTTCAAAATCGGGCGATCTGGCGGCGATTCTGACTAATCTGGAACGCAACGATGTGTTGTTTATTGATGAAATTCATCGTTTGAACCCGGCTATTGAAGAAGTTTTGTATTCGGCAATGGAAGATTTTCAGCTGGATCTGATCATTGGCGAGGGACCGTCGGCACGGTCGGTGCGGATTGATTTGCAGCCGTTTACGCTGGTGGGAGCGACTACCCGTTCGGGTATGTTGTCAACACCGCTGCGCGAACGTTTTGGTATACCCCTGCGGCTGGATTTCTATTCGCCGGAAGAGCTGATGAAAATTGTTTTGCGGGGAGCCCATCTGCTGGGAATGCCGATTTCGGACGAAGGAGCGCATGAAATTGCCAAACGTTCCCGGGGGACGCCGCGGGTGGCGGGGCGTTTGCTGCGCCGTGTGCGCGATTTTGGCGCGGTGGCGGAAGCCGGGCAAGTTGATGAAAGTATTGCCGATAAGGCGCTGCGCCGTCTGGATGTGGATAAATTTGGCCTGGATGCGTTTGACCGGCGGTATCTCAATTGTATTGTGCAGAATTACGGCGGCGGCCCGGTTGGTGCTGATACGCTGGCGGCGGCTTTATCGGAAGAGCGGGATACCATCGAGGAAGTGATAGAGCCGTTTTTGCTCAAACTGGGATTTTTGCAGCGGACACCGCGCGGACGGGTTATTTCTGATTTGGGCTGCCAATATCTGGGGATTACCAAACTCAGAAAAGACAAAGAATTTAAACAACTTGATTTATTAGCAGAGGATTAAATGATTATTAAGTCGGTTATGCCCTGTACGGGCGAATTGCGGGACAATGAATTTTTGCTGCCGGTCCGGGTTTATTATGAAGATACCGATGCCGGGGGAATCGTTTATTATGCCAATTATCTGAAATTTGCCGAGAGGGCGCGGACCGAATTTATCCGTTCTTTGGGCGTACGCCAGCAAGATGAGCTGGAGGAAGAGAATAAATTCGGTTTTGCAGTCAAGCATTGTGAAATTGATTATAAGATGCCGGCGGTTTTAGATGATGAGCTGGTGGTGACGGTGCAGGTTACCGGTTTGAAAGGGGCTTCGGCAACGATGCATCAGGAAATCCGCCGCGGCGAAGATGTTTTGGCAGAAATTGATATAACGGTGGTGTACTTGTCACTGAAACAAAAACGGCCGGTCCGCATTCCCAAAGAGCTTGCGGCAAAAATCGAACAGCTGATGTGAAAAGAAAGGCTCCCCTGCGGGAGCCTTTCTTTCGAAATATTGTGTCAGAGAACAGCAGTTTTTTCTATTTAAAACAAATTGGTAAAGGGATTATTTTCTATATTAATTGAATCTTTAAAATTATATGTTAGTTTGACATCAAAATTTTATGAATCGCTTTTTAAGGATAAGAAATTTATGGAAACGCAAGCGCTTAATGAGGTAGCTGCCGCTGCTTCGCAGATGTCAATGTGGGACCTGGTCTGGGCCTCGGATATGGTAACCAAAGTGGTGATGATCGGCCTGATTGCCGCCTCAGTCTGGTCTTGGGCGATTATATTTGAAAAATGGGGCACGCTGCGCCAGCTGAAACAACGTTCCCTGAAGTTTGAGGAAAAATTCTGGTCGGGCGGATCGCTGGACCGGCTGTATGATTCCATCGGCAACCATCCTAATGAGCCGATGGCGGCGATGTTTGTATCGGCGATGCGGGAATGGAAACGCACCAATATCCTGAAATCAAAAACCGACCGTGGTCTGCGCGGTGTTTCATTGCAGCAGCGGATTGAAAAAGCGATGACGGTTTCGATGGATAAGGAGCTTGATGCTTTAGACACCCGGATGGGTTTTCTGGCGTCAACCGGTTCTGTTGCTCCGCTGGTCGGGCTGTTTGGAACGGTTTGGGGCATTATTAACAGTTTTAATGCCATCGGGGCGACGCAGAGCAACTCGCTGTCAGCGATGGCGCCTGGTATTGCGGAAGCTTTATTTACCACGGCGTTTGGTCTGATTGCCGCAATTCCGGCCGTTGTTGCTTATAATAAAATTTCATCGGATATTGACCGTTATGCCAAGCGTCTGGAGAATTTTATGGCTGAATTTTCAAGCATTTTGTCACGCGAGATTGACGATACGGCAATCAAAGCCGATATGGCAGGAGAATAAATGTGTTTTTGACAAATCAAAATAACCGCCGTTCCTGCCGCTACCGCCGCAATGCCGACATCAATATCACCAACCTGATGGATGTGATGATGGTGCTGCTGGTGGTGTTTATGGTGGCTGCGCCGCTGATGACGTCAGGGATTGCGCTGGATTTGCCGAAAGTCGGCGGCAAGGCTCTGGAAGGCAAAGATACCTCGATTAATATCAGTGTTGATAAAGAGGGGTATTATTACATTGGCGAAACCGAGGTTCCGGCAGATAAGATTGTTGACAAGCTGAATGCCATGCGCGGTGCCAACAGCGAACTCAGCGTGACGATTTCCGGCGATGCCGGGGCCGAATACGGACGGATTATCGGCCTGATGGCCCTGTTAAAAGACGCCGGTTTTGAAAAAGTCGGTCTTAAAACCGAGCCGAAACCATTGAACCGCCGCGGAAAGAAATAAAACCTGATGAACAGCGCGCTTAAAAAATCAATTATCCTGCACGTTATCGTATTTTTACTTTTCGTGATTGATTTGCCGATGTTTTGGTGGCATCGTACGCCGCCTGGACAGGTGCCGATTATTGTGGATTTGCAAAATGTGAAAATTTCGGAGATGACCAATCTGCCGCCGAAGGCCAAATTTGGCAAAGAAGACAAAGCGGCGAGCACGACCAAGCGCAAAATTGAAAAGAAATATACCCGGGAAGAAAAGAAAGCCCCGGAACCCCAGCCTAAAAAGCCGGAACCGAAAGCCGAGACCAAAAAGGCCGAATCGGCGCCGGAACCGGAAACGCCTAAAAAAGATTTTTTGGTCGCACCGCAGCCGAAAAAGCCTCAGCCTAAGCCGGAAACCAAAGAAAAAGCCAAGCCTCAGCCGCAGCCTAAAAAGGCAGAACCGAAAAAGCCGGAACCTAAAAAAGGAAAGGCCGAGCCGGAACTTGCCAATCCGTTGAAAAGTCTGCTGGCCTCGGTTGACGCTTTGGAAAAAGAAGTTGGCAACAAGAGTGCGACAGCTGAGATAAAAGAAGGTACCAAGGTGAATAATATGGGTGTTGAGGGCGGTACTATCGGGTCGTATTTCAGCGAGCTGACGATTTCCGAAATGGATGCTTTGGCCGGGCTTCTGCGGGCCTGCTGGAATTTGGATCCGGGTGCTATGGGGATTGAAGATATGATTGTTGAGATTAAGGCAACGCTTAATCAGGACGGATCGGTCCGGAAGGTTGAAATTGTTGACAGCGGGCGTTATAACCGCGACAGTCATTTCCGGTCGGTTGCCGACAGTGCCAAACGGGCTGTTTATATTTGTGCCCCGTATAAAATTTTGTCGGATAAATATGCCGAAAAATATGATGAATGGCGTGATTTGCGGCTGCGTTTTAATCCGATGGACGCCAGCATTCGGTAAAGTTAGAAAAACCCCGGCAGCGGCCGGGGTCGTTGGTTAAAGTTCTCGGGTTAGATAGGGGCTGTGTCCTGAAGGGTAGGATTTGCCGTCAAGTTTACAGTTTCCTTTCATGCTGAAACGCATTCCGGAGAGGGTGAAATAACCTTCCGGTTCGGCCATGCTGGTGTTTCCAAGCACAAGGTCTTTTATATAATTGTCAGGAATTCTAAAAGAACTTCCGTCTGTGAGTATAAAAAGGTATGAGTTTTCCAAAAGATAACCGTTTCCGGAGCTGATTCCGTTAAAAGAATTGTCCAGTTTGTGAAGAATCGGAGAATATGAGCGATTAAAGCCGAGACGCCCTTCATAAGTAATACCTTTATAGTCGGTGATGCGGACTTTTCCAAGATTAATAACACCGCCGGAGGGAACTTCATAAAGTTTATCGCTGAGGGCTTTTATTGTCACATCGGCGTTTTCATCAATCCAAAACTTGGGTGAGTAAGGGTCGTAGCCGTAATAACCGTGGTCAGAATTGATGATAACGGTTCCTAACAGCAGGTAATTGGTTGTTGATACCTCGTGATAGATATAAAAAGTTACATTTTCCAGGACGGCATCTTTTTGTCCGGTCAGAAATCCTTCGCCGGCCTCGGGATCCGGCATAAGGGTGAGGTTAGAAAATTTAAGCGCCTGCGAATTCCATGAATAATATCCCAAGCTGAGATTTCCGCCCTTAAATTCGATAATGTCGGAAGAACGATTACTGCCGTAAATGTTTTTAGCCGATTGAATTTTAATTTTGTCAGTACAGGTGAGGTGTCCTGATACTTTTACATTAACGATGGCAGAATCTTCAACAGCTGTTTTAAAGGCGGCACAATTGGTTACCGTGACCGGAGACTGGTTTTTTTGTGCAGCGGTAAATTGCGGGTAATAGAAAGCATAGGTATAGTTTTTTCCGTAAATGGAAAAGCTGACGGTTTTGACGTCATATCCGGTTTTGCTTCCTTCGTATAAGGAAAAAATCCCAAGCGGGTTAGCAAGGCTAACAGCCTGATTGCTTTTGCCTTCGCAGCGTTCTGAGCCATAGGCGATATAATCGGGATTGGTGCCGTCATATTCAAAACTGCTTGAGCATGCCGGTTTCTTACAGGCTGTGCATATTGTCCCGCACATCTCATGTCTGCTGTTGTCTTCATTGGCACAGCCATAAGTGCAGCCGGTTTCGCCTTGGGGGCAAGGAATGACGGTGCACCTGCCGCAGATACTGTTTCCGGCATAACCGTTGGAGCCGTATGTCCAATTCAGGGTATCGCTGCATTGGGTGACTCCGGCAGTATATCCCGAGGTGCATGACTTGGCGGTGCACTTGCCGCAAATGCTGTCACCGGAATAACCGTTGGAACTGTAAGTCCATCCGGAGGGCTGGGACTGGCTGTTGCAGTCGGCCAGTCCTGCGGTGTATCCGGAGGGACAGGATCTGGCCACGCATCTGGCACAGTCCTGGGAGCCGGATTTGCCGTTTACCTCGCGGTTATATCCTGAGGCGCAGGTTTTTCCGGCCGTGTACCCTGACGGACAGGCTGCGGGGTCACAACGGGAATATTTGCCGTTGCAGGAACCTCCGCCGGGCGAATATCCGTTTGAACAGTTGGAAGAAGTATATTGATAAGAAGAGGGACATTCACATTCGTAGCACATCGTATTGACCATGTTGTGCCGGCGGGTTTCGATTTGGGGCGCTACACAGGAGGAGGAGCTGTAACCGTTGACTTCACAGTCATATTTTCCGCTTTCGCTGCCGGCGGGAGCGGTACCGGTACGGGAAGCAAGCCCGGCCTGCCAGTCGGGAAGGAACCAGGTTGCGGCGAGCCGGTAAGACTGTTCCGGAACAGCAAAGGCGGTGTGATGTGTGTATGTATTATCGGAAGAGACGGCAAGAGCAGAATTAAGGCACGTAAAATACAAAGTAAGGGCTAAAAAGACTGTTCTCATGACCGTTCTCCAATAATTGCT
>CALYAX010000019.1 GCA_944393665.1 uncultured Alphaproteobacteria bacterium
CCGGCGGCGAGGGAAGTCTGCCGGTAATCATTGTTGAAGGTGTAAGCGGCATTGCAATAGAGGTCGAGGTTTTCGCGGATTGTTGCGCTGATCCCGCCCTCAAGTCTGGCATAAGCCGCGTTTTTCATGCTGTTGAGTTTACCGAGGCTGGAGATGGTAACGCCGTCGTCTTTATGGAACATGCGGACCATGCCCGGACGTACATAAATTCTGGCTTCGCCCTCGTCAAGGTCAAGTTTCTGTTCCAGTTTGAAAGCCGCTTCGACTTCCAGATGGCGTGCGGTGTTATACTCGCTGAGTTTTCCGGCCGCGTCATGGATATTCCCGAACTTAATGCTGCTGCGGGTCAGTCCCACGCCTGGTTCCGCAGTCAGATTATCAGCCACGCGGTAAGCATAACCCATTTCGACATGGGCGCCGAACTCGGTTCCCTCCGTTTTGCTGTTGATATAATCGTCGGTGCGCAGGCTGGCTTTTTGAATGCCGCCGAAGAGGGCAGCCAAACCGCGGAAGCCGCCGCGGCTGTAATCATAATACAGGCCGAGCAGGTAGCTGTCGATGTCAATCTTGCCGGGTTTTTCGGCGTAAAGACGGTCGGCTTTGCCGCTGAAGTCATATTTACCGTTGCGGTAAGATCCAAACACGCCGAGCCGGCTGTGCGCATCAAGCATGAGATCTCCGCCGGCTTCCAGGCCGTATAAATCCTGGTCAAACTCCACCGGGCTGTCCACTTTGGCCGAGACATAAACCGGAGCCGCCCACAGATTATAGACCGGTTGGCCGTTATAATGCTGGTCATAAAAGCCGCAGCAATTGGTGTAAACCGTCTGGGAATTGGCCTTGCGGCGCAGGCTGTCAAAGACGCCGCGGGTTTGTTCAAAGGCGGCGTTGTTGAGGCCGAGGTAAGAAACCACCTCGGGCACGACCAGCATATCCCCGCCGGGAACAGAGGCCCTGGTGTTCATATACCAGTCTTTTCCCAAAGTATCGTATTTGGTCTCCCACTCAAACGGGCTGCCGTTCACGCGCCAGACTTCAAACCCGCCGTCAGTGTCAGGATTGTCATTGTGGGTTTCGGCAAAGAGGATGTCATTCTGCGGTTTGTCTTCGCTGAGGGCGTTAACGAGCAGGCGTGTGGTTCCGGAGAGATCTCCGGTAATGACGAGCTTGTCGGAGGAGTTGTTTGCGGGGTCAACATCCAGGCTGAGAATTCCGCCGGCATTTGAGAAGTCAGCAAAGGAACTGGTTCCGATCCGTCCGTTGCTGAGGTTAAGAGTTCCGCCGTTGAGGGCAACAGCGGCCCCGTCAAACAGGCTTTCATCGGCCAGCCGTGCCTCGCCGCCGTTAATCTTAATGGTGCCGGCGTGGTCAACCTGGTTGTTAAAGAGAACGGAACCGTGTTCATCACCGTATACTTCCACGGTGTAACCGTCCGCGCCGTCAATCCGGTCATCAAACACAATCTGTCCGTTGTTGACGGCATTGAGTTTGAGGGTTGCGGCACTGTCGTCCATGTAAATGGCATTGGGTTTATTGGCAAGGGTTGTTCCGCCGGAAAGGTTTCCGCTGAAACGGCTGACTTTTCCGTCGGCATTGACAATGACATCATTTGTGGCATAAACGGCACCGGCCTTTTGGCCGTAGTTGTCAAAGAAACTGCTGTTGGTGAGCACAACGGTGCCGGAACTGGTTACGGCGCCGCCGAGAGCGGATTCAAACTGGCGGACGACGGTATCGTCAATGTTGAGTTTTTGTTGGTCGGCAATTTCCAAACCGGCAAACCCGTTGCCGTCGAGCACTTTGTCATTGCCGAGAATGCTCAGGGTTGCGCCGGGTCCGCCGGCGAGTTTGCCGAGATCCCCGCTGATGTTGCCGCTGTCGCCGACGGTGTAGGATTTTGTGAGGGTATCATCGGCAATGACGCTGTTGAGGCCGCGGTTTTGAGAACTGGCAACCTGAAGAACACCATTCCCCGAAGTGCTGAAAGTGTATTTGTTGTCAGCGGAGAAAGCGGCAAAACTGTCGAGATTGACAATCTCCGGCGCCTTCTGATTGCCAAAGAGGGTGATATCGGCATTTCCGTCGGCAAGAATGTTCAGCTTCTCCAAAGTGATCTGCGATCCGTCAGCCACGCCGGCCGCGGTAATCCGGTCAGAATCCCCGGAGGCGAGATCGGCGTCGGCGCGGAGTTTGACGTCTGCAGACGAGACAAAGTTATTGAGATTGATGTTTTGCATAAAGCCGTTTTCCAGGTTAAGCGTGCTGCCGGCGAGGGTGAGATTTGCGCCGTCAAGGGAAGCTTCGGTTACGGAACCGTCATCATGGGTAAAACGCCCCAGGTTCAGGATGGTGTCGCTGACCTTGATGTGTTTGGCCTGTCGCACGGCATCGTTAAAGGAAACCTCTCCGGTTCCGTCACCTTGGATCTCCAGAGTATATTTGCTGTCAGGATTTCCGTCGATGCTGTCGTTAAAACTGATGGAACCGCCGTTTGCGGTTTGCAGCGAGAGGAGATGGTCGCGACTGAGATAGAGGGCGTTGAAAGATTTATCAGCGTTTGCGTTGAGGGTATAGTTATCGGAGAAGATGGTTTGGGCGCCATCGGCACAAATCGTGAGGTCATCCCCGGCAAAGACGGCGCCGCCGCGTGCCTCAAACCCGCTGGTCTGGCTTTGTGCAAAATTATTGTTAAAAGAACTGTTGCGGAGGGTGAGAGGCTTATAGGCGGCAACAGCACCGCCGCTGGCCGCCCCGCCGGAACTGACCGCGGCATTGTTCTCGAAATGTCCGGCGAGGACAGTATCTGGAGCATCAATATAAACGGCGCCGCCGGCAGCGGATTTTGCGGCCAGGGCCCGGTTATTGGAAAAGTCGGCGGAAATAGTGCCAGCCGAGGGTGTTTGGGCCAGATCGGCAGCATGATATAAAGCACCGCCAAAGGCAGAAGCATCGGAACTGATAGCTTTGTTATCAAGAAAGCGTCCGCTGATGTCTCCCATGTCAGCGGCGTTGTATAAGGCGCCGCCTTTGACGTCGGAAGAACCGGAGGCCGAGTTCGCGGTGAAGTCGACATTCTCAATTGAGGTGAGGGTGCCCTTGTTGGAAACAGCGCCACCTGCGGAGGCAAAAGAAAAGCCTTCAAGGGAGATGTCCCGAAGGCTTAGATTACCGTTTGAGAAGACCTGGAAGCCCATCTTTCCGTCACCGTGCAGTGTGAAATGTTCGGCAGAACCGTTGAGAGTGAGCAGACCGTTGGAAAGAGGATTAAAATGAGTGGAAGCGGTGAGATCAGAGGCCAGGGTAAGCAGCTTGTGGTCAGCCGGAGTGCTGGTGATGAGATGGGTGTTAATCTGGTCAGCGGAAGTGACTGTCTCGGTGAGGGTAGCGTTCTGACCATAGGCCGTGCTCGTCAATAAACTTATGGTTAATGTATAGTATGCCAGTTTCCGGCTCTTGATAACATTCATCATGATACCTCTAATCCTTTGTTAATATTTGATATTATAATATGTTATGGTCTGATACAGTATTTTTTTAATTCTTGAAGCTCATATTATTTTATATGCACAAGAAAATATGTTTAAGGCGGATTAAAGATTGATACATAAAATAATATTCAACTTTAGTAATATATAATTTATGCCTTAAATGATTTTAAAAGGCATTTTGCGGTGTTTTAAAAACGAATCGAAAAGGCAGCTAAAAACGAATCTGAGCTGAGTTTGATTTAGAGGTCCGTTTGTCCGGCAGTTGTTTTAGGCGTGAGCGGCTGTTCAGAATCCTTCTTCTTTGTAAGGACGTTTCATTAATTCCTCCATCGCCGTTCTGATGGGAAAATCTTCAAACAAAACCTTGTTCATCATTTCACAAATCGGCATTTCAATACCTGCTTCACGGGCGCGCTTTACGACGGCTTTGGCGGTAAATATTCCCTCAACGGTGCGGGTATTTTCCTCAATAAGTTTTTGGGCCCGGCCGCAGACGCCGACTTCGTATCCAAAACTGAAATTGCGGGATTGAGAGCAGCTGGCTGTCAGGACCAAATCGCCCAAACCGCTCATTCCCATCATGGTGGCGAGTGTGCCGCCCAGAGCTTTGGACAGGCGTGTCATTTCGTTCAGTCCGCGTGTTATCAGAGCAGCCCGGGCCCCATCACCGAATCCGGCTCCTTCAACAATGCCGGAAGCGATGGCAATGACGTTTTTAACGCTGCCGCCGATTTGCGGCGAAATCATGTCGGTTGTGGTATAAGGGCGGAAATAAGGCGTCGCCAGCATTTCAGTCAGCCGGGCGGCAACACCGTCTTTGTCACAGGCAATCGTTACGGAAGCGAGTTTTTGTTTGGCAATATCCACGGCAAAACCCGGTCCTGATAAGACGGCAATGGTTGCGTCAGGTATTTCTTCCCGGGTAATTTCCGTGAGAATTTTTCCGGTTCCGGCCTCAATTCCCTTGGCGCAGAGAACAATGATATTTTCTTTTTTCACAAAAGGTTTCATCAATTGCAAAACCGGACGCGTCGCCTGGGCTGATGCGGCCAGCAAGATGACGTCAGAGAACTCAAAAACAGCAGCAATTTCGGAATCGGCCGTGATGGCGTCAGGCAGGGGAATTCCGGGTAAACATTTTGGGTTGGTGTGTTTTTGATTGATGGAATCGACCACATCCTGTTTGCGGTCCCAGCATAAAACTTTATTTCCGGCCCGTGCTGCCGTTAACGCTAAAGCCGTTCCAAAAATTCCTGTTCCGATAACGCCGATTTTTTTCATAAAACTGTCCTTGGCTGATGGTTAATTTGAATAGGATATCGTCAATAATCCCATTGATACTGTTTGAGATCAACGTGGTTTTCATCTTTCAGGGGTATGCCTTCCCGGGCCAGTAAATTTTTTTGCTCATCCCAGCCGGGAACCAGGCGCCCGCAATGATTTACAATGCGGTGGCAGGGGTAATCCCCGTAATATTGCGAGCGGCTTAAAACCAGCCCGACCAGCCGGGAGTTTTTTTCGCGCCCGATTAGTCTGGCAATTTGCCCGTAGGTGGCAACCCTGCCTTCGGGAACTTCTTCTACCGCGCATAAAATCTCATAAGCGAGGTCTTCATCAAGTATTTGTTTCATTGCCGCTGCTTTGTGACATTATTTGTATGTGTTTTTCCTGCCGGTCATTATAATTAAGAAAAAGGTAAAAAGCAAGTTTGGTGCGACAGTTACGGCATTGTCCGCTTATTCCGGGCAAAAATAATTATTAATGACATCAGCCATGGTTTAAGTTATAGATAAGGCAGGTATTACAAATTCTTTGAATAAAAAAGGACATGGGACAAGATTATGCAGAATTTGCTTAACGGGAGGTGCGGCTGGTGCGGAACTGATGAGCTCTATGTGAAGTATCATGATGAAGAGTGGGGAAAATTAGTCACCGATGATAAGATATTATTTGAATTTTTGTTATTGGAGAGTGCTCAAGCCGGATTAAGCTGGATTACTATCCTTAGAAAACGTGAAGGATATCGCAAGGCCTTTTGTGATTTTGATGCCGGTAAGGTGGCGCAATTGACAGATGATGATGTTGAAAGGCTGATGTTGTCTGATGGCATTGTAAGAAATCGCCTGAAAATAAAATCGGCTATTTCAAATGCCCGTCAATTTCTCGCAATTCAAAAGGAATTTGGCAGTTTTTATAATTATACTTTATCTTTTTTTCCCGGCGGGAAACCGATTGTTAATACTTTTCAGTCGTTGGGCGAAATTCCGGTGTCGTCGCCTGAATCGGACGCAATGAGCAAGGATATGAAAAAGAGGGGATTTAAATTCTTCGGCACGACGATTTGTTATGCTCATTTACAGGCGACAGGATTTGTTAATGATCATTTAACAGGCTGTATCTGCCGGAAAAATCGATAATTATAATTTTTTGCCTAAGGTAATCATAAGAAGAATCGTATGTCATTCTGTCAATAAACCGCCTTAATGTGCTGCGTTGGACGCCGGGGATACTGGCGTTTTGGAGGTAGGAAGTGCTTTTGCCGGCAGATTTTTAATTTGATGATTTAAGCTTTGCAGCTGAATGACTTGTCAAACGGGGGCTCTCGGCTATTTTCCAACCTGAGCCTGTTGATCTGCCGGATAGCGGTCGCCCATGATTTTTATTTTAGACAGTTCATTTTCCAGTTCCTTCCAATCTTTTTCTGAAATTTTAATATCGGCGGCCCGGATATTTTCCTCTAAATGCGAAAGTTTGGTTGTTCCGGGAATGGGGACAATCCAACCGGCCTTATTCATCAGCCATGCCAGTGCAATTTGTGCAGGGGTAATGCCGCGCGTACGGCCAAACTGGTTTAAAACTTCGATAATCATCAGGTTATGGCGCATGGCTTCTGGTGTGAAACGCGGATAACCGGCGCGATTGTCATTCGGCGCATCAAATTTGGTGTATTCATTGAGCATTCCGGTTAAAAAGCCGCGATTCAACGGGCTGTACGGGACAAAGCCAATACCGAGTTCTTGTAAAGTCGGCAGAATATCTTCTTCCGGTTCGCGCCACATCAGATGATACTCACTTTGCAAGGCCGTGAGCGGCAACGCTTTGTGAGCTTTGCGGATTGTCGCCGCAGAAACTTCGCACATTCCCCAGTGTTTGACTTTTCCCTCTTTGATTAAGTCTTTGACTGTTTCAGCAACTTCTTCAATCGGCGTATCCGGGTCAAAACGGTGCTGATACAGCAAATCAATATAATCCCGCCGCAAGCGTTTTAAGGATTGCCCGACCATTTCACGAATGCGTCTGGGTGAGGAATTTAGTCCGGTTACCTTATTTCCGTTGTAATTGAAGCCAAATTTGGTTGTTACTTTAATCTTGTCACCATAACCCTTTAAGGCGTCACCAACCAGTTCTTCGTTTATAAACGGCCCATAAGTTTCTGCGGTATCAAATAAGGTAATTCCATGGTCAACCGCCTGATGCAGCAGATAAACCGCCTGTTTCTTATCAGGATGCCGGCTGCGGTGATAGTTTAGGCCCATGCAGCCAAAACCCAGGGCCGAAACTTCCATTGCGGAGCTGCCGGTGCCAAGCGTTCTTTTTTCTGTCAGTATTGGATAATCAACGCCTCTTTTTGCGGTTGTTGCCGCATGTGCTTTTTTTGCCGCCGGCGGCAGCATGGCGATTGCCGTCATGGCAGCAACGGTTTTCAAAAAGCTGCGTCTTCCCATTTCTATTGTATCTGTCATATTTCTTCTCCGTATAATAAAGTTGATGGAAATATGGTAAGAAAAAGGAAATCCAAAGTCTAATATCGTTTTTTTATAAAGCGATAAATTTTAGTTATAATGGAAAATTATTCCCCAAATAATGTGGCGGAATTATCTTTCTGCCATTGCAGGAGCGGGTTGATACGTTTTTTGTTTCCGGCCAGAAAAGAGAGCCAGTAAGTAGCGGAAATTCCCTCATCTTCAAGAGGTATGACAACCCGCTCGCCATCGTTACGGTACAACTGAACCAAACGGGTGGTAAAAGTCAGTACTTTTTTGTGTTCCAGCATTTGCCTGAAAACAAAATAATCGCTATAAACGGTGACCGTGGGCAAAGTGTTGAGCCAGTCCAGAAAAGCGTGGATATGTTTTTCGAATGCTCCGAAAATACGATAAGCGGCAATTTCGCGGTCAGTGTGGCGATGCAGACAAACGCTTTTTTCCTTTGCCAGAACGTCGTCAACCGCAACCGAAAGCATTAATTCTTCTTTGGCAAACGGAATGCTGACAACCCCTTGGTGTTCCAGCTTTTCCAAAGAGATGACGGCGTCATACTTTCTGAAAAGCAGGTTATTTAAGATGTTTTTGTCATCAGCGGCAATTTCGGAAGAAACACTGAGGTGAGGGTAGGATTTCTGAAACAGCGGAACCGAAAGGCGCATCGGGCCGGCATCACAAAAACCTAAAGAGAGCAGCGTTCCCTCCTTGGTGTATTGTTTAAACGTATTTTTCATTTCTTCGGCCTGTGCCAGAATTTTTCCGGCGTAATCAAGTGCCGTTAAGCCGGCGTTGCTTAAAAAAAGACTGTTTTTCCTGCGTTCAAATAATGCAACACCGAGTTCTTCTTCCAGTTTTTTCAGGGAACTGCTTAATGCCGGTTGGGAAATATGCAGGCGTTTCGCGGCTTCGGTCATCGTTTTGCATTCGGCTATTGTTTTGAAATGTAATAACTGGGTCAGTTCCATACAGCCTCTCTATAAGTAAAATTTATAGATTAATAAAAAAACGATATTGGACTTTGAGCGGCCCGTCAATCATTATTAAAGTATATTCAAAATTTTTATTTTTCTTTAAAAGGAGCAAACCATGAAACAGATTTTAATTTTATGCACGGGGATTTTAATACTTGGCGCCTGCGCTCACCCGCAGAATGACTATAAACCGGTTTTCGCTATCGGAGAGCCCAATCCTTATGCGCAATATTTCACCGGAAAGTCTTATCTGGCCAATATCAGCGGTTATGATAAAATACTGAAAATGCCGGCTGCCAATGTTACTTTTGAGCCTTGCACCCGTACCAACTGGCATTATCATACCGGCGGACAGGTTCTGCTGGTGACAAACGGGGAAGGACGGCACCAAATCCGCGGAAAAGAGATAGAAATCCTGAAACCCGGTGATGTTGTCAAAGTTGAACCAAATGTCGAGCATTGGCACGGGGCGGCTCCGGGGTCTTGGTTCAGCCATGTTGCCCTGACCCCGAATCCCGACAAAAACAAGCCGGTCTGGCTTGAGCCGGTAAGTGATGCAGAATACAGATAGGGAAAAGCTTATGAGAAAAATTCTGTTCATACTTGCTCTTTGTTATAATATGATTGTTTCAGGGACGGTCTTCGGAACGGAAACCGAGAGGAATAAAAATATGAAGATAAAACTCAGTTTTGATGATAAAGAAGTAATTGTCCGTATGGAAGATAATCCGGCTGTGATGCAGTTTTTGGAACTTTTGCCGGCAAATTTTGAGTTTATTGATTTTGCCGGAGAAGAAAAAATAACCGATTTCCCCCGGCCGCTGTCATTGAACAATGCGCCGCGCGGTATGGTGGCCTCGGCCGGAAAGATGTTTATTTATGCGCCGTGGGGAAATATGGGATTTTTCTACAAAAACCATGGCAGCACCTTGGATACCAGCCTGATTCCCCTGGGCGAAGTTGAAAGCGGTTTGGAATACCTGGCCGGGAAAAAAGGCGGATTTCCGGCTAAGATTGAAATTTTGGAAAAATAAGGAAGAGGTTATGAAGCGCAGGGAATTTTTGAAAATGGCATCCGGTTCGGTTCTTTTGATGTCGGGAATACTGGGCAGTTCGGCCCGTGCTTCGACGGCCGCACTGTCTGAAGTCAAACAAATCAAAAAAATGGAACAACGTAATCTGGGCGGTTTGAGGGTTTCCGCCGTCGGGCTGGGCTGTCTGCCGATGGTCGGATACTACGGCGGAAAATACGATAAAAAGGACATGATTGCGCTTATCCGGCGGGCCTATGAAAATGGCGTGACATTTTTTGATACGGCGGAGGTTTACGGCCCATACATTAGCGAAGAATGGGTCGGTGAAGCTTTGCAACCGGTACGCGGACAGGTCAGAATCGCTACAAAGTTTGGTTTTGGCGTTGAGGAAAAGAAACCGGCAGCCTTAAACAGCCGTCCGGATCATATCCGGCGCGCGGTTGAAGGGTCATTGAAAAGGCTGCGCACGGATTATGTTGATTTGTTGTATCAGCACCGCGTTGACCCCGCAGTTCCGATGGAAGACGTGGCCGGGACGGTTAAGGATTTGATGCGGGAAGGCAAGGTTTTGCACTGGGGCTTATCGGAAGCGAGCGCCAAATCCATTCGCAAAGCGCATGCCGTTTGCCCGCTGAGCGCCGTTCAAAGTGAATATTCACTTATCTGGCGGGAACCGGAAACAAAGATTTTTCCGGTTTTGCAGGAACTCGGTATCGGTCTTGTCCCTTATTGTCCGCTCGGCAGAGGGTTGTTGACCGGAACGATTAATGAAAACAGCCGTTTCCAGAATGAACGCCGGGCAACCCTGCCGATGTTTGTTCCCGAAGCGTTGAAGCAGAATATGCAGATTGTCCGTTTGGTTGAAAAATGGGCAAAGCGGAAGAATGTGACGCCGGCACAGTTTGCCCTTGTCTGGTTGTTGTCGCAGAAACCGTGGATAGTTCCAATTCCGGGGACAACCAATCCCAGGCATCTGGATGATTTTCCCGGGGCGGCTGCAGTCAGAATGACGGCGGCCGAATTGGCGGATTTTGAAAAAGATTATGCTGCAATTCATCTGGCCGGACATCGTGCCGACGAATTTACCGAAAGCCAGATTGACAAATAGGGAGAACCGACAATGAAATTTTTTAAATATGTTTTAGCCTTGCATATAATATTGTTTTCAATTTTTGCACAGGCTCAGGAAAAGGAGAAGCAAATGACCAGAGAACAACGCGCAGATAAAGTTTATGAAGAATTGTTTGCAGCCAAACGCGGCGGCAGTCCGACCGATCCGGAATTTATGGAAATTCTTCAACGGCTTATTTTCGGTGAAGTTTTTTATATCGGAGAGCTAAGCCCTCAGGACCGGGAACTGGTTACGGTTGTTTCCCTGACGGCTATGCAAACATTGCCGCAGCTGAAAGCCCATGTTAATGCCGCTCTCAATGTTGGTAACACCCCATTGCAGGTTCGTGAGAGTATTTATCTGGCGGCACCATTTATCGGTTTTCCGCGCACACTGAATGCTATCGGCGTCTTTAACGAAGTGATGAAAGAACGCGGGATCAGCCTGCCGCTTGAGAATTCGGCGACAATAAATGAGGAAAACCGCTTTGAGAAAGGTCTTGAACTTCAGCGGAAACTGTACGGCAACGAAGTCAGACAGGCTATGCAGGCTTTGCCGGAGCCATATCAAGCCGAAGTTCCCGATGTACTGACAAAATTCTGTTTTTCCGACTTTTACACCCGCAAAGGGCTCACTTTACAGCAGAAAGAGTTGTTGTCGCTGGTGGTTTTAACAACGCTTGGTGCTGAAAAGCAGGTCCCTGCGCATATCATCGGCAACCTGAAGGCCGGAAACGACAGGAACAGGCTGCTGGCAGCAATGGTGCAGGCCATTCCCTATATCGGGCTGCCCAATGCCCTGACAACCATCAACCTGATTAAGGAAACCAAACTTGAAAATTATAAACCGATTTATGAGTAAAAAGGAGAAAAAGAATGTCTTTAGGATTAACAGAAATAGCCCTGATACTGGTTGTGGTGCTGGTTTTATTCGGCGGCAAGCGCATTCCCGAACTGGCCAAGGCTTTAGGCAAGGCCCAGTATGAATATAAAAAAGCCAAGGAAATGCTGCAAAACGAAGCCCAGGAACTGAAAGAAACGGTTGCCAAAGCCGCAGAGGAAGCAGAAAACAAATCTGAGAAATGATTATGGAAGACAAAGACGAAAGTCTGGTTTCGCACCTTGAAGCCCTGCGTGCAACAGATATTGGGGACAAGGAAATAATATAAAAATAAAATTCAGTTTTGACGATAAGGAGGTCATTGTCCGCATGAACTATAAAGGAGACGGCAAATGAACAGGCGGAAATTTCTTAAAGCGGCGGCGATTGTCACCGGCAGTGCGTTTTTGGGTGCCGGGTTCAAGGTTTCAACAGCAAAAGCGAAGGAGCAAAAGAAAATGAAGATTTTGGTATTAACCGGAAGTCCGCGCAAAAACGGGAACTCCAATACCCTTGCAGACAATTTTATCAAAGGCGCAGCAGAAGCCGGACACGAAATTGTGCGCTTTGATGCGGCGCAGAAAAACGTTCATCCGTGCATTGCCTGCAATAACTGCGGAATGAACGGTCCCTGCGTGTTTAAAGACGATTTTGAATTCGTCCGGCAGCATATTGTGGATGCAGATATGGTTGTTTTTGCTACTCCGATGTACTATTTCGGCTTTTCGGCCCAGCTGAAAACCGTGATTGACCGCTTTTATGCCGTCAACGGGCAAATTCACCGGCCGAAAAAAGCGGTGCTGCTGATGACCTATGCCAATACGGCTGCCGAAGAAGCTGAACCGATAAAAAAACATTATGACATTCTGCTGAATTACCTGGGCTGGAAAGATGCAGGGCAGATTATTGCTCCCGGCGTTTGGCCGGCGGGCGCCATCAACGGCACAGAATATCCAAAACAGGCCTATGAACTGGGGAAAAGTATCTGATAAAAATGTTTTGAATTTTATTAACAATTTTTGTAAAAAAAATACTTGACTTAGAGTTTAGTCTAAATGTTAAGCTGCTGTAAATTCAATTTTTAAGAGGAGATCTTCCTGATGAACAGAAGAGAATTTTTAATGAGCACGCTGGCAGCTTTTGCTCTTTCGGCTTCACCCAAACTGACTTTTGCCGAAGCAGTTCCTGTCTCTGCTGCTGTTAAAAGCAAAATTAACCCGAAGAATAAGCTCGGTTTCGGTTTTATGCGGCTGCCGTTGAAAAATCTGAATGACCAGACATCAATTGATTATGATACTTTAAATAAGATGGTTGATAAGTTTCTGGAACGCGGCTTTAGCTATTTTGACACAGCATGGATGTATATGGGCTATGAGAGCGAGATTGCTTTGCGGGAATCGCTGGTCAGGCGCCATCCGCGGAATAAATTCACCGTTGCCAGCAAGCTGCCGGTCGGTTATTTGAAAAGCAAGGAGGATCAGGAAGAGATTTTTAATAAGCAGTTGGAAAAGACCGGACTTGATTATTTTGACTATTATCTGGTTCATAATGTGAATGCAAATACCATCGGCAATGTCCGAAAATATGACAGTTTCAAGTTTATTGCCGATAAAAAGAAAGAAGGGAAAATCAAGCACATCGGCTTTTCTTTTCATGATACGCCGGAACTTTTGGAAGAAGTTCTGAAAGAACATCCGGAAGTCGAGTTTGTGCAGCTGCAAATCAACTATATTGATTGGGACAATGCCAGCATTCAGTCACGCAGATGTTACGAAATTGCTCAAAAATACAACAAGCCGGTTATTGTCATGGAGCCGGTCAAAGGCGGCAGTCTGGCTGTTGTGCCGCCGGCGGTCGAAAAGGTATTCAAGGATGCAGAGCCGAATATGTCCGTTGCGTCCTGGGCCGTTCGCTATGCGGCCAGCCTGGAAGGCGTGATGATGGTTTTAAGCGGCATGAGCAATATGGAGCAGCTGGAAGACAATACTTCTTATATGCAAAACTTTAAACCGCTTGACGAGAAGGAGATGAAAGTTATCGAGCAGGCAGTTAAAACGTTGCATGCTTCTGTTTTGATACCCTGCACGGCCTGCAAATACTGTGTGGAGTTTTGCCCGATGAAAATTGCCATTCCTGATTATTTTGCTTTGTATAATGCCGAAAAACAAGAAAGAGATGACAAACCCTTTAATGCCCAACAGGTTTATTATGCGAACCTTATTAAGTCTCATGGCAAGGCATCTTCTTGTATCGGTTGCCGGATGTGCGAGAAGCACTGTCCGCAGCACATTGAAATCAGCAAATGGATGAAAGAAGTTGCCAAAACATTTGAGGTATAGGAGAGTGATATGAACAAGTTAATTATATTCGGAATGGTTGTTTTGTCGGTATTGGTTTTTTCCGGCTGCAAAGTCTGGGCACAGTTGAGAGAGGAAAATAAAAACATGAATACGGAAAACCCGAAAATTTTAATCGCCTATTATTCTTACAGCGGCAATACCAAAGAAGTTGCCGAGGCCATTCATGAAAAAATCGGCGGTGATTTGTTTGAAATTAAGACTGCAGGTTCTTATCCTGACGAGTATCGCCCGATGACCCAGCAGGCCAGGAAGGAAATTCAGGACGGTTATCGTCCGGAGCTGACAACCAGTGTGGCAGATATTTCCAAATATGACGTCGTCTTTGTCGGTTCGCCCAATTGGTGGGGAACGATTACGCCGCAGGTCAGCAGTTTTCTTGAGCGTTATGATCTGTCCGGGAAAACGGTTGTTCCTTTTATTACCCATGGCGGCGGCGGGGTACAGAACACCGTAACGGATATGGCGGCGCAATGCAAGGGCTGCAATGTTTCTAAAGACGGCTGGGTCGGTTATGGCAGCCGGACGCTGGGAATTTCCGGCTGGCTGGAAAATCTGGGATTAAAAAAATAAATGACCGATACGTTTGAAGATTTGGGATTTGCCAAGCTGGACCTGAGCCGCCCGGAGCGCACGGGAATGCCGGAAACGGTTTATTGTGCGGGAAAAAGCCGGGAACAGCTGGCAGAGATTTTCAAAGTCTTTCAAAACCAGAATTATCCGGTTCTCGGGACGCGCTGTTCTCCGGAACAGGCTGCGTTTGTCAAAGCAGCCGGGGTTGATATTGAATATGATGCGGTATCGAAAATTGTTATGCTCCGTGCCGGAAAAAAGCCAAAGTTAAACGGGCGTATAGCCGTGTGCTGCGGCGGAACGGCAGATATTCCGGTTGCGGAAGAAGCGGCAGGGACGGCGGCGTTTTTCGGCGCCGGGGTTGATCGTCATTTTGATGTCGGCGTGGCGGGAATTCACCGTTTGTTTGCCAAATTGGATCTTATCCGCGAGGCAGATGTTGTGATTGCCGTAGCCGGAATGGAAGGGGCTTTGGCCGTGGTTGTTGCCGGTTTGGTTGAGACGCCGGTTATCGCGGTGCCGACGTCTGTCGGTTACGGCGCTTCTTTTAACGGATTGGCACCGCTGCTGACAATGCTGAATTCCTGTGCCGAGGGGGTTTCGGTGGTGAATATAGACAATGGTTTCGGGGCGGCGGTATTGGCTTGCAGAATCTTGAGGAGATTGCAAAAACATGACTGAATATTTATATCTCGAGGGAGCCTGCGGCATCAGCGGAGATATGACGGTGGCGGCGCTGCTTGATTTGGGGGCAAATCGCTCTAAACTGGCTGCCGTTTTGCAGAGTCTGCGTCTGGACGGTTTTGATTACCGGATTGAGCAGAAATCATCTTACAGCATCTGCGGCTGCGATTTTGACGTGCATTTGCATCATTCTGAACATCATCATGAAGAACATTATCATGAACATCATCGCCATGAGCACCGGCATTTGTCCGATGTTTATGAAATAATTGATCGCGGCAGCATGAGTGAGAAAGCCCGCAGTCTGGCTAAAAAAATATTTTGGATTGTGGCTGAGGCTGAAGGAAAGGTGCACGGCTGTCCGGCGGAAGAAGTTCACTTTCATGAGGTTGGGGCCGTTGATTCAATCGTAGACATAATTTCCGCTGCGGTTTTGATTGATGATTTGGGCATTGAGAATGTGATTGTCCGCGGTTTGAACGAGGGGCAGGGCTTTGTAATCTGCCAGCATGGTTCGCTGCCGGTTCCGGTGCCGGCTGTGCTTAACATTGCTGAAAAATATGGTATTGTCCTGCGTCCGACGGATAATAATGGTGAAATGGTCACGCCGACCGGAATTGCCATTGCCGCGGCGCTCAGAACTTCAGAATGCCTTCCCGCCGCCTATAAGATACTCAAGACCGGAATCGGTTTGGGCAAACGGGATTTCGGCCGTGCCAATTTTTTGCGGGCTATGATTATTGAAGACAGCGTAACCCCGGATCAGATGTATGTGATTGAAACCAATATTGATGATTCAACGGCGGAAGAACTGGGGCTGGCAATGGAAAAACTGCTGGAGGCCGGTGCTGCGGACGTGCATTTTGAGCCGTGTTTTATGAAAAAGAACCGTCCGGCTTATATATTGCGTATTATTACGTCTGCAGGGCTCCTGTCTCAGATGGAGGAGATTGTTTTCCGTAATACGACGACCATCGGCTTACGCAAATATCCGGTTGAGCGCAGCTGCATGGAACGCAAAATCATCAGGGTTAAGCTGAACGGCGGTGAGGTCGAGGTTAAAAAATGTCAGCTCGGGGATATTGTCCGTTATAATCCGGAATATGAAAGCGTTAAGATTTTAGCCGCGGCCGAGGGGCGTCCTTTCCGCGATGTGTTTGACGAAGCCCGCCGGGCTGCCCGGATTACGGATGATGATTGAGCGGCTGGAAGCATATTTGCGGCAATTGGCCGGCGGTGGTATTGCGCTGGCTTATTCAGGCGGGGTTGACAGTTCGCTTCTGCTGGCTATTCTGGCCGGCTTAAAGCAGAATAAGCCTTTTGCCGTTACGGCTTTGACCATGCATACTGTTTTGCAGGATTCTCGGGAAATGGCTGAGGCTAAAGGCTTGGCAGAGAAACTGGGTATTAAGCAAAAGATTTTCAGTCTTAACCCGTTTTCCGCAGAAGCCGTCAGGCATAACCGGATTGACCGCTGTTATTACTGCAAAAAGGCTATTTTTACGCAGTTTGCCGTTTATGCGCGGGACCATGGTCTGAAATATCTTCTGGATGGGACTAATGCAGACGATTTGGATATTTACCGGCCGGGACGGAAGGCTTTGGCAGAGTTAGGCGTGGTTTCACCTTTGGCGGCACTGGGTATCGGTAAGGAGGAAATAAGAATGATGTCGGCAGAACTCGGGCTGCCGACGGCTTTCAAACCGGCAATACCGTGTCTGGCTACCCGTTTTGAGTATGATATGCTGTTGAATGATGAAGCAGTACGCCGTGTTGCAGCCGGAGAGGCGTTGATTAGGGAGATGTTCCCGGGGATTGGAAATGTCCGTTTGCGCGTTCACGGGACTCTTGCGCGGCTGGAACTTCCACCGGACAAGATACCCGTGGCGGCGGGCAAAGCTGCAGAAATTACCGCCGGACTTCAAAAGCTTGGTTATGATTATGTGACGCTTGATTTGGAAGGGTTTCGTTCCGGAAGTTTTGACCGGAAAATAAAACAGGATTAAAAAACTTATTATGCGAATTATCATGTTTTATAAATAAAAAAGTGAGTTATGAAAAAGACAATTTTGATTTTCATGTTGTTGACGGGGTTGACGATATCGGCAGCAGCCCACGGAAGTCACGGACAGATTGAACCGGCAGCCGGTTCTACGTTATCGGCCATTTGGCTGGCGGCGTTTTTAACGGCAGTTATCCATACGATTATGGGGCCGGACCATTATCTGCCTTTTGTCGCGATTGCAAAAAGCCGCGGTTACAGTCTGAAAAAAACGCTGTTATGGACTTTTGTCTGTGGTATCGGCCATATTGCCAGTGCACTGGTCATTGCGATATTGTTTATTTATTTTTCGCATTGGCTGAGTGCGGAAAACTTCACCTGGCTTGAAGAAAACCGCGGTGATATTGCGGCGTATGCGCTCATCGGCTTGGGCGCGGCATATCTGCTGTGGGCCCTGCGGCATCGCTGGCTGGGCCGGCATGATGGTATTACCCGTCATTTGCCTGAGGCGGATGAGAAGAAAAGCATTACTGTCTGGGTTATATTTATTATTTTTGTTTTGGGCCCCTGCGAGGCGCTGCTGCCGATATTAACGGCGTCGAGTGTCTTGGGTGTTTCCGCAGTTGTTTCGAGCACGGTGATTTTCTCGGTTGCCACTATAGCGACCATGATGCTGGCAGTGACACTCGGAATACTCGGTATCAACGCTTTGCGTTTCAACCGTCTGGAGGCCTATGCGCATGAGATTGCCGGCGGTGCCATTATGGCTTGCGGTCTGGCGATTATCTGCGGGCTTTAAGTGATTAGGCTCTCTTTTATGAGAGCTTAATCCCCGTTTTGAAGAGAGAAGATTATGAATAAAAAGTATCTTTATATAAGAGGCACAATTGCAGCGGTGGTTGGTGTTTTATCCATTTTGGCATTCACGGGGCTGTTTTATCCGGTGCAGATTTTTGATGTTCAGCTGTCAGCTTTGTTGCAACGGGTATTGGTCGACTTTTCTTTATTTGCCGGTATTTTATTAGTTGGGTTGATGGTTATTACATTTCTTTTCGGACGTGTTTACTGTTCAACTCTTTGTCCGTTGGGGCTGTTTCAGGAATTTTTAATGCTGTTGTTTCGCCGCAAAATCCCTGTTCAGAAAAATGAACCGTATAAGTATTTTCTGGCGGCAATTGCCTTTGGTACCCTTATCGGCGGTACAATTTGTCTGGTACGGCTGATTGATCCCTATACCTTGTCCGGTTCCGCGGCCAGCGGTGCGTACTTAGGGCTGTCTGTATTGTTTTTGCTGACGGTTCTTGTTTGGTTTAAGGGGCGGTGGTTTTGCAGTAATATCTGTCCGGTCGGCGCAGTTTTGGGGCTTGTTTCCAAATATGCCTTTAACCGGGTTTATATTGAAAATGACAAATGTGTTTCCTGTGGTTTATGCGCCGCAAAATGTCCGACCGGCAGTATCGATTTTATAAATAAAACGGTTGACAACGAAACCTGTGTTAAGTGTTTCAAATGTATGAGCGGCTGCCGGAAAAGCGGAATTCATTACGGTAGAAAAGCGAAACCGGCGGTGCCGTTTAATCCCTCCCGCAGATGTTTGCTGATTGGCGGTGCCACGTTAGCGATTTTTACTTTGGCGGTCAAGGGCGGGATTGATTTTGGCAAAGCTGTTGCCTCCAAAATCAAAAAAGCCGTTTTGCCGGCAGGTGCCGGAAGTGCCGAGGCGTTTTACAATCGCTGCCTGAACTGTAATCTCTGTGTTCAAAACTGTCCGATGAAAATTATTAAGAAGGCGAATGGGGATTATGGGACGGTCTACCTTGACTACACGGACAGTTTTTGCGACTATGATTGCCATAAATGTTCAGAAGTTTGTCCGTCCGGCGCGATAAAAGGTCTGACGCTGGCTGAAAAGCAAAGAACCCAAATCGGTCTGGCGCAAATTGACGAGGAAATCTGCATTAAGTGCGGTTTATGTGTGATGAAATGCCCGAAAGAAGCTATAAGCAGGCAGAATGGCGATTTTCCTCATATTTCCGCAGAAGCATGCATTGGCTGCGGTGCTTGTAAAAGTGCCTGTCCGGTAAAGGCAATAGATATTTGGGCGGTTGAAAAACAAAAAACTTTATAAAGGAGAAAAATAATGTCTTTAGGATTAACAGAAATAGCCCTGATACTGGTTGTGGTGCTGGTTTTATTCGGCGGCAAGCGCATTCCCGAACTGGCCAAGGCTCTGGGCAAGGCCCAGTATGAATATAAAAAAGCCAAGGAAATGCTGCAAAATGAAGCGCAGGAACTGAAAGATTCCGTTGAAAAAGCCGCAGAGGAAGCAGAAAACAAATCTGAGAAATGATTATGGAAGACAAAGACGAAAGTTTGGTTTCGCACCTTGAGGCCCTGCGCAGCACGTTGATCAAATGCCTCACCGCGCTGGGTATCGGGATTGTGCCGATGTTCTTAGTTGCGCCTTATTGTATGGATCTGCTTATCAAGATTATGATAACGGATAACAATATTGCACTCAATTACTTCTCGCCGATGGAAGTCTTTATTTTACAGATTAAAATGGCCGTGGTTTTGGATTTGCTGCTTTGTTTTCCTTATATCGCCAGGAAAATCTGGGAGTTTTTGCTGCCCGGGCTGCTGGAAAACGAACGCCGTTTTATCCGCTCAATTGTTTTAAGTTCCGGTTTTTTGTTTATTACCGGTGTTTTGTTCTGTTTGTTTTTTATTTTGCCTTTGGTTATCAATTTCGGAATCAGTTTTGCAACAGCTGATATTAAAGCTGTTTTCGGCGTTTCAAATATTATTAGCCTGGCTTTGTGGTTGTCGGTGGTATTTGGCATTATGTTTCAGTTTCCGCTGATAACCTTTTCGCTTATCCGTTCGGGGATAGTTTCTTATGAGAGCATGAAAGATAAGCGTCCGTATATTTTTGTAGGTATTTTGATTATTGCCGCCTTTTTGACGCCGCCGGATGTTGTCAGCCAGACAATGCTTGCTGTTCCGACTTATCTGCTATTTGAGATTGGGCTCTATTTTTCTCATAAAAATTTTAATAAACATTGAAAATACAGAAATATCAATAAGAGATCCTAATTATAAGTTCTATAATCGGTTTTAGCCACCACATACTTTGCAAGGTCTGGCACCTTGTGATTTTGCCTTGTCCTTAGTGGTTTTTATACAATTCTTGGTACAGCGTTTTGCCCATTTACAGGCTGGGCTGTGATAAATATAGGTTTTGACGTTCATAATCACGGTTGAACTGTTGGAAGCCAATACAGGTGCGGATAAAAGCAGGAATATTAATAAGCATACGGTCTTTTTCACTGTTCGCTCCAGATTTTATTATAAATTTCTTCCCAGCCTTCGTTATGGCTTGCCCCGTCAACTTCAATAATTAAATCATCATTTTTGATAAACTCCCGAACCAATAACGGCGGTATAACCTTGTCATTACTGCCGACATAATGAATCTGCGGGATTTTGGCGAACTGTTTGCGGTAGCTTTCCAAATTCATTGATTCATTAAGCGGTGGCAGGTTGTGATATTGTGTCCATAACAGATGGTCGAGATTTCCGGCAACGGTTATAATTTTTTTGACATTCAGCCCAGGTTTAGCTGTTGCAATCAGCCCTGCGACTTGAGCTCCTCCTGAAAAGCCGACTAAAATAACAGGATTATTGCCTGCAATATTTTTAATTGCTTCATATTCGGCATTGATAATTTCCGGTGCAAATCGGGCGGTTGTCCAATGCCTTTTGGAACAAATCGGACTTTTGGCATATTGGCACGGACGGGCAAGGTAAATAATATTCGGACTGTTATCACCAAAAGCCAGTTCCCGGACTAAAGTTCCGTGAGGTGTTGGGTCTTGGGTTGCTCTGCCATGGGCATTAAACGCATAACCATCGCCTTCAATATATATTTTGTAAGGTGCGGCCGGATTGGTAACCTTTTGCCACGTTGCAATCGTAAAATCTCTTGTTTCAATTTCTTTATACACAAAATCAGCCGGAGCCGTGATTGTCGAGCAACTGGTCAGAAACAGCAGAGTTATTAATACTTTTATCATACGTTTAAACCCTTTATAAGGCAACTATATCGGCTTATTTATAAAAATTCCAGAGGGTTTTTGACTTTTAGCTTGATTGTCTTCAAAAGGCTTTATAATATAAATTCAGGCTCGGAATTTTCTGAGCTTAGTACCTTTAGTGGTACGGGGCTTTCATCGGCTCTACGTCATTCGGTGTTAGGATATAACATCGTCATATTGTCAGCTACTCATCATAGCCGGCAGTAAATATATCCCCGATACATAGCAATATGGTCGGGGAGCTTTTAACGAATGTTCAGGAACCATATTACTATCTCTGAAAGAATATAGTTCTAAAGGTTAAGAGAATCATGTAATGACGTATGATTGATGAACTCTCCGACCACCTTATAAAACGGGTGGTTTTCTTTTAATTGCAATTAAAGAAGAAGGAAGTCTAATCATATGAAAAAAACTTTATTAATGACAACGGCATTGGTAGCACTTTCAGTGTCCGGCAATGCTTATGCGGAAAATCTTCCGGAGGACGCGTCCAATTTGACTTTGGGAAACTATGTTGTTGAGCGTTCTGATACTCCGGTTTCACATATAGGAAACATAAAATTATCAGGAACGGCATCATTAGATGTAAAAACTCAGGCTATTGTAGAAGAGGATATTAATGTTTCCAATGCTTTGAATGTCAGCGGAAATGTCTCTCTGGCGGATGATGCCTCTTTATCTGTCATCAATTCCAATGCTGCGGATGATACAGAAAAGCCTTTTATGTTTGTTGACGGAAAATATACTCAAACAGGTGGAGAACTGACGCTGAAACAGGAGAATGAAGCCGGATGGATGGCAACGCTGAATGCCAAAGAAGCGGATATCAGCGGTGGCACGATAAAGCTGGATACAGGGGAAATCTTTGTATACGGCAATGCTGATGATGGCAGCAAATTTAATATTTCCGGCGGAACATTTGAAATGAATAATTCCAATATCAGCACTTATCCGGCTACATCAGCAGAAGGAAATTCACAGAAAGGTGTTGCAATGACCGTTTCCGGCGGTACGTTTAAAATGAATGAAAGTTCTTTGGGGCGCGAAAATTCCGGAGATTTGGATATTAGCGGTGGAGAGTTTACGTTGGAAAACAGTTCCGCAATATTCCATGACGGCGAAACTGGTGATATAAATATCAGCGGCGGCACAATCTCTCTTAAAGATTCGTCAATAATAAGAGGTGGTGATTATCAAAGCGAGGACGGTAAACCAGCAAGCGGCGATATAAACATTACCGGCGGAACGATAAATGCCGGCGGTTCTTCGGCAGAAATCGCTTCTGTCGGCAATATAAAAATTGCCAACGGTGCAGAACTTAATATTGCTTCCGGTACAACGTTGTTTGCCAAGGCTATATCGGAAGATATGGAGCAGACGCAAAAAGCCACGCTGAATGTTTATGATAATAATACTAAGATTAATTTGGGTGGCAAGCTGGTTGCCAACATTAATGGCGATGACCGTGGCAAAATTCATTTTCAAAATTCCGGTGCCAATATTGACGGTGATGTTGAAGGTGCCAGCCTGATTTTTGAAGACAGTCATTCTTTGAGACAGGCAGTTTCCGGTACTATCGGCGGACTGGATATTTTTGAAATCAAAAAAGGTACCATGGTTTATGACAAGGAAATTAACGGCGGAGCTTCCAGCGTTGTCGTAGGAGAAGGCGCAACGCTTGATATTGGGACGAATGCGTTGCATTCCGGCGGTGACAAAGGAGTTGACGGTGAAGGTGTTCATTTCAAGGATAATTCAACGTTGGCCTTTACTGTTACCGATAAAGACACCTATGGCAAAATTTATGCCAACTATGTCAACATCAGCGAAAACGGTACAAATTTAAATATGACCTTGAATGGAGCTGCTTTGGCTAAAGGTGAAACCACAACCTTAAAATTGTTTAACGGTGAGGATTCTGACAAAGTTGAAATCGAAGGCAAATTTGCCAACCTGAGTCAAAATTCCCGTTACGAGTTTAAGGACAATGGTGACGGAACATTTGAAGTTACGTCTGTCGGTTCTGCCACAGATGCCGTTGTTGATGCTGGTGGTTCAGCCAATAATGCCGGAACAGCCGAGGCTTGGGACAGCGTTAGTGCTTCAACCAGTTCGCCGGTTGCTGCCGCCGTTACGGAAAAACTGGCACAGCTCTCCAACAGCACAAACGCTGCCGAGCAGAAAGCTTATGTTGATGCTTTGACAGCAGTTGCTCCGGAAGTTGCACCAATGGTTCAGAAAACCCAGACCGAAACAGCCAATCAGGTCTTCGGTGCCGTCAGCACTCGTCTGACTGGCGGTTCAATCTCAACCGGCGGTGAAGGTATGGCTTCCGGTGACAATATTTTCAAACGTGGTGCAATGTGGGTTCAGGGCTTGTTTAACAAATCCAAGCTGGACGATACTTCCAAAGCCAAAGGTTTTGACGCTGACAGTTCCGGTATTGCTTTCGGTGCCGAAAAGTTTGTAACCGATGATACCAAGGTTGGTATTGGTTACGCTTATACCAACACCGATATTGACGGTTTTATGCGTTCAACCGATGTTGATACGCATACTGCCATTGTTTACGGTGAATATAAACCGTCTAACTGGTATGTAAACGGTATTGCGACCTATGGCTGGTCTGACTATGAGGAAAACAAAAGTGTCGCCGGTGTTGGCGTTAAAGCTGACTACGATGTTGAAACCTTCGGCTTACAGGCAATGACCGGCTATGATGTGCAAGTCAACGGCTTAGGTATTACACCGGAAGCCGGTTTGCGTTACGTTCACATCAAACAGGACGCTTATAAAGATTCTGCCGACCAAAAAGTTTCCGGCAATGACAGCGATATCTTGACCGGTGTCATCGGAGCAAAGGTCAGCAAGAATTTTGAGCTGTCTAACGGTATGAATATCAAGCCGGAAGCCAGAATTGCCGCAACCTATGACTTGTTTAACGATGATGTTAATTCGGTCGTCACTTTGGCTAATGGTTCGGCTTATGCGGTTGAAGGTGAAGCTCTTGACCGTTTCGGAATGGAATTTGGTGCCGGTGTAACCGCAGAAGTCAACGACAATGTTGAACTTTCGCTTGGTTACGAAGGCAAATTCCGTGAGGACTACCAAGACCACACAGGACTGATTAACGCTAAGTATAAATTTTAAGCGTTAAACCGCCAAGACAAAGCAGCCTCGGATATTTTTTATTCGGGGCTACTTTTTATGAATAAAAGAAAAAACCGCCATTTCTGACGGTTTGCAAAATGTGGCTGGGGTGGCAGGATTCGAACCTACGAATGTCGGCACCAAAAGCCGATGCCTTACCACTTGGCGACACCCCAAAATAATTTGCCACTTCACTCTGTTGAGGTTGCGGAGTTTATCCGCGGGAGAGTGGCGCTCCCGGCTGTTTTTATGATGAGTTAAAATCATCTCAGCCAACAGCCGCAATAATACCAAAGCTTGGGCAAGCGTTTTCAGAATTATTTGCAGACTTATATGTATGTTAAAATTTTTATATTGGCAAGCATTTTTTTGCGTTTGGGAATGTTTTTTTTGATTTATAAAATTGATAATTTTTTAAGATTATGTTATTATCTAATTGATAAATGGCATGTTTTGTTTATGGATTGATTTGAGGCAAGAAATGTCGTGGCAAGAAAAAGTTAAAGGATTTTATCAGAAAACGGCACACCGTTTTTTCAGCTGGGTCGGGCCGGTATTGATGGTTTCATCAAGTGTTGATGAGTTTAAGGCTGAAGAATATTCTAATCGCAATGATAAAGCTCTGCCTAAAACCGAAAATATAGCTCAGACAGCAGTTTCCCAAAACAACGATTTATCTGTTTCGATTTATAAACCCGAAGTATATCGTGATATTGCGGAACTTGATGTGCAGAAAGCAGTTAGACTGGTTTCAGAAATGACTTTGGGAGAATTAATTCAAAAGGGTTTAGTTTCAAAGGAAGATTTTAGGAACTATCAATTTTCTGCCGAAGATTTTATGCAGATGAAACCCGGAAGACTGGGACAGAAACTGGAGGCCGGTTTTGTTGCAAAAAGGCTGGGCAGGCCCAAAGGAGAATGTTTGACAGGCGTCCGGTCGATGGTAGCCAGAAAATGGGGCTATGATGTATGGACGCATAGTGGCGAAGCGCGGGAATGGCCGCAGCAAGTGGCTAAAAGCAATATGCCGGTTGTGGTTCTGGGGCAGGTTAAAGTTGACAGCAAAACGCTTGAGGACAAGGGAAATATCAAACGCGAAGATCTTAAACTGCTGCAAAACTCGATTGTTGTCATCGACGGCAACGTCAGGGGACAGCCGGCCGGTCATATTTCTTTGGTTTGTGCCAAGTTTGATGCTTATGGGCGAAGAACCAAAACAGTTAGTTATTGTGACGGCAAAGAAGATTATGATACGGTTGTGGAGAAAAAGATTGGCGGCGGCGGGCGTCGTTATGGCGATAATGCCACGGTTATGATGCCGTCAGATGTTACTCCCTCAAAAGGATTGGCTGAGTTTGTCGTTCATTTGGCTGCAGAACGGACAGATAATGCCGTAGAGTTTTGTAAGCTGCTGGGAATTGAAGGAAATCAGGCAGATGCGTTAATGCGTGACAAACAAACTTGTTTCTTGGCTGGAACTGCCGGGTTTTCTAAGTCAGATGTTGAACAAAAAATGAGCAGAGTTTATTCCAAGTTATCTGCCAAAAAGAAAACGGCCGATAATTTAGATGTTTCTCCGATGCTGGCAGAAAATTCTTTAATGAGGACGAAAGCCTCCCAGGAAAAAACACATATTCAAATTCAGCGGGAACCGGGGCGCCATGTCTAATAAAAAAACGCCTTGTAAGGCGTTTTTTTATTTCTTTTTTTTGCAAATACGCGGGAGAGGAATACGGAGGATTTTTTTCTTTTCTTCTTTGGCTTTAAGTTCTTCCAAATCGCGTTCGGTCGCAAGCTTATCCAAGATGGTTTTGACGACGCGGTCGATGTCTTTATCCTCGCTGTAGTCGGCAGGAAGGGCAAAATTGACACGATCATCGCTTAACAGTTTAATTGCTTTCTTTTTCTCATGACTCTTTTTGGGAGCATAGACGGCGATGGAATTGCCGCCGCGGTCTTTAACCATTTTCATGGAGGGGATATCGGTCATTCCGTCACCGAAATAAATCATGCGGTCAAACGGGATCGGGCGCTCTTCATCAGGCATAAGTTCATTGACGGCAAGATCGTCAATTTTGCAAAGGCCTTTATTGATTTTGGAAAGAAACTGGATTTTGATGCTGTAATTGACAACCCGGGCAGGCCAGACCGGGGTGCCGTCGGGACCGAAAGCATAGCTGCAGGCAAACATATCGCGGAAATATTTGCGGATTTGCGAACCGGCAAGAATTTCTTCGTAACCGGAAGAAATCAGAAAATGTTCAATATCAAGATTAAGTTTGCGGCCATATTCGTTTATCCGGTCAAACCATTCTAAAACGCCGGGAAAGTATTCAATGTTTTCACCGCATTTTTTGAAAAAGTTCATCGTCAGGCGAATGCCTTTTTCTTTGGCTGTTTTGGTCACGTAATACATTGATCCGGTGATTTGGTCGGCTTCCTGATCGGCTGACCAGGCATTGGCTTTGCGCCAAAAGGTGTTGGGTTTCATGCCAAAGGCGGGAATGAGTCCGAAGTCTTGCATATAACCGTTGCTTAAGGTTTCGTCAAAGTCGTAAATCAAAGCGATTTTAGTTGCTTTTTTTGCCATGAAAGTTTATCTCCGCTTGCTTTTTAAGAATAATCATTATACAAATAATAGGTTAATTTTTTACTATGAAGCTTTAGAGGAATTTAAAATGGTTGCTAAGACAATGGATCAGCTGGTTTCGCTGTGCAAACGCCGGGGTTTTATTTTTCAGAATGCCGATATTTACGGCGGTTTGCAGGGCGTTTATGATTATGGTCCGTTGGGGGTGGAGCTTAAAAATAACCTCAAGCAGGCCTGGTGGCGTGCCATGGTTTATGAGCGCGATGATATTGAAGGCCTGGATGCGGCCATTTTGACCAATCAAAAAGTGTTGCATTATTCGGGGCATGAAGATACTTTTTCCGACCCGATGACAGACTGCCGCAAGTGTAAAGGCCGTTTTCGTGCCGATCATATTAAAGACGGCAAGTGCCCCAACTGCGGCTCGACCGATCTGACCCCGCCGCGGCCGTTTAACCTGATGTTCAAAACTTCTATCGGGCCGGTTGATGACGGCTCGTCTTATGGTTATCTGCGTCCGGAAACGGCCCAGGCGATTTTTACCCAGTTTAAAAACGTGGTTGATTCTACCTCGCGCAAGCTGCCGTTCGGCATTGCCCAAATCGGCAAGTCATTTCGCAATGAAATTACGCCGCGTAACTTTATTTTCCGTGTCCGGGAGTTTGAGCAGGCTGAACTGGAATATTTTGTAATGCCCGGCGAAGATGAAAAATGGCATGAATATTGGAAAGAAGCAAGAATTCAATGGTGGGAACAGCAGGGGCTGAAACGTGAGAATATCAATATTTATACCACGCCGAAAGAGGATCTGGCCCATTATGCCAAGGCCTGTTATGATATCGAATATCAGTTTCCGCACGGAATGGAGGAGCTGGAAGGGATTGCCAACCGGACGGACTACGATTTGGGCAATCATACCAAATGCCAGGATGAGTTGAATCTGGCTTCGCATTGTCATGAAAATCCGGAGTCAACGACCAAGTTGTGTATCCGTGATGATGACAGCAACAGCTGGTTGGTTCCGTTTGTTATTGAACCGTCGATGGGCGTTGACCGCGGGGTGCTGGCGGTGATGACCGAGGCTTATGAGGAGGAAGATTTAGGCGAGGGTAACAGCCGTATTGTGCTGAAACTCAAAAAGCACCTGGCACCGATCAAAGTGGCGATTATTCCGCTGAAAAAGAATAACGAGCAGATTATGGCCAAGTGCCATGAAATTAAGCAAAATCTGCTTAAGCTCGGAATCGGGCGGGTAGCCTTGGAGAATACCGGAAATATCGGTAAGGCTTATCGCCGCCATGATGAAATCGGAACACCGCTGTGCCTGACAGTTGATTTTGAAACGATTGAAAATCAGCCGGAATCGGTTACTCTGCGTGACCGCGATACGATGGAACAAGTTCGTATTAATACGGCTGATCTGAAAGAGTATTTGAGAAATTACTTTTTAGACTAGAGGATTTACAAGTGAAAAGATACCCCGGCTTTGCGGCCGGGGTTTTCGTTTAGTAAGGGCAGGCGCTCAAATATTTGCATACCAGAGAATAATTGGTTTTTTGCTGGTGTACCAGGTATTCGGCGGTTCAAGATATATGTGCTATTGTCACAATTGCTTCTTTCCGCATTGCCGGCCGGGAGCTGCAATCAAGAACAGTTTGTTTAATTATAGACGTTATTATTGTCGCACTCATGCATAAACATATTGCATTTCAATCTTGCGGAAATGTCGCAGTCATAGTCGTAATAGCAGGTTTTTGTATTCCACTGGTAATGACATTCGCCATAATTGCACCAGCCGCTTCCCAGGCTTTGCTGGCACTGGGCGTTGTTGGAGCAGCTTGTCCGGGTGACGCATTTTTTGCTGCCGGGGTCGCAAACGTCATTATTCGTGCAATCGTTATCAGCAGAGCAGGATTTTGCCGCTTTGACACATTCACCTTTGACACAGGAGTATCCGGCAGCAGCACCGTAATAACTTTTGCAAGTTCCGGTATTGCGGCAAAAACATTTGTATCCTCCGTCATAAGCTGAGATAAAATCACCGACACAATACAGCGGATCATTATCAGGGTCGGTAATTCGGGAAGCATCGGCATAACGGACACATTGACCGCGATAAGAAACTGACTCGCTGTCACAAGTTGACACTGTGCAATAATAATTGGTTCCGCAGCTTTTTTGAGTTAACAGTTTTCCGACATGTTCGCCGTATTCATTGGTGGGGATTACCGGAACGGTTGTGGTCCAGCCGTGTTCCGGATAATACGGATGGCAGAGGCGTGTATAGACTGTTCCGCAGGTATCGGTTACGATATCAGGATTTCGGCCGTCATTTCGGGTGGTATAGACCATAATATTTTCAATTTTACATTCAACGCCCTGCGCATCTGCTGTTGTATACCAGTCGGGGACGATGGTAATGCCCAGGTTGTTTTTTAGTTCTTCAAGTGTGCCCGCATACCATTCCGAGGTGTCGGGAATATTTTTGCAGATATCCTTACATTCGTAGCAGTCCGTGCCAAAATCGGTGGAGTAGGTCCAAACCAGGGTCTGGTCGGCCGAGCAGGCCGTTTTGGACGAGTTTTCCGGACAAATATCAGACAGACATTCCATATAAGTCGGCGCTGTGTAGAGTTCATAACCGGCATTACATTTGGTGATTTTGTAGCGGGTGGTGTTATCGCCGCAACCCGGGGTACAGGAATCATAAACTGCATTAGCGGGAATGGTTGTCAGTGTAAAAGATGAACAATCGGTTTTGGAACAGGTTTTACAGATTTCGCATTTAGAGGTACAGTCCTTGTAATTAGACTGGCAGCCGTAGTCACAATCCAGTCCGGTGCGGTTCCGGCAGTTGTCGGCATAAGCTTTTTCACATTTGGAAGGGCAGTCGCTATACCATTTTTCGCAGCCATAGGGCGTTGATACCGCTGTGCGGTTACGACAATTGTCTGGGTAGCAGGTTTCGCATTTGGATTGACAGGCTGAGTACTCCTTTTGGCAGCCATAGGTGCAGGGGGCTTTATCTGTTAAGCCATCGCAAGGATTGTAACAGCCTTTGCAGATGTCGGAAGAACTGGCGGGAACAAACCCGGATTTGCAGGAACAGGATTTATAACAGGTTTTGCCGTCGACGGTAAAGTCGTCGGAACAGGTTGTGTTGGCGGGGAT
>CALYAX010000020.1 GCA_944393665.1 uncultured Alphaproteobacteria bacterium
TTACCATTCAGCGTATCAGTGATTTTCAGGAAGGCAGCGAAATCCGCACCAAGGTTCTCAATCACGAATTCAATTATCAGATGGCCTGCACCCAACAAATTGCCGATGCACTAAACCGCGCCCTGATTGCGCCGCCTTATTCCGGCACCCAGTTCAGCACGGCTCTGCCGATACCTTCGGCAAACAAGGCGCTGATCTGGAATCAGGATGCCAATGCCCTTACCAATTCAATTTTTGATATTAATGAAATCGAAAACAGCTTCTCGACTACCTTATCCAACGTTAATACCAAATATGAAAATATCCTGTCCATGCATGCCGACGTCACATCCAAAGCTTCGGCGGTCAGCGCCGACACGGCTGCTGTTGCCAGTGACAAGGCTGCTTCGGCCGAATTGTTAAGCCAGTTCCAAGACAGTGTGCGCCTGCCGATTCATACCATTTTAATCAAACACGGCCGGCACAACATTGCCGGAACCGAATTGTTAGACGGGCATACCATCAGCAAAGACAAATACCCCCAGTTCTGGACAGACATCGTTTCTTTCAAACAGCTCGCCCAAAACGGCAACACCGCCTATAATCTTTATAATTATACCAACAGCGATTTCAATTTAGACCTCAGCACCGACGGTTATTGTTTCGGTTTTGTTATCAACGAAACCGACGGACTGGTACGCCTTCCCTCTGCTCAAACGGACCGGAGGTCTGTTTATATGGTTTGTGCCAATACGGTTCAGGATGTTTCCACCGAAAACATCAGCGCAATTCACGATGAGCTTGATCTCGTTCGTACCGGCGGAAACTTTGCAAATATCAGCGTTGACAACGCCCGCCAGCTCCCCGGTAACCGGCTCTTCATCTGCAGCCCGCATATCCATACGCCGGAATTGAGCTCCGTCCTGAATTATACCCATAACCTTAACCTCGATACTCCCGAAAAACTGATGTCCTGCGATGTTCACCTCTACGCGGCCTGCCTCGAAGCCGACCTCGGTTACGCCCAGGGCGAAGTCTGCGAACCAATCACACAGGATATCTATCATGGCAGTTTCAGCCAGCCTTGGGTCCTGCAAAAGAACAACCTGCTTTTAATTACCTCCAATGCACAATGGCTTGTTCCCAGCAAAGACGGATCCAACCCTTATTGGAACAGTATCAACGGCTCAACCAAATGGAAATTCCAGCCGGTAATCCGGTATTAACATCAGAAAAGGAACTTAACATGAAATATTATAAATCCTTAACTTCAGGCTTTATTTACAGCGGGGATCTCATTCCCGGAGATCGCGAAGCAACCGGTGAGGAAGTGAATGAATATATAAAAAAAATAAACGCCTACCCGTTGAAACGGATGGCCGCTTACCCTGACTTCCGAGATTTTATCGATGCCGAAGTCAAAATTCACTCCGGAAATGCCGAACTGGCGGCCGAAGGCCAGCAGCAGCTTGCCGGATATATAGAAGCATGTCTGGCTGTTAAAGCCCGTTTTCCTAAAAATTGACCGCTTTCAATAAAAACAGGGTTCTTTTTTAAGAACCCTGTTTTTATAATTGATGCTCTATCCAGGCCATAATCAAATCAACGGCAAATTTTTTCTGGTCTTCGGTCAGTTCCGCTCCGGCAGGAATCCGATGCCATTTATAAAGACATTGGCGGCAGCAGGTTGCCGTGGCATGCTGAGCAACAAATACCGGATGATTCCGCATTGGTGTTTGCTTCCCGTCATTCTCAATAACCGCCGGAGCCAGACGGCGGCTGATAAAATCCCCGGCATGCACGCGGATAACCGCCAAACCTTTTTGTGCGATATAGGCCCGGTCTTTAATTGATAATTTAAATTTGGCCCGGAACGGCGATTTTGCCAGCCTTGTTAAAATTTCCTCATACATCTTTCTTGGCCTTAACCTTTGATAAATAATAAAACCAACCGGAAATATAAATTTATTTCCGCTGTTTTTATTTGAATAACGGACAAATACAGCTTATTTTTCAGCCAAATGATAGCTGGCATCAATTCTTTCAAATATTTCTTTTAAAGGAACCGAGCCATCCAGACAAAGCGTAACCCAATGCTTTTTGTTCATATGATAGCCCCAAAAATATTTTTTGCCGTCGACAAACTTTTCAATATCTTCCGGAACCATTCTCAAATCAATAATTTCAATCTTGTCACAACCGGCCAAACCAATTTTACAGCGTGACACCGTCAAAAGCGCGGCATACCACTTTTTGTTATCATGACGGCGGACGATTGCGTTCTCAGGAAATTTCTCCCACAAAAATTCAAAATCACCTTTATACTTTTCTTTGACATAGCTGATAACTTTAGCGGCAAATTCGCTTTTAAAAACTCTTTTCTCAAAACAGCTTTCGGCAATTTGCTGCAAAACATCCAGACAAGAGTTTTTGACTTTTCCCACAAAACTTCCAATTGCTCCCTCGGCCTGATGTAAAACATATTCATCGCCGGTTTCCGCATCAACAACTTTAACTTTGGTATTTCCATTTTTAGAAACCATAACAGTTAAATTAAACTGCCCGTCCATAATCCCGCAGTGATAACGATAATATTCTCCATCTTCAACAAACCCAAATGCAATAAGTTTTTCCGATTGAGGAATTTTATTTTTAAAAATTAAATCAAATGCCATAAAATAACCGCCGCCTCCCAAGCTGTATAACATCATAATAATAAATTTATCAAAATCGTACAAGCCTTAGAAGTTTTTTTCAAATCATTTTATATAGTGTAAATTATCATGGCAGACTTTTTATTCATTAAAAGCACAAATACTGAAAAAATTGTTTTATTTTGCTTTTCTTTAAGCTACTCTAAGATACAACTTTTAAGAAAAAGAGCTTTGGGAGGAAAAATGCAATATACAAGTAAATATGTCTCGCCCTTGGGCAATATTCTTTTAGCCGCCGATGAAACAGGTCTGACAGGCCTGTGGTTTGAGGGACAAAAATATTTTGCATTATATCTTGATAAAAATCACGAGGAAAAAGATTTGCCGGTTTTTAAAGAAGCAAGACGGTGGTTAGATATATATTTTACGGGAAAAGAACCTCCGTTTAAACTGCCGCTTCATTTTACAGGCAGCCCTTTTCAAAATGAGGTATGGAAAATCCTGTATTCCATACCTTATGGAAAAACCATGACTTATGGTGAGATTGCGCAAATTCTTGCCCAAAAAAGAGGACTTCCCCGAATGTCTGCGCAGGCTGTCGGGGGAGCGGTTGGTCGCAATGAAATATCAATTATCGTTCCTTGCCACAGAGTCGTCGGCGCTTCAGGAAGCCTTACAGGCTACGCCGGAGGAATTAACAAAAAAATAGAGCTTCTCAAATTGGAGGGAGCCTTGCAGGAAGGATTTTTTGTACCCCAAAAAAGCACCGCGCCATAAAACACTAAACTCCGCCCTGCCCGTCCCAATGCTAAAAAACAAAAACAGCTCCTGCTGCGGGAGCTGTTTAATTATAACGGCAAAAAACTGCAATTTAAGAACTAAAATTACCGACCACCTCTGTCAAAATTCCTAGCATAATGAAGACCTTGCATACTCTCTCTGGATATCGGCTGCTTTTTATACGGAGTTGTCTCTGATGATCTTCTTCCGCTAAGTTCTTCAATTTGCTTTTTTACTGATTTATTTTTGCTCCCTTTACCTTGGTTTTGCCCTGACTCATTTATCACATCAAAAGCAGCATCATAATTTTCCCTCCTATAATTACCATCAGGAGTATAAAGCATTCGTGTTTCTTCCTTTTTTTCCTTTCTCTCATCATAATCCTTACCCATAAAATCATAAAACCCGCGTGAATCTATCCCTGCATTTGCAAGCAATGAAATACCAACCAAATCCACAGCTGTTTCAACACCATCCATATACTGAGCCTGACAACCTTCAGGTCGTTTGCTAAAATCTAAGGCATGCCCCAATTCATGAGCCAAAACTCCTGCTAATTCATCATCTCCAAATTTCTGCCAATCACAGAGACAAATCACAATTTCATTTTTAGCGCCATTAACACCTTTTTTAAAAGAGCAACTGCCATTCGGGGCTTTCCAATTTTTGCGAACTCTAAAATGAAGATTACTGTGTTCTAATAAATTTTTTAAATCTTGTGAAACTTTAGAACTGTTCCCGGCTAATCTTTTCACTAACTTTTCAGCTTTATCTTCAGTATAATTGTGTTCATAACTATCGGTAGAATAAACTTCTTTCTTAAATTCATCAGATTGCAAATCCGGAAAATCCTTAAGTTGTTCCAGCTCAAAAACTTTTTGACCATTTTCCCCTTCTCCGGCAAAACGATATTGAGAATCTTCAGGATTTTCAGTTGCAACATATCTTTTGTTTCCGGCTTCATCAACGATACGCTCAAGCAATTCCTCTTTACCGGATAGACCTTCATAATATTCTCCGACAAAATTTTTCAAATGTGTTTCCAAATCAAAATCTGCCATTGTCATTCTCCTGTTGCACTTAAACTTTCAAACTTAAAAAGGCTATGGTGCTTTATATAAAATACCATAGCCTTTATGAAAAGTAAATATAGTTTTGCATTATCTGGACATAAACGCGAAAAATAAAATTAATTCCACACTTAAACGACACTAAAAAAACACTACAATCAAATTTCAAAGATTAAAAAAAACAGCTCCTGTTTCAGGAGCTGTTTGATTATGGTGGGCCCAGATGGACTTGAACCAACGACCAGACCGTTATGAGCGGCCTGCTCTAACCAACTGAGCTATGGGCCCTTAAGCCGACGCTCAAAAAATAAGCCAAACCCTCCGCTTAGTCAAGTGCTTTTTCATACTTCGGTTATTTAAGCCCTGAAACCAAACCTTTCACTGCCGGATAATCTTCCTCACGGCAGCTGATTACCATTCGGGTCATAAAGCAGTCGTTTCGGAAAAATGCCGGACCAAACTCTTCCATTTCCGCTTTGGTTTCATAATCATAGAAACCTATCCCCAAAACTTTGGCAATTGCCCAGCCACCGGCAATATCCCACAAATAGGCTTTTAAAAAAGCACCCCTGGCCCGGTTTGTGCAGAGAAACAGGAAATAACTTGCCGCCGAAAAAAAGTCAGCCAAAATCATCTTTTCTTTTCCGGGCTCACATTGCGGACACAACAGCCAGTTATGCCCCATAACCAGATAGGAATTATTTTGCAACCGAGGCTCAACTTCCTGGCGCCTGCCCTTTTGCTCCCACCAAACTTTTGTCCCGTCGGTAAAAGCCAGCTCATCCAAAACCGGCAAATAAACTAAACCAAGCCAGGGCCGGTTTTTCTTCATCACGCCGATAATGATTCCAAATAAAGGAATTCCGTCAGCAAATAAAATCGTTCCGTCAACCGGGTCAATCACAAACTGATAATCTGTCGCGGCAGATTTTTCAAAAACCTGGTTTCCTAACTCTGCCACACACTCTTCATCAATAATCAGATAATTTAAATGGCTGAAATTTTCCGCCGCAAAATTCCGGAACATACGGCTGATTTTAAGATCCGTTTCGGTAACCACCGAGTTAACCGTCTGGCTTTCTCCCTTATTTCCCACCGACAAATCATCCTGTTGGTAGCGTGCCATCGCGGCCTGTCCCGCCTCACGGATAAACCCAACCAGTTTTTCAATCATTGCCCGTCCCTTCCGTTAAGAAATTACTCCAAATTCTGAATGGTCTTATGGCCGGTTCTAAAATCTTTAACCAGAAAAGTTGTGACCTGAGCCTGAGAATGCTTTGTAAACAGCAGCCCGTGCCCCAGACAAAGCCCCACATTGATATTGAAATCCGTTTTTTCTTTATTCATAAATTCAGCCTGAGATAGCGGATCACAGCAAGAGCCGGCCATACTGTCGCATATTTCTGCCCCGTCCATTCCGCTTTGCCTGCAATTCATGGCAACAACATCAAACCCGGCAGCTTTTAATAACTCAACCAGCTTATTTGCATAAGGCTGAACCCCCTTACAATTTGCTACTCCCAGCTTTTTATATCCGCAAATCTTCGCAAAATCGATTAATTCTTGCAAACGGGAAACATTTTTAGCTTCCGCTGTAATTTTCATAACAGCGCGGTCTTCTTCTCCATAGGAACAAGTCATTTTTTATTCCGATATTCAGTTAGTCCCAACCCCGTTATTCATATAACAAAAAAGCACTTGAGTCAAAACCCAAATGCTTTTTCAAACCTGCGATCAGGCAATTTTCAATCTCTTTATCCAGCCTTGAATATAGGCTTCGGTCTGATAACTTAACGCCTTGATTTCATCATCGGGATTACTCCAAAAACGGATGATTCCTTGTAAATAAAGGCTTTCTTGGGCAAAATCATCCTGCTGCCGCAGGAGTTGTCCGGCATAATCTAAAAATTCAGATTTTCGCTCTTTTACCAAACCAATGAGCCGCGGCAGAAATTCCTGATCCAGAAAAACAAATTGCAGCTGCCGGTTCTGGCGGCGTTTTAACTCCTCCTGTGAACGGGAAAGCCCTTCTGCCCGGTAAGACAGTCTTAAATGCCACATCTGCCAGATCTTATACATTTCCAACAAATGGGCAACTGAAATTTTTTCCCCGCATGAAGCCGCATCTTCAAAGAACCGGGCTGAGGCGGCATAAGCGCTGCTTAAATACGCTTTGGATAAAATTTTTTTCATGGTAAATAATTTTTTAATGAGAAAATATGACCGGAAAATAGACCGGCAGCCTTATCTTGTCAAGTCCCCGTTTTTGCCTCGGCATAAAAAACGCCCGGCTGAAACCGGGCGTTCAATTTCTTAATTATCAAGGAAAGACCGCAGCTTCCGTGACCGGCTGGGGTGTTTCAGCTTACGCAGCGCCTTAGCCTCAATCTGCCGGATACGCTCACGGGTAACATTAAACTGCTGCCCGACTTCTTCCAGCGTATGATCCGTATTCATGCCGATACCAAAGCGCATCCGCAAGACCCTTTCTTCGCGCGGCGTCAATGACGCCAGAATCCGGGTACAGGTTTCTTTCAGATTAGAATGAATAGCGGAATCCAAAGGCTGCAAAGCGCTGTCATCGGCAATAAAATCACCCAGAGAAGAATCTTCTTCATCACCGATAGGAGCTTCCAGAGAAACCGGCTCTTTGGCAATTTTCAAGACCTTGCGGACTTTTTCCAGCGGCATTGACAACCGTTGTGCCAGCTCTTCCGGAACCGGCTCGCGTCCCATTTCTGCCAGCATCTGCCGGGAAGTGCGCACCAGCTTGTTAATCGTTTCAATCATATGCACCGGAATACGGATTGTCCGCGCCTGATCGGCAATCGAGCGCGTAATTGCCTGACGGATCCACCAGGTAGCATAAGTCGAAAACTTATAGCCGCGGCGGTATTCAAACTTGTCGACAGCTTTCATCAGGCCGATATTGCCTTCTTGAATCAGGTCAAGAAACTGCAGGCCGCGGTTGGTATATTTTTTGGCAATTGAAATAACCAGACGCAGGTTGGCCTCAATCATTTCTTTTTTAGCCCGTTCTGCTTCGCGTTCGCCTTTTTTAATCGTATCAACCATGCGGCGGTATTCGGTAATCGGCAAACCGCATTCTTGAGCCATCTGGGCTACGGAATCGCGCAGTTCGGTAATTTCCAGACCGTATTTTTCAACAAAAGCCTGCCAATGCTTATCCTTTTTGTGCGAAACTTCTTCCAGCCAGTTGGGATCAAGCTCCGATTTCTGATAAACTTCCAGAAAATCCTCACGCTTGATTTTGCAGGATAAAGCATAACGCAGCAATTTTCCTTCCAGTCCCATCAGGCGTTTGTTCAAACCGTTCAGCTGTTCAACCAGCTGCTCAACGCGGGTTGCATTCAAATGGATAGAACTCATCAGCTCAACCAGGTCTTTTTTAACCTGCAGATACTTTTTCTCAACCGCGGGAGTAACCGATTTTCCGGCAATAATCGCCGCCACGCGCTGATTTTGGGTTTTCTTCAAATCATCGTAATAACTGGAAATTTTATTCAGGATATCCAGCACCGGCTCTTTCAGGGCTTCTTCCATCGCCGCAACAGACGCTGCGGCACGGTTGCCGTTGCCGTCCAGATCATCGTCGTCTTCATGGCCGGAACCTTCGCCGTCTTCTCCGCCGCCCAAATCATCGGCAACGCCTTCATCTTCTTCCGCATCATCACTGACAGAATCTTCAAGCTCGATATCTTCATCGGTTAAATCTTCGTCAATGTCATCGAGATTTTCTTTTTTAGCCACTTCATCGGCTACTTTTTCAATATCGTCAATATTGGCAGCAGCGTCATCTTCTTCAAACGCCATGGCATCAACATCATCGCCGTACATCATTTCCAAATCGACAATATCGCGCAGCTGCATCGTCCCATTCAGCAGTTCGTCACGCCAGCCGGCAATCGCCTTAATCGTCATCGGACTTTCGCACAAACCGTCAATCATCACGGTTTTCCCGGCCTCAATCCGCTTGGCAATGGCAATTTCCCCGTCGCGCGACAACAATTCAACAGTTCCCATTTCTTTCAGATACATACGAACCGGGTCGTCATTGCGTCCCAGCTCTTTTTCGTCAAAGTTGCCGCTTTCGTCTTCTTCCTCAATATCAACATCATCTTCAACCACATCGGGTTCAAAACTGTCAACATCGGCCTCAGCAATGATACTGACGCCCATATCATTAATGCCGGCCATGATATCTTCAATATTTTCAGACGATTCGCGTTCCGGCGGCAAAGCTTTGTTTAATTCTTCAATCGTAATATAGCCGCGTAATTTACCCTTATCAATCAAGCGTTTAACCGCGCTTCCCAAAGAGTCAATTAAAGGTGCATCGGCCGATGCACCATCATAAAGGTCCTGGTTCTCTATATCTGACATTTACGTTCCTTAAAACAAACCGGTTTTGTATATATACACTTCGAGCTAGTGAACTTGTAGTTATTTTTTAGGCAATTGTCAACCCTAAGACGTCAATTTTTAGTTAAAATCGGGCGATTTTCTGTCGATTCTCACCTAAAGTTGATTTTTAAGGACGCCGGAAGTTATACTTCCTGCCCGGCAAGCAATGCCTCACGCTCTTTTTTGAGAGATTGATAACGGTTATAAACCTCTTCCGGAAACGAGTCGCTCACCTCAATCTGCCGCAGACATTCTTTTATTTCGCTTTCCAGCTGGCCCAGCTGTTCCTCAATAAGCCGGCGGTCCAGATTAGCCCGCATATCAATCACTGTCGGATTCTGGCGTTTGAGCATTTTAAATTCTAAAAGCTCTTTAATATCGCTTTCCAAACCCTGCGAAGCTAATTTTCCAAGCAGTTCGGCACAAGCACAACCATTTTCCTCTTCACGAACCACGTCAAGCAGACAATCCAAAATCTGTTTCAGCCGCGGATTGCGAATCTCCAGCCCTGCCAGACGTTCTTCATATTCTTCTGCCAGTTCGGGATAACAAACCAGCGCCGAAATAACATATTGGGCACCCAAATCATCCAGATTTGTCTTAATGCTGCTCACCGCAGAAACCCTGGGAATACTCACCGGATCTTCGCGCCGGCGAAAACTGCCCTGATAATCGTTTTTCCCTGCGCTGTAGCGACTTTTGCGCCAGGCCCCCTGCCCCAGTTCCTGATAGATTTTTTCTTTCATGTCCTGAACATAATAACCGCGCACGACTTCATCTGTTATTTTAGCCACTTCTTCTTTAATATTTTTTTCAATCAGCGCTTTCTGCTCGGGCGTCACCGCCGGCTGCCCTTCGGTATTTTTCCGCCACAACAAATCCTTAAGCGGCACAGTTTCACCGATAACTTTCAAAAAGTCATCACGCCCGTGAGCTTTAAGAAATTCATCCGGATCCTGCTTATCCGGCAGAAAAGCATATTTCAGCGAATAACCGGCTTTTAAAATCGGCAATGCCCGGTCTATTGAGCGGATGGCGGCGCGAATCCCGGCGCTATCTCCGTCAAAACAACAGGTCGGCTCGGCAACAACTTTCCAGGCCTCCTGAATCTGATCTTCGGTCAAGGCTGTTCCCAAAGGAGCGACGGCATAATGAATGCCGTATTTATCCATGGCAATCACATCCATATATCCTTCGCAGATAATCAGGCTTTTAGCATCGTAGCCCGCTTCGCGCGCGTTGTTCAGGTTATACAAAACCCGCCTTTTATTAAAAACCGGGGTTTCCGGGGAATTGAGATACTTGGGCTGCCCGTCACCCATAATCCGTCCGCCGAAAGCAATCACCCGGCCCCGTTTATCCATAATCGGAATCATGACCCGGTCACGGAAAAAATCATGCGAACGGCGGTTTTTATCTTCCGGTATGGCAATCAGGCCTAATTCTGCCATTTCTGTTTCGCTGATATTTTTGGAAGCCAGCAAAGCCTTCAAGCCATTGTTTGACGGCGCATACCCCAGCCGGAACTTGGCAATAATGCTTTCGTCAAAACCACGGCGGGCCAAATAATCCCGGGCCTGGGCACCTCCGGTCAGCCGCAGCTGTTTTTCAAAAAACTTGGCTGCCAGCTCCATAATGTCATAGGCGGTATTGCGCTTTTCAACCTGTTCATGAGATTCGCGGCTGATCCGCGGAACCTGAAGTCCGGCTTTATGGGCCAGCTTTTCAATCGCATCCATAAACGACAGGCCGTTGGCTTCCATTTCAAACTTAATAATATCACCGTGCGCGCCGCAGCCGAAACAGTGGTAAAACCCTTTGGCTTCATTCACCGTAAACGACGGCGTCTTTTCATTATGAAACGGACAACAGGCTTGATATTCCCGCCCCTTGCGGACAAGCTTGATCTTCGACCCGACCACATCGACGATCGAAATCTTCGCTCTTAATTCGTCACAAAACTTTTGTATGTCCGTTGAAACCATTTTAACTTTTTACCCTGCACCGAAGGCTCCGCAAAGCGAATTTTCTACCCCAAAAGGGATTTAATCACGCCGTTGGCTTTGCCAAAATCCATTTTTCCGGCATATTTGGTTTTCAATACCCCCATAATTTTGCCCATATCCTTCATTGAAGCAGCGCCGGTTTCGGCAATTGCCTCCCTGATTGCAGCCTCAATTTCCGCCTCACTCATCTGCTTGGGCAGAAAACGCTCGATAATTTTGATTTCTCTGGCTTCTTTTTCAGCCAGATCCGGGCGGTTGCCGTCATTATACATCTTAATCGAATCATTGCGTTGTTTTATCATATTCTGCATCATTGCCAACAAATCGGCATCACTGGCCTTTTCCTGCCCTTTGCCGCGGGCTTCAACGTCTTTCTCTTTCATTCCGGCAATAATCAGCCGGACAGCCCCGGTCGTATCGGCATCGCGGGCCAGCATAGAGTCTTTCAAAGTTTTCTGCAAATCATCGCGCAACATATATTTTCTCCTTAAAAATAAACTGCCCTCAGCATAAACGCCGCCGTTTCAAAAATCAATGTTTAATTAAAATAAGTCCGCCAGCTGAGCATGCTTTCATTCAGATTTTTACCGCGGTTTTGCTCATACAGATAATTAAAAGCAAGCGCGTTATTGCGGCTGAGCGTCACCGCAGCTTCGGCCTTCCAGCGGATTTTCTCGCCAAAACGGGCTGTTGCCCAAACTTTTTCAGCCTCGGTTAATACCCGCACACGTTCAAAATCGGCAAACAGGCCAACAGCCCCGCTGACGCCCGCATATTGATCACGCGGCAAAAAACCGCCGTAAGACATTTTTGTGTTCGTCATAAAATAAGCCCAGATATTTTCTGACAATGCCCAGGTGCTTCCCGCACCGATGGTAAAATTAAAGACGTAACCTTCTTCCTGTGTTTTTGGATTCATCTCGCGGCTGATATCTGTCAAAATCTGAAAAGATACCGGCGAAAAAATCTCATTTACCGGAGCCAGCGAACGCACGCCTGCCAGCTCAATCTTTTGCAAAACTGTTTTATCGCTGCGGTCATAATAACGTACCGCCGCATTTAAAAAATTTATTTCCGCGCCGCGCAAATAACCATAATTATCATCGGTCAGCGAATGATATGCCGGGCGAAGCGCCAGTTCCTGAAAAGCTTCGCCGTTACGAAAACCGGTTCCCAGCACCAGCCGCTTGGCTTCATGCGTTTCAAGCGGCGATTTTCCGGTTTCTTCTTCCGCAAATTTTCCTGCCGCCTTAACCCGGTTACGCCCGAGCAAAGCCTCAAAACTGCGTTGACGATACTCCGGCAGCTCCAGTTTTCCCGCCACATAGTCGTATTGAACCAGCTGATACGCCGTTTCCCAGACATCAGCCTGCTCTTGCAGCTCCAGCTGTTCCGGATTTGCTTTTTCCCGGCGGATTATTTTTAAAAACTCTTCCCGCTGCACCGGCGTCATTAATTTGAAACGATGATTAATCTTTGTCTGGCGCGACGGCCGGTAATTTACCTTTTTAACCAGCCCGGGACGATCATAAACGGCTTTCAGCGTATCCAGCGGAATAGTCTGATACCGGAACTGCCGGGCCAGCTTTAATGAGGGGCGCACGGCGTCCAAAGCTTCCATCAGCATATATGAACAGTTGCGGCTAAAGAAAAAATACCGCGACTGTACCCGACCGATTTCCCATAAATGAGCTACCAAAAAAGACTGTTCTTCCGGCGTAAAATCCAGTTCAAACTCCCATATATCGCGGTTTTCAATATTATTATAGGTATTGATAATATCATAGTAAGGTTTGAGCGTAAATCCGCCGTAATAGCCTCCGGTAACGCCCAAAACCGCAAAAAACAACGGATTCTCATCTTCTCCGGTATAAGCGCCGTAATTAACCCCGTGCGCCAACAACTGGGTTCCTTTCCGGGCCGTGTCAATCCGGATCAGCGTATGTCCGAACAACGAGGACGGATTGCTCATATAAGCATCGGTAAACAGCAGCGTAATTCCTGCAGGCTGCAAATCGCGGTAAAGCTTTTCCAATTCCGGACATTCCGGAAACGGGGCTGCCGTCAGGCCGTTTTTTTTCAACAGCTGATACCTTGCCGGAAAACGGCACTGATTCTGATAATCATTTGATTGAAACAAGGCGATTGTCGCATCGAGCTCCGCCTGAGGATCAGTTTTGCCCCCGGGCGCCAAAAAAAATTCCCGGCTGTCTATCGTGCTCTTATACCCCCCGGGCCACACCGGCTGATAATGCCCGACAGCCAGCCACTCCGGCGACAAAGAAGTCATCGCCGCTCCCGAAACGGGCCAAAGGATCATCATCATTACGAGCAAAAATCTTTTCATGGTCGTCCGTAAAAAAAACGGCCGCCGTGGAATTTTCTCCGCGGCGGCCGTCATAAAAATTGCTTAAGCTTTAACCACTTCAAACAATTTGAGGGTCACATCAACCGCATCAACATCGGCATTGGCAAAAATAACCCCGAAGTTTTGCTGAGTTTTGGCACCGAGAACCGATTTATCGACATTCATCAAACCGGCAATCGTGTCAATGGTTTCACCGTTTCCGGCAGCGGCATCCATGGCAAACTGTTCCATATTGTTCTCCAGAAAAGCTAAAACCATTTTCTGAGTACCCCCGGTGATACGCCCTTCCGGATCACAACCCGACAAACCAAAAGTAATGCCGATAGTCTGGCTGAAAGTACCGTTGGTCGAAACTGCCAGCACCTGCGGGCCGATACCGCGCTGTCCGCGCCAGGCCATTGAACCGATACCGCAGCCGGTACTGTCATAAGCATGCGCCGGAGCCGACATCAGCAAAGCAGCACCCAGCATAAGGGAAGTCAAATAAATTTTTTTCATCGTTCAAACTCCATAAAAATGATACTTCTCCTTTTTATCACAGCCTGATCTTTTGTATAGTTTTTTACTTTTCTTATCACCAGAAAATAAAAGGCTTGACCTTCTGATTAATTGTGTTAAATTAGTTTCATCATAATAGTCCAGGCTGTGAGGGGATAAACTCCCCTCGCAGTCGATTTTTTTAACTTACAAAAAATACAGGTGAATAGAATGGAAAAGTTCCCGTTAACCAAACAGGGTTTCCTTGCCCTTGAGCAGGAATTAAAAAATCTTAAAGGTGTTGAAAGACCCAATATTATCGCAGCAATTGCCGAGGCCCGTTCGCATGGTGACTTGTCCGAAAATGCCGAATATTCCGCAGCCAAAGAAAAACAAAGTTTTATTGAGGGACGGATCCAGGATCTTGAAGCGGTTTTAAGCCGGGCTCAGGTTATTGACGTGGCCAACACCAAGGCCGATGTTATCCGTTTCGGTGCTACTGTCAGCGTCGCAGATGAAGATACCGACGAAGAAAAAACCTATCAGATCGTCGGCGATTACGAAGCCGATATCGAAAAGAATAAAATCTCTCTCTCCTCACCGCTGGCTAAAGCCCTGATTGGCAAAGAAATTGGTGATTCTGCCGAATATACGGCTCCCGGCGGTAAAAAATCCTTCGAGATTTTAGACATCAAATACATTTAATTCGCACTTGCTGCCACTATATTAAAGCCGACTGACTTTGTTTAGCCGGCTTTAATTTTATGCAAGGAGAAACGCTATGGATACCCGTAATTATGATGAACCGTTTAACTGCGGACTTGAAGATTGCGATTGCAGCGAAGTCAATAAATGCGGCTGCACTTTCCCTAATAATGTTGCATCTTACGGCTGCAGCCAGAAAGACCGTTCCCAATTCACCGAAGAACCGACCAACGATCAGGGCGAACCGCTGATAGACGGCCAGAATAACGCCTCTTCCAATACCGATAAATCCGCGTCATCCCGCCAGCCGGAAATGCAGGCCGAAACCGAAAATGTCTGTATTTGTTCCAAAGATGAATGCGACTGCTCCGGCAGCTCTGAAACAACCTTTCAATAAACGGCAAAATGCCCGCAGCTGAAATCATTCAGCGGCGGGCATTTTCCGGAGAAAACTTTTTAACTAAGGCATTTCTCCACCTCCTTAATTCTGTCGAGGCAGAAATCTTTCATACAGCCCCCGAATTTCCGGGATTTTTGCTCCCAGAAGTCTTTGACCTGAGCCAGTTCCTCAGGCGTGTATCTGGCCAGATCGGCCTTGTCCTCCGGAATGAGGAGCTCCCCGTTCCGGTTATATTTGTTTCGTTCCGGCAGATTTTTATATACCATTGCCACAAGAACGAAAACCAAAACGAATGCAACAATACCTAATACATCCATTTTCTTAAATCACCGCTTTACCCTTTCGGAACACACGGCAATCATGTTACTAAAATCATCAATCCCTGGGGAGGCTAAAATTGATAATCCTTGATTTGTTAACCTCAAGCTGCTGCAGCCGACGGTGTTTTGCAATCCTTAAATCAATTTAACCAAACCTGGCCTTATTCCTTACATACTGATGATTTTTTTATAATTATTAACAAAATATTCATTTCGGATTTACCTTACCATAAAAGAATCACAAAATCTAGACAAAATTTATTACAAAATTATGACAACGATTTAGGCTTGCAAATACCGGCGCCAGCATATAAATTTATCAACAGATTTAACGAAGGAGAATTTATACATGGCTGAATATCGCACCCCGGTGCTTATCATCGGTTCGGGTCCTGCAGGTTACACCGCGGGAATTTATGCCGCCCGTGCCGGATTAAAACCGATTGTTGTTTCAGGCGGACAAATCGGCGGGCAGCTCACCATAACCACCGATGTTGAAAACTTTCCCGGTTTCCCGACCCCGGTCGCCGGAACCGAACTTATGCACAATATGCGGGTTCAGGCACACAATGTCGGCGTACAGATTATTGACGATAAGATTATCGAGGTCGATTTCTCCCGCCGTCCCTTTGAATGCAACTCCGAAAATCATAACCTGTTCTGCGGCGACAGCGTCATTATCGCCACCGGTGCCTCGGCCCGCTGGCTGGGTCTGCCGAGTGAAGAAAAATTCCGCGGTTTCGGTGTTTCCGGCTGTGCCACCTGCGACGGATTCTTTTACCGCGGCCGTGATGTGGCTGTCGTCGGCGGCGGCAATACCGCTGTGGAAGAAGCCCTTTACCTGACCAATTTCGCCAATTCTGTAACTCTTATTCACCGCCGCGATTCTCTCCGGGCAGACAAAACCATGCAAAGCCGCCTGCTCGAGAATCCCAAAATCACCGTTGAATGGGATTCGGTCGTAGAAGAAATCGTCGGCACCGACAGTCCGCTGGCCGTAACCGGCGTAATGATTAAAAATGTTAAAAGCGATCAGACCAAACTGCTCAAAGTCGACGGTGTTTTCATCGCTATCGGCCATCACCCCAATACCGAGATTTTCAAAGAGCAGCTGGAACTTGACGAAGGCGGTTATATCATCACCCGCCCCGACAGCTGCCGCACCAATATTGAAGGTATTTTTGCTGCCGGCGACGTCAAAGATCCCAAATTCCGTCAAGCCGTCATAGCCGCCGGTTCAGGCTGTATTGCCTCCCTTGAAGCCGACCGCTGGCTGACCGAAAACCGATAATTTATTAAAAATGACGGAAGCTTGGATGGCGTGTGCAGATAAAGTGATTTCTAACGGCGGGAAAAATTTTAGTGTACAAAGAAGTACATGAATTTTCACCGACCGCGTAAAATCGCTTTAGATGCCAGCCAGACAAGGTTACTCATATCTGAGGGCATTGATGGGATTCAACAAACTAGCCTTATAGGCCGGATAAAAACCAAAGAAAAGCCCGACCATTCCGGCAAAAGAAAACGGCAGCAAAACATAAAAGAGCGAAACTTTTGCCGTCAGGGAAGTAAACACCGAAACCAGAAGCGAACCACCCAGCCCGAGTATAACCCCGACCAAACCGCCGATTAAAGACAGCACCAGGGCTTCCATCAAAAACTGCCAGCGGATATCCCAGGACTTGGCTCCGATTGCCATGCGGATACCGATTTCCCGGGTGCGTTCGGTAACCGACACCAGCATAATATTCATGATGCCGATACCGCCGACCAAAAGCGAAATCGAAGCAATTGATCCCAGCAGGATAGTCATGATTTTAGTGGAGTTTTCCATCATCTCCATCATTTGAGTCAGATTACGGATAACAAAATCATCTTCTTTGTTGGCCCCCAGATTATGACGCTGCCGCAGCAATTCACGGATTTCTTCCTGAGAGGTATAAGTACTCTCGGCATCGACAGCCTGCAGGGTAATAAACTTAACCTGATCGGGAAATTGAATGCCCATTACCTTTTTCTGCGCTGTTGTAATCGGAATATACACCACATCGTCCTGATCCATGCCGAAACTGGTCTGCCCGCGGCCTTCCAAAACCCCAATCACCTGAAACGGAATTCCTTTTATCCGGAGCACCCGCCCTAACGGGTCAACATCTCCAAACAATTCCTTAACCACGGTCTGCCCCAAAATAGCTACTTTATTAGCCGTTTTAAGATCCGATTCGCTAAAAAACCGCCCATAAGCCAAATCCCACTCTTTAATTTGAAACTGGCGGTTGTCAGTACCGGTAATTCCGGTTGACCAGTTTGCATTTCCATATACCAGCTGTGCAGTTTCCTCTAAAACCGGCGATGCGAGCTTAATAGCGGGAATTTTTTCCTGAATAGCCTCTCCGTCGCTGGCTTTCATGGTCGGCTGGGAACCATGACCGCCGCGCGCGCCGCTGGAAGTCGCCACGCCGGAACGGACAATAATCAGATTTGATCCCATGGTTTTCATCTCGTTTTGCAGCGAGATCTGCGCTCCGTTGCCTATTGACAACATAACAATAACCGCCGCCACGCCGATAATAATCCCCAGACTGGTAAGGATTGAACGCATTTTATTGGCCCTGATAGCCCGGAAAGCAATACTGGAAATAGTCTCAATATCAATCATTTTCTGTCCTCCGGCGCCAGATTTTTCAATTCGCCCTGGTGGCTCTCCACTTTTTCGTCACTGACAATCTCTCCGTCAACCAGACGGATAACCCGCCCCGCATATTTGGCAATATCTTCTTCATGGGTAACCAAAATAATCGTCCGCTGCAATTCCCGATTCAGTTTGGTAAATAAATCCATAATTTCCACACTCATTTTTGTATCAAGGTTTCCGGTAGGCTCATCGGCAAAAATAATCGGCGCGTCATTCACGATTGCCCGGGCAATTGCCACACGTTGCTGCTGGCCGCCGGAAAGCTGATTCGGCTGGTGATACATCCGCTTGTCCAGCCCCACTTTTTTTAAAGCCTCCTTTGCCCTCTCCTCCCGCACCTCTGCGGGCACCCGGGCATACACCATCGGCAATTCGACATTTTCCAACGCCGAAGTCCGCGACAACAGGTTAAACCCCTGGAACACAAAACCGATTTTCTGATTTCTGATATCTGCCAGCTCATCGCTGTCCATCTTCTCAACATTATGCCCGTCCAGCAGATATTGCCCGGAAGTCGGCTTGTCCAGACACCCCAGAATATTCATCAGCGTTGACTTTCCCGAACCTGACGGGCCCATAATCGCCACAAACTCGCCATTTTCGATAGTCAGGGATATCTTTTTCAAAATTTTCAGCTCAAAACCGTCCAGGGGATAGCTTTTACTGACATTTTTAATCTCAATCAACGCCATTAGCGGGGCATCCTCATTCTAAGCGCTTGCTGTTGTTCCTTGCTGTTTTTTCGAGACAAGATTACTTCGTCATTCTCCGCCAGCTCGCCGCTGGTAATCTCGGTATGATCATCATCGCTGACTCCGGTGGTGATTGTGACCCGCGTCGGTTTATTGCTGCGCAAAATCCAAATACCGCGGTCTTTATAACGCTTGGTTTCACCGTTTTCATCGGTCACATAAAAACGCAGCGCCTGGTTGGGCACCAGCAAAACCTTGTCCTTCTGGGAAGTAATAATCTCCACGTTAGCGGTCATGCCCGGTTTCAGTTTTTGATCCTTATTATCAATCTCAATAATTACCTCATAAGTAACCACATTTGACGTTGTTACCGGATTGTTGCGAACCTGGGTTACCGTACCGTAAAAAACTTCATCAGGGAAACTGTCAACCGAAAATTCAACCGTCTGGCCTTCTTTAACCTTGGCAATATCAGCCTCCACCACCGAGGCTTCAATCTGCATTTTGGTCAGATCTTCTGCCACGTTAAACAACGTCGGGGTCTGAAAACTTGCCGCCACTGTCTGCCCCACTTCCACCTCTTTGGAAACCACAATTCCGTCCACCGGAGAAATAATTTTGGTATAGCGCAAGTCAATTTCTGCCGATTGCAAAGCCGCTTCCGCCTGGCTGACCTGAGCCTTTTTTAACGACAGCTGGGCCAAAGAATTATCATAATCCCGCTGGGCGCTCTCCAGTTCTTTATCTGCAGAATACTGCGATTTATTAAGTTTTTTAATCCGGTCAAGATGCTTTTTGTAATAAACAATATCATTATTGGTAACATCAACTTCCGCTTTGGCAATTTCCAAAGCTGCCCGCCGCTGCGCCACGGTGGCCTCAAATAAAGACGGATCAATCTGCGCCAGCAGCTGGCCCTGCTTCACCGGAGAATTATAATCAACAAAAATCTCCGCAATTGTCCCCGAAACCTGGGTACCGATATTCACCGTTGAAATCGGATTGATAATACCCGAGGCCGTAACCGTTTCGGTAATCGAACCGCGTACCGGAAAAGTCGTCTGGTAAGCCACATCAGACTTTTGAGAACGTTTATAATAAAAAACGACTCCTAAAACAATAACTAAAGGAACTGCTATCTTGAAGATTTTTTTCATCATCGGCTAAACCTCTGCGCATAAAATTCATTAATTTTCATTACTATAGAACAAAAAAGTTTAACAAAGCGATAAAAGTCACTTGCCAAAATATATTTTTTTGTCTACAATTCATGTTGGTTTATATTACATTGTCATTATTGTTAAAAAATATATCGCTATACCTAATATATAACGATACTTGTGACACATTTGTTTAATCAACCCAGTAAAATATATTATTATGGAAAGAACGAAAACAAAAAAAATTATGCTCACCAAAGAGCAGTCTTTAATTCTTCGGGACTTAAAATTCGAAGAGAAAGTAGAAAAAATTAAGCAAATGTTCCCTTCCGGACAGGCTGAAGAACTGATTAAAGAGTTCAGCCGCCGCGAGGAAAAGAAGCTTCATACTGAAAAGCGGGAACTGAGAAAAAAAGCTGACGAAGAAGCCGCCAGACTTGAAAATGAAAGAATCCAGAAAAAAGAGCTGAAAAAAGCCAAGCTCTACCGGATTATTTCATTTTTAAATGAATGTCTGGCGAAAAAATACTGCCCGTCGGAAGCTGAGGTTCAGAAAATAAAAAAATGGATGACACATGACGACTATATTGATTTCCGCGATCAATATATTCAGATTATTTGTGTCGCTTTTTATTTTGAAGCTGACCAAAGCATCCTGGACGAAGCGGCCGCTGCTGAAAGCAAAGAGGAAACCGAACGGCTCGAGTATCTGGCCAACCCGGTTAAGGCAGAAGCCACCGCCTTTATAGATTACGTTATGGGCGAACTTCATTTGGTGGAAATGGCGTTCATTGAACGCTGTTTATCCGGGGGATACATCAGCTCAAAAACACATTTTCTACTGAAAAAACATTGCCAAATTATCCACGAGGGCGGCAACAGCCAATGGATTATTGACAAGATCAGCAAAATGCTGAATCTGGGCTATGTTGAAGGCTTTGTTTGCCGCGACGGCGTTTGTAAATTGACCAAGAGCCATTTCAACGCGAAAAAAATCGCTATGATGCAGGAGCTCGTTGATATTTACACCGACTTGCAGGCAAAGTCTGAAAAAAAACCTGCCCTGCGGATTGAGGCTCACTCTTTTGAGGAAGCCGCTGCCGCACAAGGCATTGAAGCTTAAAAAAATCCGGTGATGTTACCATCACCGGATTTTTTTATTCATTAACTACCGCTCCCGGTTCAAATGCAAAACCGCGCAGCAGCTCTTCTGTCGGCATCGCCTTTTTACCCTGCCGCTGAATTTTAGTCACCAACAGCATTCCCGGATTGCACTCAATCAACAACCCCGTGTCATTGGGAACCAGACTGCCCGGCACCATACCGGCATTATCATCCAAAACTTCCGCTTCCAGAACCTTAAAACGCTCGCCCTGATATTCAAAATAAGTTGCCGGATAGGGATTAAATGCCCGGATTTTACGTTCCAGTTCCGCTGCCGGACGGTTAAAATCAAGCCGGCTCTCCTCTTTTTCAATTTTAGCAGCATAACAGGCCAAACTGTCATCCTGCTTTTCCGGCCGGATCGTCTCAAGATTTTGCAGAACCTCAGTAATCAGTTTTGCCCCGGTTTCAGACAACTGGTCATGTAAAACACCTCCGGTGGTTTGCGCCGTAATGTCAACAACACCTTTTTTCAGCATATCACCGGTATCAAGCCCGGCTTCCATCTGCATAATTGTCACCCCGCTCCGGGTATCTCCGGCTTCAATACAACGCTGAATCGGAGCCGCCCCGCGCCACCGTGGCAGCAGAGAAGCATGAACATTTATACAGCCGTAAGGAAAAGCCTCCAAAACCGGCAGCGGCAAAATCAGCCCGTATGCGGCAATAACTGCCGCATCGGCTTGCAATGCTTTAAACTTGGTTTGTTCTTCCTCATTTCGCAGCGTTTTCGGAGTCCGGACTTCAATACCCCGGCTCTCTGCCAGCAAATGAACCGGCGTTTTTGATTCTTTATGTCCCCGTCCCGCCTCCTTGGGCGCCCGGGTATAAACACAAACCACCTCATGTTCCCGAAGCAGAGCCTCCAAAACCGGTACTGCAAAATCCGGCGTGCCCATAAAAACCAGTTTCATATACTTTTCCTCAGTTAAAAATTATTTAGCATCCGAACGGTTTTTCCGCAATTTCTCAAGTTTCTTAACCAGCATGCTCTTTTTAAGCTTGCTGATGCGGTCAATATACAAAATCCCGTCCAGATGATCCAATTCATGCTGAACCACAACTGCCAGAAATCCTTCCGCCAAAATTTCCCGGGCCTGACCGTGATAATCAGTATAACGAACCCGCACGCTTGCCGGACGTTCAACCTCGGCATTTTGTTCCGGAACAGACAAACAGCCCTCCTCGCAAATTTCAGTTTCTTCCGACCGCCAGATAATTTCCGGATTAATCAGATACATCGGCGCCGGCTCCTCATCATCCCGGGCCGCATCAATGACGACCATTCGCTGCGACAGGCCGACCTGCGGTGCAGCCAGGCCAACACCGGGCGCCTCATACATGGTTTCCAGCATGTCATCCAAAACCTTGCGCAAATCATCATTAACTTCGGCAACCGGCTCAGCTTTTTTCTTCAAAACCGGATGCGGATATTCATAAATTTTGAGTATCGCCATAAAATTTTACCCCATACATCGGTATTAGTTGCCAGCCAGACGGGTTTCCTTTGCAATCTGGTCCAGCAGCGCATTTACCATCTTTGGCTCATTTTTAGCAAAAAACGCATAAGCCAGATCGACATATTCTTGAATTATCACTTTAACATCAACGTCTAACGTATTGATAAGCTCATAGGTGGCGCAGAGCAGTAATGACCGGAGCGTCCCGTCAAAACGTTCAAACTGCCAGCCTTCTTTCAAATAATGGCTGATGGCTTTTTCCATATATTCTTTCTTTTCATGGACACCGCGGGTCAGCTCCGCAAAATAACTGGTATCCATCTCGCCGATTTCAACCAGCTCTTCACGCTCCTCATAGCCATTGGTTTCATCTTCAATAACAAAACGGCCGACTTCGCCGTTGATAAAATCCTTAATGACCTTATCTACCGGCAGCTGGCCGTATTCAATCATATACGTTGCCTGCACTGCCGCCAGGCGCGCGGCCGATTTCATCTTAATTTTTTCTGATACAAATTTAGTCATTATTTTCTCCTTGCGGCTTGGCCAGCCTGTCAATGGTATCAACAAATTCTTCAAAATCTTTCACTTCGCGGAAATCACGGTAAACCGAAGCAAAACGGATATAGGCAATATGGTCGAGGGTTGACAGGGCCTCCATCACATATTCGCCGATTGTCTGAGACGGAATTTCAGTCTCTCCCGAGGTTTCCAGCCGCCGCTGAATCGAATTGACGATTTTTTCAACCCGTTCCGGCGTAACCGGACGCTTACGCACCGCAATTTCAATGGAACGAGCCAGCTTATCACGGTCAAATTTCATTTTTTCGCCGTCTTTTTTAATGACCACCAGCTCCCGCAGCTGCACCCTCTCAAAAGTTGTAAAGCGCGAACCGCATTCAGGGCACTCGCGCCGCCGGCGAATGGCGGTATTGTCATCGGCATCCCGGGAATCTTTCACCTGGGTGTCATCACAGCCGCAAAACGGACATTTCATGCGTGTTTCTCTCCCTGTTTGAGCAGGCTCTCTGCCACTTCAAAAAGCCTGGTAGAATAGTGTGATCCCTTTATAAGGACAATATCGTTATTTTGCAATAGCTTATTTAACAGAAAATCATCCAGACCATCCTTATTTTCAAAATAATATTTCTCTTTGCCTGCCGGAAGCTGGGCCAGCATATCTTTCATCTCCGGACAAACACCGATCACAACATCAACAGAACTTTCGGCCAGCGCCTTGCCCACCTCGATATGCCGGGCCTGAGAGGTATCGCCCAGCTCGGCCATTTTACCCAAAACGGCAATCTTGCGCCCCGCATTATTCATCTTATCCAGAGTTGCAATTGCCATCAACATGGCTTCCGGCTGCCCGGAATAGCTTTCGTCAATCAGCCGGAAACAGCCGGAACCGAAATGAACCTGATGAATCTTGCCGCGTCCGTCCAAGGCCCCAAACTCATGCAGCCGCGCCGCTGCTGCCGCCGGATCCAGTCCCAATGCCTCAACCACAGCCAAAACACACCAGGCATTATACAGAAAATGTTCGCCTTCCGTTGACAAGGAAAACGGCGCTGCCGAATGATCCTGACGCCCGAACTTAACAACTCTGGCACCATTCTCTTTTGCCCGCCGTTCCAGCAAATCTGCAAAATTTGTATCTTCATTGATAACAGCTGTGCCACCTTTTTTCAGCCCGCTGAAAATTTCCGCTTTGGCTTCGGCAATCCCTTCAAAATTCGGAAAGAACTCAATATGCATCGGATAAACATTGGTAACGACTGCCAGATCCGGCTGTACGAAAGAAACCAGCTCGGCAATTTCACCCTTGGCGCTCATTCCCATTTCTATCACGGCAAAATCAGCGCTCATATCCATATTGCACAGAGTAAACGGCACTCCGACCTGGTTATTGTGATTTCCGGTGGTGGCATAAACCTTGCCATAATTGGAAAGGGCAAATTTCAATTCCTCTTTGGTCGTCGTTTTTCCGGCACTTCCGGTCAAGCCTATAACCGTCCCATTAAACTGTTTCCGATTCCATTGGCCGATAAGCCCGTAAGCATGCAGACAGTTTTCAACCACCAGCTGTCTCTCTGCCGGAATACCGGCAACAGCCTCCTCAACCATCACCAGGCCGGCCCCCTGCTCTATCGCCTTGGCCGCAAATTGATGCCCGTCAAATTTTTCGCCTCTGATTGCAACAAATAAGTCTCCTTTTCGGACCTGCCTGCTGTCGGTCACAACCCGCACAATTTCCGTATCAATTACTCTTTGTGCTGTCCCGATAACCCGTGCCAGTTCGGCTGAACTGATCTTCTGCATGATAAATTCCCCTGTTAAAGTTCAAACTGAAGCGATTATACACTAAAATTCAAATTTTTCATTAACATTTTGAGTTGATTTTTAGCTAATCGATAGCTATAAATTAAATAAACCAAAATTATAAAGCTATGAAAAATAAATTATTTATCCGTCTTGTCTTACTGTTTACAGTAATGATGTTTGCTGCATCCCTGACCTCATGCAAAACCAAAAAGGAACGGGAAAAGATCAAAATGGAATTCCCCAATCTGAAATATGTTTGGCTCTACAAAGATGACGGAACTGTCGCCGAACCAATAAATACCTTTGGGGAAACCAATGAATATTGCTTTTTTAACCTTGTTCCCGGTGAACATCGCCATGGATGGGACCAAAGCCTTACCGGCGTTTTGAATTCCGCCAGAAAAATGATTATGCCGCCGTTTTATGCCCGCCTGACCATGGTTTGGGACCCGGTTGCAAAACAGCGCTATTTTTTCGGCGAGTGGCTTAGCGGAACCAGGAGACATGTTTATGACATGTCCGGAAACAAAATTGCCGAATTTGATGGCAACAAATGGCTTAACCTTAAAAAGTTATGCCAAAAAAAAGCCACCAGTCCCGCAGGGATTGACGAATGGGAAATAAATAATTTCCGAAAACATTTATAATGTTTAGCCCCGGCTTCCTCCGGGGCTTTTTTACATTCAGCTTTTTCCCTTTTGTCTATTGACAAAAAGGAATTTTAGAAACATAGTAATCTCAGAATATTAACCATTAATTCTTTATTCTTATGAGAAATTTTTTATCTGGCTCTGTCTTCATGACGGTATTCGTTGCGATAGCTATGTGCGGCTGCAACAGTTTTAAATCAGAGGAAAGCCCTCTGGGAAATTTCATTAAATACACCGCCCAGGGCGATGCTAAAAATGAAGTGCTCGTTGGTCTGAAAGATCAGAATGGAAACATTCTTATCGAACCGACCAAAGAAATAAACCCTTACAACGGCTTGGAAAATTTTATTTATTCAAAAGATAAAAAAGACCGTATGGTTGTTTACCGGATGAATAAAGAAGATTTGACAACTTATACTGTTGTTGAAAATCAACTTAGTAAGGGATTTGTCGTTATCAAAGGCAGTGACGGCACTTATATCATCCGTACCAAAGGTGGAAAAACCAGCCTCCTCGGTCCGGTAAAAGATTATGTGTTTGACACCCCCTTTCTGTTAACCAAATTTGAAAAGGGATGGCGTTTTCAAGACTTAATTGATGAGGACTTTTCGATGGTCTACATCATCACCGAAGTTAAGTCAAAAACAATTTTTCTTGCTGCAAAAGCTGAAAAGACTTGGAAACTCTACCGCAGTGATGGTAGTTTCATCAGAAATCTTTCAACAAAAGCGGCAGAAAAAATGCAGGTGGAAACCTTGAAAAAATATCCCAATGATTACAAAGAAATCAAAGGGATCCGGAAGATACACCTGTATAACCTGAGTTCCTTTAAGTAATTAAAAGAAAAGCTCCCCAACGGGAGCTTTTCGCTTATCTGTCTTCATAAATCGGAAAACGCCGGCACAAATCAATCACCTTTTCTGCCGTTTTCCTGATGACATCTTCGGCATTTCCGGCCGCCAGCGCATCAACCACATCGCCGATCCAGTGGCCGATCTGTTCAAACTCTTTTTCCTTAAAACCGCGGGTCGTTCCGGCCGGCGTGCCGACACGGATTCCCGATGTAACCTTTGGCGGCATCGGGTCAAAAGGAATAGCATTTTTGTTACACGTCATATGAGCGGCCTCCAAAGCTTTTTCGGTTACATCTCCGGTCAGCCCCTTCGGACGCAAATCAACCAACAGCAAATGGGTATCCGTTCCGCCTGAAACCAGTTCCAATCCGCGGCTTTTCAATGTTTCACCCAGCACCTTGGCATTTTTAACCACCTGCGCGGCATATTTCTTGAACGCCGGTGTCAAATCTTCCTTAAAACAAACAGCTTTGGCGGCAATGATGTGTTCCAGGGGACCGCCCTGCGACCCCGGAAAAATAGCGGAATTAATTTTTCTGGCAATATCTTCGTTGTTCGTCAAAATCATGCCGCCGCGAGGCCCGCGAAGCGTCTTATGCGTTGTCGTGGTAACAACATCGGCATATTCCAGCGGATTCGGGTGGACACCGCCGGCAACCAGCCCTGCAAAATGCGCCATATCCACCATTAAATAGGCCCCGACCGAGTCGGCAATCTTGCGAAACCGGGCAAAATCAATCTGACGGGGATAAGCCGACCCCCCGGCAACAATCAACTTCGGCTGATGTTCTTTCGCAAGTTTTTCAACCTGTTCATAATCGATCAACCCGTCAGATTCGCGCACGCCATACTGAACCGGAGTCAGCCATTTTCCGGAAACAGACACTTTGGACCCGTGAGTCAAATGTCCTCCGGCATCAAGAGACATCCCCAAAATCACATCATAAGGCTTTAGCAAAGCGATATAAACGGCCGTATTGGCCTGGCTCCCCGAATGCGGCTGCACATTGACAAAACGGCAGTTAAACAATTGTTTTGCCCTTTCAATTGCCAGATTCTCCGCCACATCAACAAACTCGCAGCCGCCGTAATACCGCTTGCCCGGATATCCCTCGGCATATTTATTCGTCAAAATAGACCCCTGAGCCTCCAATACCGCTTTTGAAACAATATTCTCAGAAGCAATCAGTTCTATCTGCTCCTGCTGACGTTTTAACTCGCACTGAATCGCCCCGTAAATTTCCGAGTCTTCCGTTTGTAAATTATCCTTAAAATCCATCAGCATTTCTCCTCAGCAAGATTATCCAGTTCATCAATACGCCTCTGATGACGGCCGCCCTCAAAAGAAGCCCCCAAAAAAGTATCAAAATATTCAACCGCCTGTTCCGGCGTTTGGGTTCTTCCGCCAAAAACCGCCACATTGGCGTTGTTGTGCTCCCGGGCCAAACGGGCCGCATCCCGGTTGTACAGCAATGCTGCCCTGATTCCTTTAACTCTGTTGGCGGCAATCGATATCCCGATTCCGGTTCCGCAAATCAGTATCCCCAGATCAAATTCTTTTTTCAACAGCGCCGAAGTTAATTTTTCGGCAATCAAGGGATAATCACAGGACTCTGTACTGTGCGTGCCTAAATCTGTTAAATTAATGCCTTGATTTTTATAGTGATTTTTCATCGCTTCTTTAAGCTCAAAACCACCATGATCCGATGCAATTGCAATCCTCATCCGCTTGGCCTTTCTTCAATATTTTCAAACTTGCCCTACTATATAACAAACTTGTGATAAAAAAACTAAATTTTTAAAAAAAGCTATTGACGTGGGAAAAAATTTCTGTATATATAAAGGCACCGATTGAGATTGGTACGCGATTGGCCGGTTGGCAGAGTGGCTCATGCAGAGGACTGCAAATCCTTGTACATCGGTTCAATTCCGGTACCGGCCTCCAAATATTATTCCGGCTTAGCTCAGCGGTAGAGCAATCGGCTGTTAACCGATTGGTCGCCTGTTCGAATCAGGCAGCCGGAGCCATAAAAAAAGACCTCCCTTGCGGAGGTCTTTTTTTATGGCTTGGTTACCCTTGCTGAGAATAGCGCCTGCCTGTGAAGAATCAGGCAGCAACTATCATTACTCTAGCCGCCATAAATTGTCTCAAAGATACCCCGCGTTAGACGCGGGGTTTCCTTTTAGTACGACCAGGAACATGCGCTCTGAAAGTTTGAGTCATAATAGTTACCGTCTGCCGTGATCTCACACATTGCACCACGAGGAACTTCTGTATTTCCCAGATATAAGGAGGATAAAGAGTTATTTGAATTAAAGCCTCTAAACAGAGACCCCTTCATTACCACATTGTTTATAAGCATATCAGAGCAGTCTACAGAATATCCCAAGAAGCTTAAATTTGTAAGCTGTATATAAGGAATTGCCGTGGTTGCCGCCTGACTAGATAAATTAACGACACCATTAGATAGATAAAGACCGGAAATGATCAGATTTGCACCAAGGTTCGTAGTCGTATCTGCAGCAGTATTTATTATTATAGTATTGGAATAATCCTTTATTTTAACTTCATTAATAGCCACATTCAGACCGCCCGTCATTAAGCGTGCCTCCGAAGTGTATTCATCAGGATCAAGAGCAGTCATTTGCAATATCTCAATATTAACATTTCTGACCTCTGGATGAATGGCCGGATTAGTTGAGCCAAATATCACGCCGCCGGCATTGGTCACGACAATTGCATCTAATGCAACAGCGTCCTTCTTTTCCGGATCAACCTGGAACTGTATATAACCGCCATTTGGCGCTGCTATCGTATTCGTAACAGTCGATGTCGAATAAAACATAGCAGAAAACGGTCCGCTGTAAGTATGCTCTCCCTTATAGCGAAAGATCGGAGATGAAATATCACTATTTTGAAAAGCAAAGCTGGAAGCTAATGTTTCAAACGTATTACTATTCATCTCCAAATAGTTAAAATTTACAGCCGGGCTGTTTGAAATAACCGGCATAGTTCCGGTGACTTTGGATTTTGCTTTTCCGGTACAGTCCGCATTACTCGCGTATTCGGCTGCGCTTGATAATGTAACAGAAGCCGGGGCGCTAAATTTAAGCGTACCCAGATCAATATCCTTATCAACCAGAACAATCTTCTCCACAGCAGAGCTAAACGTATCGCCATTAACAGAGCATTTATTGGCTGCAGTACATACAGAACGGATATATTTCTCACAGGCACTCATCGTCGAGACACAAGTCCCGTTTTGGCATTCCTGTCCGGCAGAGCAAACTGGTCCGCCGGCATCGGCACAAGTCTTGGCGATGCAGGAGCCGCTGACACATTTCTGCAAGGACGTGCAGCCGCAGCATTCGGAGGCGGCAATGCAAGCGCCGTTGCAGGTTTTTTTACCGGCCTGTTCGCAGGTCTGGCAGGTGTAGCATTTGTTTTCGCCGGAGTAATAGCCGTTTTCTTTCGCCAC
>CALYAX010000021.1 GCA_944393665.1 uncultured Alphaproteobacteria bacterium
AGGGCTAAAAAGACTGTTCTCATGACCGTTCTCCAATAATTGCTGTTCCGGAACTTCTTCCAGATTACATTATTTATTAAAGATAGTCAATAATTAATTGGAGCGGGTGGACCAAAAAAAACAGCCTGTCGCGAAGGCAGGCTGTCGGAAATAAAAATCAGAAAAAGATTATTTAGTCAGGGCAACAGTGTCCTGAGCAATAACCAGTTCTTCATTGGTGGGAATAACAAAAGCACGGATTTTGGAACCGGCTTTGGTGATTTCGGCAAAATCGCCGCGGACAGCGTTCTTTTCTTCATCGACCTCAATTCCCAGATAGTTTAAGCGTTCCAGAACCAATTTACGTACCAGGGGCGAATTTTCGCCGACGCCGGCCGTAAAGACAATTGCGTCAACACCGCCCATCGCCGCTATATAGGCGCCGATGAATTTGACAATACTGTAAATATAGCATTTCATGGCATCGAGAACGGCCGGCTCCCCGCGATTGTAGGCCGCTTCAAAATCCCGGGAATCGCTGTAACCGGACAAACCGTATTTGCCGCTTTTTTTGTTGAGCATGTCATTCACTTCATCGATGCTCAGGTTTTGGGTTTTCATAATATAGAGCGGCACATAGGGGTCAATATCGCCGCAGCGGGTATCCATGATGATACCGGCCAAGGGAGTCAGTCCCATAGAGGTATCAACGCAGACTCCGTTTTTAACGGCGGTGATTGATGCGCCGGAGCCGATATGGCAGGTAATAATCTTACTGTCTTTGCCGACAATGGCTGCAGCCTGTCCGGCAACAAATTTATGCGATGTGCCGTGTGCGCCATAGCGGCGGATTTTGTATTTGGTGCGCTGTTCTTCCGGCAGGGCATAAGTATAAGCTTCTACCGGCATGGTCTGATGGAAAGCCGTGTCAAAAGCGACAACCTGCGGAACCGAGGGAAGTTCTTTTTTGACAGCCCGAATCACCAAAGCTGCCGGTCCGTTGTGCAGCGGCGCCAAAGTGGCCAGGTCTTCAATCTGGGCAATAACCTCGTCATTTACCAGGGCTGAAGCCTTAAAGATGGAGCCGCCCTGAACAATGCGATGGCCAATGGCGTGAATTTCGTTAAGGCTTGAAATGGCACCGTTCAGCAGCAGTTTGAGAACTTCGGCCAGAGCGGTGTTGTGGTCGGGCAGGTCGACCTGGACTTCTTTTTTGGTTCCATCGGCATATTTAATGCCGACAAAAGAAGCATCGCGGCCGATCCGCTCGGCGTTGCCTTTGCAGCAGAGGTTATAATCAGAACCGTTTACTTCAAACAGCTGATATTTTAAGGTGGAAGAACCGGAATTTAATACCAGAATTTTCATTATTTTTTAGTCCTTATTTATGAGATTGTAAAACAGTCATGGCAATCAGGCCGATAATATCTTCAACCAGAGCGCCGCGGGAAAGATCGTTGACCGGGGCATTCAAACCCTGGAGCATGGGGCCGTAGGCTTCTGCTCCGCCCAGGCGCTGCAGCAGTTTGCAGGCGATGTTTCCGGCATCGATGTTGGGGAAGATTAAAACATTGGCCTGGCCGGCAACGTTGGAACCGGGAGCCTTTTTATTGCCTACTGTCATATCGAGAGCGGCATCAGCCTGGATTTCGCCGTCAAGTTCAATGCCGCAGCCGGAGAATTCCGGCGTTTCAAGCATGGCTTTGGCCAATTTGGCTGCTTCGCGGACTTTGTCAACGCTTTCGCCTTTGCCGGATCCATAGGTGGAGTAAGATAACATGGCAACTTTGGGCTTGTCGCCGAACTGAACGGCAGTCATGGCCGTCTGGAGGGCAATATCAGCCAGTTCCTTAGGCTCGGGATACATATTGATGGCACAGTCGGCAAGGTAATAGGGCTTGCCGTTGCAGACCTCAACGAAAACCGATGAAACCCCGCGGTCTTTGCAGGAGGATTTGATAATCTGCAGGGCAGGGCGAACCGTGTCGGCGGTTGAATGATTGGCTCCGGAAACCATCGCATCGGCATGGCCGGATTTAATCATCAGGGTGCCGAAATAGTTGGGAACCAAAACCAGTTTGGCGGCTTCTTCTGCCGTGAGGCCTTTTTCTTTGCGGAGATTGTAGAGGAGATCGGTATATTCCTGCAAGCGCGGTGATTTGGAAGGGTCAACCAGCTCAATGTTATTCAGGCTCCAGCCCCTGGCGGCAAATTCGGCTTTAATCGCCTCAACATCGCCGAGGACGATCAGTTTGGCAATCTGGTTATCGGCACAATAATGAGCGGCTTCCAGAATGCGGTGGTCTTCGCCTTCGGGGAGGACGACGGTTTTGTTAAGCTGTTTCGCTTTGGCAATAATGCCCTGGATATATTTACTCTCTAACATCGGTGTTTCCTAATAAAGTTAACAAAATTAATTAAGTTATTACTCTTCTAATCTTCAAAAGTCAAAATATCTTTTGATTATTTGGATAAAGTATTATATGTTTGAAGAAAACCCGGAAACGGGTCTGACGAACTTGAATTTTAACTGCCAAATCAGGAGTGCGAGATGGAGAGAACTTTATCGATTATCAAACCCGATGCCGTAGAACGCAACATTACCGGAAAAGTCAATTCGATGATTGAAGACGCCGGCCTGAGGATTATTGCCCAGAAGCGGATTCACATGACGGCGGCTCAGGCGGAAGAATTTTATGCCGAGCACAAAGATAAAGCCTTTTTCACCAGCCTGGTTGATTTTATGACTTCTGCTCCGGTTGTGGTTCAGGTTCTGGAGGCCGAAGATGCTGTGGCCCGTTATCGCAAAATTATGGGGGCAACCAATCCGGCAGTGGCTGAAGAAGGGACCATTCGCAAAACTTTTGCGCTGTCGATTGACAAGAATACCGTTCACGGGTCGGATTCTCCGGAAAGCGCCAAGCGTGAAGTCAGTTTCTTTTTTAGTGAAATTGAAATTTTTGAATAGGGAGAATCGGCTTGAACAAGCTGTACTGGCGCGGTCTGATTGCCGCACTGTTTGTTGTTTTGACGGCTTTTCCGGCAAACGCCGATGAGCGTTTTGCCGTTGAAGTGGCTGTTGATGTCACCGATCAAAATGCCTCCGCCGCGCGGGAAAGGGCAATGAGCGAGGCCAACCGGGCAGCGATTGTGGCAGTGGCTAAGCGTATCTCTACTGCCGAAGGCGCCGCCAAACTGGCAGAAATGACCGATGAACAGCTGATTAATTTTATTAAAGAAGTTTTTGTTATTGACGAGAAAAGTTCAAGTATCCGCTATCTTGCAAATCTGCGGGTTGTCCTTAATGAAGATATGCTGAGGGAATATATGACCGAGCGCGGAATCCCGCTGCTGATGGGCGGCCACACCCGGGTTTTGGTTGTGCCGCTTTTGCGGGATATGCCGGGAACCATGCCGCTGTTGTGGGAAAGCACCAACCGCTGGCGCGAGGCCTGGGGCGTTTCGGCCCAGGGAACTGCGGCGCAGTTTGTGGTTCTGCCTGCCAATGCGACCAATTATTCGCTGACCGATGTGTTGCGGTTGGAGGCAATGGACGGGGAAATGCTCGATAAACTGATGCGGTTCAACCGGGCGGAAGATATTTATATTCTGGTCGCGGAACTGGACGGCAACGGAGGTCTTGAAGTCCGGGCAATGTCTTACAGCGGCGATAACCGGGTTATCCGGGTGGCAGGAAACTCCGAAGAACCGGATCAGTTATTTGCAGCGGCTGTCGAACAAACGGCTGCGGCGATTGAAGGACGGGTCAAGCAACAGAATCTTCAGGAGGCCGGGCAAGAGGCTCAGGCCACCGTTTTATATGAATTTTCGGGGCTGCGGCAATGGGTTGAGGCCGAACGGGTTCTGAAATCCATTCCTTATGTAAAAAGTATTGACGTTCAGGCGATGGGAACCCACAAGGCACAATTTAAACTAATCTTTGCCGGATCAACCAGCAAGCTGCTCTCGGCTTTGTCGGCCAAGGGATATGCTTTGGAAGAGAACGGGAATTATTTCCGGCTGATAAAACAAGGGAACTAAAAGATGTTTAAAAATCGGCGCGCGACGCATAACGGATTAATCTGGCTGGGAATTTTTGTTTTCTTCGCTGTTTCGGTTTATGTTCTGCGTTCGGTGTTGCTGCCGTTTGTGGCCGGTATTATTATCGGTTATCTGCTGGACCCCTGGGCATCAAAATTCGAAAAGTGGGGTATGAACCGGACCTGCGCAACGATTGTGGTTATGCTGCTGGTGATTTTGATTATGGTTCCGGCAATAATGCTGCTGTTTGGAATTATTGACGAGCAGCTGGGACATTTTTTGCAATCAGTGCCGCGGTATCTGGCGTCTTTTGTGAAAAAAATAGAGCCGGTTATTATCGAGCTGCAGGAGCGTTTTCCGAATATGCAGCCGGAAAAATTTAGAGAATACCTGCAAGATAATATGACCAACGGCATGAAAATCATCGGCAAATTGTTCAGCCGTCTGGTTACCAGCGGTTTTGCGCTGGTAAACGTTTTATCCCTGCTGCTGATTACGCCGATCGTTGCTTTTTATATGCTGCGCGACTGGGATACTTTTGTGGCCAAGGTTGATGATTTGCTGCCGCAGCAGTCAAAAGCCGGCATTGAAATGCAGGCCCGGGAAATTGACCGGATTTTGGCTTCTTTTATCCGCGGGCAGTTGTCGGTTTGCGTGCTGTTAGGTACTTTTTATGCCGTGGGGCTGTATGTTGTCGGTTTGGATCTTGGGGTGCTGGTCGGTTTTATGGCGGGTATCCTGTCGTTTATTCCTTATGTCGGGACGATTTCGGGCTTTGTCGTCAGTTTGGCGATTGCATTTGCCCAGTTTGACAGCTGGGGGCCGATTGCGCAGGTAATTGCGGTCTTTTTGGTCGGACAGTTTATTGAAGGAAATTTCCTGACACCGAAACTGGTGGGTGATTCAGTCGGACTGCATCCGGTATGGGTGATGTTTGCGTTGCTTGCCGGCGGCGTTTTGCTTGGTTTTCTCGGGCTGATGATTGCGGTTCCGGTGGCGGCGGTTATCGGCGTGATTATCAGACATCAGATTGAGAATTATAAGCAGTCTTCCTTATATCTGGACTAGATAAGCCATTCTCCGGCTTCTTTGATAAATTTATTATATATTTTTCTTCCTTAATCAAAAATTCAGATTTGGACGTTTATAGTAAACAATAAGTCTGAACTGTTTTTGAGCGGAGGTTTGTATGCTCCAGTATATTTTCAACACCCTTTCTGCGCCGGAATATTTGAATACGGTTTATGCCCGGATATTTATCGGATTTTTTATTGCCATTATTTCGGCATTGTGCTGCGGCGGCCGGGTGATTGATTTTTTACGCGCCCATCAGGCAAAGGGGCAGCCAATCCGCGAAGACGGCCCGATGACTCATCTGCTGACTAAAAAAGGAACCCCGACGATGGGCGGCCTGCTGATTTTGGGCAGTATTTTTCTGGCGGTGCTGATCAGCGCTGATTTAAGCAATCCTCTGGTGTGGATTGCTTTAATTGTTTTGCTGGTGTATGGCTTTGTGGGTTTTGTTGATGATTATGTCAAAGTCACCAAAAATACCGCCAATGCCATGTCGGCAAAAATGAAACTGTTTTTGCAATTTACAACGGCGCTGGCCGCTGTTTTGGTGGTTATGTACGAACTGCCGGAGCAATACCGTTTTTTGGTAACAATTCCCTATTTTCCTTTTTATATAATTGATTTGTCCTGGCTGTATGTGCCGTTTGCGATGGTGGTAATTGTCGGTTCTTCCAACGCGGTTAATTTAAGCGATGGTTTGGACGGTTTGGCCGCGGGGCTGCTGATTGCGGCTTTCGGGGTTTATCTGGTGATCGCCTATATCTGCGGCGGGGAGATGGCGGCGCAGCTGTATATATTGGATATTCCGCGGGGGGCTGAGGTTGCAGTGGTCTGCGCTGCGGTAATCGGCGCCTGTGCAGGCTTCTTATGGTTTAATGCCGCACCGGCAAAAGTTTTTATGGGCGATACGGGTTCGTTGGCATTAGGAGCTTTATTGGGAACGGTGGCGGTGATGGTCAAGCATGAAATTCTGCTGGCTGTTGTCGGGGGTGTTTTTGTGGCAGAAGCCGTTTCAGTCATGATTCAGGTGTATTATTTCCGTGCCACGGGCGGAAAACGATTTTTCAAAATGGCACCGATTCATCATCATTTTGAGCAGTTGGGCTGGCCGGAAACCCGTGTGGTCATCCGATTTTGGATTGCGGCGTTTATTTTGGCGGTTTTAGGCCTGCTTACCCTGCAGTTTAAGTAGGAGTTCCGGCGTGATTGCTTTTTCAAGAAACAGCCGCAGCGCAATAGCCAACTGGTGGTGGACCGTTGACAAGGTTTTGCTGCTGCTGGTCGGGCTGATTATTTTTATCGGGGTGTTTCTTAATTTTTCCGCCAGTCCTTCGGTGGCGAACCGAATCGGCGTGGGGGCTTTTCATTTTATCAAAAGGCAGCTGTTTTTTCTGCCGCTGGCTGCCGGCCTGATGCTGTTTCTGTCCATGCAGAGTCTGAAAACCATTCGCCGGACAGCGATTATCGGTTATGTTTTGACAATTATCCTGATGATTATGACGTTGTTTTGGGGAGAAGAAACCAAAGGAGCCTCGCGCTGGATCAGAATTTTCGGTTTTTCGCTGCAGCCGTCGGAATTTATTAAACCGACTTTTGCGGTGGTGGCCGCATGGCTGTTTGAGGGGCAGAAAAAGTACCGCGATTTTCCCGGCGATTTGTTGTCGATGACCCTATACGGGTTTACGCTGATCCTGCTGCTGCTGCAGCCGGATGTCGGTATGTCGGTGGTGGTTTCGCTGGTGTGGGGTTTTCAGTTCTTTCTGGCCGGAATGTCTTTGGTTTTGGTCGGAATTCTGGGCGTTTTGGGAATTGCACTGCTGATTGCGGCTTATTTTCTGTTTCCGCATGTGCAGGTTCGTTTTCAGCAGTTTCTGGCTTCCGGCAATGAGGTAAGCTATCAGGTTAAAAAAGCAATGGAAGCTTTTCAAAACGGCAATATTTTCGGAATGGGTCCGGGTGAAGGCGTGGTCAAGATGCATATTCCCGATGCGCATACCGATTTTATTTTTGCCGTTGCTGCGGAAGAATACGGCATGCTGCTGTGTCTGGTGATTGTCGCATTATATGCTTGCGTGGTGGTGCGGGCGATGCTAATCTCATGCAAGGACAACAATTTGTTTATTATTCTGGCGGCAGCGGGTTTGTCGGCCAGTTTCGGGCTGCAGGGGATTATTAATATGGCGTCGACTCTGCATCTGATGCCTACAAAAGGAATGACGCTGCCGTTTATTTCTTACGGCGGATCATCGTTGCTGGCAGTGGCGCTGGGAATGGGAATGCTGCTGGCAATTACGCGTAAAAACGTGCATGCGGAGGACAAGGATGAAGACTACTAAAAAGACCCCTAAAAAACCTCTGGTTATTTTGACGGCGGGAGGTACCGGCGGCCATGTTTATCCGGCTGAGGCTCTGGCTGAGGAACTGGAGAATCGCGGGTACCGCCTGATGCTGGTGACAGACTGTCGCGGCAAAGATAATTATAAGGGGCGTCTGGGCCAGATTCCCAACCATGCGGTGATGTGCGGCAGTATTGTGGGGCGTTCCAAATGGTTTAAGGTCAAGAGTCTGGCTAAAACCTGCGCCGGAATTGTCCAGGCGATAGGAATTATGTTGAAAAACAAGCCGGCCTGCGTGGTGGGATTTGGCGGTTATGCCTCTTTTCCGGCCTCGGTGGCGGCAATTTTGACCGGAGTGGATTTGGTTATCCATGAGCAGAATTCGGTCATGAGCCGGACCAACCGCTTTTTAAGTCGCTATGCAACGCTGATTGCCAAAAGTTTTAGGAAGACCAAATATGCTCCGGCGAGGGTAAAAACCGTTTTGACGGGAATGCCGGTGCGGGCCAATATTGTAGCCTGCGCCGACCGCGACTATGTTTGTCCGGCCCGGGATGAGGTTTTAGAATTGTTAGTATTGGGCGGATCGCAGGGGGCAAAGGTGTTTGGGGAAGTGCTTCCCGAGGCGGTTAAAAAGCTGCCGGAAGAACAGCAGCGGCGTTTAAAGATTTATCAGCAATGCCGTCAGGGTGAAGAAGAAATGCTCAATAATTTCTATCAGGGCGCTGCCTGCCCGATTGAAATCAGGCATTTTTTTGAAGATATGGCCGGTTTGTACCGCAAGATTCATCTGATTATATCCCGGGCCGGAGCATCTTCGGTTTCGGAAATTGCCGTTGCCGGGGTTCCCTCGGTACTGGTGCCGCTGCCGACAGCCGCTGACGACCATCAAAGCTCCAATGCAGCGGAAATCGGCGAGGCAAAAGCCGGGATTGTGATCCGGCAAAAAGATTTTACGGTTGAAAAAGTTCAACAACTGCTGGAAGATATTTTATCTCATCCCCAGCAGCTGGTAAAAATGTCAGCCTGCGCCAAAAACGCCGGAATTAAAGATGCGGCGAAGCGGCTGGCCGATGAGGTTGAAAAACTGATTCTTCAAAACAGAAACTAAGAGATAAAAACAGGGGTGGACGATGTTCGGATTAGGCAAAAAAACGAATGATTTGGTGGCGCTGCTGCCGGAAGTGCGCGGAAAATACCTGTGTAATGTGCTGATGGCACGTCATACCTGGTGCGGGGTAGGCGGTGAGGCCGAGGTTCTTTATTGTCCGGCCGATGATGAAGACCTGAGCTTTTTTCTCAAAACCAAACCTTATAATCTGCCGGTTTCGGTGATTGGCGGCGGATCAAACCTGTTGGTGCGCGACGGGGGGATTCCCGGTGTGGTTATTAAGCTTGAAAGCCGTTTTCATAAGCAATACATTATCGGCAACGGGGTTATTACCTGCGGGGCCGGACTGCGTAACCGCGATCTCAAAAAGATTATGCTTGAAAACAATATCGGCGGGCTGGAATATCTTTGTTCAATTCCCGGACATCTCGGCGGGGCAATTAAAACCAATGCCGGCTGTTACGGGACGGAGACCAAAGATGTTTTGGTTAAGGCGACGGTGGTTGACGGAAACGGGGAGGTTAAAGAAGTGCCGGCGGCAGATTTTAATCTGGGATATCGCAGCAGTTGTTTTCCCGATGACTGGATTATTACCTCGCTGACCCTGAAGACCGAGCCGCGAGGGCCGAATGAAATTTTGAAAATTTTGAATGATCATAAAGAGCGGCGGGTAAAGTCCCAGCCCTACAATGAGCGTACGGCGGGGTCGACTTTTCGGAATCCGGAAGGGCTGAAAGCTTGGGAACTGATTAAGAAATCCGGCTGTGATAATTTGCAGGTCGGCGGTGCCAAAGTATCGGAAAAGCACTGCAACTTTATGATTAATACCGGAAAAGCAACGGCACATGACCTGGAGACACTCGGCGAGATGATTGTCCAGCGGGTAAAGGACGAAACGTCGATTACGCTGGAATGGGAAATTAAACGGATGGGTATTCCGAATAAATGAGCGAGGCAGAGGCAAATACTCCGGCAAAGGTGAAAAGTCCGGCGGAAACGAATGTTCTCCGCCCGGAACGGGAATGGCCGTACCGCCTGGCCGGAAATTTTTTGGTTTTGCTGGTTATTTTTTTGATTGCGGCGATTATTCTGACTTTGAAAAACGATCTTGTCAACAAAAGGATTCATGAAGGCAGGGAGGCTTTGTATGATTGGGCTGCCGAACAGGGGCTGACATTAAGCGATGTCGTGATTACCGGGCGGGAACGGACAACCTTGGCAGAAATCAATCAGGCTCTGAATTTGAAACGCGGCGATAATATGCTGCGGCTTGATCCCTATGAACTTAAACAAAAACTGGAGCAGCTGCCCTGGGTGAAAGCGGCAGAAGTGCGGCGCAGCTTTTTTCCGAATGTGATTAAAATCGAGCTGCATGAAAAAGAAGTCAGGGCGATATGGCAGCTAAAGGAAAAATTTTATCCGATTGACGGCGAGGGGAAAGTGATCCATGCCGATTTCAGGGCCCGGGAGCCCATGCTGCTGATTGTGGGGGAGGGAGCGCCGGAGAATTTGACCGGCCTGTTGACAACTATTCAGGATGAGGGCGATGTTTATCTCAAACGGATTAAGGTGGCAAATTTTATCTCCGGGCGGCGCTGGAATCTGGTTTTGGATGATATCCGCAACGGAATCACGATTAAACTGCCGGAAGAAAATATTGAAGCGGCCTGGAAAAAATTGCTTAAATTAAACGAGACAAAAGGAATTCTTAAACGTAAATTAACCATCATCGATTTAAGGTTAGAAGATAAAATAACCGTCAAACTGCGCAAAACGCGGCCTGAGGAGGCACCGCAGCTGAAAAAAACCGAAGAACGCAAGCTATAACCGGCCGGAAGGGGGAGCCAAGTGACACATTCGTTTAACCGTATGACTACCATTGCCGCTTTGGATATCGGTTCTTCCAAAGTATGCTGTGTTATTGCCAAGATCAGCCGCGATAAACGGATTAATGTGGTCGGATACGGTTATAATGCCTCCAAGGGAATCAAGAACGGAATTGTCACCGATATTAACCAGGCAACCCTGGCGGTCTGCAATGCGGTTGAAGCGGCAGAGCAGATGGCCAATGAACGAATCGACCGGGTGATTGTCAATGTTTCGGGTGACAAAATTAAAAGCGCCATTAAAGATTCAACCATTTCCCTGAATAAAAACAAGCCGGTCGGCGAAAGCGACCTGACCAAAGTGGTTGAAAAAGGGATTCATAAAATTAATGTCGAGGGCTGCGAATTAATTCACTGTCTGCCCACCAATTACCGGCTTGACGAGGGTGAAGAGGTCAAGGATCCGCGCAATATTTTCGGCGAGACCCTGTCGGTTAATATCATGCTTGGCCTGGTGCCGGACATCCAGTACCGCAATATTGCCACGGTGATTGAAAATGCCCATTTGGAAATTGCCGGAAAAGCGTTTTCCTCTTATGCCTCGGGATTGTCCTGCCTGGTGGATGACGAGCGGGAGCTGGGAGCAACGGTGATTGATATGGGCGGGGGCACAACTTCAATAGCCAGTTTTTATCACGGTTTTCCGATTTATTTCGGGGCGCTTCCGGTGGGGGGCAATAATGTGACCAATGACATTGCCTACGGGCTGACGACTTCGTTTGCCCATGCCGAACGGCTTAAAACGCTTCATGGCTGCGCATTTCTGACCATGCAGGACAAAGAGGAAACCATTAACGTTTATCCGGTAGGCGAGGAAGATGACAGCTGTATCAAGCAAATTCCGCGGGCGGAGCTGATCAGCATTATCACGCCTCGGATTGAAGAAACTTTTGAGATGGTCGGCCGCAAACTGGAAGAAGTGGGGCTCGGCGATGTGACCAGCCACCGGGTGGTTTTGACCGGAGGCGCCTCACAGTTGCCCGGCGTGCGTGAAATTGCCTCAATGGTTTTGGATAAACAGGTGCGTGTCGGCCGGCCGAAAAATATATTAAACCTGCCGGATAATCTTTATAATCCTTCTTTTTCAACCTGTATCGGGCTGTTGTTGTTTGCCCTGAATTATACCGAGAAGAAACCCAGCAAAATTGTTAATAAACCGTCGCACGGCGGTGACAGCGGGTTGGGAAAAATATTCGGGTGGCTGCGCCAGAACTTCTAGAAAAAGCCGTATAATGGGTGACTAATACAGAATTATCGGGTCGGAAGTGTCCTCACGTACTAAAATGTACGCTCCGGTATTTCCGCCCTTAATTCTTATTATTCGCCTCATTCTCCGGCTTTTTCGTAAACGTGTATAATGGGCGATTAGTGCGTCAGCTGCAATTTTTTCTCCGTCTTCTATGTTAAATTGCTTATCTTTTTCATAAAAAATTTCTTCTCGGTAACCAAACCTTAATGTATTAGCGTTTAGACTGATACCAACGAGAATTTTAAGGATTTGGGAGTAAGAAATACCATGTCAATCAAGTTAGCCGTACCAGAGAAAACGACGATGCAGTTGAAACCGCGAATTTCCGTTATCGGTGTGGGCGGCGGCGGCGGCAATGCCGTGAATAACATGATTGCCCAAAATCTGGAGGGCGTGGATTTTATTGTTGCCAATACCGATGCGCAGGCACTGGAAAACTCTAAGGCCAGCCGCAAAATCCAGCTCGGTTTGGAAACAACCCGCGGTTTGGGCGCCGGCGCGCGGCCGGAAATCGGCAAACTTTCGGCAGAAGAAGCCCGGGCGGAAATTGAGCGTGAGCTTGAGGGAGCCAATATGGTGTTTATTACCGCCGGCATGGGCGGCGGCACCGGTTCCGGCGCAGCACCGGTTGTCGCCAAGATTGCCAAAGAAAAGGGAATCCTGACTGTCGGTGTTGTGACCAAGCCGTTTCAGTTTGAAGGCAAAAAACGTTTGGAAATTGCCGAGCAGGCGGTTGATAATTTTACGGCTGAAGTTGACAGTATTATCATTATCCCTAACCAAAATTTGTTCCGGATTGCCGACAAAAAAACCACGCTGGCCGATGCCTTTATCATGGCCGATAATGTTTTGTATGCCGGGGTCCGTTCCATTACCGACCTGATGATGATGCCGGGTCTGATTAACCTGGATTTTGCCGATGTTAAATCAATTATGGAAGACAAAGGCAAAGCGATTATGGGAACCGGCGAGGCCGAGGGCGAAGACCGTGCGGTCAAAGCGGCCGAGCAGGCTTTGTCGAATCCTTTGCTGGACGATTGTTCGATGACCGGTGCCAAGGGCGTACTGATTAATATTACCGGCGGTTCGGACATTACCCTGTTTGAGATTGATGAGGCGGCAAGCCGGATTAAGGAAGAAGTTGATGAGGATGCCAATATTATTTTCGGATCCAGCTATGATGAAACTTTGGAAGGCAAAATCCGCGTTTCTATCGTCGCCACCGGCATTGATGAGAAAACGGCCCCGAAAAGGACGGCCATTCCCAAACCGGCGCCGGCTTATTTAGAAGAGAGTTTTACCGAAGAGGTAGTTGCCGCTTCGGCCCCAAGCGAGGTGATTGACACCAACCTTGAGAAGTTCTCGGCTTTGAAAAAGGCTGACGCCTCGGCAGAAGTAGAGAACATTATTGATACCGCCACAGTGGTTTCGCTGGCGGAAGAAAACCCGGAAGAGGCTTTGACATCCGCCGCTGCGGCGCCTGAAGTGCCGTTTAATGACTTTGACAGCCTCGAGAAGTCAAATGTCATCAGCGAGATGCCGAATGCTTCGTCCCTGTTTAAGGCTATTATTAACAAACCCGACGATGTGAGCGAGACTAACCAGTTAGAGTCCGCTTTGTCCTCGAACGAAAATGTTTTTAAGGCCAGAACTTCAATCCGCGTGGTTGAAGAGGAGCCGGAATTATTCCCCAACCATAACCCTGCGGCAGCGGCCCCGGCTAAAACCGAAGAGGTTGAAGAACTGATTGTCAATGATGACGATGATGAAGAATATACGCCGACCCTGATTGAACGAGTGACCGGATTTTCCATCGCCAAACGCAATCGTAAAAAAATGAAAGAAAACGAGCGGGTGCAAGAACCCATTTCCCCGTCGTTTTCGGACAATGATTTCCGCCAGGAAGAGCGTTTGAATCTTGAGATTCCGTCTTTTCTGCGCCGGAAGTAATTATTATAAGTTATGAACCAAAGCCCCCGTTCTTTTCAGAACGGGGGTTCGTTTTTAATCTGCCGGCAACTTGAGAAAAGGCCGGGCTCTGAAAATCCGGTTTAAGGAAAACAGCGGCAGGCGGGGATGGATTTTTCGGCTGACAAGTCGGCGATTATGCTTGTCAAGCGCTGGGAAAGTGTTAAAATCAGCCATCATTGAAATTATTTAAGTTATAAGGAGAAGACATGATTAAAGTGATTGCAACGACCCCGTATGACGACCAGAAAATGGGTACCGGCGGCCTGCGTAAAAAGACCAAGGTTGTCATGCAGCCGAACTATTTTGAAAATTTCATGCAAGCCATTTTTAATACTATCGGCGATTTGAAAGGCAAAACTTTTGTTGTCGGCGGCGACGGGCGTTACTTTAATGATACGGCAATCCAGAAGCTGATAAAGATGGCAGCGGCCAACGGCGTTAAAAAACTGATTGTCGGCCAAAACGGTTTTCTGTCGACTCCCGCTTCTTCCAACATTTTGCTTAAAAACAAGACCGACGGCGGTTTCGTGCTTTCGGCCTCGCATAATCCCGGCGGCCTTGACGGTGATTTCGGAATTAAATATGCCAATGAAACCGGCGGCCAGATCCCGACCAAAATCAGCGATAAGATTTTTGAAAATGCCAAGGTTCTGACCGAATATAAAATCTGCGACGGTCCCGATGTCGATTTGTCAAAATTGGGCCGTCAGGAAGTCTGCGGGATGGAAATCGAGGTTATTGACCCGGTTGACGATTATGTCGCCATGATGAAAGGCATTTTTGATTTTGAGGCTCTGCGCAAATTGTTTGCCAACGGCTTCACCATGCGTTTTGACGCAATGAATGCCGTTACCGGCCCGTATGCCCGGCGGATTTTTGAACAGGAACTCGGTGCGGCCAAAGGTTCGGTTATTAATGCCAAGCCGCTGCCGGATTTTGGCGGCCTGCATCCGGATCCGAATATGGTTCACGCCAAACCGCTGGTTGATTTTATGGCTTCTCCCGAGGCGACGGATTTTGCCGCTGCCAATGACGGCGACGGCGACCGTAACATGATTTTGGGCAAAAACTTTTTTGTAACACCCAGCGACTCCCTGGCAATTATTACCGATAATTATGACAAAGTTCCCGCTTATCAAAAGGGGATTTACGGTGTAGCCAAATCAATGCCGACGTCAACGGCGGTCGAGCGGGTTGCTTCAGCCCGCCATCTGGACTATTATGAGGTTCCGACCGGCTGGAAATATTTTGTAAACCTGATGGATTCCAACCGGATTACTTTTTCCGGTGAAGAGAGTTTTGGCACCGGCTCCAGCCATATCCGCGAAAAAGACGGTATCTGGGCGGTTTTGTTCTGGCTGTCGATTATTGCCGCCACCGGCAAATCAGTTCAGGAAATTACCGAGGAATTCTGGCATAAATACGGCCGCAGTTATTATGTTCGTTTTGACTTTGAGGGAATGCCGACCGAAGTGGGCGACAAACTGATGGCGGATCTGGAAAACAGACTGCCGTCGCTGAAGGGCAAAGTTTACGGCGATTATACAGTCAGCGAGGCAGCGCCTTTTGTTTATAACGATCCGGTTGACCACAGCAGCACCAAAAACGGGCTGATTGTCAAATTTACCGACGGTTCGCGGATTGTCTACCGCCTGTCGGGTACCGGTTCAAGCGGAGCCACGCTCAGGGTTTATATTGAGCGCTATTCCAAGGACCAGTTGAACGGCGATCCGCTGAAAATGCTTACCGGGCTGTTTAATGCGGCGATGGAAATAGCCGAGGTTCCGGAACGGACAGGGAAACACCAGGCCGATGTGGTTACCTAGCCGACAGCTGGCGTTAGGCGTCATTTTGGCCGGACTGGCGGGGATCCACCCCGCCGGCGCCGGTCTTTATGGTTTTACGTCAGAAAATCCGTATACGCATGAAGAAGAGCTGCTGGGCATGGATGTGGCACCGCGGTATATTGTTAATTACCGCAAGGAAATGCGCGATAATCTGCTGATGATGATTGATTATGCCCGGGCCAGGCGCCCGGAATTTCAGATTGTGGCACATGAAGGCGATTATCTGATGGATAAGAGTCTTTGGGAGTATCATCTGGAAGGTTATAACGCGGCGCGGCAAAAAGAGGTGAATGCCGAAGATCCGGCATTTTTGGTTAATCCCAAAAATTTGCCCGGAGAAGAAGAGCCGCAGCGGAGCACGCCGCCTTACCGTTATTTGCATGCCCTGAACGGAATTGCCCTGAACGATTTATACTGCGGTAAAAATAAGCCTGGCAGACTGGTGAGCGAAAACCATATTCCGGTCATTGCGATTGATCAATGCCCTACCGATGCGGCGATGGATAAAGCTATTATCGCTTCGATTACGGACAAACGGCCGCTGTACGGGTTTACCGATCCGGACTATGCTTTTGTAGATATTTCTTCGCAGCCGGTTATTAACGAATCGGCAAAGAATATCGAAACCGTCAGCGAAGCCCGCAATATTTTGATGTTGACCGACGACCGCCAATACCGCACCAAAGAGCAATTGATTCATGACCTGGCCAAAACCAGTTATGATATTATTGTCATGAAGCCGGTGTTTCACCGCCGCCATCCGTTTGAGGCGGACGAGCTGCGGCGTCTGCAGTTTAAACGCAACGGGGCGCGCCGTTTGTTGCTGGCGGAGATGAATGTATCGGAAGCCAATCCTTATGACTATTACTGGAACAAAAACTGGGAAATCGGCAATCCGGCATGGCTGGCGCGGCCGTCGTTTGTGGATAAAAATTCAGTTATTGTCCGCTACTGGGCGCCGGAGTGGCAGCGGATATTGTCGCAGCATTTCAAAGGGATTGTTGACAGCCATTTTGACGGCGTGCTGTTTACCGGACTGAACAACAACCAGTATTTTGAAAAACAAACCCCGCTGGAATAGCGGCCAACTCTGAATAGAAGAGCAAAAACCGATGAATGAAGTTGAAATTTTAGATATTTCCCGGGAAGCGATTTTCACCTTGCTGAAAGTGGTGACGCCGGTTTTGCTGGTGGCCTTGTTTATCGGTTTGATTATCGGTATTTTTCAGGCGCTGACGCAGATTCAGGAAATGACGCTGGCTTTTGTGCCGAAGATTATCGGGGTGTTTGTGGCGCTGATTATCCTGTTTCCCTTTATGCTCAACCAAATGCGCAATTTGAGCGAAACATTGTTTGACAAGATTGTGAGCGGCGGATAGCGGCGATGGCGGAACTTCTCAACCTGAACATTTACCACTTTTTGATGGTCTTTTTACGGGTCGGCTCGGCATTAATGTTAATGCCGGGCTTGATGAGTTCTTATGTTAACGCAACGGTACGTTTGTCCGTTGCGCTGGCGATTGCTATAGTGATGATGCCGGTTATCGCGCCGCACCTGCCGACGGAAAATATTGATACGGTGCTGCTTCTGCGCTTTGCCGCTTTTGAAATTACCATCGGGATTTTTCTGGGCGTGGTCATGCAGATGTTGTATTTTGCCTTATCGCTGGCAGGGAATCTGGCCGGGCAGGCAATCGGTTTCGCTAATGCGCAAATCTTTGACCCCACTTTTCAAACCCAATCGATTGTGGTGGAAACTTTTTTGAGCCTGATTGCGATTACGCTGATTTTTGTAACTAATATGCACCATCTGATGTTGAGTGCCGTGGCTGACAGCTACTATATTTTTCCTGTGGGGCAGCCGCTGCCGTGGGGTGATTTTTCCAAAGAAGTCAGCCTGTTGTTAAACGGTTCTTTTATTATGGGGTTTAAGCTGGGAGCACCGTTTGTGGCGTTTACCATCGTTTTTTATGTAGGCATGGGGTTGGTTTCGCGCCTGATGCCGCAGCTGAATATTTTCTTTTTGTCGCTGCCGCTGCAAATTTATCTGGGGCTGGGGCTGTTGTTTATTACCACGCCGATGATGATTATGTGGTTTATCAAATATTTTGAGGACGGCCTGCTGCCGTTCGTGCATTAAGGGAGGCGCGAGATGGCAGAAGAAGAGGATGAAGCCTCCAAAACGGAAGAACCTTCCGAACGAAAAATCTCCAAGGCCAAAGAAGAAGGCGATGTGGCTATATCGCAGGACGCCAAAAGCTTTATCATGCTTTTGGGAATGCTTTTTGTGGTATGGCTGGTGATTCCGCTGATGTTTAAGTGGTTTTATATACTGGGAGTTAATTTTGTGGAAAATGCTGCCGGAACGCAGGTTGACACCGGGCGTTTTCAGGTTCTGCTGATTCAGGCGGGTTTGGGGATGCTGAAAATTATGGCGATTCCGTTTGCGATTTTTTTGGTTTTGGGGCTGTTTGCCAGTATTGCCCAGACCGGTTTTATTTATGCGCCGAAAAAATTGGAGCCAAACTGGAACAAGCTGAATATTTTTGCGCAGCTGCCGAATTTTATCAATATGAAAAAAGTGGTGGAAAGTCTGAAAGGAATTATCAAAATCGTCGTGGTGGCGGTCTTGGTGATGACGGTGGTGAAGCCCTATGTGATGAAGGCGAATTTGCTGCCGGAGATGGAAACCATCGCAATTTTAAGATTTATTCATAAAATTGTGGTATTAGTTTTATTTACGGTGGTAATTGCGGTGCTGGTTATCGCGGTAGCCGACTATGCCTGGCAAAAGTATACCCATTTGAAAAAACTGCGTATGACCAAGCAGGAAGTCAAGGACGAGTATAAGCAGATGGAAGGCGACCCGCTGGTCAAATCGCGAATCCGCCAGGTAAGAATGGAACGGGCCAGACACCGGATGATGGAGGCGGTTCCGAAAGCCGACGTAGTCATTGTCAACCCGACCCACTATGCGGTGGCGCTGGAATATAAGATGGAAGAAATGGACGCTCCGAAAGTGACGGCCAAGGGTATGGATAATGTGGCATTGAGGATTAAGGCAATCGCCGAAGAGAACGAGGTGCCGATTGTGGAAAATCCGCCGCTGGCCCGCGCGCTTTTTGCTTCCACTGAAATTGACCAGACTATTCCGACCGAACATTTTAAAGCAGTCGCAGAGGTAATTGGATATGTTATGCAACTCAAAAATCAATAAACGGCCCGACCGTCTGCTGCAGTCTATGCTGGTGCGGCTGGCGTTTGCGCTGGTGGCGCTGACAACGGTCATTATCCTGTTTTTGCTGTATCCGGAATATTATCTGGGCTTGGTGGCGCTGACGGCGGTGTTTACGACGCTGTGCCTGGTGTTGACCCTGAAGACGCTGGAAGCCGGCGAAGAAGCCATCAGCTACGGCGGTTTTGCCAATGAAATTATCCGCAACGACTTCAAAATCAAACGGATAGAAAATGTCTTAGGCGAAGCGATTATTGAAAACGATCCTGCCAAAGATTTGATAAAAGCCGGGCCGGTGCTGGCCTTTTTGGAAAATCATCTGGCGGAAGGCAATGCCAGCAAAGCGGCATTTTTCCGCCTTAAAAACGCCGCGGACAATTTGGCGGCGGAAAAAGTGACGCTGGCGCTGACATTTCATCAGGATAACGACCGGATTTTTAATGAGCTGGAATGGTATGAAATCAGCCTGCGGCCGATGTATCTTAAAAAAAGCGATATTTTTGAAGGACCGTTTTCAATTAAAAAGATTAAAAAAGAAACTTATCTGTACTGGAGTTTGAACAATATTACCGCTGCCAAAAACATGGAAGAAGTGTTTGTGGTGGAGCGCAAGCAGCTGCATGATTTTATTGACGAGCTTCCGGTGGGGCTGTATGTGGCGGATAAGGATTATAAAATTGAATATGTCAACAAAGCTATGGCAGCCTTTTTGCAAGCTGAGGCGGAAACTGTCGCCGGCCGGAAGCTTGGCGATTTTTTGACCTTGAATTCTCCCTTGCCGGAGCGCAGCGATTTCTGGCACGGCAGCCTGCATTTTGTGGACAGCGGCAATGCCGTCAAAGAGGCGCAGGTTTTTCAGAAAAGTTTTCGCGACAATCAGAATATCAAAGTGCGCGGCGTGGTGGTTGACAAACTGCCGGGATCAGCGGAGTTGAAGTCGGAACTGGAAGCGGCCCAGGATAAAATCAGCTGGCTGTTTAACTCGGCGCCGGTGGGTATTTTATTTGTGGCGCCGAACGGCATTATTACCGGGTGCAATCCGCAGGCACAGGGATTTTTCAATCCCGAAGCCGGGGAAGTTTGCGGACGGCGGCTGGATGAATTTGTTCGCGATGACGAAACGGTGCCGCTGCAGAAAAGCCTGAAACGGATTGCTGCTGACACGAGGCAATCGGAACATTTGGATATCCATCTGAATTCCGCCCGCAAAGAAGCGATTGCCGCGGTATATATCAGCGCCATGCAGAAGCTTTATGCTGCCGCCAAGCCGTCAGCCGAAGGATTTGTCATTTACATGATTGATGCCACCAAACAGAAAAATTTGGAGCTGCAGTTTGCTCAGGCCCAGAAAATGCAGGCTGTGGGGCAGCTGGCCGGAGGGGTTGCGCATGATTTCAATAACCTGCTGACCGCGATGATCGGGTTTACCGATTTGCTGCTGCAACGGCACGGCGTGGGCGATCCGTCGTTTGCCGATTTAATCCAGATTAAGCAGAATGCCAACCGTGCGGCCGGCTTGGTACGCCAGCTGCTGGCTTTTTCGCGCAAGCAGCCGCTGCAGCCGAAACTGATTGACGTGACCGATAATTTTGCCGAGTTGTCGCACATGCTGAAGCGGATTTTGGGCGAGCAGATTACCCTGAAATTCCATCACGGTGCCGACCTTGGTTTTATCAGGGTTGATCCGGTACAGTTTTCACAAGTGATTATCAATCTGGCGGTGAATGCCAAAGACGCCATGAACGGCAGCGGAATTTTGAATATTACGACGCGCACCGAGCTGCTGGGAGAGCCGTATCAGTTCGGCGATGATGTTATTAAACCGGGCGAATTTGTGGTAATTGATGTTGCCGACAACGGCTGCGGCATTCCGCCGGAAAACATGGCGCGGATTTTTGACCCGTTTTTCTCGACCAAACAAAATGTCGTCGGGTCAGGAACCGGGCTGGGGCTGGCAATGGTTTACGGCATTGTCCGCCAGACCGAAGGTTTTATCAAGGTTGACAGCGAAGTGGGGCGGGGAACGACTTTTTCAATTTATTTGCCGCGGTTGGAAAACAATGAGGCCGATAAGGGCGGCGAAACTGAGCAGGAAGTTGTGACGGCCAAAGACGGAACGCCGATTTTGACCGTTCAGGAAAAACGTCCGACGCCGGTTGCGATTAATCAAAAGATTATTTTCGGACTGAATGTGTCCAATGCGATTGACCGCAGTCATACGCCGGGCTCAAAAACTGCGGAAAACACCCGGATTTTGTTTGTTGAAGATGAAGATTCGGTACGGACTTTCGGGGTGAGAGCGCTCAAGAAAAAAGGCTATGAAGTGACGGGCTGCAATTCAGCGGAAAATGCCCTCGACCATGTTGCGGCAGACGATAAGTTCGATTTGCTGGTAACCGATATGGTTATGCCGGGGATGAGCGGGGCGCAACTGACCAAAGTGATCAAGGAAAAAATTCCGTCTATCCGGGTTATTCTGGCTTCCGGCTATTCGGAAGAAATTGTACGGCAAGAGCTTGATAACTTTGACGATTTTGATTTTATTACCAAGCCTTACAGTCTGGGCGACTTGACAGCCAAAGTTTTTGATGTCTTAAATAAAAAGGCATAAATTTTAGGAAAATTGATGACAGAAGCCAAAAACAACATTGTCCAGCTTGCGTTGGAATTTCCGAATCGTCCGAGTCTGGGGCGAGAGGATTTTCTGGTATCGCCGTGCAACCAGGAAGCCGTGGCGCTGATTGACGCCTGGCCTGACTGGCCGTATTTTGCGGTGTGCGTTTACGGCGATGAGGGCAGCGGCAAAACCCATCTGGCGAATGTGTTTGCCAATAAGGTGGCGCTGCTGACTAATTTTCCGTACCGAATCCCTTTTATCCGTGCTGCCAAAATCAATCGAGGCAATTTGCGCAGCCTGTTTGACTACAGTAAATGTCTGGTGGTGGAAGAACTAGACGGGCTGCAGGATGAGGAAGCGTTATTCCATTTATATAATCTGTTCCGCGATGAAGGCGGCAATATTCTGTTTACATCATCGCAAGCGCCGGCGCGGCTGGATATTAAGCTTCCGGATTTGCGGTCGCGGCTGAATATTGTTCCGGCAGCGGAAATCCGCGAGCCGGATGACGAATTGTTATCGGCTTTGCTGGTGAAATTGTTTATGGACAGGCAGGTAACGCCGTCTCCGGAGGTGATTCATTTTATGGTTAACAATATGCAGCGTTCGTTTGCTTTTGCGCGGCGTCTGGTCACCGAGGTGGATAATGTGTCACTGGCTCGAAAGCGCGCGGTGAGCATTAATATCGTTAAGGAAGCGCTGGCCAACATTGCGGCGCGCCATCAGACCGAGCTGTTCTAGAGAAACTTTACTTTAATTATTCGGGGCTGATGAATTCGGCGAGGTTTTTGATTTCGATTTTAGCAGCGAGGTGGGACAGGCTCATGCGCATTTTCAGTGCGGGGTGCTGCATATCCAAAACTGTCAGCCCTTCAAGGAACAGTTCACGGTAAATAACGCGGTCACGCAGGCCTTCGCAAAGGCGAAAACCGTACATTTTCGAAAGCTTTTCCAGGTACTCAAAGACTGTAGTCCTGTTACGGGAACGGGTGGAGGCGGTTTTGTTGCCGCAGACAATCCAGTTCAAAAACGGCTGTTCCTGAGCCGCGAGAAATTTTTTGGTTTCCCAGATAAAATCGGCATAGTGTCCGGGGCGGCGGATTTTGCCGCCGGAAAAGTCGATATCGGCCAAAACATTGAGGTCAACCAAGCTGTCGGTGATAGGGGTTATGACGGTATCGGCGTATTTGTGAGCCTCTTCAAACATATAGTTTTTAGCGCCCGGCGTATCAATAACAATTGCGTCAACCTGGCTCATCAGTTCGTAAATTTTGCGGCCGATGGTTTCACGGGCCTGGGGTATTAAATAATGATTGGTTTCCGGTTCAAAGCGGAAGTGTTCGGGAATAGGCAAATCAATTTGGCGCTGATCGCAAAAGTCTTGGCGGTTTTCGATATATTTTGACAGGCTGCCCTGCCGGCCGTCAAGGTCAATTGTGGCCACGGAAAAGCCTTCCTGGAGCAGTTTTACGGCCAAATGCATGGTAATGGTAGACTTCCCGGTTCCGCCTTTTTCGTTGCTGATAACAATTACATGTGCCCGTTTGCCGTTAGTTTCAGTCATAAGTCTTTGTTTGCCATAATCAATTGTTTATTAGTTTCTGCTGCAATGACTATACAAGACCGATTGGCTTTTTTCAAGTTGGAACAGGTTTTATCCGCTTCGTTTTTTGCAAAGCCGACTAATTTGGAGCGATAGACAATGGCAGCTCCTTTTTGCGCCGGTTCTATATCTATGCGGGTTTTATCGGCATAGCGGCGGTAGAGTTCTTTTTTTACCTTGAGGGCATAATTGCGCGCCTTGGCATAGTTTGAGAAGGCTCCGATTTGAATTGCCCAGCTGTCTTCAATGTTTTCTTCGGCAGCGGTATCGGCCAGAAGCTGCGGTTGAACCTCTTCTTCATGCGGTTCGGTTGTGGCATAGAGGTTCGGCGTTTCAACTTTTTCGGACAGAGCCAGTTTGCGCAGCCCCTGGTTCATCAGGCTGGCGACTTTGGTGTCGCGTTTTTTTATGCTGTTATGCCCCATGGTGACGGCAATGACGCGGTGGCCCTCGCGCTCGGCGGAAGTAATAATATTATAGCCGGCCGCGTTGGTGAAACCTGTTTTCATACCGTCGGCGCCGGCAAATGATTTCAGGAGATGGTTATGGGTATAATAGGTGCGTCCGTTATAGGTAAATTTTTTGGTGGCAAAAAGTTTGTAATATTCCGGAAAATGGTGATACATTGCCGCACCGAGCAGGGCCATGTCGCGGGCGGTGGTTTTCTGGCGGCGGTCGGGCAGACCGGAAGCGTTGACAAAGGTTGTATTGTTCATGCCGAGTTCGCGGGCAACGTCCGTCATGGTTTGGGCGAATTTTTCCTCGCTGTAGCCAAGCCCTTCCGCCAAAACAGTAGCGCAATCATTGGCTGATTTGACAATCAGAGCCAAAACGGCGTCGCGGACGGTAATTTTTTGGCCGGGACGCAAGCCTAATTTGGAAGGGGAGCGGTTTGCCGCCTTGCGGGAAACAGTAAGTTTGTCATCAAATTTAATTAACCCTTTTTCAAGGGCGTTAAAAGTGATGTAAAGAGTCATAACTTTGGTCAGAGAAGCCGGATAACGCTGATAATCAGCATTAGAGGCGCTCAAGACTTCTCCGGTTTCGGCATCAATTAAGATTGAGGAAGTGGCTGCTGCCTGTGCCGGCGCTGCAAAAAGACCGCAGGTTAAAATAATTGCCGCAGCCCAAAAAGACAAATAGCCGAAGAGGTGACATTTTTTATTGTTTTTGTATTGCATTTCTTTGCCCGTAATTTGCCCGATTAAATTAAGTCTAAGTCGAAAAAGAAAATAAATTATTAATTTTGCCGCAGCAAAAAAATAATTTACGAGAATGGTGCGATTTTAGCTTGACTTTGCGCAATAATCTATGTAGTAATTCTGTGTAATTCCGATGGCGGATTTAGCTCAGTTGGTTAGAGCGCTGGTTTGTGGTACCAGATGTCGTGAGTTCGAGTCTCATAATCCGCCCCAGATGTTACAATGACGGAAATCTTTAAGTGTGTTGAATGGTGTATTTAAAGTATAGCTTAGGTTTCCGTCATTTAATTTTAAGTTCGAAAGTAGCAAATTTACGATTTCCCGCTTTGTGTTAATATCCTCACATTCTCTGAAGATTTTATGAGCATTGCAGCCTAAGGAAACGATTGTCCCAATTGCGATAGAAAACTTTCCATCGGCTTTAGTATGCGCCTGCATTTGTTGTTCGAAAGTAAATTGTTCTGTTTTGGCATCATTGGTCATTTTTCTGTACTCATCGACACTAATAGCATCTTCAATAAGCAGGTTCTGAATTTTTTTAATCTTATCTTGGGCTTTGTCATATTTTTTACGAAGCTCTTTAATTTGCTCCCTGTGGTATTCATTTTCAGCATTTATGTTCTTCTCTATGTCTTTTTTTATCATCTCTAAAAGCTCGGGAGGAAGTATCAGTTGTCTGAATATTTCCTCCACTTGAGCGAGAGCCACATTCTCGTTTATACGAGGGTTTTGGCAGTTTCCTTTACCGTGTGTACAGCATAGATATCGGTATTTTTTACCGTTTTTTTTTACTTTTTCATCACAACTTATCGCGCATCCACATTGTTCGCATTTTATAAGGCCTTTAAAGATAAAGGGCTTTTCTGTGCATTTGAACGTTTTATGCTCTTTTTGACTGCGGCCGTTCATTATTTCTTGGCATTGTTGAAATAATGCTTCAGAAATTAATTTGGGATGCTTGTGCGGATAGAGCTCACCCTTGCATAGAATTTTGCCATAGTAAAAAGGATTGTTTAATATGCGGTGAGCTGCGGTTTTGCTAATTGGTTTTCCGCTTCTTTTGCTTGTAAGTCCCCATTTTTTTACTTCTTTGGTAAGGGCACTTATTGAATACAGTCCGGTGGAGTATTCCTTAAACATCTTTTTTATTAAAGGAGCTCGTTCCTTGTCAATAACTACTGTAGACTTATTATTAGCGTCTCTTGTGTTCAGTAAGCCTAAGGGAGCCTCCCAGATGGCCTCGCCGTTTTTAAGCTTAAAGTTTACCGTACGTTTAACGTTTTCAGATAAGTTGAGTACGTATGATCTTGCGCCCATTACGGAAAAATCCCATCTTAAGAGATCGCTGGCAGAGCTGTTTTCTCCGATAATCATTGATTCCCTGTAAAAATGTAGTTCAATTTTCTTCTTTTTGATTAGGTCATCAAGTATGGTTGTTTCACGAAAACTCCTTTGAGCACGGTCAACCGCATCAAATACTACCGCAACTGGGTATTTTAACTTTTTGCAGTAGTCTAAGGCTTTGTGAAATTCCTTTCTTTTACCTTTGAAGCTGCTTTCTATAAGTGTGAAGATTTCGATTACTTCAAGGTTATTTCTTTCACAATATCCCAATAATCTTTCTTTTTGTGCATCAAGTGAAAAGCCATCTTCTTGTTCTTTACTACTAACACGGCAGATGATGACGGCTTTATTGATATGCGTTGTTGGTTTCATTTTTTTTCTCCTAAATAGTTAATGTGAGTTTTTATTCTATTTGATATTTATTTTAATTGGTAGACAAAATAATGTCGAATAAAAATAGCTTATTTGTCCGCAAATAATGTCCGCGCCTACTTTGTTGACAGAGGCTTTCGCTTATGCAAAGGTTGTTCTGTTCAGTATTGTTTTGAATTGATTTTAACCTTTTTGTCTAAATGGTGCGATGAGTAAAAAAATAAAGCTTATGAAGAAAATATGTGGAGATATCAGTGACGATGAAGCTATCGCCGCATATGAAAGATTGGTTCGTTTGTTCGTAATTCTCTATGAAAGTAGTGAGGAGAATAAAGCCGATGAATAGTATTATGCAAAAGATTGAAAGCCTTGATGATGTGAAAAAGAGGAATGAGCGTAAAATCAAGCTTTTTATAAATAGTGAATATCCAGACTTAATAAAGCTTGGTGAGATAATGAAACGATGTAGAAAAAAGAATCGATGTAACTGTCTCGTTTGTTCGGTTTGTTTGCGGCGTTTTCGGTTGCAGTTTTTGAAAAAAAATCTGCCTAAATTACAAACTCTCTCCAAATATTATTCTTTATATTTGGCAACAGTTATTTGTAATGTGCCTGTAAATATGGCTACCGATTCAATAGATGTTTTCAAAAACTGGTTTTATGACAAGTTGAAAGATAATCATCTTGATGGGTTAATCTTTGTTGGTGGTATTGATTATAGTTTTAATCAAGCTAAAAATCAGTCATACCAGCCATATTGGTGCCAACATTTACATTTTATTGTCGCGACAAATCATAAGAAGCTTGTTCAAGAAGCTTTGTCGAAAATTTTTGTTAAGGATGGTGTGCGATTAAAAAAGCCACCACAATTAGATGCTTTGAAAGATTTTGACGATATTGTTAGCGTTACCAATTATTCTATCCCGTCATATTTTGAAAAACGTTATAAACAAAAAAATGGAAGAACAAGCCATTGGTCTCTTAATTCAAAATTGGAAAAAGAGATTGCTCTTTTCTTGGCCAGAAACAGTCCTGAAGATTTGAAAGTTGAGCAGAATATTTCAAATATGGGAGATGCCATATGACGTAATAATAATATGTTTTTTTTATATGAATAGTAGTTTGTGAGTAGTGAGTACTAATGCTTTGAAACACCTTATTTACAGCCAAATGTTCACTACTCATCCATAAAAACCATTATTGAAAGTTTTTAAAATGTATCAAATATTTAAATCTGATCCTGATAGAGGGTTATTTGTTGAAGATGGTCCCAACAGCGAAATGTATGTTTGCTCCTATATAAAAATTACCCACTGTGGAATGAATGAAAAACGTCAATCACTAGTGAGAATTGAGTACAAGCAGTTGGATGGTAATATCCATAGTGATATAATTAAATGTTCAAATCTGCTGAATAGACGACTTATGTTAGATTACCTTGCGGACAATGCTTTTATTTTACCACAACTTGAAAATGGCAATAAATTATTAATGCAATATTTGACAACCTATCAAAATGCACCCAAAGCAATATTTGTCAGCAGAAATGGTTGGCTTGAGAATTCACAAATGCCTGTATATATCAGACCCGATGTGATTATTGGCAGAACTAATCTTGATTGTGATATATTTTTTGCTCAAGACCCAAGTGTTGCTCCCACTGTATATAGTCAGTCCGGCACACTCAAAGAATGGCAAGATAATATTGGAATATACCTTAAAAATAGCCCGATATTAACTTGTGCTGTGTGCGGAGCATTGGGAGCTTTAGTTATGAAATGGTTTAATATGAAGAGTTTCTTCTTAAATTTTTACGGTACCAGTTCTCTAGGCAAAACAATTGCCTTACTTGTACAACAAAGTTTATTTGCTTTGGCTACTGAAACTGCGTTGACAAGATGGAATGTTACAAATGCTGGTCTTGAGGGTTTTGCTAGGAGTAACAATGACCGGGGAACAGCCCTTGATGATATGATTAGTTTGCACGATGACGATAAGCAAAGAGCTAAGCTTGCTCGTAAAATTGTTTATGATATATCCAATGGATGTGGTAAAAAGGTTGATTATAATTATGCTATTGCTTCGGGAAAATATGGTTCTTTTTGGCGGACTATTGTGTTATCGAACGGTGAATTTTCTTTCAGGGAGCTAATTGAACGAGGAGAACTTCAAAAATTTGATGGAATGGATGTTCGATGTATTGATATACACTCGAAATGCTCCAATAATTGGGGGATATTCAAAACTTTGCCAAAAGAATTTAATCGAAACTCAAGAGAACTTGCGGTAAAACTAGAGGAAGCTACGGGAAAATATTATGGAACAGCTTCTATTGCTTTTTTGGAAAAGTTTGTTGCCAAATTTACGGTTAATAAGGATTGTATTGATGGGGATATGAAAGCATTTATGAAAGATGTTAATGCTGACAAAGGGCACGTTAAAGGAAGGATAGCTGAAAAGTTCGCCTTTTTGGAAGCTGTTGGAATGTTAGCATCTGAACTGAATATACTTCCTATAAAGAAGGAAACCTTGTCGGAGTATTTTAGAGAGCTGTATTTCGATGTTTGCAATAAATATAAAGAAGATGCCGATATTGCAAAGGATGGGATAAAACGCCTGCAAAGTAAGTTGATGAACAAAAAGTTTCTGATTATAAAGAAAGGAGATAAAATAAGTAAACCGGGTAATTATGTAGGGTATTTTCTAAAACGGGAGAGCAAATCATTTTATGCTATGAGGAAAGAAAAATTTGATGGTTTATTCGAATCGTTACGTCAGTCAAGTTTGGTAAAAAAAGAACTTGTAAAGCAAGGTGTATTAAAAAGCCTTAAAACCTTTCAAGTTCAGATTAAGGGGCTTGATGGTCGATTGAGATATTATAAATTTGATGCTGATAAGTTCAAAGCTTTCAAAAAGATTCTGTAAAATTAGTTTGTCCTTAGTATGAGCTGTCTTATTTTATGGCGTTATACACGGTGCGTCTGGATACGCCATATTGCTTGGCAATTTGGGTAATCGGTGTGCGGTTATTAATGAGTACTTTTATTTCTTCAACTTGTTGGGCGGTTAGTTTAGGCTGACCGCCTTTATATTTGCCGTGCAGTTTGGCAAGGGCAATGACTTCTCTTTGACGTTCCAATATTAAATTGCGTTCAAGCTCTGCAACGGCTCCTAACATCGTCATCATCATTTTTTGATATGGGTCTTGTCTATCGGGGGCAAATGTCAAATTTTCTTTGTGAAAAACAATTTTAGCTCCTTTGGCGGTAATCTCCTCAACCAAGTTTAATAAATCCTTTGTGTTACGGGCAAGTCTGTCCATAGAATGCACATTTACCACATCACCGGCACGAATATTCAGTAACATAGCCTGCAATTCAGGGCGGTCGGTATTTTTACCGCTGATTTTTTCGATATAGGCACGGTCGCACACAATATC
>CALYAX010000022.1 GCA_944393665.1 uncultured Alphaproteobacteria bacterium
CCCGCAAACCCTCAGCGTAGGAGCGCAGGAGGCTTTTTGCCGAGATCTGGACGAGCTTCAGCAATCTTGCCGAGAGCTTTATAGGCATCTTTTAGGGATTCACTGTCAATTGTATCTGATTGCAAAGTGGTATTAACTGTGCTCAAAACCTCTTCACCAAGATCAGGCCGGACTTTGGTAATATCACCCAAAGTGGAGTAAAAATTTTTCGCAGGGGAGAAATATTTTAAAGATCCTTTCATGGTATCAACAACCTTTTTACCATATTCTGGATATTTTTCTGTAATATTGCAAAGACAAGTACAGGCAGCTTCCATAGAATCTTCGTCGTTGCTGCCATTCATCGATATAGCTTTTTTAAAAGTGTTTAAAACTTGTTTAGTAAGTTCAGGATGAGTTTCAGCAACACAGTAAAGGGAGAAATAGGCAGCTTCCAAAGATCCAAAATCATGTACATTTAGTTTCAGGGCCTGATTAATCGTTTCAAAAACTTCTTTACTAAGCTCGGGACGAGTTGCTGCAATGTCATTAATAACATAATGTGTGCCTGACGTATAAGTTATTTTATTTTCTCCCGAAAGAGCATCGGAACGGAAAATATCCAAAATTGGTTTGCTGAGTTCAGGTTTTTCTTTAACAATGTCACGAAGGTTATTATAAGCATTTTCAAAAGAGTCTCTGTCATTTCCTTTAGATTTTAACGCAGCCGCAAAAGTATTTAAAGCCTGCTCCCTTAAGTCTGGATCATTTCTAATAATGTCACCAAGGGTGTCATAGGAGTTGTATAAAAAATCCCACTCGCGCTGATCCGTTTGCAGCTTTGTGTGAATAAGTTTTAATTTTATTTCTTTATCAGTCATAACTTTTTTCCTTTTTAGTAAGATACCATAATATAAGATAATATTATCATATAATTAATAATATGTAAAGACATGTTGACATATTTTTTTACATTTTGTCTATTTATTAACTAAAAAACTAATTTGGCAAAAGTTGTTTTGCTCCCTTTTTGCTTATCTTTCGCAAGTCTGCATATTTTACTTGAAAAAAATCTGCGAACTGCTAAATTAGCAGACGAAAAAATTAAATCAAATGCCGGTGCGGGGCTGTCCGCACGAATTAACAAAAGGAAAAGAAATATGGTAAAAGTTGGTATTAACGGCTTTGGTCGTATCGGCCGCCTGGTATTCCGCGCTGCCCAGCACCGCAAAGATATTGAGGTTGTAGCCATCAACGACTTGATTGATGTTGATTATATGGCTTATATGCTCAAATATGATACCGTTCACGGAAGATTTGACGGCACGGTTGAGGTTAAAGACGGCAAACTGGTCGTTAACGGCAAAGAAATCCGCGTTACCGCCGAGAAAAACCCCGCAGACCTCAAATGGGGCGAAGTCGGAGCTGAATATGTTGTTGAATCAACCGGTCTTTTCCTGACCAAAGAAAAAGCTCAGGGCCATATTGATGCCGGTGCCAAATATGTTGTCATGTCGGCTCCCTCCAAAGACGACACCCCGATGTTTGTCTGCGGTGTAAACACCGATTCTTATGTTAAAGGAACCCAGTTCGTTTCCAATGCTTCCTGCACCACAAACTGCCTGGCTCCGATTGCCAAAGTTCTGAATGACAAATTCGGTATCCTCGAAGGCCTGATGACCACCGTTCATGCCACCACCGCCACTCAGAAAACCGTTGACGGCCCGTCAATGAAAGACTGGCGCGGCGGCCGTGCTGCAGCCGGAAACATCATTCCGTCTTCAACCGGCGCTGCCAAAGCTGTCGGCAAAGTTATTCCGTCTCTGAACGGCAAACTGACCGGTATGTCTTTCCGCGTTCCCACCCTGGACGTTTCGGTTGTTGACCTGACAGCCCGTCTGGCCAAAGATACCACTTATGAAGAAATCTGCAAAGCCATGAAAGAGGCTTCGGAAGGCGAGCTCAAAGGTATTTTGGGCTATACCGAGGATCAGGTTGTATCAAGTGATTTTATCGGCGATCCCCGCACGTCTATCTTTGATGCCAAAGCCGGCATTCAGTTGAGCCCGACCTTTGTAAAAGTTGTCAGCTGGTATGACAACGAATGGGGTTATTCCAACAAAGTGCTCGAACTCATTTCGATCATGAACAAAGTAAACGCTTAAGGCTTGTTTCCCCGTTTTTCCGGTGAAGCTGCGGTTTTCCCGTAGCCGCTCCGGAAAGGCGGGGAAATTTTTTTTTGAAGGATAAACTTATGACTGCTTATAAAACAATTGACGATCTCGGCGATTTGAACGGCAAAGTCGTTATGCTTCGCGCTGACCTGAATGTTCCGATGGATGAAAATTGCAAAGTTACCAATACGGCCCGCATTGACCGCACGGTTCCGACGATTAAAGAACTGATGAGCAAAGGGGCCAAAGTGGTTGTCACCAGTCACCTCGGCCGTCCTGAGGGCAAAGGCGATATGGCCAACTCACTGTGCCATATTGTGGAAGATTTGCAGAAATCCCTCGGCAAAACCGTGGTTTTTGTTGATGACTGCATCGGTCCGAAAGTCAGCGAAGCCGTAAAAAATATGAAAGCTGACGAGGTTTTGCTGCTGGAAAATCTGCGCTTTTACAAGGAAGAGAAAAAAGGCGACGAAAATTTTGCCAAAGAGCTGGTTGCTCCGGTTGATGTTTATGTATCTGATGCTTTTTCAACCTCTCACCGCGACCATGCCTCCATGGTTGCTGCGGTAAAACTGCGTCCCTCTTCGATGGGCCGCCTGATGGAAGAAGAAGTCAATGCTCTCACCAAAGCGCTCAACGATCCCAAGCGCCCGCTGATGGCGATTGTCGGCGGTTCAAAAGTATCAACCAAGCTCGACCTTCTTAACAACCTGGTTAAAAAGGTTGATAAGCTGGTTATCTCCGGCGGTATGGCGCATACTTTTATGAAAGCCAGCGGTGTTGATACCGTTAATGAGGCCAATTCTCTGGTCCAGATGGATATGCTGGAAACCGCCAGGGAAATTATGGCCACAGCCAAAGCCAATAACTGCGAGATTATTCTGCCTCAGGATGTGGTAGTTTCTAAAGAGTTTAAGGCCGATGCCGAACATAAGACGGTTGACTTGGAGCATATCCCTGCTGAAGGCTGGATTTTAATGGATGTCGGCGATAAAACCATTGCTGCCGTTAACGGCAAACTTGACGAATGCAAAACTTTGGTATGGAACGGGCCTTTGGGCGTTTTTGAGCTCAAACCGTTTGACAATGCGACCAATAAAGTTGCGGCTCATGCGGCTGATTTAACCCAGGCAGGCAAGCTGCTGACAGTTGCCGGCGGCGGTGATACGGTTTCGGCTCTGGCTAATGCCGGCGTGGAGAAAAAATTCTCTTATATTTCAACCGCTGGCGGCGCTTTCCTGGAATGGATGGAAGGCAAAGAGCTTCCGGGCGTTGTTGTCTTGAAGAAATAAGTTTTGCCCCTGCCGCTCCGGCGGCAACAAGACCTGTTTTTAGGAAAGGACTTCTGCGTCTACAGTCAAGCCCCGTTCTTTTGAGCGGGGTTTTGGCGTCTTTATCCTGACAATTAGTCTAGGTTGGATTGATATCAGTCACGGCAGGGATATATCATAGGTGTTCACGATGATGGTAGAATGAGATTTTATTTCTTTTGCCATTATGAGTGCACATTAGGCCTTCCGCTCACTCTGTGGCAAAAGAAATAATTTATTATTTTATTTTGCATACTTTGGAGTGAAGGCCGGGGTGGGGAGTTTTCCTCACCCTTTTTTATTCTGCAGATTCCGTTTTTTCAGCATCATAGATAATTAGTCTAGCCCTCTTGCAAAACGGATCCGGAGCCATATATCATTAGTGTCAAAGCAAAGAAGCGGGATTTATTTCTTTAATCATTGCTGCGACATTCAAAGGTGCCTTCACTCCTGCAATGGTTAAAGAAATTTATTTTCTGGTGCCGTTTTAGGTTAGGGAAGGTCGGGGTGGAAAGTTTCTTTCCACCCTTTTTATTGCAATGAAAGAAAAGGAGGCAGCATGAAATTATCAAATCCTGACATTACCGCAACCTGGCATTCCGGATTCAGGAGCGATTCTCCCGCCCCTTTGAACTGGCAGATAAAACCAGGCTTGCGCTGGGAGCTGAATGCCGTCCATAACCGCTTGAAAATTGAAACCGGCGGTCAGACTCCCCGCACGGTTATGCTTGAAAACGGCTTTCGTCCCAGCCGTATTGATGAAATCCGGTTAGGAAAAGCTTATCGAATTTATGGACAAATTGGAGAAAATAGACATGCCTTTACCCTCCTGAACGGCATATCACAGAACTGGTATGCTGTTGGAAAGGGAGCCGTAACCGGAAGCCGGGGCCGGGTTCAAAGCTCTTCAAAAAGCAGGAATCTAAACGAATTAGAACGTTAGACTCTGTTTTGGAACATATTTTCTGCCCAAAAATCTGTTACAAAAGTTTCATGATAAAATTTTGTCAAAAAAGTTGCAATTTATTAAGAATATGGTATTATTATAACAACAGATAAACCTTTTTAAGGACTGGAACGATGGCAGAAATCAACATCTTAAACGTGAATGTTACTTCGGATAACGATATTATCAAGGCTTACAAGGGCGGCGCTAAGGATTTTAATGAGCTTTATAAAGGCATTCTTGACCGGATTGCCCCGGAAGAACGGACAGACGCTTTATTTGAGAGTAGCGTTAGAAATGTTTTAAGCCAATATCGGGAAGCAGCCAGATATTTGGATTTGGATTTTCGTGCCGGTGACGATAATGTTGCCGATGAAGATGATGACGAGACCGGGGAAGAGCCGCTGGACTTTAAGGAGCAAAAAGAGTATGACGATCTCAAAGCAAAATTTGAGCAAAAATACGGCACTGATAAAACAGCTGATAAGGTCGCTCGGGATTTTGGCGGTTACAGTGCTTTAAACAATCTTGTTACCGGAAAAACGACCGACAAAGATGTAATAAATTTGCTGAAAACCTATGATAAAATCAAAGACGACCCCGCCAAGCTGGAAAGCTTTAACTATTTGTATTCTGTCAGCCAGCATTTTATGCAGGGGAAGACAAAACACGATAAATCAGACGTTAAATTCAATGCCGACCACTTGCGGCTGGAAGTCCGCAACCTCCAGGGAACCGGTCTGAATTTCACCATCGATGGCAGTAAATCTTTGTTTATGTCGCAAGATAAAATGCTCACACAAGAGCAGGTCGACGCTTTGGCTGGTTTTATGTATAATCACGCCGGTCTGCAAAAAGAAGAAAATTTTGACTTTAAGGATATTCACGATCTGAAGGTCAAGGGTAAGGAAGAGGGAGAAGAACGGCCGTTTGCGGAAGCTTTTTCCGAAAGTCTGGGCAAGGCCGATGAAGATTATAACAGCAATGAAGAAGACTGGTCTAAAGAGGCTTTTGATGAATGGTGCCGCGAACACGGTCTTGACGGGCATGAACCTTCCGTTCAAGGTCCGTTTGATGATATCAAGGGCATGAAACTGGACCGCAAGGCATTTAAGGACAAAGTCATTGCCCGTATGAATATTCTCGGTTTTACCGATCCGCGGCTGATTAAAACCCGTTACTGCACCGACGGCAGCATGATTCTGACCTGTTATACGACAGAAAATGATATGTATGATGATATGCAGACAAAAGACGGCCTGCGGATTAACCGTAAAAAAGCTTTTTCGGTGAAACTGAAATATAAAAACGGTCTGCCGGTTGTCAGTTACTATCTGCCGCCAGGAAAGCCCCTGGAAGGCGGCCATGCCCGGGTAATGCTGGAAGCCTTAAAATCACAGGGCTGCACCCATGCCTATCTCCCGGGGGCAATGATTACGGCAGGTAAGGGCCAGGGTGCTTTATGGGAAGCTGTCGCCAAATCTCTGGTTTGTCCGATGGCGCTTCCTGACGGCAATGAGCTCAAACCGCAAAATATTGTCGATATTATGGAAACCCTTAAAAAAGAAAACGACCCTGACCGGCAGGATATTTTGAACTTCAAAAGAAACTTGCTGGAGCAGTTGGAAATTCAGGAGGCATATAAGAAAAAGAAAGATCCTGAAAACTATAAAATGAACAGTCATATGAATGTCCAGATGGAACTGTTGCGCGGTGCCATCTATTACGAGACATTTAACGCCAGCAGCCTGCCCAATCTGCAGGAGTTTATTGCTAACCGTGCACAAGAACGTATCGCCGGCAAAAATCAATGGGATAAAGTTACAGTTTTGGCGGCTAATCAGGCAATTGCCGATATTGCCAAAAACTATGGCGTTATCCGTGAAAAATACGGGAACCGGGATTTGACGGACCAACAGTTAAAGTATGAGTTGGTGTCGGTAATGAAATTTGGTATCCGTGATAAAAATAATCAACAGGTTCATGATGCGGAAGGAAATCTTGTCTGCGGAGAAGGTACTTTGTCAACGATTAAGAAGTACATATCCGAAAATGAGAAAAAATCAACGCAGAATACGCCGGAAAAGAAGTTTAAAGACGCCCTGAACCAAGCCAACACCTGGGTAAAGAATAGTATGGGCGAAGTGATCAACAAAGTAAAAACTGATTACGGCGTAGAACTATCGCGAGATTCCGGGGCTGCTTTTACGAGTGCTAAAATGCCTGAACGCGAAGAAGTTAAAAATATCAATATGAAAGATGTTGTTGCCAAAACTTTTCAGCCATCCCGGTAAATAAACAACCCCCGCATGGAAAATGCGGGGGTTTTGTTTTATCAAGATCATCTCAGCCGGGACGGAGAAGTTCTCATAAATCTTTTAACACTGTTTAATGTGCCAAATTTTGTCGGCGTATTCCATCACTGCCCGGTCAGAAGTGAATTTGCCGATCCGGGCCACATTAAGGATAGCTTTTTTCGCCCAGCTTTCTTTGTTTAAGAAGTCTTTTTCAATCTCTTCCATTTTCTTGTCAAAGCTTTCCAGATCAGCCAGCACAAAGTAATAATCCCGGTTAACCAGCTCTTCAAAAATCGGTTTAAACAGCAGGACGTAATCTTTGGCGCAGAACATATTAGAGTTAACCGCGTTCAAAATCCGCTTGATGTAATTATTGTTTTCATAAATTTCGCGCGGATTATAAGTGGAGCGGCGGGCTTGAATCTCTTGCTCGGTCAGGCCGAACAAATAAAAGTTCTCATCGCCGACTTCCTGCCGGATTTCAATATTGGCACCGTCCAAAGTGCCCAGAGTCAGGGCCCCGTTGAGCGCAAATTTCATATTGCCGGTGCCGCTGGCTTCAAAACCGGCGGTAGAGGATTGGACACTGACATCAGCCGCCGGGATTAAAACTTCGGCTAACGAAACTTTGTAGTCGGGAATAAACACCACTTTCAGCATATCGTTAACCTGCGGGTCATTATTGACGACTTCGGCCACATTATTAATCAGCTTGATAATCAGCTTGGCAAAGTTATAAGATGGCGCCGCCTTGCCTGCAAAGATATAAGTCTTGGGCGTGGCCGGTTTGATATTGTCTTTGATAATGTCGAGATAATCGCCGATCACCTGTAGAATTGTCATCAGCTGGCGTTTGTATTCGTGAATCCGCTTGGCATGAACAATAAACATGCTCTTGGGATCAACCATAACGCTGGTGGTTTTGAAAATCACTTTTGCCAGCCGTTCTTTGTTAGTGATTTTAATATCGCTGAATTCTTTCACAAATTTCTTGTCATTGACAAAGTTTTCCAACTCGCGCAGTTCAGTCAGCTGGGTTACCCAGCCATCGCCGATTTTGGAGGTAATCAGGCTGGCTAATGCCGTGTTGGCATGCAGCAGCCAGCGGCGCGGCGTGATGCCGTTGGTGACATTGGTGAATTTTTCCGGCCATAATTCATAAAACTCCGGAACCAGGCGGGTTTTAATCAGGTCGGAGTGAATCTGCGCCACGCCGTTGACTGAAAAAGAGCCGACAATTGAAAGGTTGGCCATGCGGATAATCTGGTTGTCGCCGTCGCCGGACACGATTGAAACTTTGGCCAGCTTGGCGCCGTCATCACCAAATTTGCTGCGGGCAAAATCCATAAAGCGGCGGTTGATTTCATAAATAATCTGCAGGTGGCGGGGCAGGATTTTTCCGACAATTTTTGACGGCCAGGTTTCCAGAGCTTCCGGCAGCAGGGTATGGTTGGTATAGGCAAAGATTCTGGTTGTAATATCCCAGGCGGTATCCCACTCCTGGCCGTGAATATCGACCAGCAGGCGCATCATTTCGGCAATGGCAATCGCCGGGTGGGTATCATTAAGCTGGATAACCACCTTGTCGGGCAGCTGGCTGAAATCATTGCTCTTTTCCAAAAAGCGCCGCAGAATATCCTGAATGGCGCAGGAACAGAAGAAATACTGCTGGACAAAGCGCAGTGCCTTGCCGGATTCAACAGCATCAGACGGATACAGCACTTTGGAAATGGTTTCCGTTTCAATAGAGTTTTTAACCGCTTCGAAATAGCCGCCTTCGTTAAAAATATTAATATCCAGCTCGTTGTCGGTCCGCGCCGAAAACAGCCGCAGATAGTTGACCGATTTGCCCTCATAACCTACAATCGGAAAGTCATACGGAACGCCGTAGATGTTTTTGGCGTTCATCCAGATAAAGTTTTTCTGTCCGTCAGGGCTGTCCAGTGTTTCGACTTCGCCGAAAATCGGAATGGTAACTTTACGGTCGGGGCGGGCAAACTGCCAGGGCGAATCTTCGCCGGCCCAGCTGTCCGCTTGCTCTATCTGATAACCGTGTTCAAATTTTTGTTTAAACAGGCCGAATTCATAGTTTATTCCGTAGCCAAACCCGGGTATGCCCATTGAGGCCATAGAGTCCAGATAACAGGCGGCCAGGCGCCCCAAGCCGCCGTTGCCCAAAGCCGGATCGTATTCGGTATCAAAAATTTCTTCCAGGGAAATATCCGGAAACCCGTCAATTTTGATACTTTTGATAATATCAAACAGCCCCAGGTTATGAAGGTTGTTCTCAAGCGAGCGCCCGATCAGATATTCAATAGAGAGGTAATAGATTCTTTTGGAGTTGCATTTATTGTAGCGGGCAATTGTCTCATACATCTTATCCATCGCAAACTCGCGCACCGCCAGGGCAATAGCTTCAAAAGCTTCGTCCTTGTTAATTTCACAGGTACGCTTGCCGATAAAATATTTGATGTAGTGTTCAATCGAGAGCTTAAGTCTGGCGCGGTCGATTTCACTGATAATTGTCGAATTTTTTTTCACCGTAATACTCCTTTGGGATAAAAATACTTATTTATCCTCAACCTAAAGCCAATTGTTTGAAATATAGTTAATGGTTGAGCGGTTTTTTAGACTATCTCCGGAGGATTATAAGTTTTTTAACAAATATTCTTGTAAATTGAATGTCGTGCGCTATAATCGCGGCAGCTTATTTATTAATTGAGGTGAATGAATGAAAAAAATGATGTTGGGCAGTTTGCTGCTGGCGACCGCAATGAGTTTCAGCGGCCCTGCTTATGCCGAGAATATTTTTGAGGCTTTGAGCCAGACTTATAACACGAACCCGACTTTACAGGCGCAGCGGGCTTATTTGCGCAGCGTTGATGAAAATGTTGCCATTGCCAAGTCCGGTTTCCGCCCCAATATTGCCCTGACCGGATCATATACCGATACCAATTCCAATGTTGACGTTTCCGGACGCAGCACGCTTGATAATTATTATCAGGCCAGCGGCGGCGATACAACCCAGAAAATTTATGCAGCTAAAATTACCCAGCCGATTTTTAACGGCTTGAGCACTTTGAATTCGGTCCGTGCCGCCGATGCTTATGTCCGCGCTGAGCAGAACAATTTATACAGCGTGGAGCAAAATGTTTTTCTGGAGGCTTCTACCGCTTATCTTGACGTGGTCCGCGACGAAGCCATTGTCAGATTGCAGAAAAATAACGAGAAACTGCTCAAAAAGCGCTTGGATGAAACCATTCAGCGGTTTAATGTCGGCGAGGTCACCCGGACTGACGTTTCTCAGGCCCGCGCCCGTTATTCCCAGGCTACGGCGGACCGTATTGCGGCCGAAGGTAATCTGGAAGCTTCCCGCGCAACTTATATGAAAGTAATCGGCGCCAAGCCCGAAAAGCTTGAAGATCCCGAAACAATCAAAAATTTCCTGCCGGATTCTTTCGACCAGGCCCTGAATGTGGCAATGGTCAAAAACTATTCAATTCAGGCCGCCAAACATATGCTGACATCCAAAGACTATGATATTTCGGCCAACACCGGCGCTTTGCTGCCCCAGGTCAGCTTAGACGGACTGGTTTCCAAGACCAAAAGCGAGAACGACCGCTATTCCGGTGATGTTGAGACTGATAATGTCGAGTGGTCGGTCAATATGACAATCCCGTTGTATAACTCCGGCGAAACCCGTGCTAAAATCCGCCAGGCCAAATATCAGAAATGGCAGGCTCAGGAACAGGTTCTTGAGGCTCAGCGTAATGTTCATGCCGTTGTTTCCAGCGCCTGGGAATACATGAAAGCCAATGAATCTAAAATTTCTGCCATTAAGGACCAGGTCAAGGCCAATGAAATTGCCCTCGACGGCGTCCAGAAAGAAGAGGCTTTGGGCAACCGTACCATTCTTGATGTTTTAGATGCCTACCAGGAATTGTTGAATTCCAACGTCAATGAGGTGACTGCCCGCCGAGATTATTACGTTTCGGCGATGAACCTGCTGCTTTCCATGGGCAAGCTGACGGCGGAAGATCTCAAACTGGCTGTGGATTTATACAATCCTAAAAAGTTTTACAAAGAAACCCGCGACAAGTGGCTGGCGCTGAATTAATTTTTCCAAACCGCTATCTAAACTCTTGCACTGCATGGTTTTTTGTGTAGAATAAACACAAGTTAATAACTGGGAATGTAAAATTATGGCTGAAGAAAATACCGAAGAGCTTTCAATGGAAGATATTTTATCTTCAATTAAAGATATTCTCACCGATGATGAACAGGCCAAAAATCCGGTTGCAGAGCCGGCTGCTCAGGAAGCACCTGCTGGCAAACCGCCGGCAGAAGCGGCAGCCGCTGAGCCTGTTTTGGCTACAGCGCCCGCTGACGAAGAGCCGGTTGAGGATATTTTGGAGCTCTCGCCTTCCATGCGTATTGAGGAAACTCCGTCTAATCCCGCAGAAGATATTAATCTTGATGCCGAACTGGGGGACATCAGCCCCAATCTGGATGATATTTCCCTGGAAACCGTAACGGCTGCAGAAGAATTTAATCCCGAAGACATTCTGAATGATCTTCCGTCTTTGGGGGAGGATAAGGATTTGGAGTCAGACCCTTTTGACCTCGCCCCGGCATCCCCGTCCGCAACACCTGTTGTTAATGAGCCGTCTTTTGAAGAGTTGGCCGGTGAAGAACCTGCAGCCGATGAAACCGCAGCCGGTGAACCATCCGGCAGTTCATGGGCTTGGGAAAAAGAAGAAGATGATGAGTCCGAGCCTTTTATAGCGGCTGTTGATACCACCGCAAAACTTGCGGATGAAGAGATTATTCCGGAACAGACTGCCGAACCTGTTGCTGAAGAAGAAATTGTTGCTGAGCCTGAAATTAATTCCGGGTTTCTTCCCGAATCAGAGGCTGCGGCAAATACCGGGGCGTTTTCGGAAACGGCTGCTGCTGAACCGGAAGTTTTTTCTGAAACAGATCACGAAACTGGCCCGGAAGCCGTAACTGAAGCTGAACCGGTTCCTGAGATTGAATCGCTGCCTGCGGTGGAAGCTCCCCGGGTAAGTGAAGCTGGTCCGGAAAGTGAAACAGCTCCGCAAAACCCATCTGAAGCCGGTGCTGATTCTTTGCAAACCAGTGTTTCCGGCAGCAATGCTGTTGACGTATCGGCATCAATCATCAGCAATTTTGCCAAGATGTTTTCTTCCCCGGAGGCTCCTGAAACAAGAGAGAAGGCTGTTTTTAACCTGCCGGAAGAACCCGTTCATGAATTGGGAAATGCTTCAGTGACTATTGAAGATGTTGTTGCCAGGGTCATTCGGTCCATCATCGGTGATGAGGTTGCCGAAAACTGGCGTAAGTCAGCCGATTATGATACTTTGGCTCGTGAAGAAATTAAAGCTCAGACCGAAAAATGGCTGAATAAAAACCTGCCGGGACTGGTTGAAAAAATCGTCAAACAGGAAATTGAGCGAGTGATGGCAAAGGTTGGTTCCCAAGACTGATTGTTGAACCGGCCTGCATTTCTTATGCCCCCAAGTCGAAAACTTGAGGGCATTTTGCAGTTTTAGAAAAATTTTGAGTGAGAAAAAGAATGTTAGAAAAAAATTATAACCCCAAAGAGTTTGAAGAAAAAATTTATGCCGAGTGGGAAAATTCGGGAGATTTCCAGCCGGATATGCGTTGTTCCAAAGATGCGTTCTGCGTTGTTATTCCCCCGCCCAACGTCACTGGTGTTCTCCATATGGGACACGCCCTTGATGACACGCTGCAGGATATCTTAATTCGTTATAACCGTATGCAGGGCAAAAAAGTTTTATGGCAGCCCGGTATGGATCATGCCGGTATCGCAACACAAATGGTGGTTGAGCGCAATCTGGCCAAAGAAGGTATTACCCGCCATGACCTCGGCCGCGAAAAGTTTATTGAAACCGTCTGGAAGTGGAAAGAACAGTCCGGAGGCACCATCTGCAAACAGTTGCGCCGCCTCGGGGCCTCCTGCGACTGGACCCGTTCGCGTTTTACCATGGACGAGGGCTTGAGCCGTGCCGTCCGTAAAATCTTTGTCAGCCTGTATAAAGACGGTTTGATTTACAAGGCTAAAAAACTGGTTAACTGGGATTCTAAATTTCAGACCGCCGTTTCCGATTTGGAAGTGGTTCAAAAAGAAACTGTCGGCAAAATGTATTATTACAAATATCCGATTTCAGGAGAGCCCGGCGAGTTTATTCATATTGCCACCACCCGCCCGGAAACCATGTTCGGCGATACGGCCGTTGCTGTTTCTAAAGAAAATCAGAAGTTAAAACATCTGATCGGCAAAAAAGCGGTATTGCCGATTGTCAACCGTGAAATTCCGATTGTTGCCGATGACCATGCTGATCCTGAAAAAGGAACCGGCGCGGTAAAAATCACGCCGGCTCATGATTTTAATGACTTTGAAGTCGGCAAGCGTCATGACCTGCCGTTGATTAATATTCTTAACCCCGATGCAACCCTTAATGAAAACACGCCCTTCCCGGGGATGGACACTCAGACGGCACGCCGGAAGACCATTGAAAAACTGACGGAATTGGGGCTGATGGAAAAGATTGAGGATCACCCGATGGTGATTCCTTACGGCGACCGTTCCGGCGTTGTGATTGAACCTTTGATGACCGACCAGTGGTTTGTTGACGCTCCGCAATTGGCCAAAGAGGCGATTCGCGTTGTTGAACAGGGTGAGATGGAATTCGTCCCCAAATCGTATGAAAAAACTTATTTTGAATGGATGCGCAATATCCAGCCCTGGTGCATTTCCCGTCAGCTGTGGTGGGGACACCAAATGCCGATCTGGTATGCTGAAGACGGCACGATTTTTTGCGAAGAGAACGAGGAGGAGGCTCAGGCAGCTGCCGATAAACAATTTGGGCGCCATGTAGAGCTGACGCGCGAAACCGACGTTTTGGATACTTGGTTTTCGTCTGGCTTATGGGCTTTTTCGACCCTTGGCTGGCCGGATAAAACCGACTTTTTGGAAACTTTTTATCCCACCTCGGTTTTAGTTACCGGCTTTGACATCATCTTTTTCTGGGTTGCCCGCATGATGATGATGAGCATGTATATGATGAAAAAGGTTCCTTTCAAAAAGGCCTATATTCACGGTCTGGTTCGCGATGAGCAGGGACGTAAAATGTCGAAGTCCAAAGGAAATACGGTTGATCCGATGATTTTGATTGAGCAGTACGGCGCCGATGCGCTGCGCTTTTTCATGGCCGCGATGGAAACCCAGGGGCGCGACATTAATGTCAGCGAGGCCCGCATTGCCGGTTATCGTAATTTCGCGACCAAATTGTGGAATGCCGCCCGCTTCGGCGAAATGAACAATGCCGCCGTTACCGATGATTTTAATCCCGGACAGGTCAAACAGGCCGTGAATAAGTGGATCATTGCCAAGGTGCAGCAGGCCTCCCGGGAGGTAACGGATAATCTTGACAGCTATCGTTTTTCGGATTCCGCCAATGCCGTTTACCAGTTTGTTTGGGGATCATTCTGCGATTGGTATATTGAGATGATCAAACCGGTTTTATATGGCGATGACGAGGCAGCCAAAGCCGAGACCCGCAGTACTTTTGCCTGGGTCCGCGACCGGATTTTGGTAATTCTTCATCCCTTTATGCCGTTTATTACCACCGAATTGTGGAATAATACCGCTGCCCGCCGGACCAAACTGATTCATGCCTCCTGGCCGCATGATGAAAAAATTGATACAACGGCGATGGGAGATATTGACTGGGCGATTGATCTTATCTCCGCCGTCCGCTCGCTGAGGGCTGAAATGAATTTGCCTGCCGGCGCCAGACTGACGGTTTATCTGAAAGATGCCAATGCTGATTCCTGCCGCCGCCTGGCTGATTTCAAAACGATTATCTGCTCACTGGCCCGCTTGGAAAATCTGGACTGCCTGGCACCCGGTGCGGAAATCAGCAAGGATATGGTGCAGTCGGTTTTCAAAGAAGCCGTATTGCTGCTGCCGTTGAAAGGCGTTGTTGATTTTGCGGCAGAAAAAGAACGGCTGGCCAAAGAGATTGAAACACTGAATAAAAATCTTGAAGGCTACGCCCGTAAACTGGGCAATCCCAGCTTTGTTGAGCGCGCGCCCGCTGCTGTGGTTGGAGAAGAAAAACGCCGCCAGGCCGAGGCTTTGGAAAACAAAGCCAAACTTGAGGCAGCGCTTGAGCGCATCGCTGATTTTTAGTAAAAAAGCCCCGGTTTAAAGCCCGGGGCTTTTTCATTGAGAAATATTTTTACTTTTGTCTAAAACCATGTTATACTCTTCTCATAAATTAACATGGGACAGAGAATATGGCATCTTTATCCAGTCGTCGTTTAATTGAGCTTTCACAGGTATCTGCCGCCGGGCAAAACCAGATTTTCAATCGTTTTTTTAACCGGCGTTCCCGGGGATGTTCCCCGGAGAAGAAACCGGAACTGGTCATTCTTGCGGGTTTTCCGGCAACCGGAAAATCAACTTATGCTGCCAGGCTTAAAAATGAAAAGCCGAATACCATGGTTATCGGCGCTGATGATTTTTATCCGGAACATCCGCACATGTTTGAATTGTTTGAAGCCTCTCCGGTACGTTTAAACAGCAAAGAGCTGGATTGTTATGATAATGAACTTCTGGATGATTTTGTAGACGAAGGGTTTCGTAAAACTTTTGCCAGGGCTTTACACCAGAAATATAATATCCTTCTGGACCAGCAACCGACAGAAAACCTGCTCGAGTATGCCCGGATAGCTCAGGGTATAGGTTATCAGGTCCGTATCATTTACTGCGTCGCCCCCAAACGGGAAATCGAAACAAATATGATTCTGCGCTATGAAAAGGGCTGGGAAAACTACCGCGAGGCCAAAGCTGGGCGTCTGCCATGTACCGGCGACAATATTCCGCATAGTATTGCCCAAATGCGGCTGGATCCGGAATATCTGAAAGACGCCAAAAAACTGATCCGTCAAACGGTAGCTTCAGGTTATAAAACCCAGATTATTAATCCGCGCCAGAATAAGATTTTGTATGACAGCTCCAAGTCTGCCGCTCCGGCAGCCCGGATATTTGAAAATGAAATTTTGCGCAATCTGACCCCTGAAGAAAGCCGCCGCCGCGATATTTCCATCGCCAAAATTAATTCCTTGATGGATCGCCGCGGAGCTTCAGCTTATGAACGCTGTTTGCTTGCCGCTCTGAAAAAGCCGCTGCCTCTGAAAATACAGACCCCGGTCTTAGCTGCCGGAAGACGTCAGGCTGTTCAGGTCTAAAATCATAAAAATTATCGGTTCCGTAAAATACAAAAAACGGCTCGCCTCTGCGAACCGTTTTTTGTATAGCTGGGGCCTTTCGTATACTCAAAAGTCATTTCAGCGGAGAAAAAACTCTACCCCAATCGGGGATACTCGACCGAAACCGGACTTTATAAAAAGCCTTTGCCTGATTTTTCCAATCATACCTTATAAATATAACATTTTTTTAGCGGCAACACAAGCCAAAAAAAAGTTATACACTTGATTTACCATACTTTTATACGAAAGTTCTATGCTTTTTCCGGCCCAAAACCGCTCATTTGCATCAGCCGTTCTATCCGGCTTTCAATCGGCGGATGAGTTGAGGCCAGCTGGGAGAGGCTGTTGGGTTCGGCAATACACGCCAAGGCCATGCGCGGTGACTTATCCAAAACTTCGACCCGGGAGTCCTGGGCTATTTTAGCCAGTGCGAGAGCCAGCTGCTGCGGGTTGCGGGTAATCAGGGCACCGGTTGCGTCAGCAGCATATTCCCGGGTCCTTGATACCGCCAGGCGGATCAGCGGGGCAACGGCAAAATTAAAAATCAGCAGAGCGATGACAATGAAAAAAATCAAAACCTGTGCCTGGTTGTTCTTTGAACTGCCTGACTGCCGGTGATATATTGAAATCCGTAACATGTCGGCCAAGAAACCGAAAATGCTCAAACCTGTGATAATCAGCAGGTTTAAGCGGATATCCCGGTTGCCGATATGCCCCATCTCGTGCGCAATGACGGCTTCCAGCTCCAGCGGTGTCAAACGTTTGATAATGCCTGAGGTGAGGGCGACTGCGGCAGTTTCCGGGCTGCGTCCGGTTGCAAAAGCGTTCATGGAATCATCATTGATAAGATAGACTCTGGGCATCGGGAGACCGGCCATCATGGCCACATTTTCAACATGGCGGTATACTTCCGGTGCGTCTTCCGGGCGCAGCGGCTGCGCCCCGGCAAAACCCAGCATCATTTTGTCGCCGAAAAAATAAGAAAAAGCCATCCAGCCTAAAGCTGTCACAATAATCGGCAGCAGCGCCGCACTCAGAAAACCGAGACTGGCCATGAAAATAAAATTATTCTCTCCGGTTAATTCGGCCGCCCGGGGCCAGATTTTGATAAGAAGGCTTAAACCCTGCCTGGTAAATTCAGGGTCGCTGATGACATAGAGAGCCGCATAGCAGGCCGCCCACACCAACAAAGCCAGGCTGAGCGGAAACAAGGAAACCAGCAGCCAGGTTTTGCGGTTGTTGGCTTCAATATGATCATAAACGGTGAGCGGGGCACGCATGGATACCGCTCCTAAAATTGAACTTGCGGAGCCTGGGAGGCAGCAGCTTTTTCGCTGTCGTTAAGTTCAAAAAACGGTTCTTTGGCAAAACCAAAAGTTTTGGCCATCAGATTGCTTGGAAAAGTTTCAATTTTGGTATTCAGGCTCAACACCATGGAATTATAAAACCGCCGCGATGCCTGGATTTTATTTTCGGTATCGCTCAGCTCCCGCTGCAGTTCCAAAAAGTTTTGATTGGCTTTCAGATCAGGATAGTTTTCACCCAGTGCAAACAAGCTTTTCAAGCTTTGGGTCAGCATATTTTCGGCTTCGGCCTTTCCTTCTCCGGTGCCGGAATTGTTCATGGCAGCACTGCGGGCCGCCACCACTTTTTCCAGCGTACCCTGTTCGTGGGCAGCATAGCCTTTAACTGTGTTAACCAAATTGGGAATCAGGTCATACCGGCGTTTGAGCTGGGTCTCAATATCGCTCCAGCCTTCGCGCACCCGCTGGCGCGCAACGACCAGGCCGTTATACAGCGCAATAACATATACGGCCAGTGCCGCCAGAATAATGTAAAAAATCGTCATTGTTCTCTCCTTCGTTTGTTCACCCCACTATATAATATCAATTTTACAAAGTATATAAAAAAACGCCGCTTTTAACGGCGGCGTTTTAGGAATGAAACCTGATTATTTTTTCAGGATTGACTTACCGGCATAAAGAGCCATTTCGCCGAGTTCTTCCTCGATGCGGATTAGCTGGTTGTATTTGGCCATACGGTCGGTACGTGACATTGAACCGGTTTTAATCTGGCCGCAGTTGGTGGCAACCGCGATATCGGCAATCGTGGTATCTTCGGTTTCGCCCGAACGGTGCGACAAAACCGCGGTATATTTGTTGCGCTGGGCCAGGTCAACCGCTTTCATGGTTTCGGTCAGGGTGCCGATCTGGTTAACTTTAACCAGAATAGAATTGGCAACGCCTTTTTCAATACCCATGGCCAGACGTTTCGGGTTGGTAACGAACAAATCGTCGCCGACCAGCTGGACTTTGTCGCCAAGTTTGTCCGTCAGCATTTTCCAGCCTTCCCAGTCATCTTCGGCCATGCCGTCTTCAATCGAGAAAATCGGGAATTTGGCGCACAGGTCGGCATAGAAATCAACCATCTGGGCGTTGGTATAAGATTTGCCTTCGCCTTTCATTTCGTATTTGCCATTCTCATAGAATTCGGAAGAAGCGGCATCAATGGCCAGAACAACATCTTCACCGGGTTTGTAGCCGGCATCTTTAATTGAGCTGACGATAAAGGTGAGGGCTTCTTCCGCAGACTTCAAATTCGGGGCAAAACCGCCTTCGTCGCCGACATTGGTGTTGTGTCCGGCAGCTTTCAGGTTCTTCTTCAGGGTCTGGAAAATTTCCGCACCCATGCGGATGGCTTCTTTAACCGATTCGGCCGAAACCGGCATAATCATGAATTCCTGAATGTCGATCGGGTTGTCGGCATGTTTGCCGCCGTTAACGATATTCATCATCGGCACCGGCAGAGTGCGGGCCATGGTGCCGCCCAGATAACGGTAAAGGGGCAGGCCTGCTTCTTCGGCCTGAGCTTTGGCAACCGCCATCGAAACCGCCAGAATAGCATTGGCGCCGAGTTTGCCTTTGTTTTCGGTGCCGTCAAGCTCAATCATGGTACGGTCGATTTCAATCTGGTCTTCAGCTTCCAGACCGGCCAGAGCATCATAAATTTTGTCATTAACATTTTCAACGGCTTTCAAAACGCCTTTGCCGCCAAAACGGGACTTGTCGCCGTCACGCAGTTCTACCGCTTCGTGAGCGCCGGTTGAAGCGCCCGAAGGAACGGCAGCGCGCCCGAAAGCGCCTGACTGCAGGATAACCTCGGCTTCAACAGTCGGGGTGCCGCGCGAGTCCATAATTTCTCTGGCATGAATATCGATAATAGCACTCATTTCTTTCTCCTTAAGTGTTTTAATAAAAAATCAACTGTACTTAAAATCGTGCATAATTAGCAGAATGTCAATAACCACTTTATAAAATTAAAAAAATGTTGATTAACAGAGGGAGTAGTCTATTATCTAAACGGAAACCGGTTTTTATGTTTTTGGAGAGGAGCGAAATGACTGACAGCAGCAATGAAAAATATGTCCGCCCTACCTGGGACGAATATTTTATGGAGGTGATGGACGCCATTGCCAAGCGGGCAACCTGCAACCGGGGACGCTCAGGCTGTGTCATTGCCAAGGACAACCGCCTCCTGGTTACCGGGTATGTCGGTTCCCCCGAAGGTCTGCCCCATTGTGATGATGTCGGGCACCTGATTAAAAAAACCGTTCATGAAGACGGCCATGTTTCCGAACACTGCGTCCGTACCGTCCATGCGGAGGCCAACGCTATCTGCCAGGCGGCACGCAACGGAATTTCCATTGACGGGGCAACTCTTTACTGCCGGATGACGCCTTGCCGCAATTGCGCGATGCTGATTATCAATGCCGGCATTAAACGGGTGGTTGTCCAAAAGGATTATCACGAAGGCAGCGAAACCGCCCAGATGTTCAAAGAAGCCGGAATCGATTTTTCGATGATGAGCACGGACGTTCAGTCTTACGAGTAATTTAGGACCGCACAGCCCGGCAGGCTGGTTGATAAGGACTAACCGGATTTTAAAAGCCGGGTTTTTCGGGAGAGCTGTTTAAACCGCTTATTATTGAGCTTAAATATCTTTCGCGGACAAGACAAACTTATTAAATTTGCAGCGGTAATGCCCTTTAAATTATCTGGCCGGCAGTTTATATAAGCAATCAAAGTATTAAGATTATTTAAATCATTTAATGCTAATTATGAACTGCTGAGCCTATCGATGCAGCGGTTGCAATGCAGGAGATTAAGATGAAGATTCTTATTGCGGACGACCATGCCTTATTTCGTGACGGTTTAAGTATGCATTTGGAGCAGATTGCTCCGCAGGCTGTCATCTCTCAAGCCGGCAATTTTTCTCAGGCGGCAAAAATTCTGGAAGCCGAACCTAAAATTGATTTAATAATCATTGATCTGGATATGCCCGATATGAAGTGGGAAGAGGGATTGGCCCAGCTTAAGGCCAAAGCTCCCGGCGCCCGTTTTATTGTCATTTCTGCCTCAGAAGATAACCGCAACATTAAAAAGGCTCTCGAACAGGGAATCAGCGGCTATATTCCCAAACGTTCCGAAACTAAAGTTCTCACTTCGGCCCTGAAGCTGATTTTGGACGGCGGCACTTATCTTCCCCCGTCTATTATTGAACATGCCAACGCCGGCCTGTTCGGCGACCCCAATGAAGGAAAAGCCAAAGGCAAAACGCTGACACCCCGGCAGAGCGAGGTTTTGAGCTATGTCGCCGAGGGAATGTCCAACAAACAGATTGCCTATAAGATGGGCGTTTCCGAAGCCACCGTTAAACTGCATATCAATGCGCTGCTCCGCGCTGTAGGGGCCACCAATCGCACCCAGGCAGTGATTATCGCCCAGAAAATGGGCTTGATTTAACTTAAAAAAAGGCCGCTGCAGCGGCCTTTTTATTATCGTTTGACTACGGCAAATCCCGTCGCTTTTGTGGATTATTTGTTTTTTAACTTTATTTAAAATCCCGAAAAGGCTATTACTTATTTTAATGAATAAATTTATTTGATAACCTGGCGGGGACAAAATTTTGAGCGGAATCAGCTTAACATCATCCATGCGCAATAATCTGCTGTCTTTACAGCAGACCGCTAAGCTGCAAGACCTCACCCAAAACCGCCTCGCTACAGGCTTAAAAGTCAATTCCGCCATCGACAATCCCTCATCTTACTACACCGCACAGTCCTTAAACAACCGCGCCGAGGATTTGAATATCCTGCTTGATGCGATGAGCCAGGGGATACAAACCTTAAAAGCGGTAAATGAATCCATCGAAGCCGGAACCAAGTTTCTGGAGCAGGCGAAATCAGTTGCCGGTTCGGCGTTCGAGACTACGGCGGCGGAAATAGTTTCTCTGCCTCCGGTTATAGCGGAAGTATCTACGGAAGCAGAACTCTTGTCGGCTGTCAACAGCGGCAAACAAGGGACCATACTTTTAAAAAATGACATTGTTATGTCAGAAGATCAAAAGCTGGTGCTTAAAGACGGGCAATCTTTGTCGGGGAAAGGCGAGGGACAGGATAAGCCTGTCTTGTCTTTCAAGTTTACAAATGTTAACGGTAATGCTATTGAGCTGGGAAACGGCAGCATTGTTTCCGATCTTTTGCTTAATCTTAACTCTGTTAAGGCTGGAAATTTTCTAGTTAACGCTGCAAACGGCAAAACCGCAACTGTTCAAAATTTGGAATTTAACTTTTCATCGTCAAGTGAAACAGGAGTCTTGAGCAATTCCGTATTGAGGGCTGATACCGGAGGCAGATTGATTTTGCGGGGAACTTTTAACGGCAGCGTTTCCGGAAACGGCCGTTTTATGACAGCAGAAGGCGCCGACGCTTCCGCTGTCATAAAAACCGGGGTTTTGATAAATTTCCAGGCAGTCGGAAGATATATCCGCGGCATTGAGTTTTATGGTCAAAGTCATCTGGTCGTTGAAAAAGCAGTGACAATGAATTTTGATTTAGAGAGCACAACCTCTTCGACAATTGTCGGAGTTTATATGAACGGAGCTTTTGCGGATATTGATAGTTCGGTTATTAATATCCGGACTTCGGGTATTGCTAAAGGCGAAGGGATGGAAGTAAATAAAAACGGGCGCCTGTCTGTTCGCGGCAACAGTAAAATAAATATTGAAACCCAGTCTGACGGCAGCACGGGGTTATGGTCGGATAGCGGAGCAGTCATGGATTTTTCCGGGAAGACAACCGTCAATATCAATAACAAAGGGGCAGATTCTTACGGAATAAAAATAAGCGGCGATGGATCTTCTTTCAAAATCTTGTCGTCTGAGGTCCGTATTAATATGATTTCTACGGTGATGCTTAATCAAATTTTGAGCGCCGGTCAGACTAATCAGCTGAACCTAGCGGAGGGCGCCGCAATATCCTGGTCCGCAACGGACAAGACATCGCAAGGGTACTGGCAGGCGTCTTCAACAGTCGCTTTAACCCAAAGTGATTCCAATAATGATTTAAATGGGTTTGACACCGTAGGTTCCATGCTAAAGCTTTCGGTAACGGCGGCGGAACTTGCCGATTTGCCGGATGACCTTTCATCGCTTAAATCCGAGGCAAAAGATGATACCGCCGCCTCTTTTAACGAAATCCTCCGTCAATACGACAACCTCATTAACGACAGCTGGTACAAAGGAGTAAATCTGCTTAAAAGCCAGGATTTAAGAGTGATATTTAATGAGGCCCGAACCGCGGATTTGGACATCAAAGGCGTCAACGCCACGACCAAAGGGTTAGGATTGGAAACCGCCGACTGGAGTAATACTGACGGGGTGCAGAACTCGCTTGACCAGATTGATTCGGCAATTAACCAGCTGCGTCTGTATGCCTCGGAATTCGGCAATTATTACCAAATTGTCACCACGAGGGAAAATTTTACCAATTCCCTGATAAATGTCCTCACCGAGGGCGCCGACCAGTTAACTCTGGCGGATATGAATCAGGAGAGCGCCAATATGCTGGCCCTGCAGACCCGCCAGCAACTGGCGGTCAATTCTCTGTCGCTCGCTTCCCAGGCCAGCCAGTCAGTTCTCAAATTGTTTTGAAAAAATCCCCCTGCTCAATCAGCAGGGGGATTTCAATTTTAATTAACTTAGTAAGGAATGACCCGGGCGTTTTTGCCGTATAAAACCATGCATTGCTGCCCCGGCGTAAGCAAAACGTCATTTCCCTGCGTGACGGTCAGCAGGCGGCCGCCGTCAACTTCCACGACGTATTCATAGCCGCCCTGACTGGTCAGCGCGCCTTGGGCCGCATTTCCGGCCATGCCGCCGACAACCGCGCCGCCGATGGCGCCGAGAATGTGAGCGGCATCGCTGCCGCCGATCATTGAACCGGCCACGCCGCCTGCCGCGCCGCCGATAAGGGTCCCGGTGCCGTTCTGTGTGGCGACCTGGACCTGGCGGACGCTGACGACCTTGCATTTCAGGGCTCGGTTTACCTCGCCGGTTCCGGCGGTTGAGTATTCATTGGCGCCGATTCTGGACTGGCAGGCTGCCAAAATCATCATTGCCGGCAGCGCCAGCAGCAGAACAGATTTCTTCATTAATTTTCTCCCAAGGGTTTTAACTGCCTTAAATTTAATCTGTATAATAAAGATTGTCAATGCTGGACAAGTTCTGAAACTTGTAATATATTCACTTCCGAGATTACTGGCAGTAATCAAAAAGAATAGAATATATTGAGGAAATTTAAATGTTGAAAAGAACGAAAATTGTTAAACTTCTGGCCGCGGAACAGCCGCAGGCGGAAGTTTTGGTTAAAGGCTGGGTCCGTACCCGCCGCGATGCTAAAGATTTTTCTTTTATTGAATTGAACGACGGTTCCTGTTTAAAAAATATTCAAATTATTGCCAATAATAATCTCAATAATTATGAGGAAATCAAAAAACTGACCACCGGTTCCTCCCTGGCAGTTACCGGCGCATTGGTTGAATCCAAAGGCGGCGCCCAAAAATATGAAGTGATTGCCGATAAAGTGGAAATTTATGACCTCGCGCCTGATGATTTTCCGCTGCAAAAGAAAAAACATACCGACGAATTTTTGCGCCAGATTGCCCATCTGCGCCCCCGCACCAATAAATACGGCGCGGCTTTCAGGATTCGTTCCGAACTGTCTTTCGCCATTCATAAATTTTTTAACGAGCGCGGCTTCCGCTATGTCCATACCCCGCTGATTACCGGATCGGACTGCGAAGGCGCCGGCGAGATGTTTCAGGTGACCACGCTTGATTTGAACAATGTTCCGCGGACGGCTGACGGCAAGGTCGATTACAGTAAAGACTTTTTCGGCAAGGAAGCGCACCTGACCGTCTCCGGCCAGCTCAACGGCGAAATGTATGCCATGGGTCTGGGCGATATTTACACTTTCGGCCCCACTTTCCGGGCGGAGAACTCCAACACCACCCGCCATGCCGCCGAGTTTTGGATGATTGAGCCGGAAATGGCTTTTGCTGATATTCATGATGATATGGATTTGGCGGAAGATATGGTCCGTTTTTGCTGTAAGCATATCATGGAAAACTGCGCCGAGGATATGGAACTGTTTGACAAATATGTCGAACCCGGACTCAAAGACAAACTGAATAACATAATCGACAACGGCTTTGCCCGCATTACTTATGCCGAAGCTATCGAGATTATGCAGAAATCCGGTCATAAATTTGAATATAAGCCCGAATTCGGTATCGATATGCAGACCGAGCATGAGCGCTATCTGGCGGAAATCCATTTTAAGCGTCCGGTTATTGTCCGCGATTATCCCAAAGAGATTAAGGCCTTTTATATGCGCCTGAATGATGACGGGCGCACCGTCGCCGCCATGGATGTTTTGGTCCCCGGTATCGGCGAACTGATTGGCGGGTCGCAGCGCGAAGAGCGCCTTGATGTGCTGGTCAACCGGATTCGTGAAAACGGTATGCATGAAGACGACTATAAATGGTATCTTGATTCAAGGCGTTACGGTTCGGTTCCCCATTCCGGTTTCGGCCTGGGCTTTGAACGGATGATGATGTTAATCACCGGTATCGGTAATATCCGCGACGTTATTCCTTTTCCGCGGACGCCCAATTCAATCAACTTCTAAGGGGAAATTTTATGCGCTGCCTGTGGTTATTAACGCTTTTCGGATTGGTCGCCGGTTCGGCGGCCGCCGCAGGCGCGCCCGCCCCGCGTGAAAAAGATACTTCTGCGGAAAAAGTGGAAACATCCGTTAAATTTAATGCTTTCGGCGTTCCGGCTGAAACGGTGACCGTCATTGAAAATCAAGACGTTGTCAGGCCGGAAGCCGGGCATTTGTTTCCCGACTGCCAAACGCCCGTCCTGGAACAGCAGGTTCGGGAACGGATTGTTTCTTTTCAAAACGAAACCGAACCGGAAAATACCTATGAACGCCGCGCCCGCAAACTGGCGGAAAAAAATATCGGTTCTTTCAGCCCGGTTGATCTGGCGCAGTTCAGGCCTGCGGATAATTATCTGATAGCTGACCGTCTGATTACCCTTAAAATCAGCCGCAAACTGACCGACAATGACTTCCGGCTCTGTGTCGGCAGCAATCCTCTCACCAGCCGCCAGCTCTACCTGCTGATGTATCCGGCTCCGGGAGGCGGGGGTGTCGCTGTTGATGTTCTCAATTTCCAAAATGCCGGCCGCCCGCTCACTTTTCAGTACCGGGAACCTTAGTTTCTTGTAAATTTTTTCTAAAAAAAGATTGCGCCTTTTAGCAAAAAGTTCTATTATTTTTCTCTGCAAAAATATTGTTATTTGTCTGAAAGGTCTTATATATCAATAAAATTGCATATGAAAGAAGGTTGAATTTTATGAGTAACGGTTCTGAACTGGTTCTTAAAAAATCATCAAATTTGCCGGTGCTGGTTAATGATAACAGCCTGGTTGCTTATCTTGAACAAATCAAACAATTTCCTGTTCTGTCCGAGGCTGAAGAAACACGCCTGGTACAGGATTTTCAGGCGACCGGAAACCTGGCTGCGGCACAAACTCTGGTAACGTCGCATTTGCGCCTGGCCGCCAAAATTGCCTTTACCTACCGCCGTTACGGCCTGCCGCTGGCCGATATTATTTCCGAGGCAAACATCGGCTTAATGCAGGCGGTGAAAAAATTTGATCTTGCCAAAAAAGTACGCCTGGCAACTTATGCCATCTGGTGGATTAAGGCCGCGATCAACGATTACGTTCTGCGTTCCTGGTCTTTGGTAAAAATCGGGACCCGCGCGGCACAGAAAAAACTTTTTTATAACCTCAACCGGATTAAGGCGCGTCTCGGCATCTATGAAAATAAGGAGCTGACGCCCGAGCAGGTGTCAAGCATTGCCCGCGAACTGGTGGTGGAGGAATCTGAAGTCAAAGAGATGAACGGCCGTTTGGGCGGGGATAAATCCCTGAATGTCAGCGTCTCTGATGAAGACGAAGATGAAAAGATTGATTTTATTGTCGACAAATCGCAGAATATTGAGGAAAATCTGGCCCGCCGTCAGGAAGCCGGCTATAAAGCGCAGATTTTGCGTAACTGCCTGTCCAGCCTTGATGAACGCGAACAGTTTATCATCAAAAACCGCATGTTGCGTGAGGATCCTCTGACCTTGGAGGAAATCGGTGCCCGGTTTGGCGTCAGCCGTGAACGTGTACGCCAGATCGAGAAAAAAGCTTTTGACAAACTGCAGGCATTAGTTTTGCTTGCAATCAAAAGAAAAGCATGATATAATAGACAAAATTTCGGGGGAAGACGATGGAAATAACATCACCAACATCTGCGGCTGCCGCGGCCGGACTCGCATCTGAGCGGCCTGCCGGCTTTGCATTCAGCTTTGACGGGTTCAATATCCGCATGGCTGACCGTCTCCGCCGTGTTGAAGTTCTCACCGGCAAAACGCCGGCAGCAGAGCATGAGGAAACCTCCCTTGTTCTTGCAAAAGATGAAAATTTTCGTTCGTAATTAGTCTGTGTTTAAACCGGCATCTTAAAATTTTAAGATGCTGTTCTTTTGTAGTGGGTCTGTCCATGAATTCCGATCTTGAAACCTTTGTCTATGATTTGGTCTGGAAATTGCGCCGTGCCGGCATTGAGTCGCCGCGTTTGGAGGCACGGATGCTGGTTGCCCATGTTCTGGGGATAGATTATCGCCATCTTTCAGAATATGAAGATGAGCTCGATGATATCCAAAAATTTGAATTGGAAAATCTGGTTGCCGAACGCCTGACCCGCAAACCACTGGATAAAGTGTTGGGGTATAAGGGCTTTTATAAATACCGGTTTGAAGTCTCGCCCGCTGTTTTAAGCCCGCGCCCTGATACAGAGATTTTGGTTGAGGCCGCTATTGATTATATTCAAAATAACGGCGCGGTTTCGATACTTGATTTGGGAACGGGCTCAGGGTGCATTCTGCTTTCTATTCTGGCAGAGTGTCCCGAAGTCAGCGGTATCGGGTTTGATAAATCCGGGGAGGCACTTGAAATTGCAGCCCGCAATGCCTATGATTTAGGAGTGTCCGGCCGGGTTAAGTTTTTGCAGGGCACCTGGTACAATGATAAACTGGGCGCCGATTTGGGCCAGACTTTTGATGTCATCGTTTCCAACCCGCCGTATATCAAATCAGCCGAAGTTGACCGGCTTGATCCCGAGGTGCGTGATTTTGATCCCCGGATTGCTTTGGACGGCGGTATTGACGGCCTTCATGATTACCGGCAGCTGTCCCTGGTGGTTCCGCCGCTTTTAGCGTCTGGCGGCGCCCTGTTCTTGGAAATCGGGGAAGGCCAGGCAGCCGATGTAATTAAAATTTTTGAATCGGCAGGCCTGAAACTTTTGCAAATTGTTAAGGATTTAAGTGGTACAGATAGGTGTATAATCTTGAAAAAATAAGTTGCAATTAAGTATTTATTATGTAATATGACAATCGTTCCGGCGGCTTTGTTAGTTTTTTGTTTATGCCCCGTTTCTGTTTTTAATTTCGTCAAAATCAAAACTTTTTTATTTAAGCAGCATTGATAAACAACCAACTTCGTGTCATCGCGAAGTCAAGCAATTATGGTACAAAGTGTATGAAAAAATCGAATAACAAATATCACGGAAATAATAATTCCAACAACAATTTTAATTCTATCTATTCGCTTAACTATAAATTTGATTCGATCTCCCCGGCCGGAAAAACTTGCGGAACGGCCCTTGATCTGATTAAAAAATATAATGACCTCGCTAAAGAGGCTCATGGCAACGGCGATTATGTCGAAGCCGAGGTCTTCCGCCAATATGCCGAGCATTATCGCAAAATCGTTACCGAGATTAACGAACGTAAAAATCAGCGTCAGGCGATGTTCAACAATGCTGCTGCCCCGGCTGACAATAATTCTGAACCTGTTCCTGCCAAAGCGGATATGCCCGCTTCCGTGGCACAGGCTCCTGTTCAGGCCGACATTGAACCGGTCAGCCCGTCTGCCCCGGTCAGTCCGGCTCCGGCCCGCCCGCAGACTGACCGCCCGCGTCCGCAGCGCCGCCGCGATGATCAGGCTGCCGCCCGCCAGCAGGTTAATGCCGAAGTTAAGGCCGATGCTGCCCCTGCAGCTGTTGAAACGCCTATTGCCGAAACTCCGGCGCCGGTCAAACGGGAATTCAAAGTGATTGAAATCAGCCATGCCGATTCGAAATCGGAATTAATTTCCGAGGCCAAACCGGCTCGTGCCCCGCGGGCGCCGCGCCGCAAAACCCTTTCGGTGGCTATGTTGTAACTCCTAAAAGAGAAAAGAGTCGTGTTCTATTTTTCTGTTCTGGTTTTCTCCGTTGCCTGTACGGTTATTACTATCAAAACGCTGGTTGGCTACAGTGATTTGCGTTTTGGCTGGAAGGCTTTGATTTCGGGCCTGGTCATTGCCGGCTGGTTTGCTCCGCTCTATATCGGGTTTCTGCGCAATTTTAACCTGAACTCTTTTATTTTTGATCTGATTTCTTTTATCGGTTATACCCTGTTTGGTTTTATGTTTCTGCTCCTGGTGCTGTTGCTGTTCCGCGACGTGCTGTGGTATGCTTTTTATG
>CALYAX010000023.1 GCA_944393665.1 uncultured Alphaproteobacteria bacterium
GCTGTGATAAAAGTGAAGAAATGGGAAAACTTTTTGACAAGACCGAAGAAAAAAAAGCTAAATTAAAACAAAAGTAACCGGCAGAAAATAACTTGCCGGTGGCACCATAAAGCTTCCCGATTCTAACGGGACTGTCGCCACATGGCGCTTCCCCATTGATCCTTAACCATAAAAAAACACCTCTGCAGGTGTTTTTTTATGACAAAGCCGCCTTCCGGCGGCTTGATGTGGCGGAGAGTACAGAATGGCTAAGCAAAAAACTGACTAACGTCAGTTTTTTGTCTGCAACATCTCAGAAAACTTTAATGAGCAAGGGAATAACCATGACCGCGGCGAATTTAAGTTCCTGAGCCTAGTCCTGTCTCCAATACAAAAGCCGCCTTCCGGCGGCTTGATGTGGCGGAGAGTACAGAATGGCTAAGCAAAAAACTGACTAACGTCAGTTTTTTGTCTGCAACATCTCAGAAAACTTTAATGAGCAAGGGAATAACCATGACCGCGGCGAATTTAAGTTCCTGAGCCTAGTCCTGTCTCCAATACAAAAGCCGCCTTCCGGCGGCTTGATGTGGCGGAGAGTACAGGACTCGAACCTGTGCATCGTTATTCACGATGACGGATTAGCAATCCGCTGCATTACCACTCTGCCAACTCTCCATGTGGTACGGGGTTATATTTATATTATCTGTTGCCGAAGGTCAATAGCTTTTTTAATTTATTAGTATCAAAAAATACAATCCGGACTAAAAAACAGACTTATCGAAAAAATCAGCTTTATTCCAGCACAATACTGATATAAGTCATGGCAATAAATCCGATAAAGACAGCTGCCGCCGCTTTTTGGCTTTTCTTAATATCATAGGTTTCCGGCAAAATCTCGTTGATAATCACAAACAGCAGCGTTCCGCCGGCCAAAGCCATTCCCAGCGGCACCACCTTGTCGCTGATTTCCATAATCAGCAGTCCGACAATAGCTCCCACCGGCTGCACCAGCCCGGTCAGCATCGCCACAAACCCCGCTTTGCATTTGGAATATCCCACCGCCACCAGTGAAATGGCAACCGTCAGTCCCTCGGGAATATTCTGCAAAGCGATACCAATTGTCAGGCTTAGCGGATTCAGCATATCCTCGCCGCTGTACGCCACGCCGACAGCCAGCCCTTCCGGAAATTTATGAATCGTGATGGCAATGATAAACAGCCAGGAGGCTTTAAGATTAAAACCCATGCCGTGATGGCCGATATAATTATGCTCATGCGGCAATACCGTGTTCAAAATCCACACCAGCACCACGCCGGAAAATATCGCACAAATATACCACAGGCCGGCAACCGCCGGATCCTGATGAAAGGTCAGGATTTTTTCCATTGAGGGTGACAACAGGGAAAAAAACGAGGCAGCCAGCATAATTCCCGCCGCAATATTAAGCATCAGATTAATATTTTCCCGCGTGTAATGTTTTTTCAAAAAAACCATAAACCCGCCGACACCGGTCACCAGACCGGCTATCGTTGCAGCCAAAAGACCCTCTAAAAACAAATCGCTAACCATACTATTCCTGCTTTCCCAACTGAACTTTTTCTTTCAGACGTTTGTATGTGTCCATCATGCACGCTTCGGTACATTCCGTCTCGATATCATCAAACTTAATCCATTTAACACCGCTGTTTTCGGCCTGGTTTATTTTCAAAACTTCGGATTCATCTGCCTCAAACAAAAAAGTGACATTATAATGCAGGTGATCGGCCACCTGACGCCCGTGTTTGACATGATTTGCCACTATATTCACATCAATATCAAACGGCAGTTCACCCAGTGCTTTAAGATTTTTAACTCCGGTTTCCTCTTCAACTTCGCGCCGGGCTACTGCCGGCAAATCCTTTTCGCCGTCAGCATGGCCGCCCAGCCACGACCAGCTGCGATAAATATTATGAAAGGCCATCAAAACCTTATTCCGGCCCGGATTAACCACCCAGGCAGAAACCGTAAGATGTCCGGTCAAATTGCTGCGTGTCCAGATATTGTCGCCAAAAGCAGCCAGAAAATAAAGAAAAGCTTCCTTATAGGCGGCTTCGCGCTCGTCAAAAGGCCGATAACCGGCAATAAACTCTTTTAAATCAAACATTAAATTCCCTATCGGTCAAACAGTTTGGCAATATCGCTGATTTTAAGCTCGACATAAGTCGGACGGCCATGGTTGCATTGCCCGGAATGCGGTGTTTTTTCCATATCCCGCAGCAGCCGGTTCATCTCCTCGGCGTTCAGGCGCCGCCCTGCCCGGACGGAACCGTGGCAGGCAATTGTGGCGCAAACCAGATGCAGTTTTTCCGTCAGTTCAAACCCGGTCCCCCATTCGGCCATTTCTTCCGCCAGGTCGGTCATCAGCTTTTTGACATCACATTCGCCCAAAAGTGCCGGCGTTTCCCGGACAATCACCGCCGTGGTGCCGAATTCTTCTACCGCCAGCCCCAATTTTTCCAGCTCCGGCGCTGCGGCCAGAATTCTTTCTTTTTCCGGCGCGGGCAAATCCACAATCTCCGGAATCAGCAAAATCTGCGAGGCAACGTTGCCCTGTGCCAGACCCGCCTTGAGTTTTTCCATCACAATCCGCTCGTGGGCGGCATGCTGGTCAACAATAATCAGACTGTCCTCATTTTGGGCAATAATATAAGTATCATGAAACTGGGCTTTAGCCAGTCCCAACGGCCCGACATCGCTCCGCTGAACAGTATCTTCCACTTCCTCAACCCGCACCGAGAACTTACGTTCCAGCTCCGGAAGTTCAGCCTGGCGGCGGCCGTACCCCTGGTTTAACGACTGATAAATCCGGCTCACCTGAGGTGTTGACGGAGATGTATGGGTTTTCAGCCCCTCCCAGCTAAAGCCGGTTTGCGGTGCCTGCGGCTGGCTGAAATCGGGAATATTGTCATGAACCAGCTCTTCCAGATTAATCGCATTGTTGGCCCGGTTGGCCTGTGCATTCAAGCCGTTGCGGATAGCGCTCACCAACAGCCCGCGCACCAGGGCATTGTCATAAAAGCGCACTTCTGCCTTGGCCGGATGGACATTAACATCCACATAACGCGGATCCACGTCAAAAAACAAAGCGCATAAGGGATACCGCCCGCCGGCCAGCACATCCTGATAAGCGCCGCGAATTGCCCCCAGCAGCAGTTTGTCGCGCACCGGGCGGTTGTTGACAAACAAAAACTGCGACAGCGAATTGGCTTTATTCAGCGTCGGCAGCGAAACATAACCGCTAATCCGCACGCTGTCCCGCTCCGCATCGATCAAAATAGAATTATCGGAAAACTCGCGCCCCATCACCGCGCCCAGCCGCTCCAGCCGGGCATCAAACAAATCGCCGTTGCAGGCGGGCAGCGCCAGCTTTTTCTTGTCACCCTCATACAGGTAAAAGGCAATACCGGGGTTCGCCAGGGCAATCCGCTGCATAATATCCACGCATTGGGTTGTTTCAGCGCTTCCGGTTTTCAAAAATTTGAGCCGTGCCGGGGTGGCATAAAACAAATCCCGCACTTCAATTCTTGTTCCCTGGTTATGCGCCGCCGGAACCGGAGCCGACTTTTCACCGCCGTTAACCTCAATTTTCCAGCCGCTGTCGCTGTCTTTGGTGCGGCTGATAATCGTCAGCCGTGCCACCGAGGCTATTGAAGGCAGCGCCTCCCCGCGGAATCCCAGAAAATTGATATTAAATAAATTGTCGTCCGGCAGTTTTGAAGTTGCGTGCCGTTCCACCGCCAGAACCAGCTCGTCAGCAGACATGCCCTTGCCGTTGTCGGTTACCGTCATCAGGCTCTTGCCGCCGTCAACCAAACGCACTTCAATTGAAGTTGCCCCGGCATCAATAGCGTTTTCAACCAATTCCTTAATAACCGAAGCCGGCCTCTCGACCACTTCTCCGGCGGCAATCTGGTTGACCAGATTATTCGGTAAGATTCTAATCGGCAAAAGTCTTAGTCCTTTCTTATTTTCTCAATCTTTTAATCGTAGCAATCAAATGCTCGGTAGAACTGTCATGGCTGACGGAAGAGGCATTGCCCTGCAGCTCCGGCAAAATGCTCAAAGCCATCTGTTTGCCGAGTTCAACGCCCATCTGGTCAAACGAGTTGATATTCCAGATAATTCCTTCCACAAAAACTTTGTGTTCATAAGCTGCAATCAGCATTCCCAGGGTATAGGGATCAATTTTCTTAAACACAAAAGTATTTGACGGGCGGTTTCCGGTAAAACTCTTAAAACGTTTTACCCGTTTGACTTCCTCCTCGGCTTTTCCGGCTTTGCGGAGTTCCGCAGCCGCTTCAATCACGGTTTTGCCGCGCATCAGCGCCTCGCCCTGGGCCAGAACGTTGGCCACCAGAATTTCGTGATGGTCGCCGATTTCATTATGCGAAATCGCCGGAATAATAAAGTCAATCGGCACCACCGAACTGCCCTGGTGAATCAGCTGGAAAAACGAATGCTGAACGTCAGTACCCGGACCGCCGAACAAAACCGGCGCGGTGCTGTATTTGACATACTTGTTGAAATTATTGACCTGCTTGCCGTTGCTTTCCATATCCAGCTGCTGCAAATAAGCCGGCAAAAACTGCAGATACTGGTCATAGGGCACCACCGCCACATTGCGCAGGTTAAAAAAGTTGTTGTACCAAACCCCGAGCATTCCCATAATCACCGGAATATTGCGGGCAAAATCAGTATCTTTGAAATGCATGTCCATCGCATGGGCACCGTCAAGCATCTTGTCAAAATTATCCATGCCCACGGCAATGGCAATAATCAGGCCGATTGCCGACCACATCGAATAGCGGCCGCCGACAAAATCCCAGAACTCAAACATATTTTCCGGATTAATGCCGAATTTTTCAACTTCTTTCAGATTGGTCGAAACCGCCACAAAATGCTTGCAAACCGCATGCTCGCCCAAAGCATCGACCAGCCATTTGCGGCAGGTTTTGGCATTGGTGAGCGTTTCGATGGTCGTAAAAGTTTTTGAGGCGACGATAAACAGCGTCGTTTCCGGGTCAACCTTGTTCAAAACCTCACAGCAGGCCGTGCCGTCAATATTGGAGATAAAATAACAGTTGATATCCTTTGCCCAGTATTTTTTGAGCGCTTCGCAGGCCATTTTCGGCCCCAGGTCCGACCCGCCGATACCGATATTGACAATATTGGTCAGCTTTTTGCCGGTCGCGCCGCGAAACTCACCCAGGCGCACCGCCTCGGAAAACCTGCGCATTTTTGCCAAAACCTCGTTGATTTCCGGCATAACATTCTTGCCATCCACATAAATCGGCTTGTTGGAACGGTTGCGCAATGCCACATGCAGCACCGGGCGGTGCTCGGTGGTATTGATCTTGTCACCGCGGAACATCGCTTCAATCATTCCCTTGAGGTTGCGCTCCTCGGCCAAATCAAGCAGATAGCGTATCGTCCGGTCGTTGATACGGTTTTTGGAATAGTCCAGCATCATGTGTTCCAGATTAATGCAATAACGTTCGGCGCGGGACGGGTCTTGTTCAAACATCTCCCGCATTTCAACTTTGCGCATATTCTTGCAATGGTCTTCCAGACGCTTCCAGGCTCTGGTTTTGTTAACTTCTTTGTTCTTGTTGCCAAACATTTCTTATTTCTCCTTCGTCACTTTATCAAAACTGCCGATAGCCATGCCCTGCAGCCTGTCTTTATTAAAATACTTCGCCGCGGCGGCGTTCACCTCATCAACCGTCACCGCTTCAATATAACTGTTGCGTTTTTGCAGAAAATCCTGCCCCAGGCGGTATTTCTGCATTGCCGTCAAGATATCCGCAATATTGCCGATGGAAGCAAACCGCAGATTATACGACGCCGTTAAAAAATTCTTGGCCTGTTCGACCTCTGCCGCGCTCACGCCCTTGCTGCCAAACAGTTCCCATTGTTGTTTAAAAAGGTCCAAAGCCTCGCCGTAATTGTCTTCCGTGGTAGAAAATCCCGCCTGCAGCAGCGGAACGGCATCATCAAGCGTCTGATACGAATAAACGCCGTAGGTCAGCCCCTTATCCTCGCGGATAGCCTTGGACAGGCGCGAGGACAACCCCGAACCGCCGACAATATAGTTGGCAATAAATAACGGATAAAAATCTGCGTCGCTGCGGGCCGCTCCGGGTGCTGCAAACCGCACAATATTCTGGCCTGACCGGCGGCTGACCTGCTCTGTAACACCGTTGAAAACAGGTTCCGGAGCCGCCAAAGCGGCAGTTCTGGCCTTTTCCGCCAAACTGCCGAAAACGTCATCAAGCATTTTTGACGCCGCCGCGGCGTCAATATCCCCGGCAATCCCCACAATCAGGTTGTCTTTTGCCAGCCGCGCCTGAACCGCTTCTTCCAAATCAGTCCGGCCCAGTTTACGGATAGCGGCCGGGTCTCCCGCCGGATTGCGCCCGTAAGGGTGCCCCCGGAAAAGCTCTTCCTCAAACATCAGCCCCAGTTCATTGGCCGGATGTTCTTTCTGGCGGCGCAAAACCTCAAGCATTAAGGCGCGCACCCGGTCAATGTCGGCCTGGTCAAACCGCGGGGCCGTCAGAGCCAGCCGCAGCATTTCAAAAGCTTGCGGGGCATTTTCCGTTGTCGTCAGCAGCGAGCCTGAAAAATCGTCCTTTCCGGCGCTGAAACTAATACCGATGGCCTTGCTCTCCAAGGCTTCTTTCCAGGCCTGGCTGTTATATTTTCCGGCGCCCTCGCCCAGCATTGCCGCCGCCATTTTGGCCGCCCCCTGGCGATCGGCCCGGTCATGCGCCCAGCCGCCGTTTTCAAACAAAAAGCTCACGCTGATAATCGGGTTGGTTTTGTCTTCCAGCAAATAGGCTTTTATCCCGCGGCCGGAAACAACTTCCTGCACCGGGGCCGCAAAGGTCTTGGCCTTCAGGATTGAATTGTCAACAATCTCCTGCGCATGAAAACCGGTCAGCCGTTCGTAGGCAGTCAGCGCCAGGGCAATACCCAGCAGCATCACCAGAAAAATCTTAATCCCGCAATGCGGCGACTTTTTATATAACGGCCGGTGGCTCATCGGCGACCCTCCTTTTTCCCGGGCTGGTCCGTACCGGACGGCGTCAGTTCCTTTTGCGGTTTGAGAATTCCGCTCGCCTGCGGAGCATGCTTCCACAGTTTTTCGGCAGATTTTTTCACGCCGGAGGCTTTAACCTCGTCGATTTCATCTGCCTGTTTTTCAATTTCATTCAGCGGCATGCCGATAGCGGCCAGCGAGCCGGCAATATACGCCGCGTGCTCGGGATTATCACGCAGATAAACCAGCCCGGCGCGCATTTTGGTTTTAATCTTGTCCACTTCAGCCGGAGTCAGCTCCCGTATTGCCTCCGCCCAAGCGTCATCAATCGCCTCCAGCAGCTCCTCGCCGCTGATTCCCGGTGCCGGAACCGCCGAAATGCTGAAAGTTCCGTACCCCCGCGCGCCGGAATCATAAGCCGTGGAAACATCAAGCGCTTTTTCATCGCGCAGCACCAGCTTTTTATACAGTTTGGAGGTTTCGCCCTCGCCCATATAAGCCGACAAAACCGTCAGATTATAAATATCCTGCGGATCGATGTTATATGACGGCGCTGCAAATATTTTGCCGACGCGGATACTGTTAACCTTGGGCTGCTCCATGGTGAAAAAGGCCTTAAAACTCGGCTCCAGCCGGGGCATTTCCGGCCGCGGCGCCAACGGGCGTTTTTTGAGCGGGCCGTAATATTTTTCGGCCAGCTGCCGTGCGGTGGCCGCGTCAATATCCCCTGACAGCACCAAAACGGCATTGTTCGGCGCATAATGGCTTTTGTAAAAGGCTTCCATATCCTCTTTGGTAAGGCTCATAATTTCTTCCGGCGTTCCGGTCACCGGACGGGCATACGGATGGTTTTGCCACAAAACCCGCCGCAGCGTTTCATTAAAATAGCCTGCCGGATTATTGTCCACCCGCTCTTTGCGCTCCTGATACACGATATCGCGCTCCAGGGCAAAATCTTTGTCGCGCAGCTTCAGGTTTTGCATGCGGTCGGCTTCCAGAGCCATTGCCAGCTCCAGGCGGCTGATGTCGGTCATCTGGTGATAGGCTGTCATGTCGGTGCTGGTAAAAGCATTGCTCTCCGCCCCGTTTTGCTCCAGAATTTTGTTCAATCCGTCACCAGGGACTTTGGCCGTGCCGCGAAACATCAAATGTTCCAGCAGGTGAGCGGAACCGCCTTTGCCGGGAGCCTCGTCAACGCTGCCCGACTTATACCACACCATGTGTTTCACAATCGGCGCCTTGTGGTTGGGCACCACAATCACCTGCATACCGTTGGGAAGATAAAACTCCTCACCGTTAAACAGCCTGGCCTGCGCAGCAGACACCAGCAAAACCGAAAAACAAACGATGTGAAAAATCAGGCGGCGCATGGCACTAATTATTCGCTACTTTTGACAGCAAAGACTGCTCGGCCTCGGAAAGATGAACATTTCCGCTTTCCTGTACCTGGGGCTCAACCACCGGGCGCAAATCATACTCCGGAGGCAGAGAAAGCGGCGGCCGCGGCGTCACCATAAATTCATTGGGCGCTTTTTTGGCCAGTCCGAGCTTTTCTTTGGTAGCCGTCGAGCAGGCGCACAAACCGCAGACCAGGGCGGCGGCAACAGCCAGATTAACTATTTTTTTCATTCTTCACCTCATGTTTCTTTACCATACTAAATAAACTCTGCAGAATCAGAATTGTAGCCCCGATACAGATAAAACTGTCCGCCAGGTTAAAGGCCGGCCAGTGGCTTTCCCCGATATGGAAGTCCAAAAAGTCAAACACCGCGCCGAGCCGCACCCGGTCAATAACATTGCCGATAGCCCCGCCGATGATAAAGCCGAGTGCAACCTGCCCCCAGCGGTCTTTTTCACTGCGTAGCCAAAACAGCAGGAAAACCACAATCGCCAAAGCAATCGCCGAGAGCAGCAGCGCCCCCAGATTGCCGTAATTGTTAAACATTGAAAAGCTTACCCCGGTATTCCAGGCGCGTACCACGTTAAAAAACGGGGTATAAACCAAAATAATGCCCTGCTCCAGCAGATGGTTGAGCACCCAGTATTTGCTGAGCTGGTCGGCGGCAACCACCGCGGCGGCAATAATTAATCCCAGTAACACAGTTTATTTTCTCCTCTTGGGGCCGGATACCGGCGGTTTGGAACCGCGTTGTATCAAAGCCGGATTTTTTGCCATTATAAGAGGGAATTTCATAAATAAAAAGCGATTAGTCGAAGATATGCAAAGGTTTTATTTTTTGGCGTCCGCCCGCCTTTCCGCTCCCGGCACTCTGCCAAGAGGGGCACCACCCGGAGACACGCCTCCTCTTTTTCCTCACGCCGCTCAAAGCCCCCTCCTTTTTCCACCCTGCGCCCGGCCAGGGCTGCCCACGACACGCACCCCGCGTAACTTTCTGCTCCCGCCCTGTCCAACCGGCGAAAAATTTTATTTTTCACTTGCTAATTTTAAATTTTCCTGCCATAATACGCACAGGTTGAAACGGCAGCTGCTGTTTCTTAACGGGGAGACCCGCCGGGACTCACAAATCCTGCACCAAATGCAAAGCCCCACCCTCTTTCTGAGGGAGCTTTCGAAATAAGCGCCCTCGCGGTGACGAATAAGATTGGCTGTTTCATTTGGGCAGTTTGTGACTCCCTCGCCTTGTTTTTTTAACAAGCGGGGGTTTTGTTTACCCTAAGGAAGTAAACAAGTAAAACATCTGCCCCGAGCAAAAGACTTGATTTTTTGCGGCGGTGCAGATAAACTGGACGCAGGACTCAGAATTGCGTTCAGTCCCAGAGCCGGATTTCTAAACGGTTCGAGAACCTCGAAAAAGTTCTTTACAAGAAGGGGAACGCCGCCAGGCATGAATTACAGCATTCTTGACGGCTGACCTCTGGTCACATCGGATGGCCAGTATTATTTATATTCTCGATCTCCGGTCGAGATGCTGCTGCTATGTCCAGGGAGGAAACTCCTAAAAGCAGCGGGGCTATTCTTGTATAGTTTTTTCGACATCTCGACCGCCTTTAATCCAAAGGCGGTTTTTTGTATCAACTTTTAACCGGATGAACGCTATGCCCAAGAAAAAAATTATCTCCCAACCCGCTCCCGATACTGAACCCCGGCCGGTTCCCGCGCCCAAATCCAGAAAAAAAGCCATGCCGGAAGCCGCCGATGCAGCAGCCGTCCGGCTGCCGCTGCGGACTGAACCCCGCCCAGACCCTCAGCCCGGCGGCAAGTCGGCCGCCCCCAAAAGAAAGCGTGCTGCTCCCACAGCCCCTCAGCCACAACCGGCTTCCCGGCCTGCCCCAGAACCCGATTATTACGCCTTGTACACCCCGCGCTGTACCCGCCCTTATACCATCTCTTCTCGCGGACGCGCCCCCAACGGCGACCCTAACCCCGTCGATGTCCATATCGGCAAACGTCTGCGTATGCGCCGCGAAATGCTTGGTTTCAGCCAGGATAAACTCGCTTCCATGCTCGGTCTTACCTTCCAGCAGGTGCAAAAATACGAACGCGGCACGAACCGTATCGGCGGCAGCCGCCTCTGGGATATCAGCCAAATCCTCGGCGTCGACATCAGTTTCTTTTATCAGGAAATGGACAAGGACACCAGACTGAGCAGCCCCAGACATTATATCCTGAACTTTGACACCATCATGGAAGAAAGCGAAGTTACCGCAACCGACCCGATGAAAAACCAGCTCAATTGCAAAATGATTACTTTTTTGGAAAAAATCCCTAACCGGAAATCCGCCAAAGGCCTCTACATGCTTGCCGCCTCTATGGCTTCCACCGCTTATGGCTGTGATAAAAGTGAAGAAATGGGAAAACTTTTTGACAAGACCGAAGAAAAAAAAGCTAAATTAAAACAAAAGTAATTTCGCCAAACCAAGGAAAACAAAAAAGCCACCCGAGTCGGTGATTGCAATCAGGAACACCCCTGACGACACCGCCGGGTCGGCTTTCAGGCGGTTCAAAATCAGCGGCACCAAAATCCCCGCCAGGCTGGCAATGCTCAATTCGATAAACATCGCCACGGCAATAATCACGCTGATAATCATATATTCCGGAAACAACAGGTGGGTCACCAGCCCGATCAGTCCGGCAAACAGCATGCCGTTGCTGACGCCGACCAAAAATTCTTTAACAATCATGCGCAGGGTATTGCGCGAGGTCAGCTCTTTGGTAGCCAAAGCGCGCACCACCACCGCCAAAGTCTGGTTCCCGGTGGTTCCGCCCATTGACGCCACAATCGGCATCAGCACCGCCAGAATAGAAACCTGGGCAATCACATCCTGAAACCCGCGGACCACTGTCGAAGCAATCAGCGTGGCACCCAGATTGGTAACCAGCCAGGCCACCCGCGATTTGAAAATCGAAAACACCGATTTATAAACATCGCCTTCCTCGGCGCCGGACAAATGCATAATATCTTCGGAAGCTTCTTCATGGATAACATCAACCACATCGTCAATATTAATCGCGCCCACCAAATGCCCTTTGTTGTCAACCACCATGGCCGACATCCAGCCGTATTCGCGGAACATGTGCGCCACTTCTTCCTGATCGGTAAGCACGTCAATCGGCACCACTTCACAGTCCATAATATCGCACAACAGCTGGCCGGGTTTGGCACGCACCAGCTTGTCCAGGGCAATTTCACCCACCGGATGGTATTTGTCGTCAGTCACAAAAATATCGTAGAAGTCTTCCGGCAGTTCCTCATTTTTAAGCAGATATTCCTTAGCCTCTTTCACCGTCCAGTCATCCGGCATGCTCACAAACTCGCGGCTCATGATACGCCCGGCGGAGTCTTCGGGATAACCCAGCGAAGATTCAACCTGATACTGCAGCTCGGGATCGAGTTGTTTAATAATGCTTTGCTGCTCGTCCTCGTCCATATGCTCGAGGATTTCGACAACCTCGTCGGAGTCCAGTTCATTGGCAATTTTAACAATCTGCGGTTCGTCCAGAGAGTCGATAATCTGCTCCTGAACAACATCGTTCAACTCCGGGAAAACTTCCGGATTAATCTTGTCACCCAGAATTTCAACCAATTTGCGCCGCAAGCTGAGATCCAGAGACTCCAGCAGCTGGGCCAGATCATATTCCGACAGGCCCTCAACAATTTTGCGGACATGAATATCATCGTTTTCATGCAGGGCGATAACGATGGAATTAATCATTTTCGGCCCCAGACCAAGCTGGTAACCGTCAAATGCCGTTGATTTCAGGGATTTTTTCTTTTTTTTGAGTTTGGCTTTGGGAAGTATATCACGCTTGAAACGCTTGCTCATGTTCAACCCTCCCCTTTTCTTGAGAAATGCTGTCCTTGCGACAGAAATCAGAATAAAATATTAAGCCAGGCAACTCCGTGTGAATTAAACGTTTCCAAGCATCGTGCTGTCATTTTATCAGGAGATAAAATGGTGCGGCTAAGAAGACTCGAACTTCCATGAGCTTAGCTCACAACCACCTCAAGGTTGCGCGTCTACCAATTTCGCCATAGCCGCGCACTTTGCTTAACAAACTGTGCCTTTAATAAAGCACATTTCAAAAATAATCAAGTCTTTTTTGAAACAATGTTAAAAATTTTGTCTGTCCCTTTTAACAAATTATTGACTATAAAACAATTTATGGTAAATTATTTATATAACCCATTGTTCAAGAGGAGAAAAAAGATGGCTATTATGGATTTTGACGAATGGTTAATGGATAAATACCATATGGACAGCACCAACAAAGATATTCACCCCAATGCTTTGCAAGCTTTCAAAAACCTGTACCAGCAAGACAAACTCTCCGGAAAAATCCCCCAAAGCCGCACCCCGGAGAAAAAAGACGAGAACGAACTGCCTGCTGAGGTCAAAAATTACAAAGTTCCGGTTAACGACAGCCAGGAAAAAATCAACTCAGACGCCGCAAAAGTCGCCCAAAAGAGCCGCCTGGACGGCAAATTAGACATCAATGGCTTTTTGAAGATTGCCAAACGCGCCGCTGCTCTAAACAAATAATCAAAATCCCCGGTACAAAACCGGGGATTTTTTGCTCAAAAACCATACCCGCTCCGCATCACAGGCATCTTTTATTTCAGTTTTTTCTTTTTCATCTGGTTCGGTTCGACCAAACCGCCGGAAATCACAAATTTAATCCCTTCTTCGACCCCCATTTCCAACTCAACAGTATCTTCTTTCGGAACAAAAATCAAAAAACCGGAAGTCGGGTTCGGCGTGGTGGGAATAAAAACATTCAGCATTTCGCGGTCAAACTGGTCGCGGATTTCGCCTTTAAGCTCCGAGCTGACAAAGCCCAAAATCCAAATCCCCTTGCGCGGATATTCCAGCATGACCACCTTGCTGAAAGCTTGTGTTTTACTTGAAAAAAATGTTTCAAATATCTGTTTTAGAACAGAATAAACACTTGACACCAACGGCACTTTGAAAACGATCCACTCGCCGAGCTTGAGGAAAAAGCGTCCTAAAAATCCCGCAAAAAACATACCGATCAGCGTCAGTGCCACCAGCAAAATTACCAGACCCAATCCCGGTATGGTAAACGGCAAATAATTATCCGGACTGTATTGCGGCGGAATCAAATGTCCCACCAGCCGGTCAACCCAGACCACAAATTTATACGCCATGTAAAATGTGATTGCCACCGGCGCCGTCACCAGAATACCCGTAAACAAATAAGCCCGCAGCTTGGCTCCCAGCTTGAAAAAGACCGCTTTTTCGCGCTCCAGCCGGATCCTTTTAATATTAATTGCCCGTTTTTTGACTTCTAAATCTGACATTTTATTTCCCTTTATATCCGTAAGAAAGTTCGGGTAGCGTGCATAAATAATAAGATTTCAGGACGGCGAAAGCTCACCAGCCGGCAAACTTTCACACCCGCCTCATATCCTCTATAAGAAATTGAACAGATACCCGGCCGCCCCAGGTGTCTTTGCGTAACTGCCCGACAACATCAAAGACTTCGCCTTTGGATTTTAACAACGCCTGGCCGATTTCATTATCCGCAACCCGGAAAGCAATCGCCTTGAGGCTGCCGCCGTTTGCCGAGGTCAGCACGCAGCGGACATGCCCCACACCGATCAGGCTGGCTTTGGAAACCCGCACATTTGTCAACAGCAGTTTCGGCTCGGAATTGCCTGCCCCGAAAGGTTCCAGCTGCGCCAGGCTTTCCGCCAGTTCAAGCGTTGCCCCGGCGGCATCAAGGCTGGCATCAACTTCAATGACCGGGGTAATTGCCTCACCGCCGATTTTTTCAATCACGTATTCTCCGGCAAACTTCCGAAATTCCTCGATCTTATCTTCATTAAGCGAGAACCCTGCCGCCATCGTATGGCCGCCGCCCTTGGTCAAAATTCCTTTTTCTTTGGCCGCGATAATCAGCGCTCCTAAATCCACCTGGGGAATAGACCGCGCCGATCCTTTAACTTCGTCCGCTTCAATTGACATTACAAAAGCCGGCAGATTATAACGTTCTTTAAGCTTTCCGGCCACAATGCCGATCACCCCCTGGTGCCAGTCATGCCCGCTGACAAAAGCAATCGGATAACTCTGCGGCGTTCCCTCCAGGGTTTCAATCGCCGACATCAGCACATAAGCCTCAATATCTTTGCGCTGGACATTAAATTCGTTTAGTTTGTCAGCGAGCAGTTCAGCCTGATAGCCGTCCGACAAACACAACAGCTGATGCCCCATCTGGGATTCTCCGACACGCCCGCAGGCATTAATCCGCGGCCCCAGCACATACCCGAGATGAAATGCCGTCGGCGCCTCGCTGATTCCCGCCTTGTCTATCAGTGCCGTCAGTCCCGGATTGCTGCGGTTGGCCATAATCTTCAGCCCCTGACGGACATAAGCACGGTTTAACCCTTTCAGCGGCACCACATCGCAAACCGTTCCCAAAGCGACCAGATCCAGCCATTGCATTAAATTAGGCTCGCTGCGGCCGCCGGTAAACCAGCCGCTCTCGCGCAGTTCCCGGTTAACGGCCACCATCGTCATAAAAACAACGCCGACTGCCGCCATAAAACGCAGATAAGGATAAGAGTTGTCTTCGTCCAAACGTTTGGGATTAACCACGGCATACACTTGCGGCAATTTGGTTTCAGCCTCGTGATGGTCAAGGACAATAACGTCCATTCCCTGTCCGGCGGCATATTCCAAAACTTCAAACGCCGTAGTACCGCAGTCGGAAGTTATCAGCAGCTGGACGCCCTGCGCCTTAAAATCGTCCACGGCTTTCCGGCTGGGGCCGTAACCCTCGTCGCGCTCGGGAATATGAACTTCCGGCTCATTTCCGGCTGCCCGCAGATACAAGCGCAGAACCGACGATGAGGTCGCCCCGTCCACGTCATAATCGCCGATAACGGCAATTTTTTGACTTTCCCGCACTGCCAGGGCAATCCGCCGCGCGGCCTTCTCCATATCTTTAAGCACAAACGGATTGGGCATTAACCCCTGAATCTTCGGATCTAAAAACCCCGGAACTTCATCAACGCCGACCCCGCGCATCACCAGAATTTTGGCAATCAGATAGGGCAGATTGTATTTCTGCATCATCAGTTCTGCCGTGCGCTCGTCCGTCCCGGCAACTTTCCACAAATTTCCGCCTAGCGATTTAACTTCTGAATCCAATTAATTACCCTTATTCTGCCCAAAAATTAACTTTCAAGAAACCGATAATAATATGGCACGGAACATAGTCCGGAACGTACGGTTTGAGGTACGAAAGGACATATGCACCATGCCATACCTGAAGAGGCCCGGTAAAATTAATACGAAATATATACCTCAGCACGCCGGTTCAGCCTTTCCCCCTCAGGCATAACTTCCTGATAAATCGGGGCGCTGTCCGACATGGCGATAACCTCAATGTTTTTAGCCGGAAGCCCTGCCCGTTTCAAAGCTGCGGCAACAGCATTGGCCCGCTCCATCGATACTTTGAAATTAGCCAGCTTGTGCGTGGCCGCGTCAGTATTGCGGGTGCGGCTGGAAGCATACCCGTAAACCATAACATGGGCATCGTGGGTTTTTGCTTCTTTGACAATATTGCGGATACGGCTGCGGCTTGCATCATCCAACACCGCGCTGCCGTTTTCAAACAAAAAAGTATCAATACGGTAGCTCACCGAAGGTCCGGCCGGTTCGCTCATCAAATCAGCCAGTTCGGAAACTTCTTCCTTAGCCGCTTCGGCCTCGGCCTTGACATCTTCGCTCAATTTTTCTTCCTGCGGCAGCATAGCCTCTCCGGCTGCCAATTCGGCTTCGGCACGGTCTACCGCAGTTGTTTTAGCGGGCTCGGCCTTGTCCTCGGCCGGAATTTCGGCACGGGCGGTTTTTGCCGCCGTTTCGTTAACATCTTCCTCATAGGCCTGATTTTTTACATCGGCTTTAAGACTGTTACCCTCTGCCGGAATAGCACGGACCACGCGGCCGCCCTCACCGACATAAATTTCTTCTTCATTTTCGTCATACTCAGGAAACAAAACAGAATTGCAGGCGCTAACTGACGCAACCGAAACCAGCAGCCCCGCCATTATAGCAATCTTTTTCAGTTCAAACATCGGACTTTATCCCAAAAAAATAGTAACTTCTTTTGTTATTGATAACTTAATAATCCCCATAACACAAGTGCAAAAACCAACTTTTTAGCAAATATTTAGTATGGATTATCTTTTAATATTTATTTGTATTTTCGAGCACTTATATTATAATGCGGTTATAACGATGACACATAAGGAGCGGCAATGACTGCGGCAGCGGTAAATACGGCGCTTGAAATCGCCAACTGGTTCTTCAAGAGAGCAGAAAAAGACAACGGTTATCTGCAAGATGACAAGCTGCAGCACCTGATGTTTTTGGCTCAGGTTCATTTTGCCCTGACCCATCAAAACAATTATCTGTTTCCGGGGAACTTTGCCGCCGGGCCCGATGGCTATTTTGATCCCAATCTGCAAATGACCCTTTCTTTCGGGCGCCCGTTGATGGCAAGCCCCAAATTCAGCGACAAAATCAACACTTTTCTGGAACTGGTCTGGAATAAATATGCGGCTTTGGATTCGGCGGATTTATCCGCTCTGATTCTTAACGCCACACCGCACCGCGAACACTACAAACACGGCGAAAACAATCTGGTTCCGTTGCCTGAACTGGCCGCCCAGTTCAAAACCCGGTTCAAAACTGCCCAGGGAAAAGCTGCGGCCCGTCCCCATAAAGTGATGATTTCGCAAAACGGACCGGTGGTCGTTTCCAGATGGCAGCCCCGTAAAATTAATTCTGAAAATATAAAGGAGATCTGATATGTTCAAATACTTCCGGCTTTTGCTGCTGGCATTGGTGCTGGCTTCCTGCTCTCAGGAAACCGAACAAAATAATGCTACCACCCCGCTGATTGTCAAAACCAGTACCGATGATGTCCGTTTTAACGTCGAAACCGCCACAACGCCGGATCAGCTCAAGCTCGGACTGATGAACCGCAACAGTCTGGCTTTTAACAGCGGAATGATTTTTAACATTTATCCGGTCCGCCCTACCGCGATGTGGATGAAAAACACCAAGATTCCGTTGGATATGCTGTTCCTGGGCCCCGACGGCACCATTATCATGATTAAAGAAAATGCCCAGCCGATGTCAGAAGAACTGATTATCTGTCGCGATCCGGTCCGTGCTGTTGTCGAGCTCAATGCCGGACAAGTCAAACGTCACGGAATTAAAGTCGGCGACAAAGTCAGCCACTCAATCTTAAACAACATGCTTGATACCACCGTCACCGGCCCCGAGCCGGAACCGCAAAAGCTGCCCGAAGCCAAACCGGCCGCCGCTCAGCCGAAAACAGCCGATGTTAAGGCTGCGGATTTGCCGGATCCCGGCGCGCTGGATTCAGCCTCGTCCGAACCGGAAAATCATCAGAAAGCACAACCGGAAGCTCCGGCTGCCAAACCGGCCGCCGCTCCCGTAAAAGTTCCCGCCCCGGCGCCGAAAATTCCCGTTCCGGCTCCGGCAATGTAAAAGATATAAAAATACACCCCTGGCTCAGGGGTGTATTTTTAGGCTTCCAACTTTTTGAAAATCAATTTTTCAATAACCTGCCGGGCCTTTTCCGGATCAATTATCTCGGCCCGAAAAACCGGGTAATTATCAAACTTTTTATCCAGCCGGACAAACTGGCGGAACAAAGGATCGTCAGCAGCCAACACAGTCAAAACGTCATAAAGATAATAATAACGTATTTTAGGTTCAATAATTTCAAACGCATCACGGCTGCTGATCTCCTTCATCGCCTGCCGCACGGTCATCCCCATAAAAACTTTGGCAAACCGCCGGATATCAAAATGCGAATAGCTGCCGCGGCGGATATCATTCCACAAATTTTCCAGCGCCAGGCGGCTGACATTGACAACAGCCCGGGCAACCGGATGAGAGCTCATGCTCAGCTGATTGTAAAAGCTTCGGTCCATCGGCACCTGATAAGCCGTTTCCCTCGGCACCAGAACCAGGCGGATTTTATTATCCTGCGCCCAGCGGAACAATTCTTTTACCGCCTCAGGCGCCACCTTGAAATTATAACAATTTAAATCCGGCTGCAAACGCCCTTTTTCATCGAGTGTCTCAGCCAAACCGCCCATAAGAATAATCCTGGAAACTTTTTTCAGAATTTTGGCACCGCATTCGCGCAGATAGATATTCACATCAGAAACCTGAGCGTTCAAAATGAGGGTAATTGATTTAGGATCGGCCTTTTTAAACAATTCGGCCAACAGCTGTCGCGAATTACGTAAAACCACGTTCCCGTTGCGTTCCAGCGCCAGAGAATTCTCTTCCTCAACAAAACAATCATCCCTGATTGTTTTTGGCCGGGTATAATCACACCCCGCACAAACCTTTTGGAAAGGATGTCCCAGCGCGATAAAACAGCCTTTTGTCAGCTTGGCCCGTCGCAAACGCAGCGCAAAATCCCCGCCGGTCGTAATAACGGCAGACAACTTAAGCTTGTTTTTATCAGCCAGAGCTGCCGCCGCTGCAAAACTAAGCATATCGTCAGCATCGGAATTCGGATCGCTGACCATAATTACCATCGGGGTAGGTTTTTTCTTTATTTTAAGCTTCAATGTTTCCATTTCAGAACCTATACAAACGACAAAATTCAAACCTGCCAAACCAGGATTCTGCAACGGCAGCATGCCCGGTCTTTAAAACACGCCCTGCCGCCGTTCAGCAAAATCAATTTTAATTTCCGGCAAGACGGCTCTTAAGAAGGGTGTTAACCATTCCGGGATTCGCTTTGCCGCGGCTTGCCTTCATCACCTGTCCGACAAACCAGCCCATCAGGGCTTCTTTTCCTGCCCGGTAAGCTGCAACATTTTCCGGATTGGCGGCGATAACCTCATCAATCACCGCTTCAATCGCGCTGGTATCCGTAACCTGGCGCAGCCCCTTTTCCTCAACGATCTTTTCCGGATCTTCCCCGCTCTCCGCCATCATCACAAAAACATCTTTGGCAGTTTTGCCGTTAATAACTTCTTTGCTGACCAGCTCAACCAGTTTGCCGAGATTTTCGGCACTCACCGGCGATTCTTCCAAAGTAATTCTTTTTTCATTGAGCATGGCAAAGAAATCGCCCATCAGCCAGTTGGCAACCTTTTTAGCGTCATGTCCGGCGGCGGCTTTTTCAAAAAATTCCGCCGTCTCCCTTGATTCGCATATCACTGAGGCATCATAGGGAGTCAAACCCAGTTCTTTAACAAAACGGGCTTTTTTAGCATCGGGCAGTTCCACCATCTCCCGGCGGATTTCTTCAATGAATTCATCGCTTAAAACCAAAGGCAGCAAATCCGGCTCCGGAAAATAACGGTAATCATGGGCAAATTCTTTTTTGCGCATAACCCGGGTCTCGCCCTTCATCGGGTCAAATTGACGGGTTTCCTGTTCAATCGTTCCTCCGGCTTCATACGTCTCGACATGGCGGCGGGCTTCATATTCTATCGCCTGCATCACAAACTTCATGCTGTTGACATTTTTCATCTCGCAACGGGTGCGATACCCTTCTTCGCCAACCGGGCGAACCGAAACGTTAACGTCGCACCGCATCGAACCTTCATCCATATTGCCGTCACAGGTTCCGAGATAACGGACAATCGACCGCAGTTTTTTCAAAAACGCTCCGGCTTCTTCCGGCGAACGAAAATCCGGCTTGGTTACAATTTCCATTAAACCGACCCCGGCACGGTTCAAATCAATAAAAGTCTTATCCGGCGCAATATCATGAATGGATTTTCCGGCATCCTGCTCAATATGCAGCCGCTCAATGCCAATCTCTTTGGTCGTTCCGTCACTCAAATCAATCAAGACCCGTCCCTCGCTGACAATCGGATATTTAAACTGGCTGATTTGATATCCTTGCGGCAAATCGGCATAAAAATAGTTCTTGCGGGCAAATTCCGAATATTTATTGATCCTGGCTTCCAGCCCCATACCGGTTTTAACCGCCTGGCGGACAATCATCTCGTTAAGCGTCGGCAGCATTCCCGGCATGCCGGCATCTACAAAAGAAACATTCTGGTTAGGATCTGCGCCGTACTCGGTTGAAGCTCCTGAAAACATTTTGGAGTTGGAAATAATCTGGCAGTGAATCTCCAAACCGCAAATAACTTCCCAGTCAGTTGTTTTTCCTTTAATAATCATCGCTGTCATTAGTTCTGTCCTCTCTTAAACCCGGCATCTTTTTCCAAAGCGCTGGCGGCTTTGAAAATACTTTCCTCATCAAAGGCTCTGCCCACCAGCTGCATTCCCAGCGGCAGCCCCGCCTTATTCAAGCCAATCGGCAGACTCATTGCCGGAAGTCCTGCCAGCGAAACTGAAACCGTAAAAATATCGTTCAGCCACATGGTAATCGGGTTTTCCTGCATGGATTTGTCGCCGATCGGAAAAGCCGCTGTCGGGGCCGTCGGCGTCAGAATTAAATCGCATTTTTCAAAAGCTTTGACAAAATCATCGCGAATCAGGCGGCGCACCTTCTGTGCCTTTAGATAGTAAGCATCATAATATCCGGCAGACAGAACATAAGTCCCAACCATAATCCGGCGTTTAACCTCTTTGCCAAATCCGGCTGTACGCGAATTGATATACATATCATCCAGATGCTCCCCGTTAATCCGGTTGCCGAAACGCAGCCCGTCATACCGTGCCAGATTGGACGAAGCTTCTGCCGGCGCAACAATATAATAGGTTGCCAGCGCATACCGGATGTGAGGCAGATGAACCTCCACGATTTCTGCGCCGCGGGCTTTGAGCATCTCGGCAGCTTTATCCCAATAAGCGGCAATCTCTTCATTCAGCCCGTCAACCCGGTATTCCGCCGGAATACCGATTTTCATTCCTTTGATATCTCCGCCCAGAAACTTTTCGAAATCCGGAACCTCTTTCAACGCCGAAGTGGCATCTTTGGGATCATATCCTGCCATTGTTTTAAGCATAATCGCGCAATCGCGCACGTCTTTGGCAATCGGTCCCGCCTGATCAAGCGAAGAAGCAAAAGCAATAATCCCGTAACGGGAACAACGCCCATATGTTGGTTTAATTCCGGTAACGCCGCAATAAGCCGCCGGCTGGCGGATTGACCCGCCGGTATCGGTTCCCGTTGCGCCTGCGCACATCTCCGCGGCAACCGCGGCTGCCGAACCGCCGGAAGAGCCGCCTGCCACCAAAGGAATATCTTTGCTCCAGGGATTTACAACCGGGCCGAATGCCGAAGTTTCATTACTCCCGCCCATTGCAAATTCATCAAGGTTAAGTTTGCCGAGGAAATTGGCGCCGGCTTCCAGCAGTTTTGCTGTCACCGTGGACTCATACGGCGGCACAAATCCTTTAAGGATATCGGAACAAGCCGTTGTTGCCATACCTTTGGTACAGAATAAGTCCTTAATCCCCAAGGGAATGCCTTCCAAAGCCCCTCCCTCTCCTTTTGCCAGCCTTTCATCGCTGGCTTTGGCCTGTTCAAGCGCCTGTTCAGCAGCCTCGCAGACATAGGCATTATATTTCCGGCCGGCAGTCATCTTACCGGCATAAGCAGCCGTCAGTTCAGCCGCGGTAAATTCTTTTTTCTGCAATCCCTCTCGGGCTTCTGCTATTGTTAACTTGGTTAATTCTGTCATAATTATCTCTCCCGTACGCCAAACATCAGCCGGCGGACTTTTTATCTATTCAACAACTTTAGGAACGGTAAAATACCCGTACTGTTTTTGCGGCGCATTAGCTAAAACCGCCTCAGGCTGATTGCCGTCGGTAACTTCATCTTTACGCAGTATCAGATGATTCTCGTTCACTGAAATCAGCGGCTCGACATTATCGGTATCCACTTCTTTAAGTTGTTCCACCCAATCAAGAATTTTATCAAATTCTTCCTTGGCGGCCTCAATCTTGTCATCTTCAATTTTCAGCCGCGATAAAAACGCAATTTTTTTAACTGTCTGAGTATCAATAGCCATTTTATTTCCCTTCTTAATACCCGATACGCACCGGGACCATCATCAAATCATAATTAAAACGCTGCAGCATTTCCAGCTGCCTGAAATCCGCACCCGGTATTCCCCTTAACCCGGAAACCGAGGCCATCGGCGCCGCATTCAGAAGCTCGCCGATTTTTTCGCTCAGGCTTTTCTTTTTAGGATAATAAAGCACGCCGATTTTTTCGCCCGGCTTAATTTTTGCCTCCGAGCGGGCAATTTCAAACGCCCTATCAATACCGCCCAGCTCATCCACCAGGCCAACTTCTTTGGCACCTGCTCCGGTCCAAACCCGGCCGCGGGCAACCTGTTCGGTCTTGGCCTTATCAAACCCCCTTACTTGCGCAACTTTTGAAGTAAAATCTGAATAAACCCTGTCTAGCGATTTGTTAAATATATCTTTTTCGGTATTACTAAATTTGTGGTTGGGACTCAAAATACCGGCATTGTCACCAAAGTTTATTCCCTGCCAGTCAATTCCGATCTTATCCCACAAACCGGACAAAACCATTTTGCCGCCCAAAACACCGATTGATCCCGTCAGGGTAGACGGTTCGGCCACCAGCTTGTCTCCGGCCAAAGCTATAAAATATCCGCCGGAAGCGGCATAATCGCCCATAGATACAATCAGCGGAATTTCCTTTTCGGCTTTAAAAGCCTTCAAAGCAAACCAAATCGCGTTAGCGGCGGCATAACTTCCGCCCGGGGAATTAATCCGCAAAACCACCGCCTTAACATTCTTGTTTTCAGCCAGTTCAGCCAGCTGGGCACGGATTGTTTCCGAACCAACCACGGTTTCTCCTTGCAGCGGGCTGTCCATACTTGTTCCCTCGCTGATAATTCCTTCGGCATTAAGAACAGCGATCAGGCTGCCCCGTCCCGGATAATCATTAAGAGCTGCCGCATAATCATAAAGGTCCACCAGTGGCATTTCAGCTTTTTGATCCAGCGCGGAAATCATGTCTTCCCAATAACCGCTCTTGTCGATTAAACCGCCGTCAGCGGCTTCCTGCATACTCAGCGGTGCCTGATTAACCAGTTTTGTCACCCCTTCGGCAGACAAACCGCGGGAAACGGCAATCCCTTCAATCATTTGGGCAAACAGGCTCTTTCCCAGTTTGGTCATATCTTCCCGGAACGGTTTGGACATTTTCTCATCCGTCAGCGATGCCATGGCGGTTTTATATTCATAACGGCTGTAAAATTCCGGTTCAATCCCTAGCTTGTCCAGAAGCCGGCGCATAAACGGCACCTCCAGCGCAATACCGGTAATTCCGACCTCACCGCCCGGCTGCAGCCAAATCTGGTCAAACGCTGTTGCCAGATAATATTCGGAAGTCCCGCGCCCGAAAGAACCAAACCCCGTCGAAAACAGATAAGCCGGCTTGCCGCTTTTCCGGAATGCCTCAACAGCTGACCGCAATTCCTCAATCTGTGCCAGTCCCAGATCCGACGAACTGACCCGCGCCGCCAGAGCCTTGATTCGTTTATCCCCGGCTGCAGCCCCGATTGCCCGGATCAGGTCAAAAAAAGCCAGCGGGCTGCTCTCGCTGAATTCCGTTAACAGCGTGTCCCCGCGGGTTTCGTTAAATTTATTGTCAAAATTAACCTGCAAAATTGCCTGCGCAGGCACCGCCGCTGCCGGCCCGGCTTCCTGCCGGATCAGCCCCAGCACCGCCAGCAGCAGCAATATAAACAAAATACCGAACAGCGCAAACGCATAAATAACCGACTTCACCAAAATTTTGATTGCCAGTTTTTTACGCCGCGCCACACCTGCAGCCGGAAACGGAGAATTCAAATCAGCCATGGTTTTCCTTACAAACAATAAAGACCATTGTACAATGGTCTTTATCATAAACATTTTGAGCGGTTACTCAACTGTTATATTGCATTTTTACAATAAAATAAACATTTTAAGCAAGTTTGAACAGCATGTGTGGACAGAGTGATTCTCAAGGCGGGTGCGACGGGGTTTACAAACTGGTAAATGCCTCAAACGCAAAACCGCTGAAAATTGCTCCGGACACCGGCTGGACGGACTTGCCTATTCAGCCAGCATGGCTGCGGTAGCCGCAGCATTATCCAGGCACAGCATTCCCTGAATATGATAACCGCAGTCAACATGGATAACTTCACCGCTGATTCCGGTGCCGCAGGGCGACAACAGCCCCATAACCGTCATTCCGACTTCGTCCTGGGTAACATTGCGGCGCAGCGGTGCGTTCAACTCGTTCCAATGCAGAATTTTGCGAAAATCGCCGATGCCGGATGCCGCCAGCGTCTTAATCGGGCCGGCCGAAACCGCATTGACACGGACACCCTGGGCCCCCAGATCAACCGCGGCATAACGTACCGCAGCTTCAAGAGCTGCTTTGGCAACACCCATAATGTTATAATTCGGCAAAACGCGCTCGCTGCCCATATAAGTCAGGGTAACAATCGAACCGCCTTCATTCATAATCGGAGAAGCATATTTACAGGCTTCCAGAAAAGAAAAGCAGGAAATGTCCATCGTCATGCGGAAATTATCGCGCGTGGTATCGATGGTCCGTCCTTTAAGCTGGTTTTTATCGGAAAAGGCAATTGCGTGAACCACAAAATCAATTTTGCCCCATTTTTCGCCAAGTTCCTTAAAACAGGCTTCCACACTGGCCGAATCAGAGACATCGCATTTAATCAGCAGAGCTTCTTTATTTAGCTGGGCAGCCAGCGGCTGGACTCTTTTTTCAAGCGCCTCATTCTGATAAGAAATTGCAATTTGCGCCCCTTGGGCATTCAAAGCCTGAGCAATACCCCAAGCAATGGACTTATCGTTTGCCAAGCCCATAATCAAACCTTTTTTGCCAGCCATCAAAGCCATCGGTTCAGTCATCATATCTTCCTTTACTTTTACAAAAAAAATTAGTATCTATAGGATAAACTTATTTTAAAGCCGAATTTATTCAGGTTGCTTTTTATAAAATTTAACCCGATTTGTAAACAATTTTTTTACAGGTGCCGTATGTATCTTAATAAATCCCTCTCCTCCGCAGCCACCCGCCTGAATTCCTGGGGCGGAGCCTTCCGCAGATTCAGTTTTTTCCTTTTCCGCCGCGTTCAGAGCGATATGGTCTTCCGGGTCGCCGCCTCCCTAAGCTACACCACCTTGATTGCCATTGTGCCGCTTCTTGCCATCGGCCTGGCCATTTTCTCGGCTTTTCCGGTTTTTGAAGGCGCCAAAGAACAGCTTCAGGAGATTATCCTCCGCAATTTCGTACCCGACATTGAACAGGAAGTCAGCCAGTACTTCGCCGATTTCATTAATGCCACTGCCAAACTGACCGCCCTCGGTGTTATCGGTATTGCCGTCACTGCTATCTTGATGCTGTCCACCATTGAAAACAGCCTCAATTTCATTTTTAAAGTTTACAAACCCCGCAATATTAAAACCAAAATTACCCTTTACTGGACGGTGATCACTTTGGGGCCGCTGTTATTTGGAACAGCTTTGTCCCTCCGCGGCTATCTGTATACCATTCAGAAATATATGCCCGAAGATATTATTTCTTCACAGTATTTTATCAGTGCTGCCGTTCCCAGCCTGTTTACAATTCTCACTCTGGTTCTGCTCTACGTAATGGTTCCCAATAAAAAAGTCAAAATTTCCAATGCCCTGATCGGGGCTTTCACGGCAATGGTCATGTTCTACCTCCTGCGCAAATTTTTCGGGCTGGTTATCTCGGCCAGTGCCACTTATAAAACCCTTTACGGAGCCATGGCTACCGTTCCGGTTCTGCTGATCTGGATTTATTGCTCCTGGGTTGTTGTCATCTTCGGAGCCGTTGTTACCGCGGCCGTGGGCGAATACCGCAACCATGAGGAAATTGTTGAACAAACCACCGCGCCGCGGCAGGCCCGTCCCCATTTCCGCCCTAAAAATAAAAAATCTGAAAAAAAGTTCTTGCCAAAAGAACAAAAATAGAACATAGTACAAAGCAAGGGATAACTTCGAGTCTGAAATTGTAAAATTTGCCGGAGCGAAGTAGAGTTAAAACAACTTTGTACTAACTGAAATAAAGGATCATAAAATGGAGAAAGATAAAGCCCTGGATGCGGCTCTCAGCCAAATCGAAAAAGCTTTTGGCAAAGGGTCGATCATGCGTCTTGGCCAGGATAACGCCCATGTTGATATTGAGGCAATCTCCACCGGCTCGCTCGGCCTGGACATGGCGCTTGGTATCGGCGGATTGCCCCGCGGCCGCATTGTTGAAATCTACGGACCGGAAAGTTCCGGCAAAACCACCCTCGCCCTCAGTGTCATTGCTCAGGCCCAGAAAAGCGGCGGCACCTGCGCTTTTATTGACGCCGAACACGCTCTCGACCCTTCTTATGCCAAAAAAATCGGCGTGGACATCGAAAATCTGCTGATTTCCCAGCCCGATGCCGGCGAACAGGCCCTTGAAATTACTGATACCCTGGTCCGCTCCGGCGCGATTGACGTTCTGGTTGTCGATTCGGTAGCCGCTCTGGTTCCCAAGGCTGAGCTGGAAGGAGAAATGGGTGATTCGCATATGGGATTGCAGGCCCGTCTGATGAGCCAGGCGCTGCGTAAACTGACGTCGACCATTTCCCGGTCAAACACTCTGGTTATTTTTATTAACCAGATTCGTATGAAAATCGGTGTCATGTTCGGTAACCCTGAAACCACCACCGGCGGAAACGCCCTCAAATTTTACGCCTCTGTCCGCATTGATATCCGCAGCATCGGCAAAATTAAAGATAAAGAAGATGTCATCGGTAGCCAAACCCGCGTTAAAATTGTTAAGAACAAAGTTGCCCCTCCGTTCCGTATTGTGGACTTTGACATCATGTACGGTGAAGGCATTTCCAAAACCGGCGAATTAATTGACCTCGGCATTAAAGCCAACGTGGTTGAAAAATCCGGAGCCTGGTTTGCTTACAATGGCGATAAACTTGGACAGGGCCGCGAAAATGCTAAAATTTTCCTGCGCGAACATCCGGAAATTGCCCTGGAAATTGAAAATAAAATCAAAGCTGACGCCGGCCACCTGAGTGCCGAACTAATCGGCGATGATATGCCGGCGGGTGATGAATAATCCACCCTCTGAGCACCAAAACAAAACGCCTTGGACTAAACCAGGGCGTTTTAATTTTTTCAATCATGCAAAGCCCTTCGCTCCTGTCCCTCCCTCTCCTGATCATCCCTAGTCCTGCGCTTCTTTCCTTTTCCCAATTCTCCGTTCGTTTCTGCCGGTCTTTCTGCTCACCTGTCAACGGCAAAACATAAAATAGGAATTTTTTCCTTGACATTTTTAAAATAATTTGCTAGAGCTAAATCAGCATAGGGAGAAGTCTGTCCCTGTTTTGCCTCTCAATTAACCAGATTGAGAGTTTTTTTATACCATAACCTCTAATATAAATTTTGGCCGCCCGGAACAGGGCGGCCTTTTTTATAAGGAAAAACCATGACCAATACTTTCGACATCAGCGAAACAATTCCTCATATCAATTATGAGGCAGATGGTTCGCAAACCATCTTCTGTTTCCCCTTTTTAATTTTTGAAACCGGCAATATAACTGTATATCTGGATGGCGAACCCGTTTCCTCCGGTTATAGTGTCGAATTTACCCCCAATGTCAGCGGAGGCAATGTCATTTTCACGACAGCACCGGCCAACGGCACCGAGGTTTCGCTGGTCCGCGAACTCACCATTCAGCGTAT
>CALYAX010000024.1 GCA_944393665.1 uncultured Alphaproteobacteria bacterium
GGTGTGAGCAGGCAAAGCGCTTGCGATTAACAAACCCAGGGCTAAAAAGACTGTTCTCATGACCGTTCTCCAATAATTACTGTTCCGGAACTTCTTCCAGAATACATTATTTATCGAAAACAGTCAACAATCAATTGAGGCAATAAGACAAAAAAAGAGATCCGTCTTTCCTGCGGCGTGATGTGATGATTCTGGAAAGGCGAATCTCTAGAACTAAAGTATTAAACTAAAATGTTAATGTCAATTATTTATTGTATTGTATAGCCAAAAATAACCCGGCATTTCGTCGTGCCGGGTTATCAGGCTTTTATTTAACAGGCTTTGGCTTCTTGCCCTATTCCCAATTCTTCAAGAACCTGTTTTTTGAGAGTAACGTTATCGGCCTTTCCGGTAGCGAATACCGGCAGCGTGTCATGGTATAAAATTACCCGGGGGAGGTAAAGTTCTGACATGCCGTTGGTGCGGATATAGTTATGAAGGCAGTCTTGTGTCACTTCTTTGTTATTTGTGACCAGCACAATTTGTTCACCTTTGCTTTCATGCGGTACCGAAACCACGCCGTAAGAGTATTCGGCTCCGGCTTTTTCGGTGGCTTTGCGGACCATTTCTTCTACCGCGCTCAGCGATACCATTTCGCCGCCGATTTTGGCAAAACGTTTAATCCGGTCTTTAATATATACAAAGCCGATTTCATCAATATCGACCACGTCGCCGGTTTTGTACCAGCCGCCTTCAAGCGGAACCAGAACGCCCGGGTTGTCCGGCATGATATAACCAAGCATGATATTGGGGCCCTTGACCCACAACTCGCCGCCTTTATCAATGCCGTCGACCGGAACAATTTTGTATTCGATTTTAGGCAGAAGTTTGCCGATGGAACCGAAACGGTTAAAAATACGGTTGTTGGCTGCGACAATCGGTGCGCATTCGGTTGAACCGTAGCCTTCCATAACACGGATACCCTGGCGTTCCATCCACAAATTGCGGGTATCGGGTTTTACGGCTTCGGCGCCGCCAAACATGAAACGGATATTATGGAAGTCAATGGGGTGGGCAATTTTGCCGTAGCCGCGGAAGAAAGTGTCGGTTCCGAACATGACGGTGGCCCCGATTTCGTAAACAATTTCCGAAATAATGCGGTAATGCAGCGGAGAGGGGTAAAGGAACAGTTTGGCACCTTCAAACAACGGGAAAAGAGTACCGACAGTGAGGCCGAAACTGTGAAACATCGGCAGGGCATTAAACAGCGTATCGGTAATATTCAAGGTTTCAATCGAGGAGGCCTGTTTGATGTTGGAAAGAATGTTTGCATGGCTCAGGACCACGGCTTTGGGCGCTCCTTCCGAACCGGAAGTGAAGAGGATGACTGCTTTTTTGCTGCCGCCGTCATGATGGGGAACGCGTTTGATTTTATAACGCAGGTAGGCATTAATTTTATCCCACAGGCTGATAGAATGGCGGAGGTCTTCCAGAAAGATGACGTTGAGCCCGGCAGATTTCATTTCATCAATAACCGGTTCCATTTTTGCGGTGCGGATGAAAGCGCGGGAAGTGATGACTTTATTAACAACAGCGGTACGGCACATAGAAACCATATTCTTGGCGCCGACCGAAAAATTCAGCATGACCGGTATACGCTCATAAGCCGACAGGCCGAAAAAAGTGCAGACAGTGGCAACGGCATTGGGCAACAGCAGGGCGACATGTTCGCCGGGACAGGTGATGCGTTTGAAATATTTGCCGAGGACAAAGGACTTAATGATAATGTCTTTATAAGTCTGTGGAACACGGTTGACGTCTTCCACAAAATGAGGACGGCGCAAAAGCCCTTTTTTGGAATGGACTTTGGCGGTTTTCATCAGCTGGCCGAAAAGCGAGATATTGTCATTATAAGAAGCCTCAAAGCTCATTTCGCGCATAATCATATAGACTTCATTGCTGATGTGGTCACGCTGGCGGCGCAATTCGTCTTTTAACTTAAATTTGACCGGCGCTTTAACGGTAATGCGGATTTTGGGCAGCGGGCGGTGGGGAAGGCGCCCTTTGGTTTTTGAAAAATAACCGTATTGAGGGCCGGCAATCCAGACCGGAACAATCGGAGCGTGCGATTTATCGGCAACCAGGCCGGGCGCTTCATAAATTTTCATCAAGCCGCCGTTTTCGGTAATACGGCCTTCGGCAAAAATGACACAGCGCCGTCCGGAGTCAACTTTGGCAATCAGTTCTTTGATATCCATCGGCTCGATGGGGTTGAACGGCATGATGTCTGCCGTGCGCATCAAAAAACGGATCCATTTGCTGCGGTAGAGGTGGCCGTTGAGGGCAAACACCGGGTCACCGGGCAAAAAGGCAAAGAGGATAATGGGATCAAGATAAGATACATGGTTGGAAACATAAACTGCCTTGGTGGGGAGCTTGTTTTCATCAAAAGCAATATTGCATTTTACTTTCATACAGGTGAAAAATGTCCGCAGGCAGAATCGTACAAAGTTTTTCAAGTTGTCGTCTCCGATAGTTCAAGATAGACTATATTTAGCTTAAAATAATGGTTAATGTAAAGTTAAAAATAAGTTGAGGATCCGGCGGGAGCTGCGAATCGGCGGTAAGCCTTTGAAATTAATATATATATGAACCATTTTCCAAAGGTGGATAAATAAAGGCTTGATTTTGGGGAATTATTTGACTACAACTAGGGATCAGGTAACATATTGTTGATGAATGTTACATTCAATAAGCTTAATATAGCTTTCAACAGTCTTATGCTGCCGATTGTACTAACAACTAAAGTGGACTTATATGAAAAAACTACTTACTTACACTGCGCTCGGAACGGTTCTTTTTGCCGCTCAGGCCAGTGCGTCAGGTTTTTTGCTCAGAGAGCAATCTGTTGCAGCGATGGGAAATGCTTTTGCCGGTGCGACCGCCGGTGCGGAAGACATTTCCTATTCTTTTTATAACCCGGCCGGAATTACCCGCCACAAAGGAGCCCATGCCAACCTTAACGCTACCGCGATTACCGGTTATGTCAAAGGGTATGACGCAACCAGTTCGGCGGCACCGGGCCGTTATGAAGACAGAATGAACCATGTGGTTAACCGCATTATTCTCCCTTCAGGTTATTTCACCTATCAGTTAAACGACCAGTGGACTGCCGGCGTAACAACCTCGGCCCCGTTCGGGCTGGTTACCGATTACAGCCGCGGCTGGGTCGGAGCTAACCACGGAACACTGTCGGATGTGGCTACTTATAACATTACCCCGGTTATGGCCTACAAGGCAAACCAGAATCTTTCTCTGGCAGCCGGCTTTCAAATGCAGTATATTGATGCCGAACTGCGCAACGGTGCTGCTCACGGACGGTTGCCCCTGTATAATAATGCCAAGCTGGAAGGCAATACTTTTGATGTCGGCTATGTTTTGGGCGGTATGTATGAATTTAATCCGTCAACCCGTATCGGCGTCGGTTATCGCAGCGAAGTGAAGCACAAGCTGAAAGGCAATGTTAAATATGACTTGCAGGGAACCGCGCTTGGTCTTCCGGCTGCAATGGCCAGCCAGATGGTTGATCAGCGTATCAGTGCCCGGCTGACCACGCCGGCTTTGTTAAGCCTGGGTGTTTATCATGACATCAACGATAGATGGGCGGTTATGGCCGAGGCTCAGAAAACATACTGGTCTTCGTTTAAAGATCTGACGATTATCGGCAACCAGGGGTTATTTAATGTTACTCACGAGCATTGGAAAGACGTTTGGTTTTATTCAATCGGCGCCAGCTATAAAATTGATGACCAGTGGAAAGTCCGCGTCGGCCTGGCTTATGACCAGACTCCGGTGAGCACGGCTTACCGTACGCCGCGTATTCCGGATTCGGACCGTATCTGGCACTCAATCGGTGCAGAATACAAATTTGATGACAACTGGACCTTTAACGGCGGCTATACCTGGATTCGTGCCGAGAAATCGACCGTTAACCTGGTTAATGATGCCTCGCGCGGGGATTTATATGCCCGTTATAAGGGAAACATTCATCTGTTTGGGTTCTCTGTTAATTACAATTTCTAAGTACGGAAGGCTCGTTTAACGGTCTATTGGTAAAAGTTTTATGACTTGGCCCGTTATCTGAGTCTTTTGCCTGTGATTTATGTAAATGAGAAAGGCTGTTTTCAGACAGCCTTTCTTTTTTATTGCTTTTTCCGAAGAATAAGCTATATTAGAAGAAAGTAGACGAAAAAAGAGGCGCGCGATGAACGAGCAAAACGTATCCCCTCAAGAAGAACTCATGCAGAAAATTGAATACTGTATCGTTTACTATCGCCAACTTTCCCGCAAAGACGAATTTCAATATAAGACCCATAACCGGATTACCGCAATGATGGACGAGTATGTCCGTATGGCTTCCGGTAAAGAAGAGCAGGAGTTGTCGGCAGGGCGGCTGTTATGGAAGCTGAAGAAATATTTCTATTCCGGTTTTAATAAAAACAACGGCAAGCTGGTGGATCATGTTGTGGGGAACTACGCTCTTGGCGATAAAGATAAGGTTAACTTTGTTAATTTGCTGATGAGCAACCATTTATACCGCCATATCAGCGAAAAGAGTTTTGGGGCATTGTCGGCGATTAAGCAACGTGACGCTTATGTTATCAAACAGACGCACGATGTTTTGGGAAAAGTGATGACTTCGCTGAATTCTCAAGCCAAGCCGGGTGAACAATATACCCAAAAGGCCCGCAAACTTCTTCAATATATGTCTTATTACGGCCATGAGGTTCAGACGACCAACCGTGAAACGGTAATCAGCTTTGCCCAGACGATGTTTCACGTTTCTAACCAGCTTTCTGCCTATAACCGTGAAAAAGGCAATTATGAAAATGCTGAAAAAGTTTCTTTGGTGCCGCTGGCAAAAATGCTGACTAAAACCCGCCATCTGCGGGAAAGTACGGCAGTTATGGGTAATCTTTTCGGTGAAGAAACTGAGCGTAAACCGAAATTTGATGTCGGCGCCATGCATGACGTGTTGAAGGTTTATCAGCAAAATGTGCTGAAAAATAAGAATTTTGATAACTTTGACGGTAATTTGAAACTGAGTATGGAACAGATGACCCGGTTCTTTATGACGAAGTATGAAGTTCGTCCCAAGGAAGCGGTTTATTTGCAAAACAGTATTACCGACACGGCACCGCGCACCATTCAGCAGAGACTTCTAAATGACCTGGGGCAGAAAATGCAGGCAGCTTACAAAGAGGCTCATCCCCGCAAGTCATCGACGCGCAGGCCGAAAATAACGCCGTTGGCGGTTGGTGAACATTATTACCGGATCGGCAGCGGCAAAGATGTTCGTTAAAATTGATTTTATTAATAAAAAAAGCCCCGGGAACGGGGCTTTAAATTTATCCTAATTTAGGAAGCAGGTATTTGGCAGTGTAACTTTCATCAACCCTGGCAACTTGTTCCGGGGTGCCCTGCGCGATAATCCGTCCGCCGCCGTCACCGCCCTCGGGACCGAGATCAATGATATAATCGGCTGTTTTGATAACATCCAGGTTATGTTCAATCACAATGACAGAATTGCCCTGATCGACCAGTGTGTGCAAGACATTAAGCAGCTTGTTAATGTCTTCAAAGTGCAGGCCGGTGGTGGGTTCATCAAGGATATACAAGGTTTTGCCGGTAGCGCGTTTGGACAGCTCTTTAGAAAGTTTGATACGCTGTGCTTCGCCGCCGGAAAGGGTTGTCGCCTGCTGCCCGAGGTGAATATAACCCAGCCCGACTTTGCGCAGCAGCTCCAGACGGTTGCGAATAGAAGGAATATTTTCAAAAAACCGGTAAGCCTCATCAACGGTCATATCCAAAACGTCGGCGATAGACTTGTCTTTATACTTCACTTCCAGGGTTTCGCGGTTGAACCGTTTGCCTTTGCAGACATCGCAGGCGACATAAACATCAGGTAAAAAGTGCATTTCGATTTTAGTAACACCATCGCCTTTACAGGCCTCGCAACGGCCGCCGGCAACGTTGAAAGAAAAACGGCCGGCAGAATAACCGCGGGCTTTAGCTTCCGGAAGATTGGCAAACCAGTCGCGGATATTGGTAAACAGCCCGGTATAAGTGGCGGGGTTTGAGCGCGGCGTGCGGCCGATCGGCGATTGGTCAATATTGATGATTTTATCAATGTTTTCGGCGCCGATCAGTTTATCATAAATTCCGGCAGGTTCACGTGAATCGTTGATTTCGCGATTGAGTGCCTTGCATAAGGTTTCCAAAATCAGCGAGGATTTGCCGCCGCCGGAAACGCCGGTAACGCAGGTGAGGGTGCCCAAAGGTATTTTGAGGTCAACGTTTTTAAGGTTATTGGTGCGTGCGCCTTTGAGCCCGACAAATTTGCCGCTGCCTTTGCGGCGTTTTGCCGGAACAGCGATTGATTTTTCGCCGTTGAGGTATTGCGCCGTCAGGCTGCGTTTGCTTTTCAGAACTTCTTTAACGGTACCTTCGGCAACAACTTCCCCGCCGTTGGCACCGGCTTCCGGCCCCATATCGATCAGATAATCGGCGGCGCGGATGGCGTCTTCGTCATGTTCAACGACAATAACGGTGTTGCCGATATCCCGGAGGCGGTTGAGGGTTTCCAGCAGACGGTCGTTATCGCGCTGGTGCAGTCCGATGGACGGCTCGTCCAAAACATACATTACCCCGGTCAGACCTGACCCGATTTGGCTGGCCAGGCGAATACGCTGGGCCTCGCCGCCGGAAAGAGAACCGGATTGGCGCGACAGCGTGAGGTATTCCAGGCCGACATTGTTTAGAAAGTTGAGCCGTTCGATAATTTCTTTGAGGATTTTAGAAGCAATTTCCTGTTTTTTGGGCGTCAGCGTGGGGCCGACACCGCGGAACCAGGAGAGCGCTTTTTTTATGGGCATGGCGGAGGCGTCCATAATGTCCAGCCCGGCGATTTTGACGGCGAGCGCTTCCGGTTTTAAGCGTTTGCCATGGCAGAACTCGCAGGTTGCCGCCGACTGATACTGGGCAAACTCTTCACGGGTGAACGGCGAATCCGTTTCCAAAAAGCGGCGTTCCATATTATTGACAATTCCCTCAAAGGGTTTGTTGGTGGTAAAATGAGGATAATACATCGGCACCGGGGTATTACCGGAGCCATAAAGAAAGACGTTGCGGGCGGATTCCGGCAGCTCGCTCCACGGGGTATGTTCGGAGATGTTCAGATAGCGGCACAAGGAATGGATGGTTTCGGTATAAAAACCGTGGCGGCGGTTGGCCCAGGGGGCAATCGCGCCTTGGGCAAGCGTCAGGTGGGGGTGCGGAACAATCAGGTCCGGGTCCATGTAAAGTTTGGCTCCGATGCCGTCACAGTGCGGGCAGGCCCCGTAGGGATTGTTGAAGGAAAACAGGCGCGGTTCGATTTCCTCAATGGTGAAACCGCTGACCGGGCAGGCAAATTTTGATGAAAAAACGGTACGGGAGTTATCGGCGGCGTTTTCGGCAAAAAGCAGGCCGTCGGACAGTTTGAGGGAGGTTTCGACCGAGGCGGCAAGGCGCTCGGATATCCCGTCGCGGACGACAATGCGGTCAACCACGACTTCAATATCATGCTTGATGTTTTTATTCAAAGAGGGAACATCTTCAATATCATAAATTTCGCCGTCGATTTTCAAACGCTGGTAGCCTTGTTTCTGCAGGCTTTCGATTTCTTTTTTGTATTCGCCTTTTTTGCCGCGGGCAATCGGGGCCAGCAGCAGGAGTTTGGTGCCTTCGGGCATTTCAAGGATACGGTCAACCATCTGTGAAACGGTTTGTGACTCGATGGGCAGTCCGGTTGCCGGAGAATAAGGGGTGCCGGCCCGGGCCCAGAGCAGGCGCATATAGTCGTAAATTTCCGTTACGGTCCCCACGGTTGACCGGGGATTGTGCGAGGTGGTTTTTTGCTCAATGGAAATGGCCGGGGAGAGACCTTCAATCGAATCGACATCAGGTTTTTTCATCAGGTCCAGAAACTGGCGGGCATAAGATGACAGGCTCTCGACATAGCGGCGCTGCCCTTCGGCATAAATGGTGTCGAAGGCCAGGGAAGATTTGCCGGAACCGGACAGGCCGGTGATGACGGTGAGTTTATTCTTGGGGATATTGATATCCACGCCTTTGAGGTTATGTTCGCGGGCGCCTTTAATTTCAATAAAATCGTTTGACATGAAGTATTCCTCTCAACCCACTTAATATAATGACAACTGGAAATTATATCAATCAAAAATTATATTACAGACAGAGGTTTTAGAGAAAAGAGTTGACAAGATGTTTTGTCTATGAGATTATGCCGCCGAGAGGAAATAAAATGCTGATGCAGAACTTACATAATTTTAATGAAGAATTGCGCCGCCGTACGGAGCGACGATGATTCTGCGTGTCATTATCAGAATCAGTCGTCGCGGATTTGAAAATTGAGTTTTTCAAATCTTTTTTTTTGAAAAATACGGAAGGGAAATAAAATTATGCAAGGTGAGACAATGTTAAATACAAAAGCCATAGAATGGATTAATAAACAAACCGGGATCGAGTTTGATAAAACTGTGAAAAAAATGGCTGATCAGGGCATTTTGTTTGTTATGCCGGCTTTTTATCCACAACGGGGAGGAATACTGGAAGAGTATGTGAATGCAGGCGGAAAAGCTGTAATTGCCGGGGGAGCTCCCGGACAACAATTGTTTAAAGGCATTCCCCAATACAGCCCGGGCTATGATACGACCGGCATTAGCGAAACACCCAAACAGATCTATGAAATTGTTCAATCCCTGCCTGATGATTTAGTGCGGGAACAAAAGGTGGCTCTGTTTGTTGAAGCACCTGTCGGGCATTTCTGGTCAGCAAATTTAAAACATAAAAAAGCACAGATAGTGGCCTCGAATGAACAGAATTTAAGGTTATTTTTTGAAGAAAAAACAAACCTGCAAAAAATCTTATTCGAAGCCGGACTGCAAGAGTGCTTTATTCCTTCGGAGATTGTAAAAGTTGAGCAGTTGACTGATACAGAAATTGACAAGTTATACAGTAAATATCAGGGACAAACGGGGAAGGTTGTTTTACAGTCTTGCGGCGCTGAGAATTTTGAAAGCGGCGGAGGAAAGGGAACCAGTATCGTTAAAAGCTTTGAAGATTTTTGTGAAAATATCCGGCAACATAAAGGAACTGTCAAAGTTGCAAAATTTATTGAAGGTTATTGCAGTAATTTGTCGATGTTTGCCGGTAATATGCAAGCAAATAAAGATTATCCGGGAATGATGAAAGGAAAAATTCCTCTTGGAGCCGATGTTTATAATCCGGAGTTATTGCATTCACTTGTTTCAGCCGGTGAAAAAATGGGAATTACCGAAGATAAAATTGTTGTTTTGGCGGCGCGGGCGTCTTTAAAGGCTGTCGGGAATAAAAATTTGACCGCCAGCCCTTCTAACGGTGTGGGAAATTCTCTGGGTTATGAATTTAATGATGAATTAAATTCAAAAATTGGTGAAATTGCCCATAAGCTGGGAACATTAATGGCAAAATGCGGTAAAGTCGGTTTATGCGGGGCAGATTTAATTATTGATAAAGAAAATCATATCTGGATCAATGAGGTTAATGACCGGCAGCAGGGGCCCACCGAACAGCTGAGCAGAGATGCCGAACAAGCCGGTGCTGCCGGTATTCACCGGTTGGCATTTCTTTCTAATTATGCCGACTGCCGGTCTCCGGAAATGCAGAAACTGTTTTATATGGTTAAACAAAACTCTGAGGCATTATATCAAAAATCTTTACAAAGTCCCGGAAGTTTTTATATAAAGTTAATGGGAAAACACCAGGGAAAAGCTGTTTCTCAGGTGGATCTGAAACAAGGCACTTATGAAGTTAAAAAACAACAGAACGGTATGTGGGAATGGAATTTAACTACCCGGCCACCTCTTGATGGATATATTGATTTAAATCAGGACCGGATATTTGTCGGGCTTGCCGGCGTTAGTCTTAAAAAAGGGCAAAAGGTTCCGTCAGGTGCGCAAATTTTAAGGATTGTCGGCAAAGCAAAAAATGGTTCTTCACCGTTTTTAGTTAAAGATAATGAGGTCGTTTTGAATAAAAAATGGCTGCCGATCGTTAATAATCTTTATCATTCCATGTTTGGCAAAAATTATAATATGCAGCAAAAACAAAAAGGCGGTGTGGTTCATGCTTAAAGTTTATAAAAACAGCTATCCCGTGCTTAAAGCCGGAGGCGGAAACCAACTCAACATAAACGAATTTGTTCTCGATAGCGGAAAATGCGGGCCTGATATATATATTCAGGCCGGATTGCACGGGGGAGAGACTGCGCAGTGGTGTTTGGCGGATCTGGTTCCTTTTTTGAGAAAAAATCTGTGCTGCGGCAGGGTTAGAATAGTTCCCTATGCCAATCCTCTTGCCTGGCTGCAACGGTGTTATTTTTCTACAAACGGTAAATTCAGCTTAGTAGACGGAAAGGATTTTAACCGCTGTTTTCCGGGAAATGCCGATGGCGACATTAATGGCAGAATTGCCGCAGCTATACTGAATATTGCGGATCGGGCAGATGTGGTTTTAGACCTGCATACTTCTAAAAACAGTCAGCCTTTTGTGATTTATACGAAAGAAGAATATGAGCATTTGGTTAAAGCTGCGGGAATGAAATACAATCAATTCTCGCACGATGTTGATATTCCTGCTCTGCAAGGGACGTTTAATGCCGAGCTTGACCGCAGAAAAATTGCAAATCTGACAATAGAGTGCGGAAGCCATAATCAATATGACGCTGAGAAAATAAGTCAGGTTGTGAGGGTGATCAAAAATATTTTAGCCTATAACAAAATTATTGGCGCTGATTTGATGCCGGCAAATGAAATTTTGAAATTTGAACAAAGAAAGAAAATTTATGCTTCGGCTGATGGCCTGGCAAAATTTGAAAAACAGCCCGGAGAAATTGTTTTGAAAGAAGAAATAATTGCTAAAATCCATGCGGCGGCGGATATTGGCCAGGAAGAAGCTGTCAGTGCTCCGGAAAGCGGTGTTATCCTGACGGAGTTGCAGGGACATATTGTCTGGGAGGGTGATGTTCTCGCTGAGATAATTCCCCAGAGTAATTTGAAAAAACTTTAATTAAAGGAAAAGCGCCCTCCGTGACGGAGAGGCGCCTTTTTGTCAGACAAGTTTCAAACTTTTTTATTCGTTCCACCAGTTGAAGTGCTCAACCTCGGTATTGACACGGTCGCGCTCAGCCATTTTTCTGGCAACCTCGGCGCGGTAAGCCAAAATTTTGGCGGTGGCGAGGGCTTTTTCACGTGCGGCCTGGAATTCAGGAGTACCCGGCTGAAGTCTGGGCTGGTCTTTGCCTTTTTGGGGATTGTATTTGTTTAACAGAATCTGCTGTCCGATGCTGCGGCGGTCTGAACTGCGATCTAAGGCCATGGTCATTACTCCTGTTTTTTAAGTTAAGGTTGTCATCAGCTTATAGACAAAATATATCACACCGGCAAAAAATAGACAAATCTTTTTTTGTGAAACTTTTGTTACAAGACCGAATCTACAAAAAACTTGCAAAAATCAAATTAGGTGCTAATATGCGCGGCAATGTTGCAACAAATCTTATGAACGTATGTTAAAATCGGTCTTGAAACTTTTGCCGGCGGTGTCCTTCATGCTGGCCGCCAATGCTTTTGCCGTGGTTAATGTCGCGGTTGTGGCTCCCCGGGCGGGGGAGTTTAAGGCTTTTGGCGATGAGCTGGTCGGCGGTGTCAAAATTGCCGTGGACGACATTAATGCTTCCGGCGGCATCGGCGGAGAAAAGATTAACCTGGTGGTGGTGGATGACCAGTGCAATGACCGTATCGCCGTTTCGACCGCGCAGATGATGGCGGTCAATTCTTCCCCGCAGGAAAAAATAAATTTGGTTGTCGGGCCTTTTTGCGACAATGCTTTTGACCGCACCGCAGATATTTATGCCCAGGCCGGCATTTTTCAGATTGTGCCGACGGCGGTGGGTAAAGCCGCCGCGGCGGTCACCCGGCCGGGACTGGTTAAAATGACCGGTTCTTATGAGGGGCAGGGGGCAGATTTCTATAAATATTATCAAGAACATTTTGACGGCGAAAATGTGGCGCTGGTGTATAACGGCGAGATGCGCAAGGCGGTGGAGATTGCCGCCGCGGTGCAGAACGAGTTTCGCAAACATAACAAAGCCGGGGTTCTCAAAACCTATGATTTTGCGCATTACGGCAAAAGCCACAGCGGGCTGGCCCGCGATGTGGCGGCACAGGGCAACCGGATTATCTATCTGCTGGGAGAAGCCCCAAATCTGGCAGTTTTGGCTCGGGATATCAAAGACGAAGACCGCAGCCTGGTTATTTTTACCAACCGCTACCAGACTGACGAACGCTTTTTGGAACTGCTCGGCGATTTGGCGGAGGGGAGCTTTTCACTTGCCCTGCCGTCGCTGAAAGATGATCCTGATTTTACCGAAACGCTGGTGCGGCTGCGTTTGCAGGGCGCGGAGCCGGAAGGGCTGGGGGTTTACAGCTATTCGGCGGTCAAATTGTGGCAGCAGCTGGTGGAAGTTTCCGACTCGTTCAAATACAATGATCTGGCCAAGAAAGTCCAGGGGTGCAAAGTGCGCATGGTCTGGGGTGAGGAGGAATATAAAAACGGCAATCCCCTGCGGCCGGTGAATTACGGAATATATCAGCTGCAAAGCGGCAGCTATACGCAGGTTTACTGATTTCTGCCGTTTTCTGGAAAGCGTGAGCCGACCGCGTGTTGGCGCGACTATGCACAGGTTTATTGATTTTTGTTTCCAATCCGTTTTTTGCCGTGTATATTCAACAACAGATTTTGTAACTTTTTTAAGATAGGGTAAAATTATGGCTGGTAGCATTAATAAAGTAATTTTGGTCGGCAATCTGGGAACTGAGCCCAAAGTCAGCAACACCGCTAACGGTGCCAAGATTGTCAATCTCAATATCGCAACTTCCGACAGCTGGAAAGACAAACTTTCGGGTGAGCGCAAAGAGCGCACCGAATGGCACCGGGTGGTTATTTTTAATCCCCAGCTGGCAGATATTGCCGAGCGTTATCTTAAAAAAGGTTCCAAGGTTTATCTGGAAGGCCAGCTGCAGACCCGCAAGTGGGAAGATAAAGATGGCCAGGAGCGTTATACCACCGAAGTGGTTTTGCAAAACTTCAGCGGCCAGCTGGTTCTGCTTGATGCCCGCGGCGACGGTGTTCCCGCCGGCGGCAATGATGTCTTTTCTCCGGCGGGCGGCAATGCCGGCTGGGACAGTGCGCCTAGTGCGGCGCCGTCTGCGGATTTGGACGACGACATTCCGTTTTAAATCCTGTATAATGGTCTTCTAATACAGAAAATCCAAACCCGGCTTGGTCATGTACTTCTTTGTACACTCCCGTCACCGGGTTTGGATTTTCTTATTATAAGCCTCATTCTCCGGGATTTAATTAAAGTTTGTTTAGCGGGAGCCTAATACAGATTTTGCGGTCTTTTATTGTCACCCCTCGCGGTGGTACACCGCGTCAAGGGCGCAGAGTGAGGAGCAGTTCCGGTGGAACTGCGAGGCCGGTGCGGTGTCGTCTTGTTAATGAGCGAAAAGCGACAGCGCAATGAGCGAGTGTTACAAGACAAGCTGGAAGAAATGAGATGCCATGACGAATTGCTGACGCAATTCGAGGCATGACGAGGTGTGGAGTGCGGCGTCCGAGGCATGACATACTTGTTCTGTCACCCCTCCGAACGGAGCGAGGTCAAGGGGTCTTTAAAGTTCTCTAAAAATATTAATTGCAAATTAATTATTTTGCGCTAATATTATCCTCGCAGTTCAGAGTTGAACTGCGGAGTGTCATAACTCTTTACAGTAAAAAAATAAGCTCCTGATACGGGGAGCAGCCGAAATAAGCGCGCTTGCGTGACGAATAAGGCTGACTGTTACTGTACAGTTATGAACTCCCCACCTTTTCAATTCCGGAAAGGTGGTTTTGTTTAACCAAAACCATAGGGAGTTTAGAATATGAGTAAAATTTTCGATTTTTATTTCGGCGATATGGTACGTTTAAAGTGCAAACTGGGCGAATATTTCCGCCAGCTGCGGGAAGAACATCAGCTTAGTCTGGAAGAACTGCAAAATGAACTGAATTTATATGATGATACCTTGCTCGGCAAAGTTGAGCGGGGCAAAATTTATGAGCCGCTTATCGTTTATCGGCTTTGTTATTATTACGGCAAGCGGCCGGAGATTAGTTTGGTTGATATTCCGACAAAAGAAAATCTTGCAGCTGCAGAGGAAGTCGGCCATGACTAATGAATTAGACCTTCGCAAAGAATATATCCGCCTGCGCCGGGAGCTGGGCGTTTTGCTTGAAAAAGGGCGCTATAACGAAGGGCTTTCGCCCGATGTTATTGCCAAACAAAACGGTTTCAAATCACGAGATGATATTTACAGAATCGAACAGGGCCGGGAAAGGCGCCTGCGCCGGTATTTTCAGCTGGCAAATTATTACGGGCTGAATTTCCATATGGCGGCAAACTATATCGATGAAAATTATGACAAAGAGAATTTTCTCATTGAAACCGATTATTCGGAAAGTAATTTTTTCTGCTGGCTGGGCACCATATTAAGACGGTATCACGATCTTAGTTCATACAGCTACAAAGAACTTTCCAAGCTGACGGATATTCCCGAAGAGCGGATTATCGACATTGAGAAAAGAAAAGCCAACTGCACCATCCGCGAGGCCTGCAGCCTGCTGATTTGTTATGGCAAAGCGCTGATACCGGAGGTCTGCCGGAAAGATATTCTTTAGACCAGCTTCAAAAGCCGTCCTCCGGCATATCCGGGGGAAGGTTTTTTATAAAAGAAAGGCTCCCGGAAGGGAGCCTTTTGATTAAGCCGTTCCCGGCGGGGCCTTTGGGGAAAGCCGTATCCGGGGGAGCGTCATGTGATTATGCCAGAACCCGGGCGACAATTTGTTCGGGCGTGAGTTCATAGCGGCGGTAAAGTTCCTCAACCGGCACGCGGTCGGTGAACTCTTTTTTGGCGCCGAAGTTATATACTTTGACCGGTTTATCGCCGTAAAAACGGGCAATCTTTTCGCCAAATCCGCCGTCCACAACGCCGTCTTCCAGAGTGATGACCGTATCGTGGCTGGCAACCAGATGATTGAGCAGCTCCTCATCCAGTCCGGTGATGAAACGCGGGTTTATCAGCGTGGCATTAATGCCGTGTTCAAGCAGTTTTCCGGCAACCTGTTCGGCGAGGGCAAAAAAGCCTCCAAGGCCCAGTACGGCTATTTTGCTGCCCGCTTTGACCGGAACAAATTTATTCAGTTCCAACGGGGCTGCCGGATCGTTTTGCAGAGCGGGCACTGCGCCGCCCGGCAGGCGGATGGCCACCGGATGTTCATTTTGCGCCAAGGCCCAATCCAACATTTGTCTGGTTTCGGCCTCGCAAGCCGGCGCAAGGTAAACCAGATTGGGAATGTTTGCCATCAGCGGAATATCAAAAACCGACAGGTGCGTGCAGTCCATGGAGGAGATTCCGGCACTTTCGATAACGATCACCGCCGGGCTGTTGTTTAAACAGAGATCCTGCGACAGCTGGTCATAAGCCCGCTGGATGAAGCCTCCGTAAAACAGTGCCACCGGTCTGGCGCCGCCTTTGGCCATTGCCGAGGCAAAGGCAACAGCGTGTTGTTCGGCAATGCCGACGTCAAAATACTGTTGGGGGCGGCGTTCGCGGAAACCGCGCAAAGCCAGCGCTCCGGGAGTTGCCGCGTTAATGGCGACAATCTTTGAATCCGCGGCGGCTTTTTGTTCCAGATGATTGATTAAAACTTCGCCGTAAGTTTGCGGCTGATTTGAAGAATCCTGCAGGACTTTTCCGGTTTTTATATCAAAAGGCATGCTCCAGTGGAAAGCTTCTTTATTTTCCTCCGCCGGTTTATAACCTTTGCCTTTCAGGGTATGAACATGCAGCACGACCGGGTGCGGCGTGTCTTTAACCTGTTGCATGGCAGCGGTGAGAGCAGCGATGTCATTGCCGTTTTCAACATAGCGGTATTCAAATCCCAAGCTTTCGAAATAATTGGGCTGCGCCGTTCCGCCGGAAGCGCGGAGTTTGGCTAAAACGCCGTACAGGCCGCCGTGGTTTTCGGCAATAGACATTTCATTATCATTGACGATGACAATGAAATTGGAACCGAGTTCGGCCGCGTTGTCCAGGCCTTCAAAAGCCTCGCCGCCGGAAAGCGACCCGTCGCCGATGACCGCGATAACATTATGCTTCTGCCCTAAAATGTCGCGGGCTTTTGCCAGCCCGCAGGCCAGGCTGACCGAGGTGGACGTATGGCCGACGGTGAAAACGTCGTGTTCGCTTTCTGCCGGAGCAGTATAGCCGGAGATTTCGTGGTAGCGGGCAGGGTCGGTAAAACCGAAAGCGCGCCCGGTGAGCAGTTTGTGGGGGTAGCACTGGTGGCTGACATCCCAGACAATTTTGTCTTTCGGCGAGTTGAAAACGCGGTGCAGGGCAATCGTGAGCTCGATGGTTCCGAGATTGGGGCCGAGGTGGCCGCCTTTGGCGCTGACTTTTTGTAAGACAGCCCGGCGCATTTCCGCCGCCAGCTGCTCTAATCGGGCAGGTTCCAGATTTTTTACGTCTGACGGGTTTTTAATGGTATTTAATAGTGCAAATTCTGTCATTTTCTATCCTCTTGTTATAAAATCGAGTCAGTATAAAAGGATAAAATTGTAAATTGCAAGCAAAAAATAGACTTAGAGCTAACTCTAATGTGTATATTTTGGGGATTTTTTTGTTGTTGCCGTTAACCTTTTAAAATTAAATTTTCAAAAAATCGATTTTAAGGCGGTTTTTTTGGCCGCAGAATGCGTTCGGGGTGTTTTTGATGGGCATAAGTCGGATAAAATTCTGGCGGCAAAACTGAAAATCCGTTATAGTGGCGGCAGTTTGAATCAGAAGTATAAAAGGGAAATGAAGTGACTGAAGAAATTACCCCCATAGTTGACAGCGGCAAGGATATTGCGCCGGTTGAAATTTCGGAAGAAATGCGCCGTTCGTATCTCGATTACGCGATGAGCGTTATCGTTTCGCGCGCGCTGCCCGATGTCCGCGACGGTTTGAAGCCGGTTCACCGCCGTATTGTTTATTCAATGTTTGAAAACGGTTATGATTATAACCGTCCGTTTAAGAAATCGGCACGTATTGTCGGTGATGTTCTGGGTAAATACCATCCGCACGGTGACAGCTCGGTTTATGAAGCGATGGTGCGTATGGCGCAGCCGTTTTCGATGCGGGTGCCGCTGATTGACGGGCAGGGCAACTTCGGGTCGATGGACGGTGACAGCGCCGCTGCCATGCGTTATACCGAGGCCCGTCTGGCTAAAGTGGCCCATTCGCTGATTGACGACATCGACAAAGACACGGTTGACTTTATGCCCAACTATGATGAGTCTTTGCAGGAGCCGACAGTTCTTCCGGCCAAATATCCCAACCTGCTGGTGAACGGCGCCAACGGTATTGCCGTGGGTATGGCGACCAATATTCCGCCGCACAACCTCGGCGAGGTGATTGACGGATGCTGCGCGTATATTGACAATCCGGATATTACGGTGGACGAGCTGATTGGCATTATTCCGGGGCCGGATTTTCCGACCGGCGGGTTGATTCTGGGTTACAGCGGCGCCAAATCGGCTTATCTGAACGGCCGCGGCTCGGTGGTTATGCGCGCCAAGTGCACCATTGAGGAAATTCACAAAGACAAAGAGGCGATTATTGTTCACGAAATTCCTTATCAGGTGAACAAAGCGGCAATGATTACCCGTATTGCCGAACTGATTAAAGAGAAAAAACTGGAGGGCATTTCGGAAATCCGCGATGAGTCCGACCGCCAGGGCGTGCGCGTGGTGATTGAGATCAAGCGCGATTTTCAGGCTGACGTCATTTTGAACCAGCTGTATAAATACACTCCGCTGCAGACCAGTTTCGGCATGAATATGCTGGCGATTAACAACGGCCGCCCGATGATGATGAATCTGAAAGAGATTATCGCGGCGTTTATCGAATTCCGTGAAGAAGTCATCCGCCGCCGGACGATTTTTGAGCTGAATCAGGCGCGCAACCGGGCGCATACTTTGGTTGGTCTGGCGATTGCCGTCGAAAACCTGGATCCGGTGATTGATCTCATCCGCACCGCTCCCAATCCGCAGGAGGCCAAAGACGCTTTGCTGGCCAAGGCATGGCCGGCGGGAACGGTCGAGCCGCTGGTTCAGCTGATTGACGAGCCGGACCGCAAGGTTGAAAATGGCACTTATCGTTTATCGGAAAATCAGGCCAAAGCTATTTTGGATTTGAAACTGCAGCGTTTGACCGGGCTGGAACGCGACAAGATTCATCAGGAGCTGATGGGGCTTGGCGATGAAATTAAAGAATGCCTGTCAATTTTGGCGAGCCGTGAAAAACTCTACGGCATTATGCGCGATGAACTGGTGATGATTAAAGACGAATACGCCACGCCGCGCCGTTCGAAGATTGAAGACATTGAATATGACACGGACATTGAATCTTTGATTCAGCGTGAAGATATGGTCGTGACGGTGACGGAAGCCGGCTATATCAAACGTGTGCCGCTGAATGCTTACAAGGCGCAAAAACGCGGCGGCAAAGGCAAGTCGGGCATGGCAACCAAAGATGAGGATTTTGTGACCCGTCTGTTTGTGGCTTCGACCCATACGCCGGTGCTGTTCTTCTCTTCAATGGGCTATGTTTACAAGATGAAAGTTTACAAGCTGCCGCTGGGGTCGCCGACTTCCAAGGGCAAGCCCTTTGTCAATCTGCTGCCCCTGGATCCCGGCGAGACGATTACCACGGTTATGAAGCTGCCGGAGAATGAGGCTGAGTGCAAAGATTTGTCAATTATGTTCGCCACCTCGCAGGGCAATGTCCGCCGCAACTCGCTGATGGATTTTGTCAATGTCCAGTCCTGCGGTAAAATTGCGATGAAACTTGATGACGGCGACCGCCTGATTAATGTCCGTATCTGTACGGAAGACAATGACGTGATGCTGGCTGCCCGCGGCGGTAAATGTATCCGCTTCCCGGTGACCGAAGTCCGTATGTTTGTCGGCCGCAATTCGACCGGTGTCCGCGGCATTAAGCTGGCGAAAGGCGACGAAGTTGTTTCGATGTCAATCCTTAACCACAGCGACGCCACTTCGGAAGAACGCGATGAGTATGCGCGGATTTCTTCGGCGGCCAAGAGAATTCAGGCCGAGCGGAGTGCCGACGGCACCGGCAGCGTTGATTGTCCGGTTCCGGTGGAAGAAACCGGGGTCGAGATGAAAGTTCTGACACCTGAAAAATATGAATTTATGAGGTCGCAGGAACAGTTTATCCTGTCGGTGACTTCAACCGGATACGGCAAGCGTTCGTCTTCCTATGAGTACCGGGTAACCGGCCGCGGCGGCAGCGGTATTGCCAATATGGAAATGTCTGCCCGCAACAAGGAAGTGGTCAGCTCGTTCCCGATTGAAGATGATAACCAGATTATGATGGTGACCGATGCGGGCAAGTTGATCCGTATGCCGGTAGGCGATATCCGTATTGCCGGCCGCAAAACCCAGGGCGTTATTTTGTTCCGTACCGCCGATGACGAAAAAGTCGTTTCGGTAACCTGGCTGGACGCTGATGCCGGCGATGATGACGAGCTGGAAGAAGAAACCGGTTCGGAAATCTTGGGCGACAGCGCTCCGGATTTGGAAGACGGTGCTGAAGAAATTATCAGTGAGCCGGGAGTGGAAGAAGCCGAGGACGACAGCCAAGAATAGGCCGTTGCGGCAGCATAAAAATCCCCTGCCAGAAAAGCAGGGGATTTTTTTTGTGCAAATTGTAAAATTTTGATTGCTTTTGTCAAAAAACATGGTAAGGTTAAAACATAAAATTATATTTATCTCTAAGACTTTGTTTGCTGCCGCGTTATGCTTTTTCTTTTTGCATTTCTGCCGCAGATTAAAATATTTAGTTCTTTGAACTATTGAATACAGCCTAAGGTGAAAGTTATTAGAAGTTATAATGGGCGGTGCGCTGATAATCAGGATATCCTGACACATTCAGATTAAGCACCACGAATCCCCGAAAACTTTTTGATAAGTTAAGATTTCACAAAAGGCTGTATTATAAAAACATTCAGCATTAGGGTTAGAACAAAAGTGTTGGGTTTTTAGCGGAAAAGTTTTCGGACTTTCCCGCTTTTTTTAAGATTATTCATTAAAACTATATATTATGAAAAATTACAAAAATTTGTCGGAGAAAGAAATTCTCCGTGATGCGGCCATTTCAACTCATGTGGCCGAGTGTTTTAACCGCCTGACATTTGTCATCGGTGTTTGTGATAAAAAATTTGTCGGCCGTGACGGGAAAACAGTTTTTGAACCCGGAAAGCGCTATAAATTCTGGGTGGTGCAAAATTATTCCGATCAGGTTATCGGGGCAACGGTTGACCTGACGGTATTGCCGCGGCGTGTTGATCCTGAAAATCCGGGAAAGTTGTATTGGAATGCCGTTCCTTTGGGGACGTTTAAAGAGTATATTCCGACAGACCACTGGGAATATTTGGATTTGCAAACCGGTGAAACGCAAGCTTTCCAGTTGATTTGCGACAACGAAGGGTATCAGGTTCTGGTTCCCGGGTGGCATTTGGAAAAAAGGGAAATCGTCAAGTTTCTCACCAAAGAGGACAAAGGCGTTTTCTGTGGCATTTATGACATTATGCCGCGGATCCTCGGTAATGAAAAAGGCGCGATTTTCGGCTGGGAAATCAAATGCCGTTCTCATCGAAAAAGCAGCTGGCTGTACCGGATTTTTGATATTGTGGAAGGCAGGCTGACCGGATATAGTTATAAAGAGAAACCGATCACCACGCTGACGCCGATCAGCCAGAATGCCCGGGCACTGGAGCGGAAAAATATTAAAATCCGCTACAAGCAGGGCAGGCTGATTTTCAAAATCGAAGGGCGGCTGCTCAACGAGGCGTATTTCAAAAAACGCCGCGAACTGGAGCAGCAGGAGCATTAACAAAAGGGCAACAGATTTTAAGTCTGTTGCTTTTTTATTTGTGAAACTAAGAATTTGTTTGAATATGCCGCTGAGATAGAATAAGTTAAAAGCAGTTTTTTTATGAGGAGAACAAAAATGCCTTTTCTTACAATTGATACCAATGCCAAGGTAAAAGTCAGCAAAGAGATGATTGTTGATTTGACCCGGAAAGTTGCCGATATTTTGCACAAACCAATCGAGGTGATGATTGTGAAAGTCAATACCGACGTCAATGTGGTTTTTGGCGGAGATGAGCAGGCCGTCGGGGCTTTAATGGAAGTTAAATCGGTGGGATATGGCGACAGCAAAGCAGAACTGGTTGCCGAGCTGACCCGGTTTGCCATGCAGGAATTTAATGCCGAACAAAAATTTGTCAGCATGCATTTGGTGGATATGCCGGCTGCTAATGTGGGCGAAAACGGCGTTTTGAAGGCTTAAGGCAGATGGCAGAAAGATTTAAACTCAGTGCCGCCGTTTATATTGTTTTTATGCGCGACAATAAAGTGTTGCTGGAACTGCGCCAGAACACCGGCTTTGAGGACGGCAAATTCGGGCTGGTGCAGGGGCATGTGGATCCGGACGATAAGACAATTTTAGACGCGGCATTGCGCGAGGCCAAAGAGGAAGCGGGTGTTGACATTGCTCCTGAAGATATGGAACTGCGTCTTGTCGGGCATCAGAATATTTTTCTGCCTTATATCGATTTTGTTTTTGTCTGCCGGAAATGGACAGGGGAGCCGTGCAACAACGAACCTGATAAATGTAAAGCGCTTCGATGGTTTGAGCTTGATGCCCTGCCGGACAATATCATTTACAATGTGAGCGAATATCTGCGCCGCCTGCCGCAGCAGCTGCAGATGATTGAACTTTAATCTGCCGGTTGCTTTTCAGGCAGGGGCCTGGGAGATTTTAATTGCAGGGTCAGCCGCCGGAGGTTCGTCGAAATGGCGGATGATTTTGGCGTGCAGCAAGGCAGAAACAGTTTCCAGTTTAATCCGGTTCAGGATGGCGAGCTTTAATTTTTGGCCGGTGGCCGTCGCGTTCAATTCCAGATCTTTCTTTTGTTGTTCGGCAGCCTGATAATCTGCCCGGACTTTCGCAGATGCCTGGTCATAAGGCAGGGCTGCCAGTTCGCGGATATATTGCCAGGGATCAAAATTTCCATCGGGCAGTTTATTTTTATAAGCACTCAGTTTGCACCATACGGGATGAATACTTTCATAAGTTTTGCGGCAGACATCGGAGAGTTGTTTGATTTCTTTTACGGACGCATCCGGAAAGATATGGGCGCACAGGCGGCGATGCCAGGGAAGTTGCTGATAGGGAGTGGCAATCTGCGGGCAGTAACGGGAAGTTTGGGCCCGGTGGGAAACTTCCTGCAGCAGCGACTGAATATAGTTTTCATAAACGGTGTGCAAATGCGGTGCCGGGGAAGAAAAGCTGCCGTTGAAATAAATTTCGGCGATCCGGAAAAATTCATAAATATAATAGGTCATCGTTTCGATGATTTTGTTTTGAGAACCCATTTTTTTCAAACGGATATATTCGTTGAGATAGTTGTCAAAATTGGCTGAAAGGTGAGGGTTGTCAAGCCGGGATAAAATTTTGGCAACGGTACGGTCAGCCGCTTCCCTGTCGGTGATATTGTCAAAATCCAACAAAGGTTCATAAAGCACATTATCGGCAATTTGCGAGATGGAAAGCAGTTCGTTTTCAGTAAGTTCAATGGACGAGGCTGCGGCGTTAATCCAGAGATAGCGGTCAATAAGCTCATAAGCAGGAGCAGTCATGGTTCAGTTCCTTTACAAAACATCCCCACGGCAAAAGTTTATATCATAAAATTCTAAATAGTAAATAATTAATTCCGTCTACCTGCCCAAATAATATATTGACTATCTTTGATAAATAATATAATCTGGAAGAAGTTCCGGAACAGCAATTATTGGAGAACGGTCATGAGAACAGTCTTTTTAGCCCTGGGTTTGTTAATCGCAAGCGCTTTGCCTGCTCTTGCCGCCTCTCCGCATAACACATACACACACAACACCACCTTTGCTGTTCCGGAACAGTCTTACCAGCTCGCCGCAACCTGGTTCCTTCCCGACTGGCAGGCCGGCATGGGTGCACGTACCGATACTGCTCCCGCCGGGTCCGGCGACCGCCACGACCTCACCTGTTCGGTGTATGGCGGTTGTCTCGGTATCCCCGCCAACACGACCTGTTCCGACGACTTTACCGTCGACGGCAAAACCTGTTATAAATCCTGTTCCTGCAAATCCGGGTTTGTTCCCGTCAGTTCTTCCGACATCTGCAAGGGCTGTGTCAATCCCTGTGACCTTGTAACCGACAAAGCCCCCTGCGACTATGGATGCCAAAAATCCTACTCAACCTGTTCTTCCAAATGCGAAACATGTTATCCTGACAACTGCCGCAACCGGACCGCTGTTCCTGATCTGGGTTTCGGCTGCAAAACCTACTTCACCGACTGTCCCTCCAAATGCCAAACCGCCTATACCGATAACTGTCACATCCGCACGGCGGTATCAACACCTTATGGCTGTGA
>CALYAX010000025.1 GCA_944393665.1 uncultured Alphaproteobacteria bacterium
TCACAGGGATTGACACAGCCCTTGCAGATGTCGGAAGAACTGGCGGGAACAAACCCTGATTTGCAGGAGCAGGATTTATAACAGGTTTTGCCGTCGACGGTAAAGTCGTCGGAACAGGTCATGTTGGCGGGGATCCCGAGACAACCGCCATACACCGAACAAGTGAGGTCATGGCGGTCACCGGACCCGGCGGGAGCGGTATCGGTACGTGAAACAAGCCCGGCCTGCCAGTCGGGAAGAAACCAGGTTGCGGCGAGTTGGAAAGACTGTTCCGGAACAGCAAAGGTGGTGTTGTGTGTGTATGTATTATGCGGAGAGGCTGCGAGAGCAGAATTAAGGCACGTAAAATACAAAGTAAGGGCTAAAAAGACTGTTCTCATGACCGTTCTCCAATAATTACTGTTCCGGAACTTATTTCAGAATACATTATTTATCAAAGATAGTCAATAATTAGTTTAAGTGGGTGGACGGAAATATTAAAAGGTATTTCTCTTTAATTTGCCGCTATAAAGTCTATATTATCAGCAAAAGGCGATTAAAGGAATTTAGTGATGCTCTGGATTATCAACGGTTTGGTCTATGGCTTTTTTTCGGCTCTGTATACTCTGGTGAACCAGCACCATAAGTTTAACGGTTATGTTTTGGGAATCTGGCGCGGTTTCGGAATTGCGCTGGTCTTTTTGCCGTTTTTATTTTTTCTGCCGGTTCAGACAAGCGCTTATAATTGGTTTTTGCTGATTTTTCAGGGCTGGCTGATCGGAATTTATGATTCCCATTTGTTTTTTGCCTCGGCGGATTTCGGTGCCGGGCCGACGTCCCGGGTTATGGCGGTGACGGCTTTGGTCACCACGGTTTTATGGTGGATTTTTACTCCGGAATTGTTTTTGCGCCTTTTTGACAACGGAACAGTTTTTATTACGCTGCTGCTGGTTATGGCCGGGTTTACCGTCAGCTACTGGTATATGATTAAAGACAAGGTCAGCCGGGCGCTGATGAAGTATATGACGCCGGCTATATTGGCGCTGGCTTTTATGAGCATGGCAACGAAAGAAATTGCCATGATGGGGCAAAATGTCTGGGCAAACATTGCCTATTATCTGGTGGTGGCAACTTTTGTGAGCGGAATTTATAACACCATTTTTTTTATTAAACATGAGAAACCCGGTTTTAAAGGTTTTTTTAAAAAGGTTTTTGCGCGAGAGATTGTCGATACCGGCATTTATATTGTTTGTTTTTCCGCGGCGCTGATTGCTTCCAAAACCATGGCGATGCGCATCGCGCCCAACCCCGGCTATGTGGTGGCTCTGGTGCTGACGGCGCCGCTTTTTGTTTTTGCGTTGAACAAATATAACCGGGTGCCGGATGATATTGCCATCAAACCGGGATTTGCGATGGTTTTTTTTCTGGTGATGATTATGATTATCGTCAACGGAAGCTGGGGAGTAGACGATTAGGGACAGAGCTGTTCAATCAGGTAATTAAGGACAGTGACCCCGGCAGGTGTTGCGCGGAGATTTTGCGGCGTATCAACCAGCCAGCCTTTCGCTGCCAGCCGGTCGCGTGCGGCCGTTTGGATAAAACTGTCCAGATTCAAGCCGCAAGCGGATTGAAAGGCGGCTTTGTCAAGTCCCGCGCTGAGACGCAGTCCCATCAGCAGCAGTTCTTCAGCCCGTTCCCGGGAGGTTAAAAGTTCCATTTGACGGGGATGGGTTGTGGCATAAAGATTACCGTCTAATTTAAGGCGTCCGTGCGCGGCAGGGCCAATTCCGAGATAATCTTCCCCCTGCCAATAAAGCAGATTATGGCGGCAGCTCCAGCCGGGCTGGGTGTAATTAGAAACCTCATAGCGGGGATAGCCGGCCTGTTGCAAAAGTTCACCGGTGATTTCATACATTTCGGCAGCGGCATTTTCTTCCAGCGGGCGGACTCCCTGTTTGTAAAAGACAGTTCCGGGTTCAATGGTCAGCTGGTACAGCGACAGATGGTGCAGGCCGAAAGAAGTGATGCAACGGACTTCTTTTTCCCAGTCGGAAAGCTGTTGTCCGGGGCGGGCGTATATTAAGTCGGCAGAGTGATTGTCAAAGGTCCGGGTTATTTGTTCAAGGGCTTCAAGAGCCTGTTGCAGGGTGTGCCGCCGGCCCAGAAATTCGAGATCCGCCGGGTTCAAAGCCTGAACGCCCAGAGACAGCCGGTTAATGCCGGCATTTTTGAGGTCTGAAAATAACGTCGGGGTGTTGCTGCCGGGATTGGCCTCCAGAGAAATTTCAGCGTCAGCAGCCAGCGGCCAGCGGGCGGCAATACGATCAAGAATCCGGGAAATAAGCGCCGGCCTGAGCAATGAAGGCGTGCCGCCGCCGAAAAAGATCGAGGTGACGGTTCTTCCCGCGGTGAGGGAAGCATAATAATCCAAATCCTCCAGATAGCCGCTGACTGTCTGCTCCTGGTCCAGGCCCGGTTTAACCTTGCTGAAAAAATCACAGTAGGGGCATTTTGACAGGCAGTAAGGCCAGTGGATATAAATGCCGAAGTTTGCCAAGGAAAATTCCTACAAGATAAATTTCGACAAGTCGCTGGCGACGGTGAATTTATGAAGCTTTTCTTCTACCAGAGCGGCGGTTATGACCTGTTTTTCGCCGCTGCGGTCCGAGGCCGCATAACTGATGTCTTCCAGCAAAATCTCCAGAACGGTATGCAGGCGCCGGGCGCCGATGTTTTCAACATTTTCGTTAATGGCGACAGCAATATCGGCGATCTTGTCAATAGCTTCCGGTTCAAATTCCAGCGTGAAATTTTCGGTGCCGAGCAGAGCGGTATACTGTTCAATCAGATTGGCTTCCGGCTCCGTCAGGATACGGACAAAATCATTATGGGTTAAGGCTTTGAGTTCCACGCGAATCGGCAGGCGCCCCTGCAGTTCCGGCAGCAGATCAGAGGGTTTGGCCAAGTGAAAGGCGCCTGAACAGATAAACAGGATATGATCGGTTTTGACCATGCCGTATTTGGTGCTGACAGTGGTACCTTCAATCAGCGGCAAAAGGTCGCGCTGGACGCCCTCGCGCGAGATGTCACCGCGGGAGCTGTCGGATTTGCCGGTGATTTTATCGATTTCATCAATAAAGACAATTCCGTCATTTTCAACAGCTTTGATGGCTTCGCGGGTAATCATGTCATTATCAAGCAGCTTGTCGCATTCTTCGTCAACCAGCAGTTTGCAGGCTTGTTCCACTTTAAGTTTTTTATTTTTATATTTGGGAGCAGAGCCGCCAAGAAGGTCGCCGAGACTGATCATGCCCATTGAGGCGCCGGGCATGCCGGGAATATCGATTGTGGGCATTGAAGCATTGGTATTGTCTAAAAGCGAAATTTCAACCTCGCGGTCATTAAGCTGGTTTTCCCGCAGCAGTTTGCGGAATTTCTGTTTGGTTTCATCGCTGGCAGAAACCCCGACAAGAGCTTCCAGAAGGCGTTCTTCTGCTGCTTCTTCGGCACGGACTTTAACTTTTTGGCGGAGTGTTTTACGGGTATCATGCAGAGCAATTTCCAACAGGTCGCGGATAATGCTTTCGACATCACGGCCAACGTAGCCAATCTCGGTAAACTTGGTGGCTTCCACCTTGATGAAAGGCGCTTTGGCCAGTTTGGCGAGGCGGCGCGAAATTTCAGTTTTGCCGACTCCGGTAGGGCCGACCATCAGAATATTTTTGGGAACGATTTCTTCTTTCAAGCGGTCCGGCAGCTGCATGCGGCGCCAACGGTTGCGCAGGGCGATGGCAACGGCTTTTTTGGCATCGTCCTGGCCGATGATGAATTTATCGAGTTCGGAAACAATTTCGCGGGGGCTGAAAGTGCTGTTGCTCATGAGTTATACTCTTTCAATAATAACATTGTGATTGGTGTAGACATCTATATCTCCGGCGATTTTCATTGCTTTGACGGCAATGTCGTCAAGCGTCAGTCCGGGTATGTCGTAAAGCGCTTTGGCAGCGGCCATGGCATAGTTGCCTCCGGAGCCGATACCGATAATGCCGTCATCAGGCTCCATCACTTCGCCGGTTCCGGAAATAACCAGTGACACGTCCTTGTCGGCAACGATCATAAAAGCCTGGAGCTGGCGCAGATATTTATCCATGCGCCAGTCTTTAGCGAGTTCAACCGCGGCGCGTTTCAGCTGGTTGGCGTGTTTTTCGAGCTTGCCTTCCAGACGTTCAATAAGAGTAATTCCGTCAGCCGCAGCACCGGCGAATCCGGCAATGATGCTGCCGTTGCCAATCCGGCGCACTTTGGTGGATTTTGATTTGAAGATAACCGCCTCGCCAAGAGTGGCCTGGCCGTCGCCCGCCATAACGACTTCGTCGCCTTTGCGGATACATAAAATAGTGGTCATGAAAAAGCTTTCCTTATTGTTACTAAGTTTTATTTAGTTAAATTTTCCGGGTAATGCAAGTGGGCGGTTAAGAAAAGCCCCGGTAATTTACCGGGGCTTTGTTTTAGTATGGCATACAGTCATTGGGAGGAATTACTAATCCGTTGCTGCATTCGTCACAGTAAAAGATACCAGCCGGATGAACTTCAAGCTGCTGCAGATCCCAGCAGTCGTAAAAAGCTTTTCCGCAACTGTTGCAACGGGCATAGGCAATATCAACGCAGCTGCCGCTCTGGCATTTATATCCGTTGCTGGTGTCGCAGTTACAGCAGGCAGTTTGAGCAATACAAGAGCCGTTGCAGTCTTTGAGTCCCTGTTCGGAACATGACATTTTGACACAGCTGTTGGAAGAACATTTATAACCGGAGCTGCAGTCACTGTTTGTACAGCAAGCCGTTTGGGCAATACAAGAGCCGTTACAGGTTTTCTTACCCTGGGCTTCACAGCTTTGGGATTCGCATTTGAAGAAATTGTTGTTTTTGGGACAGATAACTTTTTTTTCTCCTTCGTTTGTACAACTGAAAATGCTATTGTCAGGATATTGGTATTTGTTTTCAATACAGTAGGCCAAATTTTCATCTAAATTGTAATTGATAACAGGACGGGAGAGGGAGCTCTCCGAATTGTAGCCGACTGAGGTTCCGTCTGAAAAATTCAGCCGGTAAATATTCATAACACTTCCGGTTGACGACCAGTATTTTGATGAGCTGAGAGCTGTTCCTCCCACTGATTTGATAGCGCTGTCAACAGAGGCTCGCGCTGCGTAAATCTTTTTTAGTTCGGTCATTCCGGGAATGTACCATCTTCCGGCTTTGAACCAGGATTGTGCGGTTATACCTGCGGGTGCGTAGGAGCAGGCGTAACTAAAAGCCGGGTAGGCCGCTTTCATTTCGGCATTATAATCATACCGGCCGTAAATTGTGCAGGTTCCGTACGTATTGATAAATCCCTCATTAACATCGCAATTGCTATCGTCAACTTCACAGGAGATGGTATTAGGATTATATCCGCCGAAGATTATTTCATCGGTTTGGAAAACGCCTTGTCCCTGACTGAGGGCAACGGCACGGGAATTGGTTTCGTCAAAAACGACGCCTATTGCCGTTTTACCGGAAATGATAACATCAGCTACTGTTTTGTCAGCGTATAAGATCGGCAAAGCTGTTTGCGCCAGGCATGACCCATTATAAAGTTTATATCCGCTTTTGCAGGAGGTCAGCTTATAGGTCGTTGTGGTGATGCCGCAGCCGGGGGTACAGGAGCTGTAGTTGGCATTGGCGGGAATACTCGTCAGCGTAAAGGTTGAGCAGTCATTCTGGGTACAGGTTTTTCCGGTTTTACATTTCTCCGCGCAATCTTCCCATTTTTCAAGACAACCGTAATCCGTCGTATTATCCTGACGGATCTGGCAGTTGTCGGCATAGGCCTTCTCACATTTGGAAGAACAGTCGGCAAAATATTTTTCGCAGCCATAGGGTGTTGATACCGCCGTGCGGATGTGGCAGTTATCGGTGTAACAAATCTGGCATTTTGACGAACAGGCGGCATATTTGCTCTGGCAGCCGTAATTTTTACAGTTGGCGTCACTGCTGTGGTCCGTCAGATTATAACAGGGGTCGTCTTTGCAGGAATAACATGTCCGGCCGCCGTAAGTAACAGCCGAACAGATTTTTCCGGTTTGACTTCCTGAATCTGAATATCCCCCGGAGGAACAGGGTTTGGGATCACAGCCCTGATAATAGTCTTTGCCGTTGTAGCGGCAGGGGCTGCCGCGATAATTATACTCCGATCCGCAGGTCGTGGTTTGGTAACTGTCCGGACACACGCATTCTACGGAGCAGAATTTATCGCCGATACGCACCGTTTTACCTCCGGGAATTTGAGGTGATGTACATTCCGGCGCGTAATTTTTGCATTCTACCGGAATATCACCCGATCCGGAAGGAGCCGTATCGGTGCGAGCGCTTATTCCGGCCTGCCAGTCGGGGAGGAACCAGGTTGCGGCGAGCCGGTAAGACTGTTCCGGAACAGCAAAGGCGGTGTTGTGTGTGTATGTATTATGCGGAGAGGCGGCAAGAGCAGGCAAAGTGCTTGCAATAAACAAACCCAGGGCTAAAAAGACTGTTCTCATGACCGTTCTCCAATAATTGCTGTTCCGGAACTTCTTCCAGATTACATTATTTATCAAAGATAGTCAACAGTTAGTTTAAGCGGTTAGACAGAAGATATTTTGCAAAAATAAAACCCGGCATTTTGCCGGGCTTTATTTTTAGCTGCTTTATTTACTTTCCAATCCGCTCATTGGTTTGGGAGCCTTTGAGCCGGTGGAATTATCAATGGCGTCGGCCAGCGGCGTCACATAAGTTTTAACGGCAACCGGCTTTTTTGCCCGGACCGGGAAAGCCCGGCCGCATATTTCCAGTCCCAGGCCTTTAAGGGCCGTTTCAACTGGCAAGTACAAATCCGGACCATCGGTGGTTTTGCGGCTGTCATGCGCAATGCCGACGATGTTGCCGTTCTTGTCGATAAGCGTTGAACCGATGGTGACAGCCTGGACAAAGGTGTCCACCATAATTTCGGATCCGCGTTCTTCCGACCAGCGGTAGCCGATAACGCGTCCCTGATTGTCAATATAACCCTCGCCTTCAGTTTCCAAATCAAGCAGCCCGAGGCTCATCAGGACATCTTTATTGACTTCCGGCAGATCAAGCGACAGCGGCAGCGGCGTGTACTGCGTGGGCTGTGATAACAGCAGCAAAGCCACGTTTTTGCTGGGGTTGACACGCAGTGCGCTGGCCGTAAAGCGTTTGCCGTTAATGGTCTGAATGTCAAAAAGATTATGTTCTTTGACAATCAGGTCGGCTGAGGTCAGGATTAAATTGTCGGATAAAATCAATCCGGCGCCTTTTTTGCCTTTTTGGTTGTCGACCGAAACAATCGAGGCCCGAATCTTATACAGATTATAGGGATTGAGGTCGGCGTAAGGCGGCTGGTTGCGGATACAGAAGCGGTTAACCCCGTCAGCAAAAGAGTTTTCTGCCAGACGGCGGCTGTCCAGGACCAGCTTGTCATTGGTATTGGCGGGAACGTCAATCCAATAGTCGTCCGCAATGGTAACATTGTCACCGGTATTTTTAACCACGGTGCAGTTCTCATCGTTGATTTCAATAGCCCGGCAGCGTTCGTCGAGCTTGAGTCCGGCGGTGCGGTTATCGCGGATACGGGTAGCTATGCCGCTTCCGGAAGAACCGGAAGATTCCTGAACAGTGTCGGCCAGCACCAGCGTTTCTGTTTGCGGGGCCAGGCCGGAGGCGCATTCCTGCAACAGTTCCACGCCTTTAATCTCTTTGCTGTACTGCTCTTCGACCGGTGTTTGGAAGCCGCGCAGATAAGCCAGCTGGCGGGCAATTTCTTCCGGCGGAACCCTTTGAGCCAGAGTACGGTTGAAGCACTCGATTTCCGGCACTTTATTTAAAGCATCTTCAAAGGCACGCTCAACCAGCAGGGTTTCGCCATTGGGTTCGCCTTCGGCAATCTGTCCGTAACCGGTGGTGGTGCCTTTGCAGTAAACATTGTTTTTGCCCAAATCCATCACCCGCCAGGTTACGGTCATTTCCGAAGAACCGCTGCGGAGTTTTTTGTTTTGGACCTCGTTCCAGTCAAACTCATCGCAGATGTTCATAAAATAATCGGTAATTTCGGCGGTCAGCAGATATTCGGGATTTTCGATCCGGTCAGAGTCCAGATAGTAGGGGTTGGTCTTTTCAACCACAACCGGATAGTAGTCGTTCATCTGTTCAAAGAAAATGTCAAAGAAGTGCATATCTTTCTGCATGGCGCGGCCCTGGTTGAGGAAGACATTCTTGGCCTCGCGGCGGCAGCCGAAAATGCGGAAACGGTAGTTGCCCAGTTTGTTGCTGTATTCATCATACTGGCGCCCTTTGCGGATGCGGAAGTCGACATATTCGAGCTTGACAGGGGCGAACTGGTCGCGGCGCTGGTGAAGATACAGATAAGCGTTGCGCTGTTCATCGGTAATGTAGACGGTCTGCATCGGTTTTTCATCGCGGATATAGGAAATGCGGCGGACAACTCTTTTCTTAAAAGGTTCGCACATGCAATCAAAGACGCCGAGCGTGGATTCGCTGCCGTCACACATACAGGGAACGAGCTCGGGACTTTCCTTATCGCAGCCGGAAAGTAAAAACAGGGCGGTAAAAATTGTTAAAAGGGCATTTTTCTTCATGAACGGACTCCTACTGACTGTGCGAGGCAAGTTTACGGCGGTAAGACAAAGCCTCGGCTATGTGCATTGTAGATATATTCGACTCGTTTTGCAAGTCTGCAATTGTTCTTGCTAACCGCAATGTGCGGTGATAAGCCCGGGCGGACAGCTGGTTTTGGCCGGCAAAGCCGATCAGAAGCTTTTCAGCGCCGGGTTCCAGGGCAGCGGCTTGTTCCAGGAGTTTGCCGCGGAGCTGGGAATTGGTTTTGAGGTCGGGACGCCCGAGGGCAGCAAAACGTTTGGCCTGCAGCCGGCGGGCATTAATGACCCGGGCGCGGATTACTGCCGAGGATTCTCCGGTCCTGGTTCCGGACAGTTCCCAGGGACTGACGGCGGGAACATCAATATGAATGTCGATGCGGTCAAGCAGCGGGCCGGAAATTTTGGCCTGATATTCTTCGGCGCATTTGGGCGCGCGGGAGCATTCAAGCCCGGGGTTCCCCAGATGGCCGCAGCGGCAGGGGTTCATGGCGGCAATCACTTGAAAAGCCGCGGGATAAGAGGTGTGGGCATTAACCCGGGAGATGGTTATGGTCCCGTTTTCAAGCGGTTGGCGCAGGGCTTCGAGGGTTGAGCGGTTGAATTCCGGCAGCTCGTCCAGAAATAAAACGCCGTTGTGGGCAAGCGAGATTTCACCGGGCAGCCCGCGGCGGCCGCCGCCGACCAGAGACGGGGTTGATGCGGAATGATGGGGGTCGCGAAAGGGGCGCTCTAAACAAATGCGGCTGTCTTTCAACTCGCCGGCAATTGATTGAATCATGCTGGTTTCAAGGGCTTCGGCGGTGGTGAGAGGCGGCAGGATCGTTGGCAGCCGGGCGGCTAACATCGACTTTCCGGCACCGGGCGGCCCGACCATGAGCAGATTGTGCCCTCCGGCGGCTGCCACTTCCAGGGCCCGTTTGGCGGTTTCCTGGCCTTTGACCTCGGCCATGTCGAGCAGATGGCGTTTGGGTCCGGCCAGCAGCGGTTCCGGAACGGGAAGAGGCTGCCCGCCATTCAGGTGGTTAATCAGTGTCAGCAGATCGGGAGCGGCAATGACATCGGAGAGGCCGGCCCAGACGGCTTCGCCGCCTTGAGAGTCCGGGCAAATCAGGCCGAGCTTGTGCCTGAGGGCATGCAGCGCAACCGGAAGGACACCGTTAACCGGAAGCACCGAACCGTCCAGGCTGAGCTCTCCGAGAACAATATAAGATTTGAGTTTTTCGGGCGGAATGAGGCCCATGACGGCCAGTAATGCCAGCGCAATCGGCAGGTCAAAATGCGAGCCTTCCTTAAAGAGCCCGGCCGGGGCCAGATTGATGACAATCCGTTTGGCCGGTATATCCTGCCCTATGGCATGCAGGGCGGCACGGATGCGTTCACGGCTTTCGGCAATGGCTTTGTCGGGCAGGCCGACGATAATAAAATTAGGCAAACCGGAAGAAATCTGCACCTGGAGGTCAACGTCCAAGACATCCAATCCGTTAAAAGTGATGGTGTTTATATGAACCGACATCGTATTTACCACCGGGAGGTGATTTCAGAATCGCGCCAGCGCCGGGTCGGGTAGGTGTCCACTTTCAGAAAATCGTAATTTGCGGTTTTGTAGGGAATGTCGCGAAGGCGGACATAACCGTTTTCTTCAAAATAGCGGGCGCAGTTTTCAGCGGTATGGTCGCCGTTGTCCGAGCAGCGGGCAATGGCGCGGTTGTCAAGGTTTTGCAGCACGATGACGCTCTGGTCGTTGGGAAAAGGATCCGAAACCGAGCGGATCACCGGGGTAACCGGCGCATTTTTATAGGTTTTTCCGGCGCAGCCGCTGACCATCAGCAGAACGCATAACCCCAGCAATTTGATATAGTTTGGCATATCCAGACCTCAAAACAGACTTTTAGTTAAGTTTACCTTAGCGCTAATATATTAATTTTCTATAAATTTGCTTGCAATTTAAAGTGTTTCTGCTATATTGCGTCCGTCCCTTGCCGCCCTGAACGGGTGCGGCTATACAAGAACCGGCCTGGTTTCAGGCCATTTGTTGAGAATCCATAAGGAGATTTTTATTTATGACTAAGTATGAAAGCGTGCTGATTGCACGTCAGGACTTGGGCGCTTCTCAGGTGAGCAATCTGGTTTCAGAAATGAGCGATGTTATTGCCAACCAGGGCGGCCAGGTCGTCCGCGTTGATAACTGGGGTTTGAAAAACCTGGCTTACCGCATCAAAAAGAACCGTAAAGGCCACTATGTTCTGCTTAACGTTGAAGCTCCGGCTGCCGCTATTGCCGAGTATGAGCGTTTGCTCCGCGTTAATGAAGACGTTATCCGCTATATGACCGTTAAAGTAGAAGAGTTCTCGGCTGCCGAGAACAATGAAGCTGCCGAACCGGTTGAAGCTGCCGTTGAAGAATAGGAGAACAGATATGGCTAAACAAGTATTCTTTAGAAGAAAGAAAAGCTGCCCGTTTTCTGGTGAAGACGGTCTGAAAATCGACTACAAAGATGTGAAAATGCTTTCCCGTTATATTTCGGAAAAAGGCAAGATCATCCCCAGTCGTATCACTTCAGTTTCGGCAAAAAAACAGAGAGAACTGGCCCGCGCGATTAAGCGTGCCCGTTATCTCGGTTTGCTGCCCTATGTTGCTATGTAAGCAGAGGAGAAAAGAAATGGAAGTTATTCTGCTTGAACATGTAGACAAACTGGGTAAAATGGGCGAGAAAGTAACCGTTAAAAACGGCTATGCCCGCAACTACCTGCTGCCCGGCAAAAAAGCGCTGCGCGCCACCGAAGCCAACCTCGCTGTTTATGAAAAACAGAAGGCCGAGCTGGAAGCTCACAACGCCAAATTGCTGGATTCTGCCAAACAGCTGGCTGAATCCCTGAAAGGCTTTTCGGCCGTATTGGTCCGTCAGGCTGCCGAAACCGGACAATTGTACGGTTCGGTTACCATCCGTGACATCGCCGCTGCTGTTAAAGAAGCCGGTTTCTCGGTTGAACGCCGTCAGGTTTATCTGGAAAACGCCATCAAAGATCTGGGCGTCTATCAGGTAAAACTGAACCTCCACCCCGAAGTATCGCAGACCATTTTGGTTAACGTTGCGCGTACTGAGGATGAAGCTAAGAAGCAGGCGAAGGCTTTTGCCGCTGAATAAAAAAACTTGTATAATGGGCGTCTAAAGCTGTTTTCTTCGGGTTCGGAAAATTCATGTACTTTTGTGTACACTAAAATTTTCCTCACCTCGAAACCAACTTTATTCGTCCCATTCTCCAAGTTTTTTGAGAACTTAAAATTAAAAGCACTGTCTTGAGAGGGATAGTGCTTTTTTGTGCACTCCTGTCGCGGTCGCCTTGGTTTCTTATTATTTGCCTCGTCTATCACGTTTTTGCGAGAATATTAAAGCACTGTCTTGAATAGGCAGTGCTTTTTTATATTAAAATTTTCCTCACCTTGAAACCAACTTTATTCATCCCATTCTCCAAGTTTTTTGAGAACTTAAAATTAAAAGCACCGCCTTAAAAAGACGGTGCTTTTTTATATCCGGGCCTTTACCGGGAGGCGTCGGGGCCGGTTTTGGGCGCCTCATAGGTTTGGAAGTACAGCAAGTCGCGTTCGTTGATGGTTTGGGCATCAACAACGGTCTGGGGAATGCCCCACAGAACCGAGAAAGGCCAGAGCGCGAAGTTGACCGCGCCGACCAGATACTGGCTGCGGTCGGCGGCGTTGCCGGAAGCAAGGTAAAAATTTCCAAAACCGGGCAGCAGATTGAGCATTCCGGCGGCAGCGGGGCTGGCAGGCGCCTCCCAGGCCGGAGGCGGCGTTTCCACGCTGATTCCCTGGGTACCAAGCTGGTAAAGTTCGCGGCGTTCATGGCCGCTGAGGCTGATGCAGGAAGTTAAAAAGACAGTTAAAATTATAGTTAGGCCGAAACGGGCAGTCATCAGTTTTTCCTTGAGTTGGGCAGAAAAAAGCCACCTTAAAAAGGTGGCCGGGAAGTTCAGAAAATCCAGCACATCGGACCCCGCCTGATTTGAAAGCAAGCTTTCTCTTATATTCGGCGGCTTCCCGACCATTAGTCAAGGAAGTGGTTGTGATGATCCTGTAGATCACCACGGTCAGGCTGAAATGTAGTCGCTGAGCGGTGCAAATCAACCTGAGTCCAAATGTGCAAGGCTTTCTGACGGCCTGCCACAGAGTGTTAACGAACAAAATTACACTCCTTTCGGAGTATAATTTACCGTGGTTCGGGACAAATTACAAGCACTAAATGCCGGCAATTGTCCCAAACTTGCTTTGTTTTGCGCCGGGCAAAACAAAACCCTCACTTTATAAAAAGGTGAGGGAGTTACAAACCCTGCGTAAGCACAGTAGAATTTATTCGTCTCCTGTCGGAGCTCCGAGGAAGAACCGCGGGAGCTTATTTCATTCACTCCCCCGGAGGGTTTTGTACTTACGTTAGGAGGGTTTGTGTTCTCCATGATTCCTCTCGGAACCACGAGAAACAGTCTAACGCAGCCGGGTTGACTTGGCAAGAGAATTCTACAGGGACAGTTAAAGAAATTGTTTGGCGGCAGAGAAGAGATTTTTCAAAGAGGCGGGGAGTGTTTTTTGTGTCCAAGCGGTTTAACTGATTGTTGACTGTTTTGAAAAAATTTGTTATTCTGAAAGAAGTTTCCGAAGAAACAAGTGTTGGAGAACAGTTATGAATAGAGGGTGCTGGGCGCTGTTATTGGGGTTAGTCAGTATCTTGCCGGCCAAAGCCCAGGCAGAAAGCGGAATTGAATCTCCCCCGGGCCGAAATTATAAGCTTGCCGGGATTTACTGGCTTCCCGATTATTTGAAAGATAATATGGATACCAATCACCGTACGGAAGATGATAAGGGGTCCGGTGATATCGTCTTAGAATGCGATAAATATTCCCCGCGGTGCGCAGAACCGCAGATTTGGGGAGGTGTCAAGGTTCGTGTGGCCGGAGATTTGTTTTGTTACATGGAATGCGTGTGTCCGGACAGTTACCAAACCACGACCTGCGGGTCGGAGTATAATTATCGCGGCAGCCCCTGCCGCTACAACGGCAAAGACTATTATCAGGGCTGTGATCCCAAACCCTGTTCCTTCGGCGGCTATTCTGAAAGCTCAAACCAAACTGGAAAAATCTGTTCGGCCGTTACTTACGGCGGCCGGACATGTTATTCCTGCAAGGACGATCCCTGTTATAATCTGACGGATCACAGCAATGACGCCAATTGTAAAAATTACGGCTGCCAGAGCAAATATGCCGCCTGTTCAACAAAATGCCAGACTTGTTACAGCGATAACTGCCACATCCGCTCGGCGGTATCAACACCTTATGGCTGTGAAAAATATTTTGCCGACTGTTCTTCCAAATGTGAGAAGGCCTATGCGGATAATTGCCGAAACCGGGTTCATAAATCCTGTGATTATGGCTGTGAAAAGTATTATTCGGATTGCAGCAGCAGGTGCGAAAGCTGCAAAGCATGTTCAAACGCCTGTGACAGCGGCTACATTTTGGGGGATTGCGGCGTATCAACCCCGATAGAGGAAGATCTCAAAACGAATCAGTGCGGCAATGTGTGCCGGAAATGCCGGGCGCGGACTTGTGAAGAGGAAAATGCGCGCTGCCCCGCGGGGACGTTCAATTTGGATTATTATTACAGCGGCGGGGCGCTGCGCTGCTTGATGAAGTAAAGGAGAGCAAGATGAAAAAATATATTGCAAGTATTCTTATGGCGATGATGCCGGCTGCGGCTTACGGGCAGAACTGTGCTACACCGCCAAGCTGTGCCGAGCTGGGTTATACCAAAACGGCGGCGGTTTGCAATGGCAAAACGATGTTAAAATGCCCCTTTGACAACACTAAAGTCTATTGTGATGACAGCGGCAGTTCTGAATATGAACCAAAAGTCGGAGACGTTTTTTATTCTGATGGTACTTATGACGATCATATTGTCAAAGGAAAAAAAGCCATAGGTGTTGTGGGAGCTAAGAAAACGGACGGAAGATATTTGGTCTTTGCTTTAGAAGAAAAAAGAGATTTAAAGTGGGCTGATGTTGAGGAGGATGTCTCCTGTTTACAAAATGTAGAGGAGTGGGTTGACAGTGTAGATAAAGATGGTGACAGCAATACTCAATGTCTGTTGAAGCAATCCTACGCTACTCCGGCAGCGGAATATTGCAATAATTATAAGACCGAGGGAACAGAAAAGGGAGATTGGTTTCTTCCTTCGATGAGCGAATTAAGTCTTTTGTGTAAGAATGTCAGCAAATTGGATGAGACTTACGCTTTATTAGAATTAAAAACTTTGGAATCAGGCAGTTCTGATACTTATAGCTCTAATGAACAAGTGTATACAAAATATAATGGTACTAAATATAATGAAGTGTTTGTTATCAGGTTTCATCAAAGTTGTTATACTACAGAGGTACCCAAAATGAATTCTTATCCGGTAACTCGCTGCGCTATGCTACTTTAATTTAAAAGTTCCGTCAAAAATAAACCCCGCTTTTCAGCGGGGTTTGAGCGTTATTCAATAATTTCCGGCCGGGCGCGTTTGCGGGCAATCGGATCTAAAATCCGTTTGCGCAGGCGCAGGGTTTTCGGGGTAACTTCAAGAAGTTCATCTTCCTGAATGTAAGACAATCCCTGTTCCAGCGACATTTTACGCGGAGGAATCAGGTCAATCGCTTCATCTTTTCCGGCGGCGCGGATATTGGTCAGCTGTTTGGATTTGCAGGGGTTGACCTCAATATCATTCGGCTTGGTATGCTCGCCGATAATCATGCCGGTATAAACCGGGACGCCGGAATCGATAAACATCGGGCCGCGATCCTGCAATTTCCAGAGTGAATAAGCAATGGCGGTTCCGGTTTCCGAGGAGATTAAAACACCGTTGCGGCGGCTTTCGATTTCGCCTTTATAAGGTTCATAACATTTGAACAGGCGGTTCATGACGCCGGTGCCGCGGGTGTCGGTCAGAAATTCGGAATGGTAACCGATCAGGCCGCGCGACGGCGCATTGAAAATCAGGCGCACTTTATTGCCGACCTGGGAAGGAATCATTTCTACCAATTCGGCGCGGCGCCGTCCGAGTTTTTCAACCACGGCGCCGGAAAATTCTTCGTCAACGTCGACAACGACTTCTTCAATCGGTTCCAGCAGTTTGCCGTTTTCATCTTTTTTCATCAAAACGCGGGGACGTGAAATCGAGAGTTCAAACCCCTCGCGGCGCATGGTTTCAATCAACACGCCGAGCTGGAGCTCACCGCGTCCGGCCACTTCAAAAGAATCGGTGGTGTCGGTGCGGGAGATTTTGAGGGCGATGTTGCCTTCGGCCTCTTTGCACAGGCGGTCCCAAATCATGCGGGAGGTTACTTTGTCGCCCTCGCGTCCGGCCAGCGGCGAATCATTGATGGAAAAGGTCATGGCCAAAGTCGGGGGATCAATCGGCTGGGCATGAATCCCCTGGGTAACTTCCAGGGCGCAAATGGTGTCAGCCACGGTGCCTTTAACAACACCGGCGACGGCGATGATATCACCGGCATGGGCTTCATCGAGGCTCTCGCGGTTGAGGCCGCGGTAGGCCAGAATTTTGCTGATGCGGATACGCTCAATTTCTTTGCTGTCTTTGTCGAGCACTTTGACGGTGTCATTAACCCTGAGGCTGCCGCTCTGGACTTTTCCGGTGAGCAGGCGGCCGATGAACTTGTCAGCTTCCAGCGTGGTTGCCAGCATGGAAAACGGCGCATCCGGATCGCAGTTCGGTGCCGGAACATATGAGCAGATCAGCTCAAACAGCGGAGTTAAGTCTTTTTTCTCATCGGACAGTTCTTTAACGGCCCAGCCGTTGCGGCCGGAGGCGTAAAGTACCGGGAAATCGAGCTGTTTGTCGTTGGCATCCAGCGAGCAGAAGAGGTCGAACACCTCGTTTAAAACCTCGTCACAGCGGGCGTCGGGCTTATCGGCTTTATTGATGACAACAATCGGGCAAAGGCCGAGTTTGAGAGCCTTGCCGAGGACGAATTTGGTCTGGGGCATGGGTCCTTCGGAGGAATCAACCAGCAAAACAACGCCGTCCACCATTGACAGAATACGCTCGACCTCGCCGCCGAAGTCAGCGTGGCCCGGGGTGTCAACAATATTAATATGGGTGTCTTTCCAATTAACCGAAGTGCATTTGGACAGAATGGTAATGCCGCGTTCTCTCTCGAGGTCGTTACTGTCCATCACGCAGGTTTCAACTTTTTGATTTTCGCGAAAAGTGCCGCTCTGTTTCAACAGGCCGTCAACCATTGTGGTTTTGCCGTGGTCAACGTGGGCTATGATCGCAATATTTCTCATCTGCATCGTTTTCTTTCCTAAACAACCGTCATGTCATGATTTTGATGTCCTCGTGTACCTTTATTTGTACACGTCGGAATCAAAAATCATTTCCAGCACGGCTGTTTATGAAAGAAAACGCAGTGCCTGACTCCGGCTGTCTTTTATTTTGTGTTAAATTCGCTTCACAATACACTTTTGAAATTAAATTTCAAGAATTTAGTTAAAAAAATATGAGATGATTTTGTTTTTGACAATTTGTACAAATATTGTTAACTTTGATGTATTCAAATAAAATTACTTAAAAATTATCAGATATGGAAAAAATGAATTTATGGTGGCTATGTGCCGCTGTTGCCGGCTGTGTTTATATTATTATCCTGTTCGCAGTCGTTTGGAGAAAAGTTTTTGAGAAAGAGCCAGAAGGATACAGCGAGAGCGGGCTTGATAAAATTCTTCTTTCAAAAAATTGGAACCGTGTTCTCTGTATCGGAGCGATGTTTGTCGTCCTTGTTATTGAGACAGCCCTTTTGAATATGATTGAAGTGACTTTTTGGAAGGGGCTTCTGTTGGTTTTGCTCCTGGCTTTTTCAGTCATTGTCAAATGGTTTATGGTCGTGATTGTTAAATTGATTGCGTTGTTCTTTTATTACCTTTATTGGAATAAATGAACCCGTGCAAAAAATAAAAACAGCCGCTGTTAAAAAGCGGCTGTTTTTTGCTATTTTAAGGGTGGATTCCGTAGGACATCAGCTTTTTGCGAACCAGTCCGCGGAGGCTGACTTCGGGGCGGGCGCCGTAGTGGCTGATGATTTCCGCCGCAGCGATGGAGCCGATGATGGCGCAGGTGCCGAGCGAGCGGCCCTGGGTGATGCCATACAAAAATCCGGCGGCAAACAGGTCCCCGGCGCCGGTGGTATCGACCACATTATCAACCTTTTCGGCCTCGACCATGGTTTTGACGCGGCCGTTGACGATAACCGAGCCTTTGGCGCCGCGGGTGAGGGCAGCAATTTCAACATGGGGTTTGATTTTATCCAAAGTCTGATAAAAATCTTCTTCCTCAAACAAAGATTTGATTTCATCTTCGTTTCCAAAAAGGATATCGACTTCGTCAATAATGAATTTCATAAATTCCTGCCGGTGGCGGTCGACACAAGTTTTGTCAGACAAGCTGAAAGCCACTTTGCGGTCATATTGGTGGGCCAGCCGGGCGGCACGGATAATGGCTTCCTTGTCGCAGTCTTCATCCCAGAGATAAGCCTCAATATAAATGATTTTACTGGCTTTGATGACATTTTCATCAATATCTTCAACCGAGAGCTTTTTAGAGGCGCCGAGGTAAGTAAACATCGAGCGCTGGGCATCCGGGGTGACCAAAACAATGCTGCGTCCTGTAACCGGGCCTTCATTGAGGGGCTTGGTGAAAAAATCTACGCCGGCGGCACCGATGTCGCGGGTGAACTCCTGGCCGAGTTCGTCATCGTGAATTTTGCCGATGAAAGCCGGGGCGCCGCCCAAAGAGGCCAGTCCGGCAACAGTGTTAGCTGCCGAGCCGCCGGGGACTTCACGCTCGGGCACGATGTCTGAATAAATTCTGCCGGCTGCCCGGGCATCAACCAAAGTCATGCCGCCTTTGGGGAGCCTGCGTTCGGTTAAAAAGCCTTCGCCGACTTTGGCCAAGACGTCAACGATGGCGTTGCCGATGCCGACAACATCATAATAAGTTATTTCCTGGGGTCTGTTAATCATTTTATATTCCGGATAAAATTAATACGCTGGCTTATATTTAGACCAGATTACCGCAATTGGCAACAACAAAAAACCTCCGCCGCGGCGAAGGTTTTTGAAAAAATAATCCCGGTAAGGGAAATTATTCATTTGCATTGGGGCAAATTTTAGCCTGTTCAGCGTTGAATTTAACCCATTTTTCATCAGCTTCGTCATCAGAGGTGATGGCTTCCTGCGGGCATTCAGAAATGCAAACGCCGCAATCGATGCAGGTATCGGGATCTACAACCAGCTGAGTATCGCACTCATGGAAAGCATCAACCGGGCAAACATCAGCACAGGATTTGCATTTTACGCAAGCATCATTAACAACAGATACCATTAGACTCACTCCAAGTAGTTAACATAAAATCAAGCTTCAATTTAGCGAAGTTTACAAATTAATCAAGCAAAAAACTTGCAGGCAGGGCAAAAAGTTCCTATCTAAAAGAAAAAAGAAGTTTAGGAGGATCTTATGTCTGATAAAATCGCTTTTCAGGCCGAAGTCGGCAAGCTGCTGGATATTGTGGTCAACTCGCTGTATTCGGAAAAACAAATTTTTCTGCGCGAGCTCATTTCCAATGCCTCGGACGCCTGTGACAAACTGAAATATCTGGCGCTGACCAATCCGGAAATTGCCAAAGGTTCCGGGGCGTTTAAAATTACGGTTACGCCGGATGCCAAAAACAGGACGCTGACGGTTTCTGACAACGGAATCGGCATGAACAAGGAAGACCTGATTAACCATCTGGGAACAATCGCCAAATCCGGAACGGCCGAGTTTGTGAAAAACGTGAAGGACAACGGTTCGGTTATGGAACTTATCGGCCAGTTCGGCGTGGGTTTTTATGCTGTATTCATGGTGGCTGACAAGGTTGAAATCACAACCCGGAAAGCCGGCGAAGAACAGGCCTGGAAGTGGGTTTCCAACGGGCGGGACGGTTTTGAAATTACTGAAGCCAAGCGGGATTCCAACGGAACCGACATCAAATTGTATTTGAAAGAAAGTGACAAGGAATATACCGACAGCATTTATCTGCGGCAGATTATCCGCACTTATTCCGATCACATCGAATATCCGATTGTGCTGAATCTGGGCGAGGCCGGGGAAGAAACCGTTAACACCGCCTCGGCATTGTGGACCCGTAACAAGGGCGAGATTACCAAAGAGCAGTATAAGGAATTTTATCACCATATTTCGCATAATTTTGACGATCCGTGGCTGACCCTGCATTTTAAGGCGGAGGGCAATATCGAATACACCGGGCTGCTGTTTATTCCCTCGGAAGCGCCGTATGATTTGTTTCAGCCCGACCGCAAGACCGGTTTGAAACTTTATGTCAACAAAGTTTTTATTTCCGATAAAGTGGAGCAGCTTATGCCGGCGTATCTGCGGTTTGTGCGCGGGGTGATTGATTCCGCGGATTTGCAGCTGAATATTTCCCGCGAGATGCTGCAGCATTCGGCTCTGATAGAAAAAATCAAACACGGAACGGTTAACCGGCTGTTGAAAGAGCTGAAAAAACGGACCAAAGATTATGATGATTATATGACATTTTGGAAAAACTTCGGGATTGTGCTGAAGGAAGGTATTTACGAAGATTTCAGCAACCGCGAGCAGATTGCCGAACTGTCTTATTTTGCCTCAACGCATGACAGCGCAAGGCTGACTTCGCTTGATGAATATATCAGCCGGGCGCCGGAGGGGCAGAAGACCATTTATTATATTACCGGTGACGATGTTAAGGTTCTGGCCAACAATCCGCAGCTGGAGGCCTTTAAGACCAAAGGAATCGAGGTGTTGCTGCTGACGGACCCCATCGATGAGTTTTGGCCGCAGGTGCTGCCGAATTATAAAGGCTTTGCGGTCAAGCATATTTCGCAGGCTGAAGATATGAATTTTGAGCGCAAAGAAGCCAAAGCCGATGAGGGCAGCTTGAAAAAACTGACCGACCTGATGACGGAAATGTTTAAGGATGAAGTCGGAGAGGTGACCACAACCGATAAGCTGACCAAGTCGCCTGCCAGCCTGACGGTGGCCAGCGGGCAGATGAGCATCCATCTGGAACGCCTGATGCGCAATCACCAGCAGCAGACGGCTTTTGCCAGCACGCGGATTTTGGAATTGAATCCTTATCATCCGCTGATTATCAAGCTGGCGGATATGACCGCTGATGAGAAAAACCGCGCCAAGGTTGAGGAAGTTGCCAAACTGGTGCTGGACCAGGCTAAGATTGCCGAGGGTGAATGTATCAGCGACCCGTCCTTTTACGGTGAAAAAATGAGCGAATATATCCTTAAAGCGATGTAAAATAAACTACCACTGGTTAACGCAAGTGGTATTAACTATTATAAAAAATGTTCGCCTAGCCCAAAGGCTACGCAAGTTTGACGGCTGGGTTGTAATGCTTACTTCTATTTGCTCACGCAGGTAGTGTTACGTTCGAACCATAAACATAACCCCGGGGATGACCCGGGGTTTGCAGAAACAACCTCCCCGGATAAATCCACCGGGGAGGTTGAAGCTGTATTACGGTTCATATGTAATTCCATGAGAATCAGTATATTTATAAGTGCAGATGACTTTACCTTTCACTCTTTCATTTTTAAGTATTGCTTCCCACATATGAGTGGCAGGATTTAGACGGACATACAAGTTGCCTTCATGCCCATATCTTGCAAAAGTTGCGACAGCAGCAGCTTTCCATCGAGAAGGATCATCATCTCCGGTTGAAACAAGCCGCCACGAATTTAGAGACGGTCCTGGAACGTAATTTAGGCAATAGTTCTCCGCTTCGGCGGCACTTGATACTTCAGGACCGTAATGAAAGACATATCCCCTCAAAGTTGTGCCACCTAGGATTTGCGCATTAGGGTGTCTGGAAGTATTCAGATGCCTTGTGCAGAAGAAATAGTCAGAAGAACCGTCTTTTTCATAGTATACAGTGGTATCAGCAGGACAATTTGGTTTGCTCGTCATGTAGCTTTCCATATTAAAACTGCAATAGTTACAACTGCTGTTGAAATAAAAGCTTTCTTTAAAAAACTTATCCGAACAAGCATTTACAGAGCAACTGTAACCAGTTCCTGGTTCACCCGTAATATCATATATTGTACACGTTGAAGGAAGTGCAGGCGGGCAAGGAATCGAAGTACTTCCATTTTCTGGATTAGGATAGCGGGCAAAACAGCGTACGTTAGCCATGTTTCCTTTTTCCAAAGTGCCGAAAATAAGTAAGCCGGAAGTATTCTTTGTTACAATATTCATATGTGTATGGAGGGTGCCATCCTTATAAGATGTCCCATTATAAACCTCGTCTGAAAGCCAAATCTTTTCACTCGGAGAAGTAACCAAAGGTCTAATACTTCCCGTCTGCTCTTTCAAGGCTGCATCAATAGCTTTTTGATTATCCATGTATAACATGACTTCACCCGTGCTGGGAATATACCAGCTGCCAATTATGGCCCCATTAAAATTGGATTGGCTTAAACAAAAGTTTGCCGCATTGCTGTTGAATCTTTTCAAATAGTTAGTGTAGTTAATCCCGTTATATGATTTTCGCCCTGCAGAAATATCCACATTCGGGATGTTTTCAATATTGTAGTTGTAACGCAGACTGCTCGATGGTAGCATTTGCTTATTGGATAAAAAGGCAAGGCTATTATGCCCCATAAGCAGTCTCTGGGTTGGGTCTACGACTATTCCTAACGGCCGCACGCCCTGCCTAACATCAATGCTGCATTTACGATCTTCAGAATAGATGTCTCCAATCCAACACTTTTCTCCTGCAACAGGAACACAAACGTTTCCTACGCATTCATGTCTGTTTTTCGTACAATCACTGTCCGTACAGCAGGCTGTTTTGGCGATACAGGCAGATCCGCAGGTCTTCTGGCCCATTTCCTCACAGGTTGGCTTGCGGCAGCTGTTACTACCCTCTGTTTTTATATAGCCACTGTTACAGCCTTTGAATTTGTATTTTGTTGTGTTGTTACAGGTGTCTTGGCATTTATCACAGGAGGCATTATCCGGACAACGCGTGAGAGCATAATCATCAGTACAAGCCGTGCAGGGTTTGCAGTCAATACAATAGTCGGTTTGACCATTTATTTTACAATCCGTTCTCGTATTTTTCTTACCACAGCCATAATCGCAGACAATTTCCTGCGGGCAGCTCTCGCCATCGCATTTGACCCAGCTTTCACAGCCATTGGTCCCATATACAGGAGTTTGGCCGGGTTTACATGTTCCGTTTTCGTTATAATCAGAGTATTGGCTTTGACAAGTTTGTGAACAGCTGTAACAAGTCAAGTTGCCAACGGTACTGGCTGACACTTGCGGACAGTAATACCCGGAAACACGGCTTTCTTTGTAGTTGCTGTTGAAATCAGCACAAGTCTTCCTGACACATTCACCTTGATCCGAACAGTTATATCCATTGTCACAGCCTTCCTGTCCATCCGTACAGCAGGTGGATGTGGAAATACACTTGCTGCCACAAAGTTTGTATCCGGTTTTACAGCCTTCACAGCGGTTGTTAGTACAGGCTTTATTTCCATTGCCGCAGTCACTGTCCGTGCAACAGGCGGAAGCCGCTATACAGGCGGATCCGCAGGGTTTGAGGCCGCGTTCTTCACAGCTCAGGCTGCGGCAGCCATTGTATTTGCCTTCACAAACTGAGCCACTTAGTTCTTTGTCTCCAGAACAGTTGAGCGAATTGTATTTGTATTCTGACGGACAAACACATTCCATAGGGCAAAA
>CALYAX010000026.1 GCA_944393665.1 uncultured Alphaproteobacteria bacterium
AATGACGGTCTGCGTTTTGCGATCCGCGAAGGCGGTCACACGGTTGGTGCCGGCGTGGTCAGCCAGATCCTGAAATAATCTAAAAGGATCAACAAAAGAGTTTTGACGAGAGTCAAAAAAACAAAAAACCTCCTGCTGGTATTCCGGTCGGAGGTTTTTTCATGCGGGTTATTTAACGGTTGATATTTTTGGGGGAAGAGTGGACAGGAAATAACCAGTTGTGCTAGACCAAAACTGATTATGAGCATTATGTCGAACTACTAAAAAATTATTACGCATGAAAAAGATAAAAATTATAAGATATGGTGCACTTTCTGTAATAATTTTAGGTATAATCTGCTTTTTAGCAGCTCTTAATATCAGAGTACAGCAAGTTGTTTCCGGAAAATTAGAAAGTTTTTCTGCAGATTCGGTTGTCAGGGTTATTGTCGGCGGTTCTCAATTTGGAGTTTTTAAACCGTCCTATTATAATAATCTGCGGAGACCGCTTACGCCGGGCGATACGGTTACGATTGCTTTTATACAGGGAAAACGGGAAATTGTCCTGGGCTGTCAGGGCAACCGGAGTTTATGGCGCATTGTATATGCCCAACGTCTTAATTATTGGCTGCTTCTGGGTTTTTTTACTTTGCTGCTTGCCGGAATTGTCTATGTGCGTTATCGTTATGCCAATTCATTTTATATGAATATGGGGCTGTGGCGGAATCGTCATGAAAAATTCGGAAATCCTCAGTTAAGTCATTAACTGGGGATTTTTTTGTGCTTAAATTTTGTCTAGACAATTGAGTGAGTTTATGCTAAGCCAAGATGTTGAATAAAATTAGTATGAACTTTAATTAAATATATATTATGAACAACTTGCGAATTTTCGTTGCTGATGAAGAGCTGAGTAGTCAGGACGAGTCAAAAATTTATCCGGTGATGAATAATGAACATTTGGCTTTTTACACCAAAGAAGACGGGAATAAATATCTCTATCGCTGGTGTGCCGTTACCGGTAAAGAACCAATTACAGTCAAAGAAATTTCTTCGTCAAAAAAAATCAGCAGCATTTTATTTGAGGAAGATTTTGCCGTGATTGAAGAACAAAAAGTTCAAGGTTTGCCGCGGCAAAAATGCTATCAGCTGATGGTATGGAACCAGGGGCGGTATGAGGATGTCACGGACAGTTTGTGCCGTGCTTATAAGTCTGTTTGTAACGGCTTCCGCTGTGTAATTACCGAAATTACCCGCAACGGCGACATTTATTTGATTCATTTCCGGGCCAAAGGTTTCGATCGCAGCCAACATTTTCAGAAAATAGGCGGCGAGCTCATCCGGGTGACAGGCGCCAAGGCCAGATCTGTCAGCCGGGAACACCGTTTTAATGAATTGGCGGAAAGGCTTTGCCGTTCAGCAGGAACACCCATAAAGTTCTAAGCAATGAGAAGGGCTTTAGGGGTTGGGGCTGTCGTTTTTGTGGTAATGACAATCGTTGTTATTGTCATTACCATCAGAACAGAATGCCATATTCTGGCTGTCAGCACATTGGAGCAAATAAGCGAAAAAACAGTAATAGTGGATCAACGCTGCTTTGAGCCGGCATCTCTCTATTATACCAATGTTTTTAACCGCAAACCCGTGACGGGAGAATTGGTAACCGTTGCCGAATTTAACAACAGAACCATTCTCTGTTTCGGAGAAGTCGAAGCTGTTGAAATCCGTTTTCAATGGTTTTGGGTTCATCTTGTCTTATTCGGGGTTGTCTTGTCCGTTTGTGCCGGATTGTTAACTAATCCGGTCGTAAAGGAAGTAAAGAAATTATTTAAGTCATAAAAACAAGCGCTCTTCGGGGCGCTTTATTTTTTGCAGGTTGTCATTATATGAAAAAAATACTTGATTTATTGGAAATAGTTGTGTACAAGAAATACGCAGTCTAAATAAAAAGGGCTGCAATTTTTTAGGGGTATAGCTCAGTTGGTAGAGCATCGGTCTCCAAAACCGAGGGTCGTGAGTTCGAATCTTACTGCCCCTGCCAGTCAAGATGAAGACGCTGAAAAGCGTCTTTTTTCTTTATATATCAAGTGCTTAAACGAGTCCGTGTGAGGCTGCATTGATAAGAGCTTTTTGGGGTAGTTACACGGACTTTTATTTTTAAGTTTTGTTGTTTTACAAGTAGATAATCAGGTCAGACTCTTATCAGGTTTCGGGAGTTTTTTGTTTTACAATAAAATATATTCTTGTTATAGTGTACCTCAGTTGAAAATAAATTTGATTATAAAGTATTACAATGGCGGAACTGGTAGATATTTTTGATGAAAATTGGAGTCCCACGGGGGAAGTTTTAGAAAAGAGTGAGTCTGAAAGGCAATGTAAGTGGCATCGTGCCGCACATATTTGGATTGTAAATTCTCGAGGAGAATTATTATTGCAAAGGCGTAGTCCTTATAAAAAAACATTTCCTAATATGTGGGATATTTCAGCGGCTGGGCACGTCAGAGCCGGTGAAAGTGTTGTCGAAGGTGGTATTCGTGAAATGCATGAAGAACTTGGTGTAGATATAACCGCCAGTCAACTAACTTTGATAAGTACTAATAGGTCTTTTAATAACCAGCATCTCCAGACAGAATTTTTGATAAAATTAGATATTCCTGTTGAAGATTTTGTTTTTAATGATCAAGAGGTTGTGGAAGTCAGATATATTCCTTGGCGAGAATTAGCAAAAATGTCGGAAGATGATATGAAAGCTAATAATATTATTGCGCATAAGGGGTTTGTAGCATTGTTCAAGTATTTGGAGGAAAACGGATATTGAATATGCCAAAGCAAGAGGAAAAGAAATTATTTTTTTGGAAAGCCAGAGTTAGGCATAAAGTTTGCATATTGCCCTATGTGTCCTGCAAAAACACACAGTTTCCGTTTTGGAGCGAAATTTAGGATTAGTTCGCGAAAGGTGATTTTGAAAAAAAGCGTTTTGGTCGTTTCTTGAACTTTTTATAATAAGATGTTAAAAACACAACCTGATTATATAGGGAGAATAGTTATGAAAATGGTTAAATCATCTGAAGCACAAAAATATACAAATGCGTCATCATTGTCTGAATCAGTTGAATATCCTGTGAATGATAAAGATATTGATTGTGCTTATGTTAAAATCGAAGGTTTATATCCAGGTAATAATAAATATGCTGTTAATGTAGAATCTAAGGAATTGCTTTTTTGTGTTGAAGGTAATGGTATTCTTGAAATGAAGACTGGGGAGAAGAAAGAGTTTAAACAAAATGATGTGATTTTAATAGAAGCTGGAGAAGTTTATCGTTTTGATGCACATTGTTCTTTTGTAGTTGTTTGCACGCCTCCATGGACACCAGAACAGCATAAAAATATTGATTAGGCTGACAACCATGCTTCCTTTGGGGTCTTGAGGAGGGCTTGGCGTCCCTGTCATATAAGATAAAGACGCTGAAAAGCGTCTTTTTTCTTTATATATCAAGTGCTTAAACGAGTCCGTGTAAGGTTGTATTGATAAGTGCATTTTCTGGTAGTTACACGGACTTTTATTTTCAAGTTTTGTCGTTTTACAAGTAGATAATCAGGTTGTAATCTCATTAAGTTTTGGGAGAATTAGCTTAATAAAATTTAATTTTTCTTTAGGCTTCTTTGAATTATTCTGATATCATACCAGCATAGAAATAAAATGTGAATACAGATGGAGAACGGTAATGATACTTGAAGTATTAGGTGTCGGAGGGGGAAACACACCGGAATTAGGATCATCATCATTTTTGATATGGGATGATGATATGAATGAAGCCGTTTTAATGGATTGCGGTTATATGACTTATCCACGGTTGAAGGAATTAGAAAGCCGTGTTTACCCAAGGCGTGAAATTATAAAAAAAATTAAGTCTGTAGCCATATCCCATCTTCATAATGATCATGCCGGCTCTTTGGGGGCATTGCTTGCACATTGTTATTATTTAACGAAACAAACTATTTTTCTGACAGGGGTAAAAACACTTCAAGATTATTTAAATCTCATAGAGGGACAAGCTTTAAAATGTATTGCCGGTGAAGACAGTCGTCTTAAGGTAATTTCAATTTCACACGGTGATATGGCAGCCTGTGCTTTTTATTTCAACGGAGTATTATATTCAGGTGACACGGATAAACCTCTTTTAAATCTTCCTGAGGCGAAAGAAGCCAAAATCATTATACATGAAGCTCGTCTAAATTCCATTCCTCCACATACAAATATTGAAGACCTTGCAGCAAGTGCTCCGAAATCAATTTTACAAAAAACTTGGATAATACATTACGCTCCGGATATGGCGGAAAAGATTGTCATTAAGGCAAAAGAACTTGGATTTGCCGGTGTTTTGTTCCAAGGTCAGGTTTTAAAAGTTTAATTACTTTTCAAAAAAACAGAATCAAAACAGCCTGTGTATTGCCTTATGGTTTTTGCCATTGTCAGCAAGGCCCCCGCATAATCTGCGGGGGTCTTGTTTTTGTCAGGTCCCTGCAAGTTCGCAGGGTAGTTTGGGGCAATTACTTTAGTGACTGCTTCTTTTTTTGGTATAGCTTTAAAATTTGTGGATCAATATTTACTTGTTGAGATTTGTATAGCTTCTTTGTTTGTGATGATAATCCCCGAAGCGAGGCAATTTTCGAGTTTATCTTTCCAGAAAGAGTTATTTCATTGTGTTTTATTTTTTTCAGTTTGGGGAGATACCGATTAGTTAGGTCGAGTATTCTTTGTTTTATAGTTTCTTGTATTTTTTTATCAACAGGTGGTGTTTGAAAATTTAACGTTTCTAAATTATCAGGATTGATAATTTTGTTTTCTATCAGTGTTCTTACCGACATTTCCATAGTTTGCACAATATTTTCTTTCGTAGGAATTTTTATTGATAAAAAAGATGCTCCTCTTTTTATTTTTTCATAATTGTGAAAAACTGCTCCGGCACTTCCGTTAATTTCCTTTAAAACTGCAATTTGTTCATTTCCTCCTTGTGTAAGAGCAGGTGTTCTTTTTTGATTTTTACAGAGATTGAAAACGTTATCCGAGGCTTTGTTTTTGTAGCTTATATAGTAACCATTTTCAGTCTTTTTGATATCGGCGGAGGAAAATAAACTGATGGCTATTCCGTTTTTTTGACAGTCACCGTGACCAACAGGCATTCCGTTAAAAATCGGAAGTTTGGTGTTTTGGACTAAATAGTCGATGGCTTCTTTATGAGAGTCCTGAGATAAAAGTAAAACGATATTTTCATCTTTGAATTTTTTGCTTGTCTCAATAAAAGCCTCAGCGGCGCTTTTACTTCCAAATTCGACTACTAACAAATTATTGTCGTTTTTAAAGAAACTTGTTTGATGGGTTGGTCGGTTTTCAACCTGTGATTGGTTGCCTGGTTGTAAGTAGCCGTGAAGTTCATTAATCTTTTTTGCGGAATCATTCAGAGGTTCAATATTTAAGTCTGTTGAAACGTTATTTTGTGTGTTCAAATCATCAATTAAAGCATAAATGTTTTTCGAGTAGTAGACTGGTGTAGAGATGCCGCGTTGTCCCAGATAATGATGCAATTGGGTTGCATCTGAAAAACCATAGGTTTTGAGATTATCTTTTCTTTGAGGTAAAGGCCCCTGTTCTCTGCATATCTTTTCAAGTTCAAAAATAACATCTTCGGTATTAGAACCGCCAGTAAAATAAATATTATTATATTTATAATTGCCGTTATTATCTTTTGCAGAAATTGCTTCATAAATCATTTCTGCGCGTTCTTTAGGGCTGTGAGATATTTCTTCCCGCCAGGATATGTTGGAAAAATTTCCGTTATAAATATTATTGTCATAGGGTAGCGTTATAGAAATGTTGCTTGTTTTTAGTCTGTTTAACTGTTCTGTTTCGTTGAAATGTTCAGCAGGGGGCTTTCCCATAACATATCCAGACGGAATAATAACCAGGTTATCAATTTCATTGGAAGCTTTATAAAATTCATTTAATTTTGATAAGAGATGATCGGACATTTGATTTTCACAATTAATATTACAGATTTATTTATAAACATAATAGCATATAAAAAGTAAAAATTAAACAAAAATCAACCATGTATTTCCCCATGTTTTCTGCCTGGTTAGACAAATTTTCGCAGATTGTGAGTGGGCCTTGTTTTTGTCAGGTCTCTGCAGGTTTGTGCGGACTATTTTCAGGGAAATGATTTTTTTGACTTTGCGCAGTTTACAGACAGCAAGATTATTTGGTGAACTGCGAATATATTTATTGACATATGAAAGATAATTTAATATGTTGGCGGCATTAAATCAGGATACATGAAGCTGTTATCAGTTCGTGGCATGCACAATGTGTCCTGCCATCTTTCACCAGGTACCGTGTTGAAACGGTAAGCGTTGTAATCATTTGTTGAATGGATAGGCCCAATGGCAAAAATCAGTCCGATACAATTTTTTAGGCAGGTTAAGCAGGAAGTTAAAAAGGTTTCCTGGCCGACCCGTAAAGAAGTTATCCAAACCTCGATGATGGTTATCGTTATCGTCGCAATTGCAGCAACATTCTTTTTCTTTGTTGACCAAATCCTGGGATGGGTCGTTAAATTAGTTTTTGGTCTTGGAGTATAGTCTAATGGATTTGCGTTGGTATGTTGTTAACGTTCACTCCGGCTGCGAGAAAAAAGTAGCCGAAACCATTAAAGAGCAGGCGGTTTTGAAAAAAATGGAAGACCGCATTACCGAAGTTATGATTCCGACCGAAAATGTGGTTGAAGTTAAAAAAGGTGCCAAAGTCAGTTCGGAACGGAAATTCTTTCCCGGTTATATTCTGGTTAAGATGGCAATGTCGGACGAGGCCTGGCATCTGGTTAAAGACAATCCCAATGTTACCAACTTTTTAGGGTCGCGCAATAAGCCTTTTCCGATTACCGAGGCTGAAGCTCAGCGGATTATTACCCAGATGCAGGAAGGCGTTGAGCGTCCGCAGACGGTGGTTAATTTTGAAGTCGGCGAGCAGGTTCGTGTTTGTGACGGTCCATTTGCTTCATTTGTCGGTTTGGTTGAAGAAGTTGATCCCGAGAAGGCGAGAGTTAAAGTTTCGGTTTCAATCTTCGGGCGTTCGACTCCGGTTGAGCTGGAATTTTCCCAGGTTGAAAAAATCTAAAATAAAAAAATCCCGTTTAATTAGCGGGATTTTTTATTTGCATTTATGGATTTGCGGAATAAATTAGGGTTAGGTTAAATGTAAAAAAGAGAAAGCAGATGTTAAAAAACTTCTTTAATGAATTTAAGAAATTTGCGATGCGCGGCAATGTTATCGATATGGCTGTCGGTATCATCATCGGCGCCGCTTTCGGAAAAATTGTCGACTCCCTGGTCAAAGATGTTATTATGCCGCCGATCGGGCTGCTGCTGGGAAAAGTTGATTTTTCAAATTTATTTATTGTTTTGAAAAATGGTCCGGATTTTACCAAGCCGTATGTTTCTTTGGCACAAGCCAATGCCGCCGGGGCGGTTACGCTGAATATCGGTAATTTTCTGAATGCCGTCATCAGTTTTACGATTGTTGCTTTTGCGGTATTTATCCTGATTAAGGGAATCAACACTTTGCAGGAACGCATGGAGGCAAAGGACAAGGCTGAAGAGGCGGCCAAGGAGCCGGAAACCAAAACCTGTCCGTTTTGTTTTGAAACAATTCCGGTTAAAGCGGTTCGCTGCCCGGAATGCACATCTTATCTTGATGGCCGCGAAGATAAAAAGAAGTAGAAAAATCCCGCTGGAAAGCGGGATTTTTTATGGTTGGACTTTTGAATGACATTGTCCGGGATTAGCAGGCCTTATCGGCCCAGCCTTTGGCGGCGCGGGACCAGCGGCGGTTGTCGCTGCCGCCGGGACGGGCGATGATTCCGCCTACGGTGGGGGTTCGGCAGCCGGTTGTGCCGGGGTAGGAAAAGGGTTCCCGGGTCAGACAGCATTTAGCCATATCGGCAAAAATACGGGCTTCCATGTATTGGCTGTTGTATTTAAATTTGTCGGACCATTCTACCACTGCCTCAGGAAATTGGATTTTGCTGAAAATTTCCTGATGTTCGGGAAGGATTGGTGCCCGGCCTGTCAGCAGGCTGCGGAAGTCTGACGTGACCAGGGGATTTTTCCAGCCGCCGCCAAAGAGCAGAAAATAGCGCGGTTTAAAAATATTTTCCGGAAGAAAACGTAAAGAATAAGCAAAAATATAGGCGCTGAAATATTGGACAGTGCGCAACCGGTCGAAAATCTGCAGAGATGGATCTGTTAATTCAGGAATAATCCGATACCAGGCGGGATCCGATGACCTCGGCGGCCGGCGGTACAGGAAGTTCTCGCCGTTTTTGGTGATGACGGCGGTATCAAACAAACGGCGCAGCAGGTTATTATTAATTTGGCCCCGGGCCCCAAAACAGCCGTAAGCATCATAGGCAGTGTTAAGTTCTGTGCGGCAGAGATGGTCGCTGAAATGGTTGAAGGGGCCGACATCCCAGCCGAAAAGTTCTTCCCGGCGTGATTGCCTGTTTTCTGAAACGACAGAAATATTTCCGGTATTGCCCCCGTTGCAAAAAGCAACAGGAAAAATACATTTGGTTTTGAGATCCGCAGCAATGTGCTTGTTGTGCACCGGCGCCAGGGGAGCTGCTTCTCCGAGGTTCATCAGGTCATCGGAACGAAAGTCATAGGCGACTGGAATTCCGGTGAGGTCGGCCAGCATCTGTCCGGAACCAATCTGGAGGATATAAATATCCCGGGGGTTTTTACTACGGGCGATGGAGGGAGGGCAGTGGGCGCAAGTTTGCCCGTGGAATCCAATCAGATCAACATCATGAGGATTGATGCGGTTTTGAGAAATCATTGTGTTAATGGTTTCGGCAACAATCTTAACATAGTCATCATGCAGGGCTGAAAAGTTAAATTCCCGGTCTTGGGCAATTTGTTCAATATTGCCGCCGTTTTGGGCCAGGCGCTGTTTTAAACTGCGAAAACGGCCTGACAGCTCTGCCGGGACAGGTTGGGAAGCAGCGCAGATGTCTTCCATTTTATCACCGTCAAAACGGGTATAAATCACATCAACGGCATCCATTGAGTTTCCGGTCATTACGCCGATACATTGGAACATTTTACTTTCCCTGTTGTTTCTTTTCAGCCAGTTTAGACGATGATAATAAAAAATTTGTAAAGAAAAAGTCTGGCTCAGGAGTGAGCGCAGACATTTTCGGAAATTATTTCCACTTCGGTTTGGAGATTGTTGGTTTCCTCATCAATTCCGAGAATTAAACATTTGACCGGGGTTCCGATATTAACGCGGGGCTGGATTTTTAACTGTTCCGGCGTTAAAATAGCGGAAACGAAAACGTTTTCATTCAAGCGGATACACACCAGGTCATCAATAATGTAACTAACCAGGCCTTTGACGGTTTTGTTGCGGTTTTGACGGAAATAGCCCCGGTAGATATGTTCTTTTTCGGGGATTTCCTCTAATGTGCAGCTGATACCGCTGACAGAAACAACACGGATATTAACGGTTTGTCCGGCAGTGAGGCGGGGGGAAGTTTGGCGTGCGCGCGGCAACTCGCAGAGGTGTCCGTTAACTTCAACAAAGATTTTATCCGCTTTGACTTCTAAAACGCGTCCTTTGCCCTGCCATTTGGGAAATAAGTTTTCCATAAACATAAAAATTATAAATTACTAATTAAAATATCGAAAATAAAATAAAGACTCTTTTGCCGCTTGGCAAGATTTTTCAGCAAAAAAACAGAATCGGTTTAACCGTTCCGGTGTATTCTTTTTATAAAAAAAGCTTGCAATTTGACTCTTTTGTGGTATACCAAGGCCACTCTTGAAAGGCAAAATCTGCTTTTTCAGGAGTCAAATTGGATTTTTTAACATAATTCGTGGGAGACCAGCCATGGTCTGAAAATACCACGAACCTAACAAGAGGTATGAAATGGCTAAGTCTAAAAAGAAAATTTTAGGATTAATCAAGCTTCAGATCCCCGCCGGAAAAGCTAACCCTTCTCCGCCGGTTGGTCCGGCTCTGGGCCAAAAAGGCTTGAATATTATGGAATTCTGCAAAGCATTTAATGCGGCTACCCAGAAAATGGAACCGGGTATTCCGGTGCCGGTAATCATTACCGCCTTCGAAGATAAATCGTTTACCTTCGTTACCAAGCTGCCTCCGGTTGCTTATTATCTTAAAAAAGCGGCCAATCTGAAATCGGCTTCGAAAGAACCGGGCAAGACCGTTGCCGGCCAGGTAACCGCAGCCCAGGTTAAAGAAATTGCCGAAGCTAAATTGCCCGACTTGAACTGCTCGACAGTCGAATCTGCCATGAATATGGTTAAAGGTCAGGCAATTTCAATGGGTATTAAGGTTGTGGAGTAGTAACATGTCAGGAAAAAGAATCAAAAACGCTTATAAAACGGTTGACAGAAATCAGGCCTATGCTCTGAAGGAAGCCGTTAAGATCGTTAAATCCAATGCTACTGCCAAATTTGACGAAACAATTGATGTTGCCGTTAATCTGGGTGTTGATCCCAAATACGCCGACCAGATGGTTCGCGGCGTCTGCGCTCTGCCGCACGGTACCGGCAAGACTATCCGGGTTGCCGTTCTGGCTCAGGGTGAAAAAGCCGATCAGGCCAAGGCTGCCGGTGCGGATATTGTCGGTGCTGAAAATCTGATCGACTCGATTTTGAGCGGCAAGGTTGACTTTGACCGCTGCATCGCCACCCCGGATATGATGGGCATGGCTGGTAAGGTTGCCCGTATTCTGGGACCCAAAGGCTTAATGCCGAACCCGAAACTGGGAACCGTTACCACCGATGTTGAAGGCGCTGTTAAAAAAGCCAAAGCCGGTGAAGTTCAGTACCGCGTTGAGAAAACCGGTATCGTTCATGCCGGTATCGGCAAGGCCAGCTTCAGCGAAGAACAGCTTTATGAAAATACCAAAGCTTTTCTGGATGCTATCATTAAAGCCAAGCCGTCTGGTGCCAAAGGAACTTATCTGAAGAAAATTTCTTTGAGCAGCACCATGGGTGTCGGTATTAAGGTTGACAGTTCTTCTTTGTAAGAAAACCTGTGACCAGCTGTTAAAGCCGGTTAAAAAAACCCCGCAGTTTTGCGGGGTTTTTTGTAATGTGTTCAAAGGCGGCAGGAAAAAAATTGCGGAATATTACAGTGAAGGGGGCGGTTTGTGTCTTTTGCTGTAAAATATGCTTGACAATCAGGGCAGAAAAGATTATCAACACACTACTTGAACCGTATTAAGAGATGCGGTTCGGCCTGTCCAAGACTGCAGGTGGCTTAAAAGCTTTAAATATCCTGCATAGACGGAGTTAAGAAAAATTTCTAAAAAATCTTTTTTCTCCTGGACAGATTAGGTCCCACCGCAAGGTGGAATGTGTAAAGGTTCATCATCTGATGACCAGATGGTGTTTTAATTGGAGACAATAAGTGAACCGTGAAGAAAAAACACAATTACTCAGTGAACTGAATGAGTTGTTTAACGGTGCCGAAATCGTTGTAGTTTCTCACTACAAAGGTCTTACTGTTGAAGAAGTTTCGGCTCTGCGCGACAATATCAGAAAAGTAGGTGCTGGGTTCCGGGTTACTAAGAATCGGATTACTCGTCTTGCTCTTAAAGGTACCAAGTTTGAAGGTCTTGCCGACCTGTTCAAAGGTCCGACTGCAATTGCATTCGCCTCTGATCCGGTTTCAGCCTGCAAAGCTTGTGTTGAATTTGCCAAAACCAATGAAAAGCTGATTATTGTCGGCGGCGCTATGGGAACCGGTGTTCTCTCGACCGCAGAGATCAACAAGCTGGCCACCATTCCGTCAATGGACGAACTGCGTGCCAAAATTATTGGTTTGCTGCAGGCTCCCGCTGCCCAGCTGGCCCGGGTTACCAAGGCATATTCAGAGAAGGAAGCCGCTTAGGTTTTGGTTTTATGAGGGTTCTGCTTGGAAAATTTTTGCTCGTATACTATTGTGTACACTTCGCTCAAATTTTCCGGCGCATTACCTCCCCTAAGACACAAAACTGAATGATGGTTTTCTATAGAGTTAATGAGTATAGATTTTTAGTTTGATTTAATTTAATTTATTGGAGAAAAAAAATGGCCGATTTAGCCAAGTTAGTAGATGAATTGTCAGCTTTGACCGTTATGGAAGCTGCTGACCTGTCCAAAATGTTAGAAGAAAAATGGGGCGTTTCTGCCGCTGCTGCCGTTGCTGTTGCTGCCGGTGGTGCCGCTGCCGGTGCTGCTGCCGAAGAAGAGAAGAGCGAATTTGACGTTGTTCTCGTTGAGGCTGGCGCTAACAAGATCAATGTTATTAAAGAAGTCCGCGCTATTACCGCTCTGGGTCTGAAAGAAGCCAAAGACCTGGTTGACGGTGCTCCCAAGACCATCAAAGAAGGCGTTGCCAAAGCTGAAGCCGAAGAGATGAAGAAGAAATTGGAAGAAGCCGGCGCTAAAGTCGAACTGAAGTAATTAAAAGTTCAGTCTTTGTGCTTCTAGTGCAAAAAACTACAGAACGGTCAAAATTCATGTACTTTGTGTACACCAGAATTTTGACCGCTTTGTTTTTTACGCTATAATCCTCAAATTCTGAACTTTTAAAGTGCCATAGAAATTTTTAGGACTTTGTTGTTTGCCAGGATTTTCGGCTATTGTTATTTTAGGAGACAAAGTTATGGAAAAGATAGATGTTAGCGGAAATATATTTGAAATAATTCAAATAAATTCGCATTTAAAACTTGCCGCTTTGCCAGATATGACTGTTAAAATCGACAAAGGGGCGGGCGATAATTTTCTAAGAGTAATGGACGGCTATATCGGGGAAATTTGTACATTGCCGCTGGCTTTTCGTACGCCGCCGGTTTTTTCTTTTATTATCCTTCCGTGCGGAGAGATGTTCCGGACAGTGACCGGCTGTCCGTTTGAACAGGGAATGGCCGGCTCTCATATTTCCCTTGATGAGAATTTTCCCTTAACTTTGGGGGTAGACGAATCGTGGTTTGAATACGGTTTTGACGGTGATGACAACGTTCAGCGAAAAACCGGTTTGTGTCACGAACTTGCCCATACCGTTCACAGCCATTGGTTTTTTCAAATGGCCAATGAAGGGTTTGCCGAATTGCTGCCGCACTATCTGATGGGGTTGGAGGCGCAAAACACCATACATCGTCAAGCTGTCCTGAGTTTGAGTGAAAAAGAAATGCGAACTGTTGGTGATATTGAGATAAACGGCATTTTTTCAGCCGAAGATTTGGCAAAACGAGGCAATACGCAAGAACGTAAGGGATATATGTCATATTATCTGTGGATGCTTGGCTATGTTAAGTTTTTGGAAAAAAAATATCTTTTAGATAAATTCGGCGCCGTTAATCTGTTGTTGGAGAAATTTCGTGAATTTGACAATCTGTCATTTACGGAAAAAGCAGCCGGAGCGGCAGAACTGGCGGGCGTGACCGCCGAAGCTTTGTTAAATTCTTTGGACTTACAGCTTTTCGGGCAAGAGTATTTGCGCCATACTTTTGGATGTTAACTTTTTTGCAGCGGTTGTCTGTAAAAAGTTTTAGCTGTTTTATCAATGGGTTGTAATCAGAATTCCAGCTTGAAGGGCTTTTGTTCAAAGGATAGAATAAAGCCGGCTGAAAAAAGAGTTGTCCCGGTGCATTTTTTGCTTGCCAGAATTAAAAAAGCGAGTCATTATCAGCCCGAATTTGGTCACGAATCGTGACAATTGCATGCAATTATTTTACCCTACTCGCCAAGAGGAGCTTATTTCCTACGGTTTGGCGGGCTTTTTGTTTTTTATTTGTACAAATTTAATAACCTTCTGCGGGCGGGATTCAAGATCATTGATAGTATTGTCGCAGAATTTAACCACAAGGATTAAAGCACAATGAAGGAATCTTATACGAGCAAACGACGTGTAAGAAGAAGCTTTGGCAAAATTGACGCTGTAGCGGATATGCCGAGCTTAATCGAAATTCAAAAAGGTTCTTATGACAGTTTTATCCAGGCTCCGGGCGCTGAAAAATGCGAATTTGGCCTGGAAGAAGTTTTCAAATCTATTTTCCCCATTAAAGATTTTTCCGGCAACGGCGAACTTGAGTTCGTTAAATACGAGCTCGAAGAGCCCAAATATGATGTTGACGAGTGCATTAAGCGCGACATGACTTTTGCCGCGCCGGTCAAGGCGACTCTGCGTCTGGTGGTTTGGGATACCGATGAAGCGACCGGTGCCAAGTCTATTCACGACATCAAAGAGCAGGATGTCTATATGGGCGATATTCCGCTGATGACGGATAAAGGTACCTTTATTTGCAATGGTACCGAGCGCGTGGTTGTTTCGCAGATGCACCGTTCTCCGGGTGTCTTTTTTGACCATGACAAGGGCAAGACCGTTGCTTCCGGTAAGTATCTGTTTGCGGCCCGGGTAATTCCTTACCGCGGATCTTGGCTGGATTTTGAATTTGATGCCAAAGATCTGGTATTTGCCCGTATCGACCGCCGCCGCAAACTGCCGGTTACTTCGGTGTTGTATTCCCTGTATTCTAAAGAAACCGAGGAAAAGATTGCCAAGCTGGCCAAGCAGGGCAAGAAAATCGACCCGGCTGAAATTAAGGGAATGGATAAAGAAGAAATCCTGAATTACTTTTACGAATCGGATACTTTTGTCGCCGAGAAGAAAAACTGGAAAGTTAAATTTGTTCCCGAACGCATGAAGGGCGTCAAGTTTGATTTTGATCTGATTAATGCCAAGACCGGCGATGTGGTTTTGGAACGCGGTAAAAAATTGTCGCCGCGCCTGGCCAACAAATTGGCGGAAGAAGGCCTGGAATATTACAAAATCACGCCGGAGCAAATGATCGGCAAGTTCCTGGCCAATAATGTTGTTGTGGCCAAGACCGGCGAGATTCTGGCTGAAGCCGGCGATGAAATTACCGAGGAACTGCTGCAGAAACTGGCTGCCAACAAAATCGGCGAGATTAAAACGCTGTTTATCGACGGTGTCAATGTCGGCCCTTATATCCGCAACACCCTGGCCAGCGATAAAAACAGCTGCCGCGAGGAAGCCCTGCTGGATATTTACCGCGTGATGCGCCCCGGCGATCCTCCGACCTATGAAACGGCTGACCAGCTGTTTAACGGCCTGTTTTTCGATAACGAACGTTACGACCTGTCTTCGGTCGGCCGCGTTAAGATGAACGCCGCTTTGGATATTTCGTTTGAAGATGCTCCCGATGATTACCGGGTTCTGCGCAAAGACGACATTCTGCGCATTGTCAAACATTTGGTTGAACTGCGTGACGGCAAAGGCGAGGTTGATGATATTGACCACCTCGGCAACCGCCGTGTCCGTTCGGTCGGCGAACTGATGGAAAACCAGTACCGCATGGGCCTGCTGCGCATGGAGCGTGCGATCCGCGAGCGGATGTCTTCGGAAAACCTCAACAACGTTAAGCCGCAGGATCTGGTTAATGCCAAACCGATTGCGTCGGTTATTCGCGAGTTCTTTGGTTCTTCGCAGCTGTCGCAGTTTATGGATCAGAACAACCCGCTGTCGGAAATCACCCACAAACGCCGCCTGTCGGCTTTGGGACCCGGCGGTTTGTCCCGCGACCGCGCCGGATTTGAAGTCCGCGATGTTCATCCCACGCATTATGGCCGTATCTGCCCGATTGAAACGCCTGAAGGTCCGAACATCGGTCTGATTAACTCGCTGTCGACTTATGCCCGCATTAACAAATACGGCTTTATTGAATGCCCGTATCGTAAAATTGTTAACGGTGTGGTGACTAAAGAAGTGGTTTATTTGTCTGCAGACGAGGAAGGCAAATACCGTATTGCCGAAGCTAACGCCAAAGTGAAAGATGACGGCCATTTTGAAGAAGAACTGATTGCCTGCCGTCATGCCGGTGAATTTGAATTTGCTCATCCCAGCGAAATTGATTTTATTGACGTTTCGCCGAAACAGCTGGTTTCGGTTGCGGCTGCGCTGATTCCGTTCCTGGAAAACGATGATGCGAACCGTGCCCTGATGGGTGCCAACATGCAGCGCCAAGGCGTACCTTTGCTGCGTTCGGAGGCCCCGCTGGTCGGTACCGGTGTTGAAGATGTGGTCGCCAAGGATTCCGGTGCGACTGTGGTCTGCAAACATGACGGTATTGTTGACGCGGTTGATGCCAACCGTATCGTGGTCCGCTCAAAGGACGAGCATGCCGCCGATGCCGGTGTTGAAATCTATCGTTTGTCGAAGTTCCGCCGCTCCAACCAGAATACCTGCATTAACCAGGTTCCGCTGGTTAAGGTCGGTGATGAAGTCAAAGCCGGCGATATTATGGCTGACGGACAGTGTACCGATATGGGCGAGCTGGCTCTGGGCAAAAACGTTCTGGTGGCTTTCATGCCGTGGAACGGTTTGAACTATGAAGATGCGATTTTGCTGTCAGAGCGGATCTCCCGCGATGATGTCTTTACCTCGCTGCATATTGAGGAATTTGAGGTAATGGCCCGCGATACCAAACTGGGCCAGGAAGAAATCACCCGCGATATTCCCAATGTCGGTGAAGAAGCGCTGCGCAATCTGGACGAGGCCGGCATTGTTTACATCGGTGCCGAGGTCAAGGCCGGGGATATTCTGGTTGGTAAGGTAACGCCGAAAGGTGAATCGCCGGTAACGCCGGAAGAAAAACTCCTGCGCGCTATTTTTGGCGAAAAAGCCAGCGATGTCCGCGATACTTCTCTCCGGGTTCAGCCGGGAATCGAGGGTATTGTGGTTGACGTTCATGTCTTTTCACGCCGCGGCGTTGAGAAAGACGAGCGTGCCCTGTCCATCGAGCAGGAAGAAATTTCGGCTCTGGCCAAAGACCGTGATGACGAGATTGCTATTATCCGCCGCAACGTTGAGGCCCGTCTGAAAGATATGCTGCTTGGTCACCAGGTGGTTGATGCTCCGAAGGGAATCGCCAAAAACGCTACGCTGACTGCTGAAATGTTTGAGGCTGTCCCGTCATCGCAATGGCGTAAGATTGTGGTTAAAGACGAAGCCGTGATGGTTAAAGTCGAAGAGCTGCTGAATGCTTTTGATGCCCGTCTGGAAAAAATCCAGAAGCATTTTGACGACAAGGTTGAGAAAGTTCAGCGCGGCGATGATCTGCTGCCCGGCGTTCTCAAGATGGTTAAGGTCTTTATTGCCACCAAGCGTAAAATTCAATCCGGCGATAAGATTGCCGGACGTCACGGCAACAAGGGTACCATTTCGCGCGTTCTGCCGCTGCAGGATATGCCATATATGGAAGACGGTACCCCGGTTGACATCGTGCTGAACCCGCTGGGCGTGCCTTCCCGTATGAACGTGGGCCAAATCTTGGAAACCCACCTCGGCTGGGCGGCTAAAAAGCTGGGTCAGGAACTCAACCAGTTATGGGAAGAGTACAAAGCCGGCCAAAAGTCGGAAAAAGATCTGCGTGCCAAACTGAAAGATGTTTACGGCGAGAAACAGTATAAGCGCGATATTGAGAAAATGAGCGCCGAAGAGCTGGATCTGATGCTGCCGAATCTGAAGAACGGCGTGCCGATGGCTACTCCGGTATTTGACGGCGCGACCGGTGACGATATTAATGACATGCTCGCGAAAGCCGGCTTGCCGACCTCGGGTCAGATTGACCTGTATGACGGCCGTACCGGTGAAAAATTTGACCGTAAGGTTACCGTGGGTATCATTTACATGATTAAACTTCACCACATTGTTGATGAGAAGATGCACGCCCGTTCTGTCGGTCCGTACAGTCTGGTTACTCAGCAACCTCTGGGCGGTAAGGCTCAGTTCGGCGGACAGCGTTTCGGCGAGATGGAAGTTTGGGCACTGCAGGCTTATGGTGCCGCTTACACCTTGCAGGAAATGCTGACGGTTAAGTCTGATGACGTTAACGGCCGAACCAAAGTTTATGAGTCCATCGTTCGCGGTGATGACAGCTTTGAAGCCGGTATTCCGGAATCCTTTAACGTTCTGGTTAAAGAAATCAAATCGCTGTGTCTGAACGTTGAATTACTGAACGAAGAAGTTTAAGCTTAAGGAGTTTTTGAAAATATGAATGACATTATGAAATATTTTGGTCAGCAAGTTTCTGGCGAATCTTTTGACCAAATTAAAATTTCCATTGCTTCTCCTGAACAAATTCGTTCATGGTCGTATGGTGAAGTCAAAAAACCGGAAACGATTAACTATCGTACGTTTAAGCCGGAACGGGACGGTTTGTTCTGCGCCCGTATTTTCGGACCGGTAAAGGACTATGAATGTCTGTGCGGAAAGTATAAACGCATGAAATACCGCGGCGTTGTCTGCGAGAAGTGCGGTGTTGAGGTAACCTTGTCAAAAGTCCGCCGCGAGCGTATGGGCCATATTGAACTGGCCGCGCCGGTGGCTCACATCTGGTTCCTGAAGTCGCTGCCGTCACGCATTGCCATGCTGACCGATATTCCGATGAAAGCATTGGAGCGCGTACTGTATTTTGAGAGCTATATTGTTATCGAGCCGGGTCTGACCCCGCTGGGTGTCAATGAACTGCTGACCGAAGAACAGTATCAGGAAGCGATTGACGAATACGGCGAGGATGCTTTCCGTGCCGGTATCGGTGCCGAGGCTCTTAAAGAAATTTTGTCGCAGATTGATCTGGAAGCCGAGCGGACGTCAATCCGCGAGGAACTGAAAGATAATGCCTCGGAAGCCAAACGCAAGAAGCTGGTTAAACGTCTGAAAATTATCGAATCGTTTATCGAATCGAACACCAAACCGGAATGGATGATCTTGACGGTGCTGCCGGTTATTCCGCCGGAACTGCGTCCGCTGGTTCCGCTGGACGGCGGCCGTTTTGCCACCTCGGACCTGAACGATTTGTACCGCCGGGTAATTAACCGCAACAACCGTTTGAAACGCCTGATTGAGCTGCATGCCCCGGATATTATTATCCGCAATGAAAAACGCATGCTGCAGGAATCGGTTGACGCCTTGTTTGATAACGGCCGCCGCGCCCGCGCGATTACCGGTACCAACAAGCGCCCGCTGAAATCTCTGTCGGACATGCTCAAAGGCAAGCAGGGACGTTTCCGCCAGAACCTGTTGGGTAAACGTGTTGACTACTCCGGACGTTCGGTTATTACCGTCGGGCCGGAATTGAAACTGCATCAGTGCGGCTTGCCTAAGAAGATGGCGCTGGAACTGTTTAAGCCGTTTGTTTATGCCAAACTGGAACTTTACGGTCATGCCACGACGATTAAAGCTGCCAAACGCATGGTTGAGAAAGAGCGTCCGGAAGTTTGGGATATTCTGGAAGAAGTTATCCGCGAGCACCCGGTTATGCTGAACCGTGCGCCGACTTTGCACCGTCTGGGTATTCAGGCTTTTGAGCCGGTTTTGGTTGAAGGCAAGGCCATTCATCTGCATCCGCTGGTTTGTACCGCGTTCAACGCTGACTTCGACGGTGACCAAATGGCTGTTCACGTTCCGTTGTCGATTGAGGCCCAGCTGGAAGCCCGCGTTTTGATGATGTCTACCAATAACATTCTGTCACCGGCTTCGGGCAAACCGATTATTGTTCCGACGCAGGATATGGTTCTGGGTATTTACTACCTGACCTATGACGCGGACGGAATGGCCGGCGAAGGCATGGTCTTCTCTGATTTTAACGAGGTTCAGCTGGCTTTGAATGAAAAAGCGGTTGACCTGCATGCCAAGATTAAATGCCGCCTGACCTATGTTGACGATGAAGGCAACACTCAGTACGGCTTGGTTGAAACCACCCCGGGACGTATCATTGTTTCCGAGATTTTGCCGAAACATAAAAATGTTCCGTTCTCTCTGGTTAACCGTCTGGTTAAGAAGAAAGAGATCGGCGAGATTATTGACACGATTTATCGTCACTGCGGTCAGAAAGAAACGGTTCTGTTTGTTGACCAGCTGATGACCCTGGGCTTTACCAATGCGTGCAAAGCCGGTATTTCTTTCGGTAAAGATGACCTGATCGTTCCTGAAGCGAAGAAAACCTTAATTGAAGAAACCGAAAAACAGGTTAAGGAATTCGAGCAGCAGTATCAGAACGGTCTGATTACCAAAGGCGAGAAATACAACAAGGTCGTTGATATCTGGGCTTCATGCACCGATAAAATTGCCGATGAGATGATGAAAAACATCTCCAAGACCGAACATGGCTATATCAACTCCGTCTATATGATGGCCCATTCCGGCGCCCGCGGTTCTGCCGCCCAAATGCGCCAGCTGGCCGGTATGCGCGGTTTGATGGCCAAGCCGTCCGGCGAGATTATCGAACAGCCGATTATTTCGAACTTTAAAGAAGGCCTGACCGTGTTGGAATACTTTAATTCTACCCACGGTGCCCGTAAGGGTCTGGCTGATACCGCTTTGAAAACCGCTAACTCCGGTTATCTGACCCGCCGTCTGGTCGATGTGGCTCAGGATGTGGTTATTACCGAAACCAACTGCGGCACCGAGCGCGGCATTATCGTCCGCCCGGTTGTTGACGGCGGCAACGTGATTGTTTCAATCGGTGAGCGGATTCTGGGCCGTACCATTCAGGAAGACATTGTTCATCCCGAAACCGGCGAGGTTCTGGTTGCCAAAGGCAAGCTGATTGATGAAAATGATGTTGAAGTGGTTGAAAAAGCCGGTGTCGAGCAAGTCAAGATCCGTTCGGTTCTGACCTGCGAAACCAAAGACGGTGTCTGTGCTGCCTGTTACGGCCGCGATCTGGCCCGCGGTACGCCGGTTAATATCGGTGAGGCTGTCGGTGTTATTGCTGCCCAGTCCATCGGTGAGCCGGGTACCCAGCTGACCATGCGTACCTTCCACATCGGCGGTGCTGCGCAGAAGGGCGCCGAGCAGGCTTCGGTTGAAGTTCCGTTTGCCGGTATTCTGAAACTGGAAAACAACCATTCGGTTATCGACTCCGAAGGTCATGCCATTGTGCTGTCGCGTAACTGCGAGATTGTTATTGTTGACGCTCAGGGCCGTGAAAAATCACGTCACCATGTCCCTTACGGAACCAAGATTCTGGCTGCTGAAGACTCTAAAGTCAAGAAAGGCCAGAAAGTTGCCGAGTGGGATCCGTTTACGGTTCCGGTCATTACCGAGAAAGCCGGTAAGGTTGAGCTGGTTGACCTGATTAATAATGTATCGGTTCGCGAAAGCACCGATGAAACCACCGGTATTGTTTCGAAAGTGGTTATCGACTGGCGTTCCAACTCCGGTTCAGCCGGTTTGAAACCGAGCATTATTTTGAAAGATGCCAAAGGCAAGCCGGTTACTTATGACAACGGCAAGGAAGTTCGTTATTATATGTCTGCCGATGCGATTTTGTCGGTTGACAATGGTGACGAGGTTAAGGTTGGTGACGTTATCGCGCGTATTCCCCGGGAAAGCTCCAAGACCAAGGATATTACCGGCGGTCTGCCGCGGGTTGCCGAGTTGTTTGAAGCCCGCCGTCCGAAAGATCCGGCCATTATTTCCGATATTGACGGTATGGTTGAGTTCGGCAAGGATTACAAGGCCAAACAGCGGATTACCGTGGTTCCGAGCAAGGGCCAGCCGATTGAATATCTGATTCCGAAGGGCCGTCACCTGGCGGTTCAGGATGGCGATATCGTCAAGAAAGGCGATGCCCTGGTTGAAGGAACGCCTGCCCCGCATGATATTCTGCGCGTTCTCGGCGTTGAGAAACTGGCTGAATATCTGGTTAAGGAAGTTCAGGATGTTTACCGCCTGCAAGGTGTTAAGATTAATGATAAGCACATTGAGGTAATCGTTTCGCAGATGCTGCGCAAGGTTGAAATTACCGCTCCCGGTGATACCACCTTCCTGGTTGGCGAACAGGTTGACCGTGATGTCTTTGAAGCTGAGAATGCCAAGGTTTTGGCCAATGGCGAGGAACCGGCAGTTGCCGATCCGATCCTCCTGGGTATTACCAAGGCCAGCCTGCAGACCAAGTCGTTCATCTCTGCCGCTTCTTTCCAGGAGACCACTCGTGTCCTGACCGAAGCTGCGGTAGAAGGAAAAGTCGACAGCCTGAAAGGGTTGAAAGAGAATGTTATCGTCGGCCGCCTGATTCCGGCCGGTACCGGTACGGTTCTCCGCGCCCTCAAGAAAGTGGCTGCCCAGAATGACAAGGAAATTCAGTCGCTGAAAGAAGAGGCTCAGGCCGCACAAGCAATTGAGCACCAGGCTGCGGAGGAAACTCCCGCCGAGTAAGACAAGCAGTCTAAACAAAACCCCGCCCGGGATTTCCGGACGGGGTTTTTGTTGACTCCGTCGGAAAGAAATAGATGATTATATTGCTGGACAACATTATGATTGATTTTATCCCCGGAAGTTATAACCGGGGATATTCAGTTTTAAAGAACGGGCAGACTTTTTAAGAGATTGATATTTTTTGAAGCTGATTGTATATTTTTTTAAACTGCTTTGAATGAGGTTGGATTGATTAATATCAAACAAGGGCTGGAAAATCTGCTCAAACATATCAAAATTGCTCCCTCCGATCCCGGTGTTTATCGCATGATTGCCGAGGACGGGGAAGTTTTGTATGTCGGAAAGGCCAAGAATATTAAGAAGCGAATCGCGGCTTATTCCCGTTTAGACAAGCTGCCGGTCCGTTTGCAGCAGATGGTGGCGCAGATCTGCCGCATGGAATTTATTATCGTTGAAAACGAAGCGCGGGCGCTGCTGGTTGAAAACGAACTTATTAAAAAATTCCATGCGGCAGATCTGCGCCACCATC
>CALYAX010000027.1 GCA_944393665.1 uncultured Alphaproteobacteria bacterium
TATTGCAGGTGTCCGCAAAAGATTTATTGTTGGTAATGTTATTATGAGAACATCCCATCAAAATCAAAGCAACTATCCAAAAAACTGTTTTTTTCATATTTTATCCTATCTAACCATTGCGATGCATTGGTTCTTTTTATTGACATCGGAAATTCTATAACAGACGCCTTTTTGCCTTTTAAGCTTCGCCAAACAGAAATTTTTATCATCAGAATTTGATATGCGGTAGCAATATCCCTCATCATTCTTGGTTTCAGCTAAGCAAGCATATTTCAGGTCTGAATCGGAAATATTATAACAGTTTGCAAGACAGCTATTTGTTATTATCAGTCCAGTAGCTAAGGCAAATAAAAAAATTTTCATAACAAAATCCTCTAAATATCTTTTAGCTCATCCAATACACTTTGGATATGTTCTTGTTTTTGAGCTTCCTGTTTGCGTTTAGCTTCTTGTTCAAGAGCTTTGCGTTTGGCCTCTTCCGCTTTTTTCTTTTGTGCAATTTGCTTGTTTTGTTTCATTATTGTCTGAGCTCTCTTTTGCATTAATGAATGCAAATCACTGTCCTGATTAATTTGGTCAATTACAGATTCCAATCCCTCTTTATAAGCAGACAAATATGCGGCGGCCTGAACTTGGTCTGGAGCATAACCATAATAGCACGCAACAAATTTCCAATCCTTTGCTGTTGCTTTATATTCTTTTAGTTGTTTCCCATTTAAATCATAAGCAACAGCATTGACTTGGACTGTGTATTCCTCAGTACCGAATGGATACCCTACTAAATTAAGTGTTCCCAATGATAAAATAGAAGGGAAAGACCCAAGTAAAGTCATCAAAGTCCCTTGCTTACGGTTAAGGACATCTTGGGAAATTATGATACTACCAATGCTGTTATCATCGTTTCCGAGCTTATTAATTATTTCACTATTAACATCATAGGCAACCGTTTTCAAATGCTCTTGCTTGTTATCAATCTTGGCTCGTTCGCCAACATTAGTTTGGGTAATAACATAAATGTTATCGGGAACATTCAGAGTAAACTCATAATTCTGATACTTAAACGGAGATATGTTGGTTTGATAGTCTTCCATTGTTAATGAACGACACGATGTTAAAAACAGCATTAAAAAAAGCACTTTTTTCATTGTTCAATCCTTATACATTATTGTTTCCAATTGTTTTTCCGTTCCATCCCAATTATCAAGCCTATGACCTGAACGAAAAGCACTCATAACGTCACCATCAAGTGTTTTACTATCTCCGATTTTCACAAATGGAAATTTTATATTCCAATTATGTTCTTTTGAATTTTTATCATTATCTGGCGTTGTCGTTATGACGGAAGAACGAGGAAATGATGGATAGTTCTTAGCCAATTTATGAAATATTTTTTCTTTAGCTCTGCAAGCATCACAGTTATCAATAAGTAAAACTATTTGGTCTTTGTTGCTTTTTAATAGTTCAGCAATTTCTGTGTGTTTCATTTCTTTGGCATATTTGTAAGCTGTCCATTTATCATCTTTGGATTTGTAAATATCCGCCCTATGCTCTATTAATTTCTTTGCCGCATATAGATTATTTTTAATAGCCGCGTACATAATTGCGGTTCTGCCTTTTTTATCAACTTCATTTAGATAGACCTTTTTATTCAACAGCAAATCAAGGAAATCATTATCCTGACGGATGACAGCATACATCAATGGCGTATAGCCGTTTTTATCAATGACATCCGCTGAAGCCCCCAATTTAATCAGTTCTTGAGCAAAAGTCATATCATCTTTGATGAAATGAGCAACAGGATGTTCTCCATCAATTTTGATTTCGTTTAAATCAGTAGGAGATGATAGAGATGATTTAATGGCATTTACATCTTTTGATTGGAGTGCCTGTATGAGATTTTCGCTATCATTCACAATAAAATCTATGCTATTGCTGAAAATATCATATAACTCTATTGATGGAATTGAGACTTTTCCAAGTTTTAGTGATTTTGCTTGAACAGATAATTTTACTTCTGAAATTTTTGTATCTTTAGAACAAGATAGTCCATTTTCAACAATTTCAAAATTATTTTTAGATAAGATTTCCTTTACTTTTGTCTCTAATTCATCACAGTTAGCATTCTTTTCTTTCCATTTAAAAGTCAATGGAATGTTATCGCTTTTCTTATATGTCTCACCTGTCGTTTCCAAATTGATGTAGGATGAAGGCTGAACATTAATTACTGATAATTGAGTATCAGGCGTAATCACATAATGCCTTAGGTCTTTTTGATGAGATTTTTTCAATAATCTATATATATAGGGAGAACCTTTTGCTTCTAATACTTCTGCCGATTGTCCTGCCATTTTATCATTAAGTACTTTTTTACATTTAGAAATTACGTTCTTATCTCGTCTGATTGTTTTGTTAAAATATGCCGTTAATCTTCCAATATTGAACATATCAAGTTCCGCATCTGTCAGATGCCCATATTGTGTTACGCCCCATCCCAAATATTGAGAAGCACGACTTTTCGTTTCATTTTTTATATATTCTTGGGTTCGTTTAAATTGATTTTGATTTTCACGCATAATAATTTGAACTGTTTCTGGGTTTTTATATATTAACATTAAACTTGCGTAATCCGTCGGCATTCCTGTAGTTTTATTAGTTAAAACGGCTGGATTTTCTACATCAAGAGTTGCTATACTAAAACCAGAACAAAAATAAAATTGCTCTCGTTCAGATTTGTTATCTAATCCCTCATAAAAATCGTCAATTTTTTTAGCAACTCTACTTTCCACATCTTTAATTATCTTTTGGCTTTCATTTCTAAAATATTCTCTTATAGGGCCATCTGTATCATAAATGATTTTTCCTAATGCTGACAATTTACCGACTTGTGCATCAGTTGTATTAGGAAAAAGATGATGGGCTATTAATGTCATTTTAGAACCATATTGTGTACTTCTAATTTCTTCATCAGATAATTGTCTATACCCTGTTTGAGCCATATAAAGCATCCGTTCACCAGAAATATTTTGATTTAGTTCTGCAAGAGAAACGCCAACACTAATTAAAAATTTATTTTGTAAAGAAATATTGTCAAAAATACTTTTTATAACTTCTTCAATTTCATTGGTCTCCAATGTCCTCCTCATAGTATCAATGCAGTTTAGAAGGTCATTAATGGCTGTTTCATTATCTGCTTGGTTATGATTAATAATTTCCAATAGTCTTTTGTAACTCTCTTCTGCTTTTGGAGAAGAAAACTTTAGATTAGAACTCAAAACTGAGGAAGATGGGGTGCTTTTGATTGGCTTCCCGTTGCTCGGGGATTTAATAGTAGTAATTAATAAACTACCAACAATAACCACAAGCAATGATTTTATAACCAACTTTTTTATATTTTGGGTACGTTCTTCTTGGGATTTTTTCTGCTCTTTACCCATAAAAATGGTTATTATTTCTTTGATATATAGACCACTCCATACAGATATAATCCCCAACATTATAAATACTAACATTTTCACTCCGTTTCCGCCAATTCAATTACCGTAACACCTTTATTTTTTGCTCTCTTGCAAACCTCAAATGCTCTTCCTTCCAATTGATTATAGGCAATAATGAAATCAGTATTTTCTATAATCCAGTTATTGCGATGTACAATGCACCAACGTTTGTAACCAATAGCCGCTTTGTCAGGAAGTACAATTTCGTCACAATACCGTGTCCCATCATTGGCTTCCCTCATATTTGAAACAACGAGTATTATTCTAACGGTTGGATTCTCTTTCCAGACACCCAAAACAGCATTGTACGCATCATTTTCATATGCACCGATACAACCGACATAAAAAGTATCCACATTTTCTTCAGCAACAAGACGAAGGGCTTGTTCTTTTACTTGGTCAACAATGTCGCTTCTGCTCCATTTATAGTCATTTCCAAAAAATGCACAGCTTTTACTCATTGGAATTTCTTTCAGAATAGAAGTGTTTTTTTAAGGATACATAAACCAACAATTGTGTATCTATTTCTCTTTATCTATTTGAAAGAAATGAGCTTTCTTATGCTAAACCCCTTGAAACCATTGGTTTTACTTGTGTTGATGCCCTTTATATATTTTGAAATGGGCGAAAGGAACTAAAGCGAATAATTATAAAAAAAGGGTTGATTTTATTGTTCATTAAAAATGCCCCTCTATTTTTCATTAACTCTTTGAAATCCCGATAAATATATATAAAAAGGGAAAAAGATGACAGTAATCGCATATATCAGGAAAAGCACAGATAAACAATCTTTTGAGCACCAGGAATTTGAAATAAAAGAATACGCAAAGAAAAATAATCTCAAAATAGACAGGTGGATAGAAGAAAGTATATCAAGCCGTAAAGAACTTAAAAAAAGAAAGTTAGGCGAATTATTAGAAGAATTACAAGAGGGGGATTGTCTTATATGTAGTGAAATTTCAAGAATTGGAAGGTCTTTATTGGAGGTAATGGGTATATTACAAACTTGCTTATCTAAAAATTGTCTGGTTATTACAATAAAAGAAAATTATCATTTAGGCAATGATTTACAATCGCAAGTTTTGGCATTTGCCTTTGGCTTATCAAGTCAAATTGAAAGAGATTTAATCTCTCAAAGGACAAAATCCGCATTAGATGCTAAAAAAGCCATTGGTGTTAAACTTGGTCGTCCTTTTTGTGCTGCGTCAAAAAAATTAAAATTATCTAAAAACACCAAAAGAATAAGAGATTTGTTAGATAAAAAAGTGCCTAAAGCACAAATCGCCAGAATTATGGGTGTTCAAAAAATAACATTAAGAAGATTTATTAAACGAATGGGATGGAGTGATTAGTAAAAAACCAGAGTATTAACTCTGGTTTTGCTATGAAATTATTATTTTGCCAAATCCAGCAATAGTTCTTTTGCTGTGGAATTTTGGGTAATATCTGCTATATCAAAGGCATCAAATTCATATTCAGCACAAACATCTCCAGCGAATGCGCCATAATAATGGAGAAGAGCCATATTGTATAATTGACCATTAAAAGTTGCCACCATCAATGGTGTAACTCCCATATCATCAGGAATATTTGGAGATGCACCCTTTTCCAATAAATATTCAATCATTTTTCTGTTGTTTCTTTTGACTGCCATCATCAGTGCTGTTTCACCGTTCGCATTAACTACATCAATACCTTCACCCATTTCTAACATTCTATCTACCACAACAGTTTTTTCAAAAAATGGAATATTGGGATTCACAACCAAAGCCATTAAATGAGTATAGTCATCAATATGCTTAAATTTCATCGTGCTTCTATCTATAATTTTGAGTAAATCCGTGTAATCAGCAGAAGCTAAAAAGTGTATCAAAAATGACTCTACATCAAACAAAGGCTCAAATTGCTTTAAATTGTCATACTCTGGAATTTCCTGCAAATGTCTAAGCACTTCGGCCAACTTCCTCTCTGCTTTCATATGATAAGGCAGTGGTTTAGATGAATTTAATATTAGGTCTATTTGTTCAATCAATTCTTCAAAAACTATATCATCTCGCATTTTTTAATCCTTTAACGCCATATTATATAAGGTTTTTGATAATTGTTCCTGCCAATGGGGAAGTTGCTTTTTTCTATTTAAATTTACAAATAAAGCCCAACTTGAAGAAATGCTTGGCTTTTTATTTTGCCATACCAGAGAGCCCAAATAATTACTACATCTATTCAAATATCTGGTGCTAAAATCTCTCCTACTTTTTATCTTCTGCTCTTGTAGCAACTCATCTGCAATGTTTAGGAACATTTCTAAATATTGATTTTTCTTATTGTTATTCATCAAATCTCCTTATTTTTGATAATAATATTTATCAGTTGGGAGAAAAGATTAGATGATTTTGAAAATTAATGTCTTTTATCTGGTAGTAAAACCAACCATCACTAAAAATCTTATCTAAATAAACTGTTCCACTCATTTGAACTGTTTTCCAGAGGATTTTTATTGCTTGCTCTTCGTCATATATAAATTCATCTGTCATTGATTTTTGTGGATGTTTAATGGATAAATGTGCGTGAATATTGCTTTCAAAATGTTCAACAGTTCCAATGTAATTCATTGTCTTATATTTGGAAGCATCTCTTCCAAGAGTATAGGAACAATATAATTTCCACCATTCATCTATTTTATTTTGAATCATCTGCAAATTAAATAATCCAGATAAATTAACAGGATTGAAATTTAATGTGAGTGCTAAATTAAATCCATTGGCTGGATTATTTAATGTATTGATAATTTCTTGCCGATATGGAGTAATTAGTTTATTAAATTCTTTTTTTCTATGGGATTCTTTGTATTTTTTTATTTCATTTCTTTGGGTTTCTTTAAATTTATTCATTAATTGAATGTTGTTGTTTTTTAACATTTGTTGATGAAAGTTAATTAAATCCAGTTCTTTTTCCTCAATAGTTGGTTCTGTGAATTTTACTGAAGTTGCTGTTATTAAATTGTCTTCATTTATTATAGTGAATTTTTCGTTATATTGTTCTAAATGATTTTTGAAATTGTTTAATCTGTTCATTTCCATAATGTCTCCTTAATAATTTAGATAATAAAGTTTCAATGCTCCTCTTGTTGGAAGAGGAAGCTTAAAAACTTACAAAAAGTAGGGAAATTAATGTCTAAAAGTCCATTAATATTCATCATTGATAATTTTATTTATCAGCGATGTTGAAATAGTATCATATCAGCTTTGGGCGATGCAAAATTATTCTGATAATTTTATTTATCAAAATAACCCGAAAATTTATTTTTTTTGATGATGGGCATAATACACTGATTTTATTTAATAAAAAAAGTTCGCAGAAATTTGACTTTTGAAAAAGTTTAATGTAATATCTACTTTGTTCAATGAGGTGGTTTTATCCTCTATTCCTAAAATACATATCCATAAATATTGCGATTATAGTTTCAACTTTCAAAAGAAGGTAGGCTATGATTTGCGCAAATTACCAAAATAAAAATCCTAAAAAAATGATTGAAGTTGGAGAAGATATTTTCCAACTACTGATGTTTTTGTTAGAGCTTGAACTGCAGAAGAATTAGGAGCTATGGATATGAAAGCGGTTATTTTAGCTCGGGTTTCCACCGAGATGCAGGAAGACGGATTCTCTCTTGATGCTCAATTAGACAGGTTAAGAAACTATTGCTCCTTTAAAGGATTAGAGATTGCAAAGGAATTTACCTTTGTTGAGAGTTCATTCCACGGCAAGAGAACTAAATTTTATGAAGCCGTTAATTACATTAAACGGCAAAGTAAGCTGACAGCTCTTGTTGTGGATACGGTTGACAGGTTGCAAAGGACTTTTAATGAGTTTCCGATGCTTTTGGAACTTGTTAAGAAGGAGAAATTGGCACTTCACTTCTTTAAAGAAGGCTTGGTAATTGATAAGAACTTCAAAAGTTCTGACCTTGCGATGTGGCAGATGCAGATTTTGTCAGCCAATATGTTTGTTAACTCAACTCGTGATAACGTCAAGCGTTCTGAGGAGCGAATGCTCAATGAGGGGCTCCTCCCTGGGCCTGCACCGATTGGTTACTTAAATACCAAGGATGAGAATGGCAAGAAGACCATCATCATTGACCCAGACCGTGGACATTTCATCAAAAAATTATTTGAAGAGTATTCCACTGGGTTGTTCTCTATGGATGAATTAGTCAAAAAGTCCAAAAACTGGGGATTGCGAAACCGTAAGAGTGGTAATCCAATTACCAAAGCACAATTTGCGGATATTTTGCAAAACCCGTTTTACTATGGCGTGATGTATTACAACAAGAGCTATTTTCCGCATATTTATGAGAAACTCATTTCCAAGGAGTTGTTTGATAAGTGTACCGATGTGCGGACAGGAAAGTTCAAACGAACATCCAAGCATACCAAAGAACCCTATATTTTTCGGGGGCTGGTTCGTTGCAAGTATTGTCATTGTTTACTTTCTCCATATACAAAGAAGGGGCAGTATGTTTATTTGCGGCATACAGCCCTCAAAGATTGCGAACATTGCAATAATGTTAGTGAGAAAATTCTACTGAAAGAAGTAGAAAAAGCCCTTGCATCAATCAGCTTTGATGATGAGTTGAAACTCGCTCTGGCGGATGCATTAAAAAAACGCTATGAAGCCACACACGGCAACAATCATTATCAATTGGAAAAGAATCGGAATCAGTTGGTTGACGTTGAAGAAAATCAAAAGAAACTTTTGGATTTGTTGATTGCGGGAACAGTTCCTGCCGAAGTATATCGCAACAAAAATGCCGAGTATGAAACGGCTAAAATTGAGCTGCAGGCGAAAATTGAACAATTGCAGACACCTGATAACTCTGTTGAACGAGCAATTGATAAGGTGTTGAATTTCAGCCAAAATTCTTTTGCAATTTTCAAAAGTTCGCAAATTGAAGAAAAACGCCGTATTTTAAATATTGTTTTTGCGAACTTTTTGATGGACGGGAAAAATCCTGAAATATCAATGCATAAAAACTTCAAGCTCCTATCAAAAATAGGAGCTTGTGAAGATTGGTGCCCTGGAGAAGACTCGAACTTCCACTGGCTGAGCCAACATGCACCTGAAGCATGCGCGTCTACCAATTCCGCCACCAGGGCATTTGATTAACTGGTGTAGTATGGATATGCGAAATCCACACATTTGTCAATCATAAATTTTAATTTTTTTGCACTTTTTGCAAAAGATTTAGCGGGTCAGCGAAAGATAGCCGTAAGCATCCAGCAGCAAAATTCCCCCAAGGGCAACCCGGTAAATGACAAAAGGCAAAAAAGTTGCTTTTTTCAGCCACCACATCACCACATAAATTGCGATAATTGAAGCGATGAACGAATATGTAATTCCGTCAATGGTTTGGATAACCTGCGCCAGGTTACCGCCCTGCCACATTTCATAAGCTACCAAAGTTGCGGCGGCAATAATGGCCGGAATGGATAACAGCATTGAAAATTTGGCTGCTTCGCGCCGTTCCATGCTTAAAAAGCGAGCCATGGTTACAGTTATTCCGGAGCGTGATGTGCCGGGAATCAGCGCCAGGCATTGGGCACAGCCGATTAAAAAGGCGTCGAGCGGGGTCAGGTGGTCTATTTTGCGGATAGTCATCCCGAAGTGATCCGCGACAAACAGCAGAAGGCCGTAAAGCAAAATGGTCCAGCCGATTAGTTTGCTGCTGCGCAGCTCTTCCATACCATGGTGTTTCAGAAACAGACCGACAATGACAATAGGAATCGTGCCAATGACAATCAACCAAAAAGTTTTGGCGCCGGGATTTTTAAAAGAAGGGATAAAATAGGTTTTAAGCAGCCCTTTAAGCATATTCCAGAGGTCTGATGAAAAATAGATCATGACGGCGAGAATCGATCCGACATGAACAGCAACGTCAAGTGCCAGTCCCTGATCGGGAAAATCAGTAAATTTTGAGAAAAGAATCAGGTGGCCGGAAGAACTGACCGGCAAAAATTCAGTAATGCCCTGCAAGACAGAGAGCAAGATAATATGAAAGTTCGTCAAGGTTATACTCTTTCCTGTTTAAGTCCAAATGCGGTGCAAATTCTTTTTTTTAGAGCCAGCGGGGAAATCGGTTTGACAAGATACTCCTGGATGCCAAGCTCTTTGGCATCTAAAACAGTTTTTTCTTTAGTGTCAACGGTAATCATGATAATGGGAATATTTTTGGCGTTTTCACCGGCGGAGCGGAGTTCTTTCACAAAATCTATTCCTGTTTTTCCGGGCATTTGCTGGTCGAGCAGAATGACATCTATTTTGAAGTTGTGGAGCAATTCAACAGCTTCCTCGGCATTGCCGGCCTCTTTGGTGTTTTTTATGCCAATCTGATAAAGGGCCGTTTTTACAAAGGTGCGTGAAAATTTGTCATCATCAACGATCAGGCAAACGATCGAATCCCAAATTACCTGTTTGTGTATATTTTCATTCATGAGACACCTCGCAATACAACTCCAATTTGGTTTAAATCTTACATGATTACTTTATAAATTAAAACAAAAATCATCACTTGTGCTTATATTTAATAGCGATTGGGGATTAAATCTAGTCCCGGCAAGCGAGGCTCCCCAGTGCAGGTGCGGGCCGGTAACGCGACCGGTTTTGCCGACTTTGCCGATGATTTCGCCTTTTTTGACGGTTTGGCCTTTGACGACGCCGATTTCACTTAAGTGGGCGTAAATCGTAAACAGGCTGTATCCGTGGTCAATGATGATGACGTTGCCGGAATAAAACAAATCCGGTTCGGCAAGGACAATCCGCCCGTCAGAAGCGGCTGCGACCGGTGTGCCGACCGGAGCGGCAATATCCATACCGCCGTGGGGATTTTTTTTGATTCCGTTCATAATTCTCTGTCCGCCGAAGTTGCCGCTGATACGTCCCGAAACCGGGCGGATGAATCCGGCCTGCCAATAAGGGACCGGCGTTTCCCCGGCCATGGCGCCCCGAACGGATTTGCTTTCATGTTCAATCGCTGCCAGATCAGCTTCGGAAGGTGTTACTTTGCGCGGCGGGACACCGGTCAGCTTTTGAATATCCCATTTAGCGGGGGCAACGGTGAGGGGACGCTCTTTTCCGTTAATGATGAGGGTTTGCCCGGGGAGTTCATCCCGGCCGAAAGCGATTAAAAAAGTTTTTTGCGGCGTGAGAGCCACTGTTTTGCCTCGAAAAGAAATTGTTTCGGCCTCCGGGGCCATACCGACAAGGATTTCACCCTGAGCCAGTTTGCCGCAGAGTTGGGCTGCTGCTGCCGGATAAATTGAAATTATGCTGAAAAGAAAACTAAAAATCAAATAAGTCGGTTTGCAGGTCATCTTTTTTCCTTGTGTGGGCGGCGGTTTTTGCCGGTTTGACAGCCGGCGCGGTGTTTACCGCGGAAGGGACGCCGCAGTTATAACTCCCATCATAAAAAGTCAGATTCAGTCCGGCGGCGGCAGCGGCTTCTGCCGTTGAATAAACGGTCTGGCCGTCCTGATTGCGAACCCAGGCAAAACCGCGTTTCAGAACCGCTTCAACTGAAACCGAAGATAAGCGTAACATTAAATTATTTAAATTTTCTTGCTTTTTTTCGATGATATTTTGAATACAGTAAGGGCGCAGATTGGCATGTTCAACGGCCAGGGCTTTGACGGAAAGCAGATTTTTAAAGGCATTGTTCAGGCGTTCAATCCTGTCATCAAATTTTTGGGAAGCTTCCTGAAGAATCTGTTCCAAATTGGGAATTCCGCGGGAAAGCCCGTCGAGGTAATTGCGGCGTTCGGAAAAATAGCGCAGGCCGGAATTGAGCAGGCGCGCCCTTAGATTGTTGATTTGGGCTGTGAGTTCGGCGCGTACCGGAACGGCGAATTCGGCTGCTCCGGTCGGGGTGGGAGCCCGGCGGTCGGAAACGTAGTCAATCAGCATGGTGTCGGTTTCATGTCCGACGGCAGAAATCAAAGGAATCTCAGAGGCATAAACGGCCCGGATGACGCATTCTTCATTAAAAGGCCATAAATCTTCCAGGCTGCCACCGCCGCGGGCAACAATCAGCACATCGGGGCGCGGAAGCGAACCTCCGGGGCGAATCCGGTTAAATCCGGCTATGGCCGCTGCTACTTTTTCGGCAGCGCCTTCTCCCTGAACAGGGGTCGGCCATACCAGTATGTGAGTGGGGAATCGGTCGCGGACCCGGTGGATTATATCGCGAATCACCGCGCCGCTGCCGCTGGTAACCACGCCGATAACCGAGGGCAGAAAAGGCAGAGCCTTTTTATGAGCCGCGTCAAATAATCCCTCGGCGGCAAACTTTTGTTTCCGTTCTTCCAGCAGTTTAAGCAGGGCACCAGCTCCGGCGACTTCCATCGATTCAATGACCAGCTGGTAGGAAGACTTGCCGGCAAAAGTGGTGATTTTACCGACAGCTATCACTTCCAGCCCGTCTTCGGGTTTAAGCGGCAGCCGGGAAGCCACGCCTTTCCAGCAGACGGCAGACAAAACGGCATTCTCGTCTTTTAATGATAAGTACCAATGGCCGGAATCCGCCCGTTTGGCCCCGAAAATTTCTCCCCGGACCCGGACATGGCTGAAAGTGGTTTCGACGAAGCGTTTAATCTCGAAAGAAATTTCGCTGACGGTAAATTCGGGAAGCGGCGCTGTTTCGGGGACCGGGGCTGCCGGCGGGGTAAATAAGTCTTCCATCAGCTGATCTCCAACAGGTTGGCGGCATAATCGGCTGCATTAAATGTGTCAAGGTCATCTATTCCTTCGCCGACGCCGATAAAATATATCGGGAGGGGATTTTCGGCGGCGATGGCAACCAGAATACCGCCCTTGGCGGTACCGTCAAGTTTGTTGACAATCAGCCCGTTAACATTAACCATGGATTTGAAAGTTTTAACCTGATCCAGAGCGTTGGAGCCTGTCGTAGCGTCCAGGCACAGCAGGATATGGTGCGGCGCCGCGGGAATAACTTTTTGCATCACTTTAATTATTTTGCGCAATTCGTCCATCAGCCCGGTTTTGTTTTGCAGGCGTCCGGCAGTATCAATGAAAACGATTTCGTCTTTTTGACGGATTGCTTCCTGCAGGCCGTCGTAACATAAGGCAGCGGCATCACAACCGGGAGTCCCTTTAAATACCCGGAGGTTGTTGCGTTCTCCCCACACGGCCAGCTGTTCGACCGCTGCGGCGCGGAAAGTATCTCCGGCAATCAGGGAAATCCGGCGGTTTTTAAATTTCGCGGCCAATTTCCCGATGGTGGTGGTTTTTCCGGCTCCGTTGACACCGACAAAAAGACAGACGCAGGGTGAAGATGTCTGGGGCGACGGGGAAAAAGGAGCCGGAGCTTCGCAGGGTTTGAGAATCGCGGTAATTTCAGTTGCGAGTTCGCGGCGGATTTCTGCATCGCCGATATTTTTATCCAGGCGTTTTTCTGAAAAGCGGCTGATTATCATTTCGGAAGCTTTGACGCCGAGGTCGGAGCAGATCAATAGTTCTTCAAGTTCGCCGAGCGTTGCCACGTCAAGCTTGCGCTTGGTAAAGATATCATTAATTCCTCCGGTGAGAGCCGAAGAAGATTTTTTGAGTCCCAGTCCTAATTTTTGCAGCCAGCTAGTCATCAATTGTTTCTCCTTCCTGACGTAAGAGGCGGGCGCGTTCGCGGCGTACTTCCACCGGAACCTGCGGCATCAGTGCGGCGGGGGTGCCGCGGCGTTCCGAATAGGGAAAGACATGTAGTTTGTTGATTCCGGCCTCGCGTACTAATTTAATTGTATTTTGAAATTGTTCATCGGTTTCAGTCGGAAAACCACAGATAAAATCGGCCCCAAAAGTTGCCTCGGGGCGAATCCGCCGGATGGCGGCGCATAGGCGAATGACATCTTCTCTGGTATGCCGGCGTTTCATCCGTTTGAGAATTAAGTTGTCACCTGATTGAATTGAAAAATGAAAATGGGGGTGGATATTGGGATGGCGGCGAATTAATTCAATAAACCGTTTGTCAACGGCGGCAGGGTCAAGCGACCCGAACTGCAGCGAGGGCAGGTCGGGAATCTGTTCCAAGATATGAGCCACCAGTTCGCTGAAAGAGGGGCGGTAAGAACAGGCGTCTACTCCGGTGAGGCAGATTTCGGCAAAACCCTGGCCTAAAAGTTCTTTAATCTGGCGTATAATATCTGTTTCCGGCACCGAACGGTTATTGCCGCGGGCATAAGGAACAATGCAATAGGTGCAGCGGTGATCACAGCCCTGCTGAATTTGTACGAAGGCCCGCTGGCGCCCTTCAAATCCGGTGATGAGGTAACGGTCATAAGAATCATAATCAAATATATCGCCGACAATGGTCTTTTCGGTCAGGGGGGCAGTAAGGTATTTTTCGATTTCGGCTTTTTCTTTGTTGCCCAGCACCAGGTCAACTTCTTCCATTGCGGCGAATTTGGCAGGGGCGATTTGGGCGGCGCAGCCGGTGACAATGATTTTGGCACCGGGATTATCACGGCGCAGTTTGCGAATCGTCTGGCGGCACTGGCGTTCCGCTTCTCCGGTGACGGCGCAGGTGTTGACAACGATAACCTTATCCAGTCCGGCAAGTTTTTCTTTCAAAACCTCCGATTCATAAGCGTTAATCCGGCAGCCCAATGTAACAACTTCAACCATTAAAAAATCCTCTCTCCGGCACTATAGCCCAGAGAGAGGAGATTTGCAAATGACAGTTTTGACTTTTTAAACCTTTTTTTCGTCTGAAGAAATGTAGCTCAGGGCCTTGTTGGTAAAGTCTTCGACTATCTTGGCGCTGAGGGCGAGGTCCCGGTGTTCCGAGGTACAGAAATCCGGGTAAATTTCTCCCTGGATGCCGCGCTTGCCGACAATTGCCGGATAGGAAATGCAGATGTTTCTGCTGTCTTCGACTTTTTCATGGAAGCTGGAAACCGTCAAAATTGCGTATTCATTGGTGGCAATGGCCTGAACAATGCGGCACAGGGCGCCGGCAATACCGTAATAGGTTGAGCCTTTGCCTTCAATGATTTCATAAGCGGCGTTGCGGACGCAGCCGTCAATTTTGGCTTTGACATCGGGGGTAAACGGTTTATTGATCTTTTCGGCAAACTCTTCAATCTGGACAGCGCCGGCATTGGCGGAAGACCAGATTAAAACCTCGCTGTCGCCGTGTTCGCCCAGGACATATCCGTGGATCGATTTAGGCGAAACGCCGAGGTGATAGCCGCAAAGGGTGCGGAAACGGGAACTGTCCAACACGGTTCCGGAGCCGAAGACGCGTTCTTTGGGAAAACCGGAGAGTTTGAGGGCGACCGAAGTCATAATATCAACCGGGTTAGAAGTAATCAGCAGAATCGCGTTCGGGGCGTATTTGACCACCTGGGGAATGATGCTCTCAAAAATCCGGACATTGCGTTCCAGCAAAGAGGTTCGGGGTTCTCCGGGTTTTTGAGCAGCACCGGCGGTGATAATAACGACTTCGGACCCTTCCAGATCCTGATAGGTTCCGGCTTTGATTTTGCCGGCATCGGCAAACGGCGACGCATGGGCAATATCCATTGCCTCGGCATTGGCTCTTTTTTCATTCATATCAATCAGGACGACTTTGCGGGCCACTCCGCGCATAATCAGGGCAAAGGCGGTGGCGCTGCCGACGTTTCCGGCTCCGATAATTCCTACTTTCATACTCTTATTCCTCTTTATTTAAATATTTCCAATATATTGTGCTCCCTTATATATAAGTACTTCTTAATTAATTACAATAAAAAAGGCAGCCATAAAGGCTGCCGGAAGGTCACAAAATTTTGCCGAATGTTACTTGACGGTAACAGATATTCCTTTCGGACAAATTTCGGTCTTAGCTTATTCCTTGATGATCGTTTCGTCTTCATCGGCGGTGGCGGAAGGATTTTCCTCGATAACTTCTTCAGCTTCTTCTTCAACCACTTCGCCGTCACCGATTGCATCGGGGTTTACGGGCTCGGCAACCAGGGCTTCTCCGTTGGAATCCGTTTCCGGAAGCATTTGCGCGGTAACATTTTCATCAATAACCACGGCGGCGGGCTCTTCATTAATCACCGGAGCTTCATTTTTGACAAGTTTGCTGATGACCAGCAGGACAACAATCACCAGAACGATATAGAACAGTTTTTTCATTGCGTGAAACCCTTTCAACTTTAGTTGTAATCATATATCTAACCTAAGGTCAGGGGGCGGAATTGTCAACAGTTTTCGAGAGTTTTTTATCCACGCACCGGCAGCCGCATAAGTATAAGTTTTGCGCGCTGTTTGGGGCGGTGGGGTTTTGAAAAAGACAGTTTTTTGAAAATAATGCTTGCCAATTAATCTAAATTTGTGCTAACAAGTCAATCACGGGCAGCAAGTGTCCGATTAATTTGTTTTAATTTTTTGAGGTTTTATCATATGACTGATGTAGCTAACCGCGTAAAGAAAATCGTTGCCGAGCACCTGGGTGTTGAAGAATCGAAAGTTACCGACAACGCCAGCTTCATTGACGATTTGGGCGCTGATAGCTTGGATACAGTAGAATTGGTTATGGCTTTTGAAGAAGAATTCGGTTGCGAAATCCCGGACGAAGCTGCTGAAAAGATTCTGACTGTTAAAGATGCTATCGATTATCTTTCTAAGAATGCTTAAGTCATTACGGCTTATTAATATGATGAAACTCGCTTGACTATAAGCGAGTTTTTTCATATAAGTTCAAGAGATGTCTAACTTACGAAGAAGGAAGAATTTATGAGAAGAGTTGTCGTAACCGGACTTGGAGTGGTTTCTCCGTTGGGACGTGGCGTGGAACACAACTGGAAATGCCTGCTGGAAGGAAAATCCGGCATCCGTCAAATTGAAAATGTCGATCTGAAAGATATTCCGGTGAAAATTGCCGGACAAGTGCCCTGGGGCGAAGGCGAACATGAATTTAACCCGGATACGGTTCTGCCTCCGAAAGACCAGAAGAAGAACGACAAATTTATTCTTTACGGAATGGCCGCCGGAAGCGATGCTTTGGATGATGCCGGCTGGAATCCGGAAAACGTAAGTGAGGAAGAAAAATATCGTGCAGGCGTTATGATGGGGTCGGGTATCGGCGGTCTGCAGACTATTTATGAAAATTCGCTGAATTTTAACGAAAGCGGCATGAAACGGATTTCTCCGTTTTTTATTCCGGCTTGCCTGATTAACCTCATTTCAGGAAACCTGTCGATTAAATACGGCCTGAAAGGCCCCAATCATGCGTGTGTCACGGCCTGTTCGACCGGGACGCATGCTATTGGCGATGCAGCTGCCATGATTGCGCGCGGCGACGCCGATTTGATGGTTGCCGGCGGTGCAGAATCGGCGGTTAACGTTCTCGGCCTGTCGGGGTTTGCCCGCATGAAAGCGGTTACTTCCGATTTTAACGATGCGCCTGAAAAAGCTTCCCGCCCCTGGGATAAGGGCCGCAGCGGATTTGTAATGGGCGAAGGTTCCGGCGCGCTGGTGCTGGAAGAACTGGAACATGCCAAAGCCCGCGGCGCCAAGATTTATGCTGAAGTTGTCGGTTATGGCATGTCCGGTGATGCTTATCATATTACGGCGCCGTCCGGTGACGGGGCTTACCGGGCGATGAAGATGGCGACCGACCATGCGGCCGAACACGGTGTTAAGCTGGAGGATATCGGTTACATCAACGCACACGGCACATCAACCCCGGCCGGAGATGTCGGCGAAGCGCTGGCTGTCAAACGGTTGTTTGGTGATGAGGGAATTAAAAATGTTTCGATGTCTTCCACCAAATCGGCTATCGGCCATTTGCTGGGGGCAGCCGGAGCCGTTGAGGCTGTTTATTCGATTTTGGCGCTGCGCGATCAGGTTTGCCCGCCGACTTTGAATTTGGAAGATCCGGCAGATGAACTGGCTGATTTTGATCTGGTGCCGTTGAAAGCCAAAAAGCGCGAAATTAAAGCTGCCATGTCAAACAGTTTTGGTTTTGGGGGGACTAACTCATCCCTTATCCTCAAGCGTTATGAATAAATTGGTTTTATGCCGCATTTAAAGCGAAAATCCGGTGTTCAAAACTTACGTACCCTTAATGTACGCTCAAGTTTTTTCTCTCCGTGTTTTCGCTTTATCTGGCGGTCTGAAACCAATTTCTTAATCTTGTAAGGCAGTTTATGAAGAAATTTTCATTAGTAATCTTGGCGGCGGCGATCCTGACAGGATTATATTTGCGTCAGCAGATTTTAGCGCCGGGGCCGTTGAAAGAGAAAGTTTTTGTGCAGATTCCGCGCGGTGCGGGGACGGCGGCAGCCGCACAAAAGCTGTCGGAAAGCGGGGTTATTTCCAGTCCGGTGTTGTTTCGGCTGGCGGTGCGCGCCTATCGCCAGGATAAGAATCTGAAAGCCGGGGAATATGAATTTCTGCCGCATGCGGCGATGGTTGACGTGATTGCCAAGCTTGCCGCCGGAGATGTGGTTTATCGCCGCCTGACGCTGCCGGAAGGGCTAACGACCTGGCAAATGCTGGAAATTATTGCTAACGAGCCGCTGTTGTCAGGGGAAATAACGCTGCTGCCGAAAGAAGGAGAACTGTTGCCGGAGACTTATAGTTTTGAGCGTGGTGACAGCCGGGATAAAATCATCCGCCAGGCGATGGCTGCAATGGAACAGATTAAGCTGAGAGCCTGGGAGAACCGGGCAGCCAATTTGCCGTATCAAACACCGGAACAGATGATTGTGATGGCTTCGATTATTGAAAAAGAAACCGGGGTTCCGGAAGAACGGGGGCTGGTGGCCTCGGTGTTCGTTAACCGTTTGATTAAAGGAATGCGCCTGCAGACCGATCCGACGGTTATTTATGCCCTGACCAAAGGAGAGCAGGTTTTGGGGCGCCCGCTCTATAAGAAAGATCTGGAAATTGACAGTCCTTATAATACTTACAAATATTACGGGCTGCCGCCTGCTCCGATCTGTAATCCCGGAAAAGCCTCAATTGAGGCGGCGGTTAATCCGGAAGTGAGCAGCTATTTGTATTTTGTGGCTGACGGGAGCGGCGGCCATAATTTTGCGGCAAGTCTGAATGAGCATAATAAAAATGTGTCGGTTTACCGCCGGAAAAATTAAAAAATTTTTCAAACCACCTGTAGCCGGCGTTTTTTTCAGGCCTGCCCGACGGTTGTCATCATCATGGGATACAGTGCCTGTCTGGGATCCATCCCTTTCGTGAGAACGACTTTGAAAACCGGATACATGCGCTCGCATTCTTTAATGGCAATATCGATAATCTGCGCCATTTTTCCTTCAAAGGCATCTTCATCATCATTGAGGAGAACGGAATGTTTGAATACCGGGATGTTCTGTTCGGTCCAATATGAAAAATGCCCGACCCAGAGCTCTTCATTTGCCAGGGCCAGCAGTTCAAAAATTTTGCTGCGGTCTTCAATTTGAGTTTCGATATCCATCAGGCAGGAAAGATGGAGGCAGCGCATATTGGCTTCCCAGGCAAAAAACAACAGCATGTTGTTCCACTTGCCCTGAACTTCAACCACCACCTCATTAAGATTGCGGCGGTCCAATTCAAACGATTTGGCGGTAAAGATGTTTTCAACCACGTCAATCGGATTATATTCTAATGACAAATTCTTTGCCAGCTCCATCAAAATTCTCCGCTGAAAATGACTACGCGTTTAACTTATGATCAGCTTGCAATGCCGAGTCGGTAAATACAAGTCCCGAGTCGCAGTTGTCCACTTAATTCACAGCTGTGAATAACTTTTTGATGAAATTTTTATTGAAAATCAAATTATTAGCGTGTAAGAAATTTTTTTGATTTTTTTAGGTGTGGATATATTGGCGGCAATTAATATACTATTAAGCAATTTAATAATGAAAGGTTTTTTTATGACAGGTTTGGCGTATCCGGAGATTTCTCCGATTATTTTCTCAATCGGGCCGCTGGCCGTGCGTTGGTATTCCATGGCTTATCTGGCCGGGATCTTAATCGGCTGGTGGCTGGTGCTGCGCCGGAATGAAAAATATCAGTTAGGTCTGACAAAGCAAAATATCGAAGATTTGGTTTTTTATATTACGCTGGGCATTATTGTTGGCGGCCGGATGGGTTATGTTATTTTTTACGGCGGGGCTGCAATGTGGGAACAGCCCTGGCAGATTTTGGAGCTTTGGAAAGGCGGGATGTCATTTCACGGCGGAGCGGCAGGGGTTATTCTGGCGATTTGGCTGTATGCCCGCAAAATCGGTTATGGATTTTTGAAGCTGACCGATTTGGTGGTTCCGGTGGTTCCGATCGGTTTGTTTCTGGGACGTCTGGCCAATTTTACCAATGATGAACTGTGGGGGAGGGTAAGCGACGTTGCCTGGGCGGTGCGTTTTCCTTCCGGCGGTTTTTTGCCGCGGCACCCTTCGCAGTTGTATGAAGCTTTTTTTGAAGGCGTGGTGATGTTTATTGTTTTGAACTGGCTGTGGGGTTTTAAGGCGGTTCGCGGCAGAACCGGCGTTGTTTCGGCGTTGTTTGTGATTTTATACGGGATCTTTAGGATCAGTTTGGAGCAGTTTCGCGAACCGGACGCTCAGCTGGGGTTCTTTTTCGGCCATGTCACAATGGGGCAAATGTTATCGGTACCGTTAATTTTGGCCGGGCTGGTGGTTTTGGGAATACGGCTGAAGCCCGGAAAAGTCTAGGCTTTAGACGTCATGTTGTGGCTGAAAGAGCGGGTTTTATCCAGAGCCTTGTGGGCGCGTACCAAAACCTCAAACGAATTGGCATCGCTGCGTTTTTTCTCGGAAACGGCGGCTGAAACCGTCAGCTTGAGGGCAGGCCGGCGGGGATTGAGAATAAATGCGGCTGAGGCAATGGCACGGCGGACAGTTTCCAGGCGTTCAAAACTTTCGTTTTTATCCAGGCTTTTGAAAACAATAACAAATTCGTCCGCGCTGTAACGGTAGACGCAGTCGGGCTTTTCGTATTCGAGTATCCGTGCGGCAATCAGTTTGGTGAGCTGGTTTTGGCGGTGATTGCCGAAACGAAAGCGGAGTTTGTCAAAGTCATCGATAGTCACAATGCCGATGCTGTATTTGAGCGGAAAGTCGCGGGTGTGCAGAATATAAGCATTGCGGCTGTGCAGGCCGGTGAGGGGATCGCGGTAAGTTTCAAAATACAGGTTTTGGGAAATGGCAATCAGGAGACTCAGCATGGCGGCGCCGAAAAGCAGGGTTAAAGCCGTGGGGGAATCTGAATAATAAAAACCGAAACTGATACTTAGGGCACTGAAAAACAAAGCGTAATCGAGGATTGACCCGGAGAGGGCGGTTTGAATAAACATTGCCAGCACAACAGCGCCAAAAAGCCAGAGAGCCATGCCTGAAAGCGGAGCCGCGCCGCTGCCTGCATTCAGGCTGATTCCGGTCCGGGAGAGTTGTTCTCCCAGAGCATATTGGCAAAAGATTATCAGGAGCAGCCAGACATTGGTCCGGGTGAGCAGCCTCTGCGGGGGCCAGAAATAAAACAGCGCCAGGTTTAACGGAATAAAAATACAAAGGTTCTGGTAGGCCGGTTCGGAGAAGTAATCAGCCCCGTATTTGTTTTTGATAATATTGATCAGGATATAGCTGACAGCGGCGCAGAGCATGAAGAAAACCGGTTTGCGCCGGTTAAAATAAAGCAAAATCATAAAGCAGGCAAAACCTGTCATATAAAAAAGGACATGAAAAGTCAGGTTGGCCGCCGTGGTCAGCGGTGCATAAAGATAAAAGCCGAACAGGGCCGCCGCAAAAATCAAAGCCGGAATAAAAACCGGGGTAATCAGCGGAACTATTTTTTCAATCTGAGCAGCATATTTCAAAACGACAATCCCTCTTGGTGTTAACCGTTTGAGTATAGCCGTTAAAGGTTAAATTTTATTTACGCATTTCAAAATGGAACTGTCACCGTAGGAATAAAAACGGTATTTTTGTCCGATGGCATGCCGATAGGCTTTTTGCATGCGTTCCAATCCGGCAACGGCACTTACCAGCATGAAGAGCGTCGATTTGGGAAGATGGAAGTTGGTGATCAGCATATCAATGATTTTGAACTTATATCCGGGCGTAATAAAAATGTTAGTCTCATCGGCATAGGGGTGCAGAATTCCCTGATTGTCAGCTGCGGTTTCCAACAGCCGCAGCGAGGTAGTGCCGACAGCAATGATCCGCTTGCCGTTTTGTTTGGCCTGATTTATGACATCTACGGCGTCTTGGGTAATAACACCGTATTCGGCGTGCATTTTGTGGTCTTCGGTATTATCTGTTTTAACGGGGAGAAAAGTTCCGGCACCGACATGGAGTGTTAAGAAAACTTCGCGGACGCCTTTGTCGCGCAGTTTTTCCAAAATATCGGGGGTGAAGTGCAAACCGGCCGTGGGAGCGGCAACGGCTCCTTCGTGTTTTGCATAGACTGTCTGGTAGTTTTCTTTGTCAGAAAATTTGAACCAGTTGCTGTTGGGTTCCCCGG
>CALYAX010000028.1 GCA_944393665.1 uncultured Alphaproteobacteria bacterium
CCTTTGAAACCGCGCCCGCCGGCGGGTCCGACAAACTGCTCACCGGCAATCCCGAAGAGGATAACCTTTTGCTGTCTAACTTCTTGAATGATGACGATGGCAGCGATGAATTGGTCAACCTCAATAAAATTGACGGAAGGGTCAAGGTTTCTTCTCTCAAAAAACTTAATAACGTGGTTGAAAAGAACCCCGACGGAGCAGTCAATATTATCCGCAGCTGGCTGTATAATAATGAAGGTTAAGGTGGTCGCATGAAGCAGAATGTTGTAGATGATTATAACTTACTTTCCGGGCAGCAAAAAGCCGCCATACTGATGCTGTCGCTCGACGAGGAACGCTCGTCGCAGCTGTTTTCGCTGATGGACGATGAAGAAATTAAAGAGCTTTCGGTGATTATGGCTTCGCTGGGCAAAATCAATTCCAACGTGGTAGAACAGTTGCTGCAGGAGTTTGCTGAAAAAATCTCCAATACCGGCACCCTGATCGGAACTTATGAAAGTACTGAGCGCCTGCTTGCAAAAGCGCTGGATAAAGACCGGGTGTCCGTCATTATGGAAGAAATCCGCGGCCCTGCCGGGCGAACCATGTGGGATAAACTCGGCAACGTCAACGAACATGTTTTGGCCAACTACCTGAAAAACGAATATCCGCAGACAATTGCGGTGATCCTGTCTAAAATCAAGGCTGATCATGCGGCTAAAGTTTTGGCCCTCTTTCCTGAAAATTTTGCCATGGAAATCGTCATGCGCATGCTGCGGATGGATTCGGTGCAGAAAGAGGTTCTTGACGGCTTGGAGAAAACACTCCGCAAGGAATTTATGAGTAACCTTTCAAAATCGACGCGCCGCGATTCGCATGAATTGATTGCCGATATTTTTAACTCTCTCGACCGCAATACCGAAACCCGTTTTATGGACGCTTTGGAAGAACGCAACCGCGAAAGCGCCGAACGCGTCAAGTCTTTGATGTTCACTTTCGAAGATTTGATCCGTGTCGATGCCCAGGGTATTCAGGTCTTGCTGCGCAATGTTGATAAAGACAAGCTGGCAATTGCCCTGAAAGGCGCATCGGATACTATCAAAGAGCTGTTTTTCAACAATATGTCCTCGCGTGCCGGTAAAATTATTAAAGAAGATATGGAGGCGATGGGCCCGGTTCGTCTGCGCGATGTTGAAGAAGCCCAGCAGTATATCGTTACCGCTACCAAAGATTTGGCCAACAGCGGCGAGATTGTGGTCAGCGAAGGCAAAGACAGCGATGAGCTGGTCTATTAACAAGGGAGCGGCTTAGGTTTTGGCACAGTATCAAAAATTTATGTTTGATAATTTTGTAATTGCCTGCGAAGATGAAGCAGACAAAAACGAGCCGTTGCCGCAGGAAAATGAAGAAATCGCCGAAACGGTAACTGACGCTGAGTTTCAGGAGTTGCCGCCGGAGCCGGTCATTGAGGAAACACCCCCGGCCAGCTACACGCAGGACGAGCTGGATGCCGCCGTTATCCGTGCCGAGCAAAAAGGCTATGAAAGCGGCTTTCAGGCGGCCTCGTCTGATAATCAGAAACTGGAGCAGGAGCTGCTGGGCGCCGTGGACAGCAAATTAATGGGGCTGTTGGCAGAGATTGAGAATTATAAGACTCAGCTGGAGCGTGACAGTTTGAAATTTGCCGCCGGGGTGATACGCAAAATTCTGCCCGGGCTGGAACAGGAGCGCGCTGCCGCTGAGGTAGAGCGTTTTATGGCGGAGAATTTTCCGTCTTTTCGCAAAGAGCCGATGTTGTCTTTCAGCTTTAACCCCGAAACCGCAGCTGCGGCGGCCGGTGTTATTGCCAGGCTGGCGGAAAAAAATGATTTTGAGGGCAAAATTGCCGTGCATAAAGATGCCGCCCTGGGAATTGCCGATGTCCGCGTCGAATGGGAAAATGGCGGTGTCGAGCGCCGGACAGCCGATCTGACGGCTAAAGTTGAAAATTTAATTGATGAGACCAATCAGGAGAGGGAACATGGATAAAAATTTAGAGTTAGACGAGTTAGGCGAGAGCCCGGTGTTAAACGAAGAGCCGGTTCTGCGCAAAGATAGCGGCAGCGAGGATTTTGATATTCCGACCTCCACCAGCGATCTGGAAGCTGTTTATAATATTCCGGTCAAAGTTTCGGCGATTCTCGGCAAGACCCATATGAAAGTCAGCCAGTTGATGAAACTGAATAAAGGCGCCATTATCGAGCTGGACCGCAAAGTCGGCGAGGCCATTGATATTTACGTCAACAATAATCTGGTCGCCCGCGGCGAAGTTGTCGTGGTTGACGACAAACTCGGCATCACCATGACCGAGATTATTAAATCTGTTGGCAAATAAAGGGGTTTGAGGCTGACATGGAATTACTTATTGTCGGAACATTAAACGGTCAAATCGGGGCAGCCAGCAAAATTGCGGTGGAACAGGGCGGTCATGTCACCCTGGCTGATACCGTGGAATCTGCTCTTGAGGTGTTGCGTTCAGGCAAAAGCATTGAGCTGGTGATGATTGATGTGCAGCTTGATGTCTACAAGTTTATTTCTTCGCTGGAAGCCGAACGGATTAATGTTCTGGTCGTTGCCTGCGGCGTTGCCAATGATCCGACCCTGGCTGTCAAAGCCATCAAAGCCGGGGCCAGGGAGTATATCCCTCTTCCTCCCGACCCCGAACTCATCGGTGCCGTTCTGGCCGCTGCCACCCGCGAAAATCATGCCCTGATTTACGGAGACAAAAAAACAGAAGCCATTCTTAAAATGGCCAAACAGATAGCCCCGTCGGAAGCCAGCGTCTTGCTGACAGGCGCTTCCGGAACCGGTAAGGAGATTTTTTCGCGCTTCATCCATGATAACTCCAAGCGTGCTAATAAAAAATTTGTTGCCGTCAACTGTGCCGCTATTCCCGAAACCCTGTTGGAGTCGGAACTTTTCGGCTATGAAAAAGGAGCTTTTACCGGTGCGGTTGCAAGGCGTATCGGCAAGTTTGAAGAGGCCTCCGACGGCACGCTGCTGTTAGATGAAATTTCGGAGATGGATATCGGCATTCAGGCCAAGCTGCTGCGTGCCATTCAGGAAAAAGAAATTGACCGTATCGGCGGCAAAGCCCCGGTTAAAGTCAATACCCGCATTATTGCCACCTCCAACCGTAATCTTGATGAAGCGGTTAAAAACGGTACTTTCCGGCAGGATTTGTATTACCGCCTGAATGTGATTAATATCAATATTCCCGAGTTGAAGGACCGGCCCGGTGATATTGTTGTTTTGGCAAAACATTTCATTAAAAAATATTCTGAATTAAATGAGCTGCCGATGAAAGATCTGTCGGCGGAAGCGGAAAAACTGCTGTTAAATTATCTCTGGCCCGGCAATGTCCGCGAGCTTGAGAATACCATGCACCGGGCCGTTTTGCTTTCCGGCGGCGACGAAATAACCGCTGACGCGATTATACTGACAGATCCCTCGGCTGTCCGCGAACCTCTGCCTGCCTCAGCGGCTGATGAAGAAACCGCCGCGCCCGGGGTCGGGCAAACCGTTGCCGGGATGGAGCGGCGCCTGATTATTGACACGTTGAAACACACTCTCGGTAACCGGACGACTGCTGCCAACATTCTGGGCATCTCGATCCGCACGCTTCGCAACAAACTTAAACAATACCAGCAGGAAGGCTTTGATGTTCCTGCCGCTAATGAATAACCAAAGGAACGCGCACTTAAACAATGGCTAAAGCACCGCAAAATACCACTCCCGGAATGTTCGGGTCTTCATCATTTAAAGATCTGTTGCTTGGCGCGACCAAACGCGGTGATATTTTCTTCGCGCTGGCCATTATTTTAATGCTGGTGATTTTGATTATGCCGATGCCTTCGTGGCTGTTGGATATTTTGCTCGCCTTTTCCATTACCCTGTCCTGCCTGGTGCTGATGATTGCCATTTTTATTGAAAGGCCGACCGAGTTCAGCGCCTTTCCTTTGGTCTTGCTCATCACGACCATGTACCGCCTGGCCTTAAACCTGGCGTCCACCCGGTTGATTTTGTCCCGCGGTTACATGGGGCCGGATGCCGCCGGTGAAGTCATTAAAGCCTTTGGCGGTTTTATCATGGGCAATAACTTTGTCATCGGCGTGATCGTTTTCGCCATTCTGGTTTTGGTTAACTTCGTGGTCATTACCAAAGGTTCGGGCCGTATTGCCGAAGTTGCCGCCCGTTTTGCCTTGGATGCCATGCCCGGCAAGCAAATGGCGATTGATGCCGATTTGTCTTCCGGCCTCATTACCGAAGACGAGGCCCGCAAACGCCGCGAAGACCTCTCGAAAGAAAGTTCTTTCTATGGCGCTATGGATGGTGCCAGCAAGTTCGTCCGCGGTGATGCCATTGCCGGTTTGCTGATTACGTTTATTAATATCGTTGCCGGTATTATTATCGGTATGGTGCAAAATAATTTGAGTTTTTCCCAGGCAGCGGAAACATACATGCGCCTGACCGTCGGTGACGGCCTGGTCTCTCAGGTTCCGGCGCTGATTGTGTCGGTTGCCGCCGGTATTCTGGTTTCCAAAGCCGGCATGACCGATTCGACAGACAAGGTTTTGTTTGACCAGGTCGCCAATTACCCCAAAGCGCTGGGGATGAGTGCGTTTCTGGCTTTGGCACTCGGCATGCTTCCGGGAACGCCGTTTCTGCCTTTCGTCCTGCTGGCGATGCTGACCGGAACCACCGCTTATTACCTCGACCGCCGCCAGAAAGAGATTTTGGCGCAGGCCCAGGCGGTTATGGAACAGGAGGCCAAAGTCGGTACGCTGGCCCAAGCTGCCGATGAGCCGATTGCCAATGCCCTGAGGGTTGACTTAATAAGACTGGAAATCGGTTATGGCCTGCTGCCGCTGATTAATGAGGAAACCAACCGCAAACTGACTGACCAGATTAAAGCGCTGCGCCGGGCACTTGCCTCCGAATTGGGGTTTGTCATGCCCTCAATCCGTATTCAGGATAATATGCAGCTTGAGGCAAACGAATATAATATCTACATCAAGGAAGTCAAAGCCGGCAAAGGCGAACTGCGGCCTACCCAGCTGCTGGTGATGGATCCCCGCGGCGAACCGATAACTCTGCCCGGCGAGGAAACATTGGAACCGACTTTTGGGCTGAAAGCCATGTGGGTTGATCCCTCCTACCGTGAGGAGGCCATGTTCCGCGGCTATACTGTTGTTGATCCCTCTACGGTGGTCACCACCCATATCACCGAGCTGGTTAAAGACAATATGCCCGAGCTGCTGTCTTATGCAGAAACCCAGAAACTGCTTGATGAACTGGATAAAGAACACCAAAAACTGATTAAGGAGCTGATTCCCGGCAAGATCAGCCTCGGCGCGTTGCAACGCGTTTTGCAGAACCTGTTGCAGGAACGTGTTTCTATCCGCGATTTGCCGACAATCCTCGAGGGCATATCCGAAGCTGTCACCACCACGCGCAGCCTGATGATGATTACCGAACATGTCCGCGCCCGGTTGTCGCGTCAGTTGTCAAATGCCTATGCCAACCAGTTTGGTATTATCCCGCTGGTTACTTTGTCGCCGGAATGGGAACATGCTTTTGCCGAAGCGATTGTCGGCGAGGGCGATGAGCGCCAGCTGGCTATGGCGCCGTCCCAGTTGCAGGGGTTTATCACCAAAGTCCGCAATGTGTTGGAGGAGCTGGCTTCCCGCGGAGAAAGCCCGGTGTTGCTGACCAGTCCCGGCATTCGTCCGTTTGTCCGGTCGATTATTGAACGTTTCCGCCCCCTGACCGTGGTAATGTCGCAGAACGAGATTCACCCCAAGGCTAAAATTAAAACCGTAGGGCAGATTTAAGCTATGAAAGTAAAAAATTTTATTGCCCCGACCATGACCGATGCGATGGCGCAGGTACGCGTTGAGCTGGGAATTGACGCGGTGATTTTGTCATCGCAAAACGTTGACGGCGGGGTGCTTTTAACGGCAGCGGTAGATGAAACCGCAGATTTTGACTTTACGCCGGCTGATGAAATTAAACCGCTGGATACCCGGGCTTTTTTTGATGATACGGTTTTGCGCCAGGCCCTGGATTACCATACCGTCATTGAACCGGTCGCCGGTCGGCTGCTGGCTTTGTGCCGGGAGGCCGGGCGCGGGCAAAAGCTGGTTGACGACCGCAAAACCCTTGCCGCCGGGTTAGGCAGAATGTTTAAATTTCGGCCGCTGTTTGCCGGAGGATCTGCTTTTAAAATGTTTATGGGCACGCCCGGTTCCGGCAAATCGACCGCTATTGCCAAACTGGCCACCTGTGCCAAACTCAAGGGGATTAAAACCGCCGTTGTCAGCACTGATAATTCCAAAGCGGGGGCCAATCAGCAGCTGAAAGCCTTTGCCGATATTCTTGAAGTTGATTTTCATTTTTTCAAAGATCCCAAAGCCTTGTTTAAGTTTGCAGGCAGTGCCCGCGGGCAGTACGGATTGGTTTTGATAGATACTCCCGGAATTAATCCATTTGTGTCCGCCGAGGTTGAAAAAGTCGCTCCTTTTGCCGAAGTTGTAAAAGCCGACAAGATTTTAACAATGGACGCCGGGCGCAATGTTGCGGAAGCCGTGGAAGGGGCGGAAATTTTCCGGGACCTCGGCGCCGACTGCCTGCTGCCCACCCGCTTGGACCTGACCCGGCGGATCGGCGCGGTTTTGTCGGTGGCAGCCTGTTGCGATTTAACCCTCGGCGCCGCAGGAGTCAGCTCCTCGATTGCTTCCGGTTTGGCTGAAGTTGCCCCGGACTCTCTGGCACGTTTGATTTTAGCTTGATGAAAGATAAGACCATGGAAAACTCTAGTGAATTAAAACTTGCTCCTCAGGCCTCCCGCCCTGCCGGCGGCAGCCGCCTGCTGCGTAAAGGTAAAAATATGATTGCGGTTGCTTCCGGCAAAGGCGGCGTCGGCAAGACCTGGTTTTCCATAACCCTGGCCCACGCGCTGAGCGGCCTGCGCCAGAAAACCATGCTGTTTGACGGTGATCTCGGATTGGCAAATATTGATATTCAGCTCGGGCTGATGGTTAAATATGACCTGGGCAGCGTCATCTCCGGATCTATGAGTCTCAATCAGGTTATCCATCATTATGACAAGGGGCGTTTTGACGTCATTGCCGGACGGTCCGGCTCGGCGGGGCTGGCCTCAATGCCGGTCGGGCGGCTGCAGATTCTGGGCGAGGATTTAAGCCTGCTGGCAGCCAATTATAATAAGGTTATTCTTGATATGGGGGCCGGGGTTGAAAAACCGGTGCGGATTCTGTCCGGCATGGCCGAGAAAATAATTGTCGTCTGCACGGATGAGCCTACGTCGCTGACCGATGCCTATGCCTTTATTAAAATCATGACCATGCAGTACCCCAAAAGCGACATCAGCATTGTCATCAATCAGGCCAATTCGGTTCGCGAGGGGCAGCGTACTTATGAAACGCTGTTGAAAGCCTGTACCAATTTCTTGAAAATTACCCCGCCGCTATTAGGTATTATCAGGCGCGACACCCGGGTACGCGATTCGATTCGCAACCAAAGCTCGATTTTAAACCGTTATCCCACTTCCGAAGCTGCCGAGGACGTCGTTGCCATTGCCAGGAAGTTAGTTGCCAATGGATAATCTGATTACATCAGTTTTAACACCGGGAATTTCGGTTCCTCCGTCCGACAAATCGGTTACCGCCGTCATGACTGACTTGCCGCCGCAGCTGAATTCGCTCACCACCGGCGACAGTTTGTTACTGCAAACGCTGATGAATTCTGAAGCGTTTAAATTAGGCGGCAGTCTCCCGGTTCAGCTGTCTGTTGACGGACAAACGCTGGCGCTGGCCCTGCGGCTGGAACAGCCTCTGCCGCACTCCCTGGAACCTCAGGAGACTCACCAGCTGGCCGTTAAAGTAACCGCGCGCAGCGGCAATACCGTTAAACTTCAGCTGATGTCTGTCGATAACCGCCAGCTGTCTGCTCCCAAAAACGTTTCTCCGGCAGAACCCCCGCTGATTAACCGCACCTCGGCGCCGGCGGTGCCTTTGCTGCCGCTGAAACTGGCTCCGGTGCTTGACCGCCTGATGACAGAACTCAAATTTACGCCGGCACAGCACCGGCAGGTACAGGCCGCTTTGCCGGATATTCAAATCCGGCTGGCGCCGCTGCTGCCGGAAAATTCTTCGCCTCCGGGAAACGCTGCTGCCCCGCAGGATATTTTGGCACCGCTTCGCCAGGCCCTGGCAAATCTCCAAACAGCTCCCGATTTGACAGCTGCTATGCCGCGGCTTGCAGAAACTGTCCGCAGTTTGAGCGGTTTATCCCTGCCTGCCGTGATAAAAGATTTGCCGGAACTGGCGGTTTTGGAAACGCCGCTGGGACGTGTCATTCCCGAATTGCCGCTGAAACTGCCGGAGGGAACGCCGTTGCCGCTGGAAATCAACAGCGTCAGCCTGGCGCCGGTTAAAGAAAGTCTGCCGCCGCTGCTGCAGGCTTTGTCAAAAGTTTTTGATTTATTGCCCGCTGCGGAAAATCCGCCGGTCCGGCAGTTGCTGGCTTTATTACAGTCGCCTGACGCTTCGCCGCAGTTTCAGCCTCTGGCCAAAATTCTTGCGCCGCTGCCGCCGCGGGAAGAAAACACCCGGCTTGCCGCCCAAATTTTGGAGCGTGTCCCCGCGCCGGGACCGCAAATGCTAAAAAACCTGCATGCTTTCTATAAAGCGGCTTCCGGCGGCAGCGCGGCCGATTGGTTTGGTGAAAAGCTGACCGCTGAAATCAGCAGCCGCGGCGCGGAGGGACAGGCTGTTATGAACCGGGCCGGAGAGTTTGTGGCGGCGCACACCCGCGAGACTGCCGGCTGGCGGATTATTGAAATGCCATTTTTTGACGGATCGGTTCTGGCAAAAGTTAAACTGGCGGTTCGCAAAAATGACGATGAGGAAGAAACCGGGGATTCTTATCCGGCCGGGCGCCGCGGCGTTCGTTTTTTGTTGGAGACGTCGTTCAGCCGCTTGGGAAGCTTCCAGTTCGACGGCTTTTCGCTGGTAAAAGACCGCCGCTTTGACCTGGTTATCCGCACCTCGCGCCTGATGCCGCAGGATTTTGTCAGCCAGGTGATGAGTTTGTTTAAGAATTCTTTACATGCTGTGAATTATATTGGAAATATCAATATTAATATGCAGGAAAGTTTTGTCCGCATTGCCGAGGACACTACGCCGCAGTTAGCAGACGGAATTTACATATGAGTGAAATTTTTGATCCTAAAGGCTATTATGCCGTCTTAAATCTGCCTCTTGACGCCGGTTCCGGTCTCATCAAACAAAATTACCGCGATCTGGCCAAACTCTGGCACCCCGACCACAACACCGCACCCGACGCCATGGAAAAGTTTCAACTGCTCTCAGCGGCTTATGAAACTTTGTCGGACGACCGCCGCCGCCTGGTCTATGATCTGCTGGCGCTGGTTTATACGTCAGCGGATTTTCCTGATGTTGAAACGATTGAACCTTTCCGCGCTGCCGGAAACAACGGCAATGTTGGCCTCAACAGAGAAACGGGCAGCAACAGCGCCGCCAACATCCGGGTATTGAATCTCAAACAGGTGCGCGGTATGTTGTGGACTTACCGCGCCGATACTGTCAAGTATTATGTCACCGCCGCGCAGGCTCTCCGCCGGGAATTAAAAACCTCTTGGCTGAACTGGCTTTTAGGCTGGTGGTCGCCACAGGCATTTCTGAAGAATATTGCCGCCCTGGCGGAAAATTTTTGGCAGGTCAACCCCGGTGCCGATAATCTGCGCCTGCTGGTGCATAATGCCGTTGCTTATCTGCAGGCGGGCCAAAATGAACTTGCTGCCCAGTCGGCGGTAATGGCGCTGGATTATGCGTCAAATTCCCAGCGTCTGCCTTTGCAAAAACTGCTTTCTGATTTGGGAATTAGGGTCAGCCGTCCGCGGCATTGGAATTTTGCCGCGCTCAAGCTGGTCCAGCTGAGCTTTCCGCTGGCTCTGGCGGTTTTGGCATTGCTGCCTCCTTCGGCGCAATATCTCAGTGAGGCAGATTTATTAAAGTTTTGGAACAAATCCGGCGGGATCGCCTATTACCAGGAAGTTAACTTCGGCGCCCGCGGCCGTACCGTCGATGACGTTGTTGTCGGCAAAGTTCTGAATATTCCGGTTGACCGCAGCGACCTTTCCAAATTATATCATCTTAAATCGGCTCAGCAGGTCATGTACGGCCCGTCGGAGGAGTTTGATATTTTGAAGAAACTGCCTGCCGGTACCACTGTGCGCCTGACCGGAATTTCACCCGACAAAATCTGGGCCCGGATAATGATAGACAATGGTGAAATGGGCTTTGTCCGCATGGAAGATCTCATCAAAGGCATAGGCAATCCGGTGCCGGACTTCAGCAAGGTCTATCAGGCAAATTGAATCTCAAAATTTTGTCTATTTTTTGCTTGCCAGCACGTTTCTTCTATGATAGAGAAAATGCTGAAAGCAATTACTATGTCAATTTTTTAAGAATTTTTAATAAGCCAAACTTAGTCGTTGCTGTTTTTAATTAATTAAAATTTTTTAAGTATGATTAATTTATTAGACCTCCAGAAGAAATTCAGATTATTTCAGCTGGGCGATGTTGTAGAAGGGACAGTCATTTCAGTGGAAGAAACTGTCCGTGTCAAAACCAGCGGCGGCGTGTTAGGCGTCCTCGAAAAAAACGAAATGTTAGGCGAACTGTTGCCCGGAAACAAGATTGAGGCCGTGGTTAAAGCTTTTGTTGATGAAAATATTCCGGTATTTGAACCGACGTTAAATTTTTTAATCACCCGCAAACCGCAGCAAGCGGTCGTTAAATTTGCTTCGCCGCGGGCAGTTGTGGTGGCGTTTGACATCAACCCTGACTGGATTGGCTGTTATGAACCGCAAACCATGCCGGAGGAATTAAGCGGCCTGATTCCGGATGACCGTGTCATTGCTTCTGAGATTACTTCCGGAGAAGATTATTTTAAAATCGGCCAGCTTCAAAAAAGTCTTAAAATTTCTGTACCGGCTCCCAAAAAGCCGTCAGTTGTTTTTGAAGACTGGGATGATGAAAAAATAAAAGAGATATCAGCGCAGGGGTCTTCAAAAATATGGCGGAAGATTCGTTTGGGAAAAGTTTATATCGGTGAGATTTATACCCGCAGCGAAGTGATTCTGCCCGGAGAAGTCCACGGTTTTTTGAATAGCGGATTGTTCCCGGATGATGCTCTGCGTTTCAGCGTCAGGGTTATTTTTATTAATAAGGAAGACAAACGGATAACGGTTGAATTTTTGAAATCGGAGTCTCAGACTGAGACCGCTCCGACTGCCGGTAAATCCGTAAAAAGCCTGTTAAATGAAGAAAGAAAAACCGATGGCGGCGTATTGCTGAATCATCGTGATGACAGCGTTTATCACATCGGTAAACGGATGGGCTCGTTGAATAAGATTAAAGGCTGCTGGCTCGGTTTCACTTACCGCGTCAATGTGACAGATGGCCGGCCGAATTTAAGCTTCTGCGAAAAGCGCCAGAAAAATGAACGGGAAGAGGACCGCTATAACTTGAAAATCAATGTCATCGTGGATTCTGCGGTTGCAAAATATCAGGAAGGCGACATTGTTTTCATTCAGGTCAAAATGCTTAAGTTTATTAACGGGACCGATGTGTTGCCTGATCGCGAATGCGAAATCCACGTTGATGTTATCAAGGTGGAAAACGGTAAAGCGCCGGTAGACCTTAATAAAATAACCTTAAATGACGAGAACCTGGAAAAGTTCAAAAGCGTCATTTAAATATTAGTTAACCCAAACCCCGCCAGTAACCAGGCGGGGTTTTGTTTTCCGTTTTGCTTTTGGGCAGGGGTTTCCAAAAAGCTATTGCTGTTTTTATTGCATTTTTATGGATTCGATATGGGTTGCCAGCCCGGTTTGGTCATCGGTATCAATTAAAACGCCGCGGAGCGTTCCTTTGCCGCCGGCCGGTGTCAGCCGCCCGCTGGGATATTTGCGCAGCAAACGGTTAACCGGCTCCTGCTTGTCCATGCCGATAACCGAATTATAATCACCGCACATGCCGACATCGGTCATAAAAGCGGTTCCCCCGTCGCGAATGGTGCAGTCATCGGTCGGAATATGAGTGTGCGAACCGATAACTGCTGAAACCCGGCCGTCCAGGTAATGTCCGAATGAAATTTTTTCCGCGGTGATTTCCGCATGAATATCCACAAAAATCGCTGCCGCGTTCCGGCCCAGCGTATAGTCTTTGAGCAGCTTGTCCATAGCCTGTGCCGGGCAGTCAACCGCCTCCATAAACAGCCGTCCCAAAACCTGCGCAACCACGATTTTTTTGCCGTTGGGCAGCTCATATTCAACCGCGCCGCGCCCGGGGGCCTGTCCCGGATAATTCAGCGGCCGTACAATCGCTTTGCACTCATTCAGATAGGGAATCAGCTCTTTCTGCTGCCAGACATGGTTGCCGGTTACCAGCACATGAGCGCCTTTTTCAAAAAAATCGCGGCAGATTCCCGGTGTTGCGCCAAAACCATGGGCGGAATTTTCCACATTAATGATAATTACGTCGGGCTTATAGAGCTCTTTCAGTTTGGGCAGGCAGGTCATTACCACCTCGCGCCCCGGCCGTGCTACCACATCACCTAAATAAATGATTCTCAAAAATTTATCCTTTATAAAACTTTGGAAATTTCAATATCCCGTTGCCTGAAACCTTGGAAATTGAAAATCCCGTTCATAAGATTTGGGGGATTTATAAAATCCGCGGCTGCCGTTTAACCTTTAAATAAAACAAATCCCCGCTGCTGTCAACGGGGGGAAAGATAAGTGAGGAAGCCCAGGTAGCCGTATTGATATACATTCAAATCGAACCGCTTATGTCAAAGTGGGTGCCATATAATGAAACCACGGTTTCAACAGGGACAGCTCCCTATAAAGAAATGTTGGCTCGAGAGACCTGCGGAAATACAAACTACCCAGTACTTCCTCCATACCTGTACCTTACAATAAATTTATATTATTTGCAACAGAATTTAACTCGTTGGTCAGATTTTTCAGCTGATTGCTGAGTTTTTGGTCGATTTCAAGGAGTCGGCTGCTGTCTGCGCCGCTGCTTTTTTCGGGAGCCTGGGGGGCAGGTGAAGAGTCGCCGCGTTTAAGCTCGTTGATTTCATCAGCCAGCAGCAGCCCCACCATGGCCAGCAGCATACATTCATTGACTTGTCCGGCGCCCTGCGTAATCAGCTTGGCTTTGTCGTCAAGCATGCGCGCCAATTGCATAATCCGCACTTCCTGGCCGTCTTCGCAGGCAACCGCATATTCGCGGGAGTTAATTGTTATTGTGACTTGTGCCATTGCTTTCTAATACTTTATCCAGTTTACTGATGATCCCGTCAATATTTTGCATAATCCGGCCGGAAGTTTCTTTCAGAAGCGCCAATTTGGCTTCACGCTCTTTCAAAACGGCCTGGGTCTGCTTTTTTTCGGCTTTCAGGTCGTTTTTTTTGGCCGTTACCGCCGCATTAAGATTGGCGATCGCCTCGCTCAAATCGGCAATTGCCTGCGAGGTGGCAGTCAATTCAATTTTTTTGTCTTCCATCGAATATTTCGCTTTCTAAATTCAAAATATTAACTTATATTCAAAATAATACTTATCTGTTGACCTTTTACAAGAGAAAATCTGAAGTTATGCCGCAGTTTATCCTTAAAATCAATTCCGCCGACGATCAAATTTACGATGATGAAAAAATTGTCTGTTACGTTGCCGACGCTGCGTTGCCCGACAGCCTGCTTGCCAGACTCAATTCCGGCAGCCGCATGCTGCTTTTGAGCGGTCACCGTGCCGCCGAACGCTGCAGGGAGCTTAAAGCCGACGGCGTGCTGGTTGAGCTTGATCCCTCAAAACCGGTTAAGGCCCAGCTGGAAAAACACCGTGCCGCCGCCGCTGAAAATGCCCTCATCGTTCCGGTGATTCCGCCGCGCCGCCATGAGGCGATGCTGGCTGCTGAAACGGAGCCGCCTTTTGTGGCTTTTGCCGTCACCGTGGCCGGACGGGACGCCGTGCTCCCTGTCCTGAAGTGGTATAATGAGCTGTTTTTAATCCAGTCAGCGGTTGATTTAACCGCGGGCCCGGCTGATATTTCCGGCTGGGATGCCGATTTTATCATAATAAATTCCGCCGATTATGCGGATTTTAGTTGCTAAATAACAAACTTTAGATTAATTTGCAGATAAAAAATAATCTAAAAAATCAATTAAGGAGAAAATTTATGAAACAGCAAGCCGTAGCAATCAGACCAGGTTGGGTTATTGAATATAAGGGCAAACCCTGGACGGTGACTAAAGCCGTGCACATCAAACCCGGCAAGGGCGGCGCCTTTATGCAGGTCGAAATGAAATCCGTTGAAGAGGGAACCAAAACCAACGAACGTTTCCGCAGTGAGGATACAATTGAGAAATTGATGGTTGAAGTCAAAGACGCCCAGTTTTTGTTTGAAGATGCCACCGGCCTGACATTCATGGAGAGCGAAACTTTTGAACAGTTTGCGATGCCGGCTGATATTCTTGGCGATTCCCGCCCGTTTTTGGAAGACGGCATGGAAGTTCATATTGACTTTATCGACGGCAAGCCGGTCAGCGTTGAGCTGCCGCAGCAGGTTGTCCGCACTGTTGCCGAAACCGAACCGGTTCTTAAAGGGCAAACAGTTACCTCCTCTTACAAACCGGCTATCTTGGACAATGGTGTCCGCACCACCGTTCCACCGTTTATTGCCCAGGGTGAAAAGATTGTGGTTTCTACCGCTGATGCCTCTTATGTGGAGAGAGCAAAATAATGTCATATATTTCCACCACCCTTAATTTTTTAATCAACGCCATTGAAAGAGCTTCTTCAAAGCTTAACCGCGATTTGATTGAAATTGAACGGATGCAGTCAGTATCAAAAAATATGCAGATGTTTTTAAACTTTTCGCAGGATTTTGTTTGTACAAAACTGCGCGAACAGCTGCAGCTCGGGCGTCCGGATTTTGCCGTGATTTTTGAGGGTGAAAAACAGCCCGCCGGCAATCATTTTCTGGTTGCGTCGATTGACGGTTTTATTAACTTCGGCCATGGCATCCCTTATTTTTCCGTGTCAGTGGCAATGGTTGAAAAAGGTGTTGTTTCGGCTGCTGTTATTTATAATCCCGCAACCGGTGATATTTGGTTTGCTGAAAAAGGTTCCGGCGCTTTCAAAAAAGGGGAACGCAGTCATGAACGTCTGCGTGTTTCATCCCGCAAAGATTTGGGCGAGGCTCTGATTGGCATTAATAACCTGTCGACATCTATCCCCGAGGCTGCCAATGTCCGGTTGCAGGGGGCTGTCAGTCTGGATTTGGCTGCCGTTGCTGCCGGAAGTCTTGACGCCGTTGTCGCCACCTCGGTCCCTGCCGCGGTTATGGCTGCCGGACTGTTGTTGGTGAAAGAGGCCGGCGGATATGTTTATGAACTGAACCAGAAAGACATCCGCTCTGAAGATTTGTCCCGGGCACTGGCAAGCGGCAACATTATTGCCGTCAATGCTGAGCTGGGTAAAAAACTGCATCAGGCGTTAAATAAATAATTTTTTTTCAGGAGGGAGTACCGATGAGAATCAAAATAGTCTTGGGAACTTGCTTAATAGCTGTGTGGGGCGCGTTTATTTCAGTTGCCGCGGCTGACGATTCCAATGTTATTGTTGACTTGTCGGTGCTGGACCGGCTTTCTCCGGCACCGCAGGCCGTTTCGGCCGCGCCGCAGCCGCTGTTTCCTGTGGTCAAAAAATCTTCGGCTTCCAAAAAGGCTGTTCGTCAAAAGACAGCTAAAAAAGCTGCCGCCAAAAAGCCGGCCAAAGTCAAAGTAAGCGTAAAAGAAAAAACAATTGCCAAAGTTGAAATTCCGGCACAGGCCCCAGCCGGGAACTTGGCTGTTCCGGCCCGCTCAGACACTGAAACCGCAAAAACAGACACCTCTGCGCCGGACCAGGTTGCGCCCGGACTTCCTGCCGCTCAGCCGCTGGCTCCGGTTGTCGGTGTTGACCGTGCTTCGCAAACGTCAGGCTCCCGGACAAATCCGGTTGTTTCTGAAAATAAAGTCTCCCCGTCCGACCCGGCTGTTTCACAAAATGAGGCTGTGGTTTCTTCTTCTGCCGAGACGGTTCCCCCGGCTGCTTTGCCGGGCCGGGAACAGGTTTCTTTGCCGGTGATTGTTGAAGAAGAAAAAGTTGAAGTTGTTGACGTTGAGCCTGTTGCTCCGAAAGTTCCGGTGCTTCCGGAGGAAACGGCTGTTTCTCCCGATACGGCGCCCGGGCTTCCGGCTTCGCCTGTGCACCCCGCTTCTTCTGAAACGGGACTGTTGGTTGAAGATACCGTTTCGGCCGCGCCCGCTCATCGTTTGCTGTTTGAATCCGGAGTATCGGAACTGTCTGCCGGGCAGCAGCGCCAGGTTGATGCAATCATTGCGTCATTCAAAGATCCTGCCAACAATAAAATCGCTATTATTGCCTATAACCAGGATGACGGGGTTGACAGTTTCCGCAAAAAACGCCTCAGCCTGGACCGTGTTGTCAAAATCCGCAGCTACCTGCTGCAAAAGGGGTACAAGGATTTTGCGGTAAAGGTGATTAATGTCGATGCCAAGTCTGATCGCGGCAATGTTGTCGAAATTGAGGAAATGTAGCAAAAAATTAAAAAAATCTTTAAATAATACTTGCCTTTATATTTTGCCTAATGTATAAGAGCATAAAAATTATGCGTTAATTGAGTTTCAGGAGTTTTTAAAATGAAAAAAGGTATTCATCCCGACTATCATGAAATTACCTATGTAATGACAGACGGTGAAAAAGTTACCACCCGCTCGACCCTCGGTAAGGCCGGCGATGTAATCAATTTGGAAGTTGATCCCAAATCTCACCCGGTTTGGACGGGCGTTCGTCGTTTGGTTGACACCGGCGGCCAGCTGTCCAAGTTCAAAAATAAATTTGGTGCCTTTGGCATTAAAACCGGTGATGACGCGGTTAATCCGAACAAAAAAGACAACTAATCCGGTTATACGATTTATTAACCTGCCCCTGATATACTCAGAGGCAGGTTTTTTTATGTCCGGACATAATTGATGATTAAAATTACGCACTATGAAGTTTATACCGATACCGGCAGCGGCTGGCAGCTGATTGACCGCTTTGCGGCCGAGCAGCGTCAGGAAGCCTTTAATCTCGCCAAAGAGCAGGAACAGGCCAAACTCAAAACAAAAATCATCAAAGAGGTTTTTGATGTTCAGGATAATTCTTATCAGGAAAGCGTGGAATACGTCAGCAATCTCAGCAAAGGCGGCAAGGGCGGCAAAAGTTCCGGCGGCGGGGATGTTCCGGTAGGCGTTTATGAAAATGTTATTAGCGGCGATGTTCCGGTCAAAAGCGTCAAGCCCAAAGACAATGTTTTTACCGCAATAATCAAACTGGTAGCGCTGATTATTCTCTGTCTGGTTCTGGCCAATCTGCTGGTGGGGCTGATTTTTCCGGTGATAGAAAGTTTTATCCCCGAAGAAAATAATAAACCGATTTTGTTTACCATCTTTTTTGTACTGTTTTTAAGTATAGCGGTGCCGCTGATTCTCAAACAAGTGCCGTGGTATGTGTTCACCGAAGCTGCCAATGCCAGGCGCAGCGGGCTCCGGCCGGTTTCGGAAAAAAAGTTTTATGACCGCGCCGAAGATCTCCTCCGGCTTTATAACCTTAACGACGATGTTTATCCGATAGCCACGCCGGCCTTTCCTGAGGCTCCGCTGGAATACAAACATTATATTGTTTCCTTTTTATCCGAGCTACTGACTCAGCTGCAGTCACCCTCTGCCATGCAGAACAATTTTTCAAAACTCGGCTTAAAACTGCTGATTTACGGCGGTTGTCTGGAAATGGCCCGATACAGCGGCCTGACTATTTCTGAAGCCAATTCGCTGTTGTATGAAGCGTTCAAAATTATAGACGGCGATAATGCCGACCTGGAAGCATTTTATGAGGCCAAGCATTCTTATCGTGATAATAAAGTGGCCATTTTTCTGACCGGCGTCGGCGCCTATGTCATGTCGCATATTATTGCCAAACGCCCGCTGCCGACGGATATTCTAAATGTCACTTTTAACAAATGGGAAAAACAAAATCAGGAATTGAACACCGATTATATTTCCCCTGAGCTTGAGCCGCAGGGAAATGATGATATTTTTCATGATGTTCTGGTCAGTATCAAAAGCGACCTTAAATTTATGGATACATCGATTCCCAATCAGAATGAGGTTGCTGTCCAGACCAGTTCGGAAATCCGCAATATTATTTTCAATCTGCTCGGCAAATATAAGGGAACCGATGCTGTTGAAGACGGCGGAATTACCAGCATCCGTTTCCGGCGCCTTAATTACGCGGTCAAATTCGCGGTAGAATGTCTCAAGGACATCGCAACCTATCAGGAAGAAACCAACAACGAGGCGCTGCTGCTGCGCAACTGCTGCGTGCTAACCGAGGACAAACCCGGCGAGGCGCCCAATCTGAGCGATTATCTCGCCGACATGTTTGAACATGTTTATAACAATGAAATTGTTGTTACGGCGCCGGTTCATGAAGCACTCGCTGCTTCAGACTACAAATTTGACTTTTTGGGCGAAAAAGCTTTTGCCAGACAGGGGACTGCCGTGGCCCTCTATAAATTATTGGATTAAAATAAAAATTTATTGAGCTTTTAGAGCGCTTGTGTTATACTGATAAGGTATTCAGAGGGAGAAGAATCATGAGTTCAAGTGTTGATTCCTTAAAAAATGCCGCTCTCGGCACCAGTGAAGCCAAGTATTGGGAAAAAAGCCTTACCGATATGAACAATGTCGATGAGACTTTTGCCAATGCCCGCGATCTGGGCTATACCCGCCTGAATTACTCCCGCCTGACCGCCATCGGCAAACTTGCAACGCTTGATAAGGTTGATATTTATAAAACCAATGTCGTTTCCAATCGCGGCAAGCTGGCAATTTCCCTGCGGACAGCGACCGATGATGAAAAGGTTCTCGATCTCTCCGAATATGAAAGTTATCTGGACAGCCTGAAAAAAGAGCTCGATCCTGAGGGCTACGCCAAAGAGCAGGAAGAAAAAAAGGCAGAAGAGGCTAAACAGAAATCTTTGGATATTACGGCTCCCGGTATGCGTCTGGAGGTTTATGCCACCAATAAACAGGGCAAACAGGTTTTGATTGCCGACAGCGCCGCCGAAGAGGGCAGCAAAGAGCGTGAAGCGCTTGAGCAAATGCTGATTGGCGAATATGAGGCTTCTAAAGGCGAATATTATATTAAAGTCAGCCGTGAAGACGGTTCGGTTGCCAAAAAGGAAAAAGATGAAACCGCGTATGCCATGCAGATTCAAATGGGCGACAGTTACAAGCATGACTACGTTGCAATGGAACAGGTTTCGCAGGAAAGCAAATCCGGCAAAGAGGTCAAGGTTCCGCTTTCTTCAACAGACAGCAGCGGCAATCTTTCCGCTGTGAATGCCTTGCAGATTCAGGCGACCCGCTATCAGGCGACAGCCCAGATGCTGCAGGTCGGCTATCTGAATATGGCCGATATTTACTCCAAATACAGTAAATATTAAAAATCCTCCCCAAAGCTTAAAAAAAGCTTGTATATTTTGACGGAAAAATCTATCTTAAGGATAGTTTTTCTATATTTTGCGATGTCGATTAAAGAAAGGATTTTAATATGACTGCACCTCTTATGCCCCGGGCGACCGCTGTATGGCTGGTTGAAAATACAACTTTGACTTTCCGTCAGATTGCCAATTTTTGTGAACTTCACGAACTGGAAATTCAGGCTATTGCCGATGGCGATGTTTCTTCAAATATTATGGGCCTGTCCCCGATTGATAACGGCCAGCTGACATTGGCTGAAATTCAGCGCTGTGAGGCTGATCCTGCAGCCAATCTTGAAGCTAATGAAATGGAGCGCAATGTCAAAGCCCGCAACCTCAAGGCTAAAAAGGTTTTGTCTCCGTCGCAGCGTCAGGATAAGCCCAATGCCATTGCCTGGATTATTAAAAATTATCCGGAGCTCAAAGACAGCCAGATCTGCAAACTTATCGGCACCACTAAACCGACAATTGAATCAATCCGCAACGGCACCCATAAAGACAGCGCTGTAATACGTGCCAAAAATCCGGTGACGATTGGTTTGTGCAGCGAGGCTGATATTGAAACCGCTGTTTTGAGCGCGCAGAAAAAAGCCGAGCCCAAACCTGCCAAAATTAAAAAGGCCAAAACTGCTAAAACAAAACCGACTAAAAAAGAAAAGCCCGCAAAAAAAACAGCCTCTAAAAAAACGGCGATTAAAAAGAAGCCCTAAGACTTCAATAAAAAAGCGCTCTGAAAAGGGCGCTTTTTTTAATTCAAACCTGTTTTTGGGAACGGGCGCTTACTTTCTACTTAAAGCAAGCGCCCGTTATAATTCTCCGATTATTTATTTACGGAATGGGGGGATTACACCAGTTGCAATGCTCCCTGTAGATATTTGAGAAACTACGCGAACATGCAATGGAATCATATCTGTGATACTCATCATAAGATCCCCAGTATCCTCCATCCCAAAATTGAAGGTATGATCCGCTCTTTGCTGCGGTATAGGAACCCTTAAGGATACTCCTCCACGTGAGTTGCTGCGTATCTGAAGTTGAAGACAATTTCCATCCGCTGGTAAAAGGGCTCTCTCTTGTCATTTTTCCACATGCAGCTTCCAGAGAAGCAATTTGGCTGCTGGAGGAAACTGAGTAACCTGTTGTAGCGATAACCAGACCGTCCTTACCGACAGTTCCGACTCTATCATAGGAAACATTACTAACGGTAAAATAATTGCTGTCAGAATCTAGCGTGCAAAAACAACTTCCGTTATTACAATATAGGCGGTCTCCTTCCTGACATGCCGGTTTTGATGGGTCAGAGCTGCCACCTCCCGTGCTAACGTAACAGCGCGTATAGGCGGTATTCCAAAAGAAAGTTTCTTTTTGGTAGCCGGCCGGACAGGAAATTTGTCCCTTAACATAAATTGAAGAAGGCTCGGCTCCAATTTTGTCGGAAACTTTTTTCGGAACAATTTCATTACAGTTTTCTCCCTCCGGACATTTATATCTTGCCACACATCTGAAATATACATCATCTGCGGTTTTGGCAGGAGCCGGTGTTACAACACGACTGGCTGCAGGATTCCAAACAATCATATTTGGAGAGTTATTTCTAAATACATCTGATGTCCAAATTTTGTTTGCAAGAGGAACAGCGCTTGAGCCCAGCTTTTGCAAGCCGTTATTAACAGCCTGAAGAATGCTAGGTTCTTGCTGAATCCAATTCAGCTCTCCGGTAGACGGAACATACCATTTGCCCCCTTCCATACTGGGAGAAGACTTCCAACAAGCTGAGATATATCGGCTTTCCTTGTTGATGGCCTTCGTGTTTTCATAGCCCCTTTCTGCAGGATAGCCAGGAATTTCTTCACTACCGCCTGCAATATTGGCAGATGAGGTATGGAAAGGAACTCTCCTTTCTACTAAGTCGATTAGAAGTCGCCTTGTCGGATCAACAATAACCCCGAGAGGGTCTTTACTTGTAATGTAGGTATCACTACAAGTTCTGTCAGAGTAATAAATATCACCGACCTGACAAGCACGAGCTTTTGCTACACAAGTCCCATTCTGGCATTTCTGCCCGGCGGGACAAACTGGTCCGCCGGCATCGGCACAGGTTTTAGCCACGCAGGAACCGCTGACAC
>CALYAX010000029.1 GCA_944393665.1 uncultured Alphaproteobacteria bacterium
AGTCGTCGCCAGATCTTCTAACCACATATGTTGCTCCTTGTTTATGTTTGTTTGTTGTTCTTGAAAAATCCTGCATATCCTGCAGGATTTTTTTTTATCTCTTAAATCAGTTAATCCTGGCCGATCCAGAAATTATATCCAACCCCCCCCTCCAGCCTCAAACCCCTCTCCAGGCTGCCGACAGGCGCTAAATAATCCCTCGCCCCTCATCCTGCCCCTCTTTGGAAAATACGCTATCGCATTCCCCTCCTGTATTAATGTACCAACTTTGATGAGCCTTCATTTAGTCAGGCTATTTATGTATATTTATAATCATAATTTCATCCTCCAGTCTTTTCTTATCCTGATTTTTATCTCTAATTTTTAGTTGATTGTTCGGATGAGCGCAAATATAAGCTGATAACTGTATTTTTAGCTTTACAATTTCCCCTCAAACTTCAATACTTTAATTGCAACTTAAACCTATAAACAGGAGATTTTATTGTGTATGGAGATACGATTTATTTAACCATGGGGCAAAAACGTACCGTCGGGCGCCGCATGCGCTATATCCGCAGACTTAAAAACTGGAGTTTGCAGGAATTGGCCAATCAGCTTAAAATGCCGGTTGAATGTGTCCGGCGTATGGAAAATGGTGATTTTGAACTTTTTGACGATTTTCAATAGCTGTCGGAAATCGGGTTAATTAACTTATAACCTGATTTAAAAGTTCCCGCCGGATTCCGGCTCGCTAAACAAACCCCGGCTAAGCCGGGGTTTTTTGAATTAAATTACTTTATTTTTTGCAGCATAGACTGGACAGCCTTCAGTTTGTTATATTCGCCGGACGGCGTTTCAGTTATAAATTCATCACATAAATTCAGCGCCACGATATTGGGCTGCTGGGCAGCAATTTCACGTCCAAGCAGGATATTCTCTTTGTGCTGTAAAAGATGACGGCGCAAATTTTCTGCCTCTGTAATTTGTTCTCTTAATAAACCGTTCCGGTTGGCATAAGCTGTAGTATAATGATTAATAACAATCAGTGCTGCCAGCTGTAAAACTGCGGCTAACGGGCTGATCACCGCTGCCATGGCGATAATAGCCGCCAGGGTAACAACTGTTCCGCCTGCCTTGCTTAAAATCTTTGCCCATAATTTGCTGCAACGAAGATTAAAGGAGATAATTCCCGCCGCCATCAACGCCAGGCAGCTTGTCGCGGTTGCCCAAACCATCAGCGTGTTAACTTGCAGCAGGGCTATAAATAAATTGGCGATCACCAGCATGCCCAGGCTGAAAAACAAATAGCCGCTGTTTAATTTGAGCATATAGACTTGCAGTTTGTGATATAACTCTTTTTCAAGAATATCAGCGGCCCGGCGGATTTTCAAAAGATTAGATTTGTTGACATTTAAAACCGCGTCGCTGCCGCTGAACAGGGCTTCGACAGCCTTTCGTTCTGCAGGGCTCAGGGAATGCAGATTGTCTGTCCGTTTAATTAATAAAATCGTATCGTCAGACTGCTGGATATCTATAATGTTTTTGCGGTAAAGTTCCAGCAGAAACGCAGCCAGAGATACGCGGTCAAACCGTTCAAAGGCCAAGTATCTTAACAGAACGGCATTTTTATGCAGACTGATTTTAAGCTGGCCCTTATTGGCGCGGATATAACGCCAGGAAAGGATAAATCCGCTCCAGATTGCTGCCAAAGCCAGCAGGCTGATAATCAGATCGCCGTGGCGGTCAAATTGGGTTACCAAACGCTTTCCGAGAGTCGGAGGCATGATCGCCTCTTCCGGCAATGAAAGAATCAGATGCAGCCCCTCACCGATAAAAAGCGGTGTCCGCGCCAAATACCCCCAGCTAGAAGGAGCTGTCTGCATAATCAGGGCATTATCACTGTTCAGCTGCCCGGGATAACCGGTAAAAACCTGCTGTCCCAGCGGCGTAACGCCCGGAGGCAGAATTATTTTTGCTCCGGCCATGCCGATAACCAGGTTCCATGAACTGCCGGTGACATCCCAGTAAAATTCTCTAAAATTGCCATAATTCCATAACAACTGATCATTGACATATTGGAAGTTATAGGTATAAACACCCGGCTCCAAACGATAATCACTCTCCGGAATCAGCAAAATCTGTTGCCCTTGTGCTCTGAGACGGTAAGGAATTTCCTGACCGTTAACCGTTACTTTTAATAAGGTATAATCAAGTTTTTGGCGCTTTCCGTCCCGGGAGTAAACATATCCGGGCAGAACCTTTGTCAACCCTTTGGCAAGTTTTTCTCTGTTGGCAACAACCACAATTGTTTCGTTAAATTTAACCAGTCCGTCAGGAAGAATTTCAATATCGGTTTGTAAATAAGGGATGTGTTCTGCGGCCGGAACGACAATGCGCCGGTCATCCGGCGGCAACAGAACATTAATGACCGGAAAATCCGGCTGGTTCCAGATTTTTTGCTGTTCTTCCCGGCTGCCGGCCTTTTCAAAACTAAAACGCTGCATATCCGGGCGGATTTCTCCATCGGAATTGCCGTTTAGTCGCTCCATGGCCTGATCATAAATCTTTTGAAAGGTCGATTTCTTCTGTTCTTCTTGCAGGGCTGTCGTTTCGTGACTCGGTTCGACATAGATTGCTCCGGTGCTGAGCTTGTCAGCATCCTGAATCACTGCTTTCTCGATACGTTCGGCCAGATAATCGCTCAATTCCTCGGCAGTTATTTCATGAACGGTTTCCTGACTTTGCGGCACATTTTGCTGCGGCTGGGGAACATTGGCAATATCCAGGACCTCTTCAACTTTTGCCTGCAGGGGACCTGCGGCCAGAAGACTGAAACATATTGCAAGAAAAAGTTTTTTCATAAAAGGTCACTCTTTGTTAACAAATAACAGATATTTATTAGAATAAATCAAAGTTATTAAAAAGTTATAAAGGAGTGAACTAATGTCTGATACGCAGTCAGCTGCTATTATCCTCGGAGCCGGCAAAGGAACCCGCATGAAATCCGATTTGCCTAAAGTTTTAATGCCGGTGGCCGGAAAATCAATGATTCGTCATATTATCGATACACTGGAGCAAATCGGTGTGGGCAAAATTGTCACCGTTATTGCCCCGGACGGCGACTTGGTAAAAAAAGAAGTAGCTCCTTATCCGACCTGTGTTCAGGAAAAGCAGCTCGGCACCGGCCACGCGGTTTTATCGGCGCGGACGGAATTGGTCGGTTTTCATGGGGATGTTTTGGTCATCTTTGGGGATACGCCGCTGATTACGGGAGAAACCTATCAAAAGATTATTGCCAAACGCCGCGAGGGTTATGCCGTTGTGGTTTTGGGATTCCGTCCTGAAGATCCCGCCCGTTACGGCCGTCTGGTTATGAATGAGCAGGAAGAACTTGAACGGATTGTCGAGTTCAAGGATGCCACTGAAGAAGAAAAGAAAATTGATTTGTGCAATTCCGGCATGATGTGCTTCAGCGGAGAGACTATGTTTGAAATTTTGGGTAATATCAGTAATGAAAATGCCGCCGGGGAGTATTATCTTACCGATGCGATTGAAATTGCCCGCCGGCGCGGCCTGAAATGTACCGTGGTCGAGGGCGACAAAGCCGAAGTGGGCAGCGCCAATACCCGTGAAGAACTGGCGCTTTTGGAACAGTATTTAAACCAGAGAAAAGGGAAATAATGGCTTTTTTGAAGCATTATTGGTTTGGAATCCTCACCGGGCTGATTATTTTTATCGGCCTGGTGATGTTTATTTTAATTTTGCTGGCCCCGCGTCAGGATTTGCAGCGCCGCGGCTTTATCCCCTGTACTGAAGCCATGGCCGGGCAGCTGATCGCCTGCGACCGTCGCATAGGCTGTGTGCTGGGAACCATTCTGGACAACAGCTGGTGCGACATCAAAGTCATCGGGCGCGGTGTCAAAGATTGGCTGGCCGGCAGACAAACCGCCCCCTGGAGTAATTATATTTTCAAGCCGGAGCTCCCGGAAGATGAGTTATTCGACCAGGCTGCCCGCGAAGAATATTTCCAAAACAATCCTGATGCGTATCAGGAAATGCAGGAATTAAAAAAGTTAAATGAGGAATTAGAAAATGACAACAGCCAATCCGACATCGTCGACCCCGCAGAACAGCCAAAATAATTTGCCCGCCTGGGATTTGAGCGATCTGTATTCCGGTATGGACGATCCGCAGGTAAATGCCGATCTGGAAAAATTTAAGCAGCTGAACCAGGCGCTGTCTGATACCTATAAAGGAAAGTTTGCCGCAATTTCTGCCGCTGATTTTTTACAAGCCTTGCGCGAGGTTGAGGCTGTCAGCGTCCTTGGCTCCAAATTGGGGGTTTTTGCTTATTTGAATATGGTCACCCGCATGAAAGATGCCGCGGCGGTGGCTTTTTATCAGAATATTGATGAAAAGATGACCGAATATGCCAAGCCGGCTGTCTTTTTTAATCTGGAAATCAACCAGCTGCCGGAAACAAAAATACAGGAGCTTTTGGCAGATCCCGGTATCGCCTATTATAAACCTTTTTTAGAAACCGTCCGCCGGTTTAAAAAACATGAGCTTTCGGAACCTGAAGAGCAGATCTTTCTGGACAAGTCGGTTACTTCCGGCGGAGCTTGGCGGCGGCTCTATGATGAACTGACGGCTAAACTGGTGTTTACGGTAGATGGAAAAAACTATAATGAAGCCGAAATTTCCAAACTTCTTCAGGATCAGGATCCGCAGGTACGTGAAAAAGCCGGTAAGGAGTTTAACCGCGTTTTCAAGGAAAATGCCCATATTTTGGTTTATATTTATAATATGATCATCAAGGACAAAGCCATCGGTGATGACCACCGGGGATATGACCGTCCGGTTGCCAGCCGGAATCTGGTCAACCAGGTTGATGAAAAAGCCCTGGAAGCCCTGACGACGGCGGTCCGGGAACAGTATGCCAATATTTCCCACCGCTTTTATCGCTTAAAGGCCAAATGGCTCGGCGTTGAAAAACTTCAGAACTGGGATCGCAACGCGCCGCTGCCGTTTTGTACCGATAAACATTACAGCTGGGAAGAAAGCGTAAAAATTGTTCTTGAGGCTTATGAGCGTTTTTCGCCGGAACTTAAAAAACTGGCAGAGCCGTTTTTCAATCCTGAACACTCCTGGATTGATGTTCCGCCGCGGGACGGCAAACGGGGCGGGGCTTTTGCCATGCCTCTTCCGGAACAGTATCATCCGTACCTGATGTTAAATTTTGTGGGCAAACAGAACGATGTCCTGACCTTGGCTCATGAACTGGGGCACGGTTGCCATATGCGCCTGTCAGTCACTCAGGGCGAACTGAATGATGAAACGCCGCTCACCTTGGCCGAAGTTGCCTCCGTCTTTGCCGAAATGATAACTTTTCAGTCTTTGCTGTCTCAGTTGGATGATGATAAAGATAAGCTCTGTTTGATTGCTTCCAAAGTTAATGACATGATTAATACTTCGCTGCGGCAGATTGCTTATCACTTCTTTGAATCTCGCGCGCATGAAGAGCGCAAAAACGGCGAAATCTCAATCGAACGTTTTGAGCAAATCTGGAAAGAAGAAATAACCGCCAGCCTGGGCGACGCTGTTAATATTGATGAAAACAGCATTTCGGCCTGGCCGGTTGTCAGCCACTTTTATCATGCGCCGTTTTATGTATATGCTTATTCTTTTGCCGATTGCCTGGTCAATTCGCTGTATCAGGTCTTTCAAGAGGGCTCGGTTGATGATTTTCAGGGCAAATATCTCACCTTGTTATCAGAAACCGGCGTTAAGCGTTATGACGAATTGCTTAAACCTTTCGGCCTTGACGCCAATGATCCTAAATTTTGGAATAAGGGTCTCAGCCTGATCTCATCGTATATTGACGAACTGGAACGGCTGGATAAAAAATTAGGCCTGTAAAAAATACCCCGGCGTGACACCGGGGTATTTTTTTAACCTGTGGACGACCCGGCGATATCTCTTTATTTAAATGCCCAAACCAGCTATTACATATAGAAAAGAAATTTATTAACTAGCCGGGCGGGGACAAAATTTTTGAGCGGAATCAGTTTGACATCATCTATGCGCAACAATCTGCTGTCATTGCAGCAGACCGCTAAGCTGCAGGACCTGACCCAGAACCGCCTCGCCACCGGGCTGAAAGTCAATTCCGCAATTGATAACCCGTCTTCCTATTATACCGCCCAGTCTTTGAACAACCGTGCCGAGGATTTGAACGTCCTGCTGGACGCGATGAGCCAGGGAATACAAACCTTAAAAGCGGTGAATGAAAGTATCGAGGCCGGAACCAAATTCCTGGAACAGGCCAAATCGGTTGCCAGCTCGGCGCTGGAAACGGCGCAGCCGGTAGTGGCGAAAGTATCGACGGAGGCAGAACTTTTAGCCGCGGTAAACAGCGGCAAAAAGGGTTTAATTGTATTGACATCGGACATCACCATGTCCGCTAATCAGAACATTGTCCTGGGTGACGGGCAATCCCTGGTCGGCGCCCGCTACCTCGATAAAAACGCTGCGCAGACCAAACTGACCCTGAATTTTAACAATGTTGCCCAAAACGGCATCATTCTTTCTGATAACAGCGGGCTAAGCAATCTGGATATTAGCTTTTCTTCAAATAAAAAAGCGGACAGCCAGGCTGCAATTTTAATATCCAATAAGGCTAATGTAGTATTGGAAAATATCAATCTCCTAACAAATTATTCAGACACCTCTGAAATTTATGTTTCCGGAATCAAAGGAGGCAATATTACATTAAAAGGGTTCCTCAACGTTATTGACCAGGGACCGGTACAATCAACTTATGACGCCAATGCTGCCAATCGTTTAAGTATTGGCATCAGTGAAACGGCTATTGACATGGATAACGGAGCTGTCCTCAATATTCTGACCCGCGGGCAGCATAACCATGGTATGTCGCATGTTACCGTCAATATGGACAGCGGAAACCAGTTAAATATTAAAACGGAAGGATACCAAGGGCAAGGATTTTACAATTCAACCCTGAATCAAAAAGGTTCTTCTGTTGTTAACATCAAAACTGAGGCTGTAAATACCTATGGCATATTAAACGGCAATTTAAATTTGGAATCCGCCGCCCGGATAAATATTGATACTGTCGCAGATGGCAGTATTGCCAGTTCATATGCCTGGGGCCGCGGCCAAACGCTTTTTAACATGGCAGCCGGTGCCTGTATTTCTACCAAATCGGGAACGTATACCGCACCAACGGCTCTTAACAGCATTTCGCTGCCGAACCTTAATCCGGGCTATTTCGCCGGCAACGATATCTCAGCCTTTGGCTTTGATAAAGATGATACCGCCCCGGTTGATGTCTCCTCTGTTTTTGACGACTACGACGCTTATATCCAAAACAACAGCCAGATGGCAGAAACAGTCGTGAAAACCTCTTCTTCAGTCAATCAGTTCAACCAAATCCTGACCCAGTACGACCAGTTAATCAACGATTCCTGGTACAAAGGCGTCAATCTGCTTAAAAGCCAAAATTTGAAAGTGGTGTTTAATGAGTCCCGCACTTCGGATTTGGACATCAAAGGCGTCGACGCCACGGCTGCCGGTCTGGGGCTGGGAACCGCGTACTGGAACAGCGCCGCCGGGGTGCAAAAGTCGCTTGACCAGATTGACAGCGCCATCAACCAGTTGCGGCTCTATGCCTCGGAGTTCGGCAATTATTATCAGATTGTCACCACCCGGGAAAATTTTACCAACTCTCTAATTAATGTCCTCACCGAGGGCGCGGACCAGTTAACCCTGGCGGATATGAATCAGGAAAGTGCCAATATGCTGGCTTTGCAGACGCGCCAGCAGCTGGCGGTTAATTCCCTTTCGCTTGCCTCCCAGGCCAGTCAGAGCGTACTCAAACTGTTTTAATCCCGGTCAAAAATTTCCCGTTCACTGACCTTTTTGGCGGTTTCCAGATAATGTTCCGACTTTTCCGGCGTGCCGACATAAGACAAGGAGTAATTCATGACTTTAAAACCGAACGGATTTTTCTCCCATTGGTCGCGCTTTTCCATATCAACGTCAATATAATCTACCCGCACATAAGCGCGCCATATGACCGTCGATTCTTCCGGATTGTCGCCGTAACGGTTTAAAGTGCGGAACTGCACCTGCCAAAGTTTTCCGGTCAGGCGCTCAATCCAGTCCAGCTCCACCTTGCGCACCAGCTGCCGTTCCACCAGTTTGGCCACCTGGTCATAAGTGGCCTTATTGGCAAAAGATCCGTACACCCGCGAAGAAGAAAGCTGATAAAATTCAGAATCCAGGGCCCAGCGGTTAAGCAGTTCAAATTGGCTGGTCGGCACTTCATGGCGCAGCTTGATATATTTTTCAATATAGCTTTCAGTCAGTAAATCCATTGCCGGAACAGTTGTTTCCGCCGGTTTAACCCGCTCCAGCTTGCTGAAATAGGCATTGGTGTTGTACAGCCTGGGCGTTGCCCCGCGCTGGGGCAGCAGCACATAGATTGTTGAGGCCAGCATCATGGTCAGGCAAATGCTGATAGCGCTGAAAATGACCAGCAGACGCGAGGTCCACAAATAACGCCGTTCCGGCATTGCCGCAATATCAACCCGCTCGGGAAAACGGCCCAGTTTGTCCGGGCTTTTTTTCTCGCGGTAACGGAACAGGGTGTTTAAAAGCTCCAGCATAAGCCCTCGGTATGGTTAGAAATTCTGGTTGCGCACGTCTTTGGCCGTTGCCAGGTAGCTGGCCGGTTCGTTTGGTGTTCCCACATAAGCCAGCGAGTAGTTCAAGACCAAAAATCCGAACGGGTTCAGGGTACGCTGTTCTTTGTTGTTGAAGTTGATATTGGTGAACACCACCCGCAGATAAGCGCGCCAGATATTAACCTGGGGGATTCGCTCATTGCCATAGTAATCCATGGTGATAAACTGAGCCATCCACAGACCCTTGGTCATCGGCTTGACCCATTCGACCTCCACCAGCCGCACCAGCGAGCGCATTCTGAACTGGGCAATATTGTTTTTGACGTCATTGGCGGCAAAATTTTGAAAAACCGTCCGCGATGACATCCAATACAGCTCTGACCCCGGCGACCAGCGGGCCACCAGCTCGTCATAATCATTGCTGATAACATGGCGGAGGTTGATGTATTCTTCAATATACAGTTCTGCCAGCAGATCCTGAACCGGCACCGCCCGTTCCAAAACATCTGTTCGTTCCAGCTGGCTGAAATATTTATTGGTCTGCAACAGGCGCGGATATGCCCCGCGCTGGGGCAGCAAAACATAGATGGCGCTGGCCAGCATCATGCTGAAACTGATACTCAGGCAGGAAATGATCACCAGCATCCGCGAGGCCCACAAATAACGGCGCTCCGGCATGGCGCCGACGTGAACCCTTTCCGGATAATAACCCAGTTTGTCAGGGCTCTTTTTCTCGCGGTACTTAAAAATAGTTTGAAAAATATCGAACATGGCGCCTCGTTTTGCTTCTCTTCTCCTTTCATTTTATACATCAAAGTGGAATAAAATCAAATAAATACTATTCATATGCAAAATATTGATATAGTTTATATCTTACAGTACTGTAACTTTGGGATATAAAAATGAAGAAACTCGTGGCTTTTGTAATGACAGGCATGATGTTGGCAACTGCCTGCTCTTTTCAGGATTCCCCGGAAAAAAATGGTGAGAAGCTTCCTGCCCCGGTAGCCTATTCGGACTGGGACCGGGCAATTCGCACCGATGTCGACATGCAGACAATGTTTGCCAATGCCCCCCGCAAGATTGAGCGACCGATAGATATGTATATGGCAATGGCGCTGGCACTTAAATATAACTATACCCGTCGTGTCGTCAGCTATCAGCAGAGCCTGACCGCTTCTGGCGGCTCTCCGGCCAACCGCCTGCCCGAAATCTTTTCTTCTGCCGGTTATGTTAATACGTCCAACCGTACGGCCATGGATTCCGAACTTAAACTGGCCTGGAATATTTTGGATGTCGGAACCGTTTATTATCAAACTCAGAATGCAACCTATTCAACTTCGGTTGCTTATGAACAGGGCCGCAAAGTTATTCATAACTTGTTGCAGGAAACCCGGGTTTTATACTGGAAAACCCTGACGGCGCAGCGTCTGCTTCCTGTCATCGACGATATGATCGAATATATGACCCTTGATGTTGACGAACTCAATGCCCGGGCCAAAGAGCTGGCAGTCAAAGGCCAGAATCTTTCCATGCCCGATTTGGTTAAAAAACGCGGTTATATGGAAGAGGTTAAACAGCTCTCCGCGCTCAAACGCGATTTGGAAACGGCCCAGGTCCGCCTGGCCAGCCTGATGGGCTTTCATCCGTCGACGGAATTTACCCTGGTTGGCAAAGAATACGGCAATTTTGAGCTGCCGGAAATAAAAAGTTCTTTGAGCGAAATGGAGTGGATTGCCTTAACCAACCGTCCGGAACTGCGGGTCCGCGATCTGGTAACCAATCCTGAGGAAATCAAGGCTTCTTTCCGTGTCTTTACCGATCCCGGTGTCAAAGGATACCGCCATGATCCCCAGTATTATAACCGTTTGTGGTCGAAAAAGGCCAAACAAATCGGTATGCAGATTTTTGAAGATATCCGCAATCCTTCCGAATCCCAGCTGGAAACGCTGCGCCGCCAGAGAATGACAACGCTGGTGCTGAGCCAGGTTTATGTCGGCTGGGCCCGTTATATGTCGGCAATGGAAGATTATCAGATTAATCAGGAATTGGCGAATGTTTCGGAAGATATTGCCGAGGACACCACCGGCAAAGACGGCAGCCGCGCTTATAAGAGCCAGATTGAAGCTGCCCGCGCCATCCGGGACGAGGTCACGTCCATGCTGGCTTATGTCGAATTGCAGGATGCGCTGGGTAATTTGTATTCAACTTTGGGCATGGATGCGATTCCTTATTATATGCTCGGAGAAAAACCTTCCAAAATAGCCGTTTATCTCCGCGGCGTTTTGGAGAAATGGCGCAAAGGCGAGTTTTTGCCTGATAATCGTCCTTATTTGCTTGAAGTTCCGGCCAAGCGGCCGCCGGTCAATCTCAGTTCGCCGAAACTTCTGCCCGATGTGACGGTTGAAACCGGCCAGAAAATCAGCGTGACAGTTCCCGATTCGCTGCTGCGCAAGCTCGATTTGCAGGGCAAAACCACCCTTAAAGCCGGGCTGATTGATGACAGCCCGCTGCCGGAATGGCTGAACTTTAATGAAAAGACCAAAACTTTCAGCGGCATAGCCATGCCCGGCAATATCGGTGCTTATCAGGTTAAGATTTATGTAACCGATGAAAAAGGAACCACCGGATATCTGACATTTAAAATCAATATTGTTGATGTCTATGTTCCTTCGCTGCGGGTTACCGGCCTGTCGGAAGGGCGCAAGGCAACGGTGCTCAAGCGTTGTGTCGGGCCCCATTGCGCCGATAAGTACATCGATCAAAATGTTGTCGGGGAAGATGTTGTGGTGCAGCCCAGCCGCTGACCGGATTAACCCGATTCTCTCAGACTCCGGCATCCCGAATCCGGAGTCTTTTTTTATCCGGCTACCCAGGGTACTGTTGTGGACAATTTGTGTATGAAAAGTGCTGGACTAACTAACTGAAATTTAGACTTATTTTCCTATATTTTTTTTGTTAAGAAATTTATCCACTAAGCTAAAAAATAATTATGGTTGATTTTGAATAAGATAGCCCTGTCAACCTTGAAAATTAAATTTTTTGGTATTGAGCCCCCTGTTTTTATAACGCAATATAATGCCATGTTTTGCGGCAGGCAGAACTCCCCAAATAAAAATATCGTTGTGGTTCAAAAAAATTGTGCATACTATATCTTGAATGTTTACTTTATATTAATACTAGATATTGTATACCTGTTGTTGGAGCATAACATAAAACCAAACTAAATAAGTCATAAGGATGCAAGAGAGAAATGTCCACCAACCAGTATGATATGCCGAAAGTAGCCAATGAAGAAACCGGCATTGAAAATGTTACCAAGCGCGACGGAACTTTAGCGCCGTTCGACAGTACCAAAATTTACAATGCGGTTCTGAAGGCCGGCACCACCACCGGTGAGTTCGGCGAGCAGGAATCCTGGCTGTTGACCGCCCAGGTTTTAAAAGTCTTAAAACACAAATTTTCCGAATCTCTCCCTTGCATTGAGCAGATTCAGGACATCGTCGAACAGGTTTTGATTTCCGCCAACTATTTTGCAACGGCCAAGGCCTATATTCTTTACCGCGACCAGCGCAACCGCGCCCGCGAAGATCACAAAGTTATGGTCGATGTCGAAAGCTCGATTAATGAATATTTGGAAAAGCTGGACTGGCGTATTAATGAAAATGCCAATCAGGGATATTCCAACGGCGGCTTGATTCTCAATGTTTCCGGAAAAGTAACGGCCAACTACTGGCTGAGCCATGTTTATCCGGCCAAAGTGGGCGAAGCGCATCGCAATGGCGATATTCACATTCACGATTTGAGCATGCTGGCTGCTTATTGTGCCGGCTGGTCTCTGAAAAACCTCCTGCATGAAGGCTTCAACGGCGTTCCCGGCAAAGCCGAAGCCGGTGCTCCCAAGCATTTGTCGGCAGCTGTCGGCCAGATGGTCAACTTTATGGGCACTTTGCAAAATGAATGGGCCGGCGCTCAGGCTTTTTCTTCGGTTGATACTTATCTGGCACCTTATATCCGCGCTGACAAACTGGATTATAAACATGTGTATCAGTGCATGCAGGAACTGGTTTATAACCTCAATGTTCCTTCACGCTGGGGATCACAGACACCCTTTACTAACTTTACTTTTGACTGGGTCTGCCCCGAGGATCTGCGCGACAAACACCCCTTGATTGCCGGTGTTGAGCAGGAGTTCACTTATGGTGATCTTCAGGAAGAAATGCACATGATCAACAAGGCCTATATTCAGGTGATGATGAATGGCGATATCAAAGGCCGCCCGTTCACTTTCCCGATTCCGACCTATAACATGACCCCGGATTTCCCCTGGGAAGATGATAATACTGAACTGTTGTTTGAAATGACGGCCAAATATGGTCTGCCTTATTTCCAGAATTTCATTAATTCGGTTTTGAAACCCGGCCAGATCCGCTCTATGTGCTGCCGCCTGCAGCTGGATTTGCGTGAACTGCTGGCCCGCGGCAACGGCTTGTTCGGTTCTGCCGAGCAGACAGGTTCCGTCGGCGTTGTTACCTTTAACTGTGCCCGCCTCGGTTATGTTTATAAAGGTGATGAGGCCGGTTTGTTTGCCCGTGTTGACGAGCTGATGGATATTGCCCGCACCTCGCTGGAAATCAAACGCAAAGTCATTCAGCGCCTGATTGACAACGGCTTGTTCCCGTTTACCAAACGCTACCTCGGCACGCTGCGCAATCACTTCTCGACCATCGGTGTCAACGGCATTAACGAGATGATTCGCAACTTCACCAATGATGAGCATAATATTGCTGATCAGTGGGGCCAGAGTTTTGCCATTAAGTTCTTGGATTATATCCGCGAAAAAATGGTCAAAATCCAGGAAGAAACCGGCCATATGTATAATCTGGAGGCAACTCCGGCCGAAGGGGCTACCACCCGTTTCGCCCGTGAAGATAAAAAACGCTTCCCCGGAATTATTCAGGCCGGAACCAAAGAAAATCCTTTTTACACCAACTCCTCGCAGTTGCCGGTGGGTTTCACCGACGATCCGTTCGAGGCTTTGGATCTCCAGTCGACCCTGCAGACCAAATATACCGGCGGCACTGTGCTGCACCTGTATATGGGCCAGCGGATTTCGTCGGCTAAAGTCTGCCGCGATATTGTCAAAAAAGTTTTGACCAACTATCGCCTCCCGTACATTACCATCACTCCGACTTTCTCCATTTGCCCCAAGCATGGATATATCTCCGGAGAGCATAAATACTGCCCGATTTGCGATGAAGAAAAAAAGGCAGAAAAAAGAGCCGCAGCCTCTAGAAAAGAAGTTGCATAGAGAGTATAATAAACATTAAAGTGGAGAACAGAAATTATGAATACCATCAACATCAATGACATTATTTTGAGTGACGAAGAAAGACAACCCTGTGAAGTATGGACCCGGGTTATGGGCTACTATCGTCCGGTTTCTGAATTTAACGTCGGTAAGAAGTCCGAGTTTTACTCTCGCGTATGCTTCTCCGAAGCCAAAGCCTGCACCTGCGGTTGCGAGGCTTATGAGATTGCCGCTGAATAACCGGCGCGGAATCTGTGTTCCTGTCAATGGAGCAGATTCTCCTCATAATATCTGACAATAAGAGTCCCTCCTTCTCCTTCGCGAGGGGAGGGATTTTTATAACCAAAGATGCCGGAAAACCTCTAAGCCCTTTCCGGTAAAATGAGTGAACTTGGGCGGGAAAAAAGCTTTCGGGCCGGGGCTGTCCTGCCAAAACAGTTTTAAGAAAAGAGGACTTTTTAATGACTGAGTCGATTCTTGTCGGCGGGGTTGAAACTTTCAGTACCGTCGATTATCCCGAACACCTGGCGGCAGTTGTTTTTTTGCAGGGATGTCCCTGGCGCTGCCCTTTTTGTTATAATACCGCGCTTCAGCCGGTGGGGGTGCCCACAAATTTTTTATGGAATAAATTTGTAGAATTTTTGCAGACCCGCCGCGGCATTTTAGACGCGGTTGTCTTCAGCGGCGGCGAACCTTTGGTGCAAAATGCCCTGCCGGAAGCCATGCGGCAGGTAAGGGAGCTGGGATATAAAATAGGCCTCCATACCGGCGGCTATCGCCCCGAACAGCTGAAAAAAGTGCTTCCGCTGGCAGATTGGATAGGTTTTGACATTAAGGCGCCGTTTGCGGCGGACCGTTATGACCGGGTTACCAAAACCAGCCATCTTTCGCAGGTTTTACAGAGCCTTGATCTTATCCTGGCTTCCGGAAAGGATTTTGAGTGCCGTACAACCTGCGATCCGCGGCTGCTGTCGCCGGCTGATATTGTTATCATGGCAGAAACTTTGGCAGCCAAAGGGGTTAAAAAGTATTTTCTGCAGAAATACCGTCCGGTAGAAAGCGATAAAACCACAACGGAAAGCGACAGCGATAATTTCTTTGCTGATTTAAGCTGGCAGGAAAAAATAAAGGGGCTCTTCAGCCAGTTTGAAATCCGCCGGTAAAGACCGGTTTTCCGGCGGTTATGGCAGTTCCGGAGTGAAATGGGCGGAGAGGGGGCTTTGCGGCCCGGGCCTGACACCCGTTCCGCCGTCATAAGTGTCACCATATCAGTGATTGGACGATGTTACTGAAAACCCGGCCAGGCTGCCGGGTTTTGTTTTTATCTTTCTTTCTTAATCAAATTATTGCGCATCATGGAATTGACACCCATATTGCGTTTAACAATTTGTTTTTGGCGTTTGACGGTTCGGCCGCTGAGCTCGCTGATCAGCCGTCCCTGAATCTTCAGGTTGTTTTTCTTTTTACTGGAAAGTTTGTCGTAGGCTTCCTGCTCTTCTTTATACAGGGTAATCGGTTTTTCGGCTTTATTTTTTTTGTCGGCTTTCGCCTTGTCATATTTGCGTACAAGTTGAATTTCATCAACTATTTTTTGAGCTTCCGGCGTCAGTTTTTTATAGGCTTCAGAATCTTTATATTCATAAGTTTCTTTATTAAACGTGCTGGCAGCCCTGACAATGTCAAACATCATTTTGTTGGCCTTGCGCTCGCTGTAGCTGCCGTCTTTATTTAATGACTGTTCTGCAACTTGTTTCTTGATTGCGTCAAAAGATTTATACAGACTCCGGCCTTCTTTCATAATTTCTTTATTAACGGCCGGACGTTCTTCTTCCGCGGATTTGCTCATATCCCGGTTATTCATTTTTTCAACAGCTTTGGCGGCTTTTTCTTTCTCGACCTTTTCCAAGGCTTCGAGGGTTTCTTTAGTTAAGCCTTCTTTTACCAGTTCGCCGCTGTTGTATTTCAGGCGGTCAAAGTTTTCAATTTCAATCCCCGTTTCATGGGCGGCAATGATTGCCTTGGCTTTAAATTCCGCATCGGAATTGTCATCAATGGAAAAAGATTTTTCGCCGTTAAGAGTCAAATTTTGCAAAGCTTTTTTATAGGTTTCAATATTGTCATCGACATTAAGGTTAATCCGGTTGTCAAAAAGCTCCTGTTCTTTGGGGGAAGGTTTATAGGTCCCTTCGCTGACCCGTTTAAAGTCCTCAATCATACGGCTGACTTTTTCACGGTCTTCCGGCGGCAGGGCCTGGTTCAGCTGGGTAAGGAAATCATTGTCCATCGTCAGGGATTTTTCAAAATTTTCATTTTCCCCTCCGTTGGCTTTAATAGCCTCGCGGAAAATCTGCTGTTGTTCCGGGGTCATATGTTTTAACAGGTTCTGATATTTACTGCCCCGGGCCAGCCACTCTTCGCGTTTGGCAATGTCCATGCTGTTTTCTGCCATTTCAGCCCGGAAGTTATTCATCCCGTTGGTATAATCCAGTCTGATTTCGGATTTGGTTGCTTCCCAGGTTTGTAATTTTTGAGTTTTATACAGGTTAAGCTGTTCGGCCTCAGCCGAAATTAAAGCTTTGGCCTGTTCCGCCCGTTTAATCATGGTTGCTGTCGCCATACCGTTAAGGGTAAGGGTCTGCAGCTTGGCATTCAATACTTCCAGGCGCTTGTCGATTTCCTGAGGTGTCAGCAAAGCATTTAATTTAGCCTGTTCTTTGGCTTGTTTTTTACGCTCGCGGCCCAGTCTGATTTTGGCCCCCCAGCTTTTGAAAAAGCCGCGGCCGGCCACTTTTCCCTCCAGGCTGGTAATCAAAATATTCCGCTGGTTAATATCATTTGTTAATTTTATTTTGGCTTGCTGCGGGTGCTTGTTGTATTTCTTATGCGCCTGTCTGCTTTTTAAATCATAATAAAGACGGCTTCCAAACCACTTGGCGTAGACTTTTTTCGTGCTGTATTTCGCTTCCGCTTCTAAGTGTTTATCAGGAGATAAGGCATCCAGCTGTTTATTTAATTTCTTTATGTTTTCCTTGTTTTTTTCATTGATAATTCTGACTTTGATTTCATTTTTCAAATCTTCCGGCGATTTTCCGTCTTTCAGCTGCCCCATTTGCAAATAATTTTGGGCCTGCATCTGCAAATCGGTCAATTTTTCAAAATCGGCAACATCATTTAACAGTTCTTTGTTTTTTTGGGATAAAGCCAGCATTTTTGCTTTGACTTTATTCATATCTTTGATTGAACCGCCGTTCAAAGTATACTGGGAATGTTCTGCCGGGGTCATAACGGTAGATTTGGCAATTGCCGCCGCCATCTTCTGTAAATCGGCGCTGTTAACATTTTTAAGCTTTCCGGCATTAAAATATTTAATCAGTTTTTCGACGTCATTGTCATCCATGGGGCGGCCGTTGGGATCCCAGGCCTGAAATTTGCCGATCAAAGACTGAATTTCTTTCTCTTCCTGATTAAGAAGCTCCAGTTTTTCTTCTTGGCTCTGTTCAGTGATATAGTCGGCATCAAAATTAGAATGAAAACCAGCTTGTCCTAAAATTGCCATAGTCCTTCTCCTTTATCCCAGATTCCTAGTGATTCTACCATTGATTTAATTATAAATTATTAACGTTACCCTGTCAATAAATTTTAGACAAATTTTGTCAAGTCAATAATGAAGAACCGGCAGGTGACAAAAACATGTGTATTAAATCAAGTCATTATTTGCACAACGGCGGCCGCTGCTTTAGAGTAAAATCAACGAAAATCTACAAAGGTTGTGACTGATGAAAAAACAATGGTTAATCTCTTGTGCCGCTCTGGCCGTATTGGCTGCCGGGCCCGCTGCCGCCGCCGAGCGCGAAGTCGCTTACGGTGATCTTTACAATGTGCAGTGGTGTCCCTGCAACCCTGAAGAGCCTTTTGATGCCGATGGCGCAGTCGTGCAGGGCAAAACCGTTATGTGCCCCTGCGACGGAATGTATTCCGGTTTTAAAAAGGGCTTTGATGAAGATTTGCGCGATTTTAAAAATGCCACCAAAAACCAGCTGCGCAAACTGAATTATTTCAAATATTATGTTGGTATGGATTATAATATCGGCAGTCCGTCATCAACATCAAAAGAACTGGTTTTTGACGATATTCATTTTGCTTCCGGTCCCATCAGGATTAATCCTGATGCTTTTGTCGATGACCAGGATAGTCTGTCGTTTGTGCTGGGTGCCCGTATGAACAAGTGGTTCGGTCTTGAGGCTTTCTATGAGAAAACTTATGAGGATAATACCACTTCCCAGCTCGATCATTCAACTTTGAATGCCGGTTCTCTGGCCTATTATATGATGAATGATTATACCACCAGCTATTCGGCTTACGGTGTGGATTTCATCGCGTATCTTCCCTTGTCTGCTTATTTCGATCTGCTGGGGTCTGTCGGTGTGGCTCAGTATAAATTTGAAAACAACGCTACTTTCGCCATTTACCAGTTTGACGGCACCAATCTTGATACCGTCATTAACCGCAATTTTGATGATGACAAAACCGGCTGGCGTCTGGCTGCCGGCGCTCAGGTAAACATTGCTGAGGGCGTTGCCCTGCGGGCAATGTACCGCTATGTCAAAATCGGCGGCAAAGTCATTGAAGACATGAATGAGTTTTCAATCGGCGTCCGCTTCTTGTTCTAAATTTTAGGAAGGTAGAAACTTATGAAAAAACTTTTGTTGTTGACCGGTCTGATGAGTACGGCTGCCGCTGTTGAGGCTTCGGCCCAAAATTACTATCCCGGTTATGCCGCTCCTGCGCCGGACTATTCTTATCAGGCTCCTGCCGCTCCTTCGTCCGATTATGCCTATCAGGCTCCTCAGCCTGCCGCTGCGAACTATGCATATAATGCTTATACGCCGGCCGCTCCGGCTGTCCGCAAACCTGCCGATGATTTCAAGCATTTCAGTATCGGCTTGGATTACGTTATCGGCAAAACCTCAATGGTTGACCGCAAATTCGAAATAGACAACCCTTTATACGGCGGCAACGTCTATCAGGGCAAGACCGATGATTTTGAAGACAGTTTGGATTCGCTCAACGGCAATATCGGCTGGCGTCCTTACAAATATTTCGGTATTGAGGCTTTTTATCAGCATTCGCTGTCGGATAATGAGGTCAAATATCAGGAGCATTATGCTCAGGATAATCGTTTTGCCCAGGCAGAATACAGCGTTAAATACAATGCCTACGGTTTGGATTTGATCGGTTATTGGCCGGTAATGTCGCGTCTGGAATTTTTAGCCAGTGTCGGTGCTGCCAATTATGATTTCAAGGCGGAGGCCAAACTCAATGCCTATAACAACAGCACGGCTAATCTGGTAAGCAGCCATCCCCTGAAAATGGACGACAGCAAACTGGCCTTTCGTTATGGGATCGGTGCCCAGATCTGGCTGTCTAACCGTCTGACGTTTCGTATGATGTACCGCTATGTTGACATCGGCGGCGATTACTTTGATGATATTAGCGAGATTGCACTGGGTGTCCGCTACAATTTCTGATTTGCTTCCAAAAAAACCTCCGCATGATTCATGCGGAGGTTTTTTTTGCCGCTTTCTAAGCGCGCTTAAACGTTTTGTTTTTGTTAAAACCGGGGCGGCGGTTTTCCGGTTTTCCGCCGGAACGGCCGCTGCGCATATCGTCCTCGCGGCGGGCTTTCACGAATTTGCTTTTGCCGTCAAATTTGCGTTCGCTGCGTTTGGCGAGTCCGGTCTTGTTTTCCCCGTAACTGTTGCGTTTTTCGCGTGCAGGGCCGGATTTGCTTCCGGAAGGACGTTCTCCAAAAGAATTTTCCCGCTCAGGACGGGTGCCTGAAGCACGGCTGCCGGCAGGCCGCGGCTTTTTGAAAGAAGGCCGTTGAATCACTTTTTCCTGAACCGTCTTTTCCAGTTCAATCAACGCCGCAAATTTGGATTTCCGCGGTTTTGTTTTGTTTTCTTTGGTCTTGTCCACCGAGAAACCAAAAGCGCCTAAATCGCGTCCCAGCGTGTAATAGCGGCCGTGAACAAATGCCAGCAGTCCCGCTTTTTCCAAAGCCAGCCTTCCGTCATTTTCCAGATACTTGTCATCAATATTAACATTGACGATCTCGGCCAGAAACATATCATGCGTCGCATACCCGGTAATGGATTTCACCTTGCACTCCAGGGAAATCGGAGCCTTAACCAGCATCGGAGCCTTAACCATGGAACAGGGCTCAATCTCCAAATTCATATCTTTGAATTTATCGGTATTCTTTCCCGACTTGACTCCGCAGTAGTCACATGCTTTTGCCAGTTCCAGCGTAGTGATGTTGATAACGAACTCGCCGGCTTCTTTGATGATGTCATGCGAGTAACGGCTCGGCCGCACCGAAATATAAGTAAGCGGCGGTTCCGAATTGACAATTCCGGTCCAGGCAATTGTCAAGACATTGGGTTTTTCCATTGTACCGCAGGTTACCATAACCGGGGGCAGCGGCGACAACATCGTTCCGGGTTTCCAACTAATTTTGGTCATTGTTTTTCTCTTTCATAAATTTTGATTGCCGTTAGCATAAATCAAAATATTTATTTATCAACTCAAATGAGTAAAACAATGTAATTAATTACAGAATTGATCAACATTCTCCTCGTTGAAAGTTGACCAGCCGGTCAATTTGCTGCAATCCATCGTGCACTGGTTGGGGTTGTTTTTATAGAAAATGTTCCCGTCACCGCCAAGGTTATCATAAAGGAATTTACCCTGGCCTTCGCAATAGAAGTAAGCAGCCCCGACAGAAGCATCGTCATACATGGTGACAAACGTTCCGTAATTATTAACTTGCAGCTGGTTAACGTGGGCATGATAATTATTTCCGAACGTTTGGGAAAAATCAATATGCGTAATATACAGGCTGCCTTCATTATCAAAGATAAGGTCGCCGCCGCCCTCCATATTACTGTCGCCAAGAGTTATTCTATCTCCCTGGAATGAAGAATAAGAGTTAATATAAATTGTTGCCGGGTTTGGATTGTATTCGGCCTGCCAGTCATTTGACCAGCCGTGAGCATACATGTTATCAAACCAGATCGTCATCGGCATCATCAGGCTCAGGCTGGATTCAAAAGCCTTATTAAAGGCGATTTCCCGGAAAGTGACATGCGGTTCATAATCTGAGCCCAAAGTTACCGAGGCTCTCGGACCGACAACAAGACTATCAATTTCGATATCGGCACTGTCAACAAAGTCGAGGTTAACCATCGAATTTTCAATGCTTATCAGGCTTCCGCTTGAAACATCGTTGAAATAGACCGCGTCGCTGTTTATGACACCGACAGCAAAAAGATTACCGGCATCATAGAATGTGATATTTGAAGCGTCCGTAAGAGTGCCCGCAAGTTTCTGATTATTTCCGCAAACACCGTTAAAGACAATAATATCATTTCTGCCACTCAGGATACTGATATCAAAAGTGGGCGAATCTGAATCTATAACAATAGCATCACCATCATTAAACGTGTCATTAGCAAGTTTCACTGACGGATTATCTTTGAGGTATTGCTCCATACAGCTCAGCTGGACTGTTACGCAGCTTCCGTTTTGGCATTCCTGTCCTGCAGAACAGCCGCCGCAGCATTCGGAAGTGGCAATACAGGAACCGTTGCAGGTCTTCTGCCCCATCTCCTCGCAGGTCTTGGCGGTACAGGTGTAACAAACACTGTCCCCGGCATAATAGCCGTTGGCCGTCGCGTTCTGGGTTGAGCTGTTGCAGCTGGTGCTCCCCGCCGTGCAGCTTTTGGCGGT
>CALYAX010000030.1 GCA_944393665.1 uncultured Alphaproteobacteria bacterium
TTTATAGCTTGAAACCATTTTGGTAGGCATTATACGCGTATACCAGGTTCCGGTCGATAAAGGAACCATCTCTTTGTTAAAAATCGGATTAACAAAATTTTGTTCTTCCGGCCTGAAAGTGCAAGCCGCAATTGCCAGAACAAGCAAAATGTTTATAAAGTTTTTCATGGACAGCTTCCTGATTTCTTCAATATAGCCCGAAAGCTGGATTATTAGTTCTTTCCGGGATAATTAGGGATTCTTGAGAGGTAAACTCTTCGAGTTCATCAGGGGATCTATATAGCATGTTCACCAGCATTCCTCCGTAATCTTTATTTTCAGGCCGGAGAACAAAACGATAAAGGATAATATATCCGCGGTTATTGGGATCGGGTCCTTCACACCTTAAAGTAACCGCGTCCATTGTATTTTCCGTAAGAGTACATTTTTGTATAATGGTATCTCCTTTATAGCTTGAAACCATTTTGGTAGGCATTATACGCGTATACCAGGTTCCGGTCGATAAAGGAACCATCTCTTTGTAGAAAATCGGATTAACAAAATTTTGTTCTTCCGGCCTGAAAGTGCAAGCCGCAATTGCCAGTACCAGCAAAATGTTTATAAAGTTTTTCATGGACAGCCTCCTGATTTTTTCAATATAGCCCGTTTGTTCTTTTTATCAATAAAATTTGTCTTTGTAATTGCGGTTATTAAAGAAAATCATTCTGTGTCTTATTGACTCAACATTCTCTGTTTGACAGTTTTGTCAAAATATGATTAGCTGTCACACATAATAAAAAATTATTAAAATTAAAAATTATGGAAAAATTTGCTCATTTGTCGCGAAAGGATGTTCAGCAGGCTATGAAGGGGTCTTACAACCGTTTCAGAAATATCCTTTATTACAACGCGAATGCCATAAATCTGCTGGATTTTATTCATTTTATTGTTAACACCATTGATGATGAGAAAAAGTTGGCGCAACTGCTTCATCAGGGATATGACAGTATTAAATTAGCTGAAGAAATCGTTGATCACGGCAGTTTGGAGCTGAATAAAATTTATGTTGATTTTCACCGGCAGCAGCGGAAAAGTAATGACAGACTTAAACATTCTGTCTTTTTGCGTTATCAGTTTAAAGTCGCCGTAAAAGGTGATTTTGAAAAGTTTAAATTGTTTTGCTGTCAGGAAAATGTTATCTTTCCTGAGGTCGAAGCCGATATAATCCGGCGCCGCTGCAGGCCGCTGATGAACTCTGATTTTTGGCTGGAAACCATGTTCCGGGAACATGAGTTATCAGCTCCGGCAATGGAGGTCTTTTGTTTAACGGATTGTGATTGGGCTTGGAAAAAATACCAGGAATTTCACAAAATTCCCAAATACTACCGCCGACGTCATTTCTGGCGCGGGTTTTTAAAATTATTCAGTCCCTGAAAAGGCCCGAGGATTATCCTTCGGGCCTTTTTTATAACTTAATAAGACTTATTTGCTGGCAACTTTTGCGGGTTCGTTTTGAGCAAACATATTTTTATAGGAGCTCTGAACTTCAGCCACCATCTTTTTGAATTTTTTCAGTTTGTCTCCGGCCAGGTTTTCTCCTGCTGACGCTTTAATCGTCCGCGGATTGACCCGCCGTCCGTTTTGTACAACCTCATAGTGGACATGCGGACCGGTGGAACGTCCGGTGCTGCCGACATATCCGATCAACTGTCCCTGTTTCACCCTTACGCCGGGCCTGATGCCCTTGGCAAAACCTTTCATATGGCCGTAAGCCGTCGAAAATTCAGAATTGTGGCGGATTTTAATATAATTACCATAGGCGCCGTTATATTTAGCTACCTGAACCACACCGTCCCCGCCGGCCAAAATCGGAGACCCCATCGGAGCGGCGTAGTCGACACCCCAGTGAATTCTCAAATCCTTGAAAATCGGGTGGCGGCGTTTGCCAAAAGGTGAAGAGATCCGGTATTTAACGTTCAACGGCACTTTACGCAGCGTTTTTTTCATCGCCAGGCCTTTTTCGGTATAATAGTCTGCGTTGCCTTTGCTGTGTTCAAAACGATATAAAGCCAGCTTATCTTTGCGCAGGATTAATGCTGCGTAAATAATATCGCCGGTTTTAACGATTTTGCCGTCCGGGCTGATTTTGTTTTCATAAATAACTTCAAACTTATCGCCTTTGCGGACATCGCGGCGGAAATCTACCGAATAGGCAAAAATTTGAATAAATTTATTGACGATAGCTGCCGGCACGCCCTGATTTTGCATGCTGTGCGATAAGGTGCCGCTGATTGAACCGGTTGCACTGTTAACTTCTTCAATCATTTCGTCTTTTTCACGGCGGACTTTATATTCCCCGTTTTCCTCCATCTGGGCAATCAGCCGTTCGCCGGCCTGAGGCTCCAGCGTGATGAAATTAACTTTCATTAAAGCCCCGGTCTGGGAATCAATCGTGGACAAGGCCGTGATTTTCTGGCCGATACGCAAATCGCGCGGATCATATTTCTGGGCGTTTAATTTATAATAAACATCGTTAGCCTGCTCACGGTTAAGCCCCAAATCCATCAGGACCGAAATCAGGGTATCGCCTTTTTCAACGGTGATTGTCTTGGCCTCTTTGCGTTCACGCACCAGCGTATTCACCATATTAAACAGCGATTTGATATTCTCAACGGAAGATTCGGGATAAATTGTTTCCGGATTGCTGAGATTATTGACCACATTATTTTCAATCATAATGTAATCGAGCCGCTCAGATTTGGAAACCGACGCCTCAACGTAGTTATTATTGGTAAGCGAGACAATAAACGCCGTTATAATAGCCACGGCATAGCCCAGCGTAATCAGTTTGTGCTTGGACTTGTGTTTAATGTCAAATTTCAAAACATCTTTAAAGTTCATCTGCGTATCTTACTTAAAATTAATACCTGTTTTGACTGCATACATAATGAGCGGCAGTTCCAAATATTGTCAAAATATACCGGTATCTTGCCGGTAAAGAAAGCATTTTTAAGGTTTTATGTGTATAAGTTCGTATTATAAATTAAATCATAACACACAATTGCTAAAAAAAATATAACAAGATGCAAAAAAATACTTGCTTTTATTTTTTTTGTTGGTTATAAGGTATCTCGTTATGGAGGTGTAGCTCAGTTGGTTAGAGCGCCTGCCTGTCACGCAGGAGGTCGCGAGTTCGAGCCTCGTCACTTCCGCCATTAAAAGACCCGCCTGATATGACGGGTTTTTTAATGGTATGGAATGACGCGCTCGAAGCGCGGCCTCGGTCGCGAGCTGGAGGAAAAAAATATCTCCAGTGGAGATGTTTTTGACGACAGGCGAAGTTTTGTTAATTTGGAAGCAAGCAAAGCGCAGCGAAACAAATGTTACAAAACGAGTGCCCGAAGCAGAGTAGGTGCGCGTTTTGCAAAAACGCAAACCTTACGCAGCAAGAAGAGCCTCGTCACTTCCGCCATTAAAAGACCCGCCTGATATGGCGGGTTTTTTAATGGTAGGAATGAGACACCGAAAAATTTGCTAAAAAAATTTTGTTCTTTTCCATAAATTATGCTACAACAAATTCAAATAAAATAAATCATGATTAAAGAAAATGCACGATATATGGAATCCCTGGCATGGCTGCGTGAAAAAAAGCGAAGGCTGTCAAAACTGTTATATGTTTTTTCTTGACCGGCAGCGCGGCGGTGACGGCAGCTTAATTTATAAGGTCAAAAACAATTTTGATTATCCGCTTCACACGGATAAAAACGGCTGTTACAAAATTAAAAGCGGAGAGCAGATTCGCGTCTGCATGACCTCAGATTTTTTTATGGCTGAGGCCGATCAGTGGCGCCCGGAAGCTTGGAAAATTATGCGCAGCCGTCCGGATGTCGTTTTCTTTCTGCTGACCAAACGTCCCGAAAGGGTAGAGGACTGTCTGCCTCCGGACTGGGGTGATGGCTGGGAAAATATCTTTTTTAATGTCACCTGTGAGAATCAGCGCCGGGCCGATGAGAGGATCCCTTTGATGATGGGATTGCCGTTTAAGCATAAGGGGATTATGGCCGCGCCGTTTATCGGCCCCGTAAGTATTAAGGAATATCTGGCCGCCGGACAGATTGAGCAGGTTATCGCCGGCGGAGAAAATTATGACGGATCGCGCCCGCTGGAATATGCCTGGGTCAGGCAGCTTTATGATGAATGCGCCGGAGCCGGGGTGACTTTTTGTTTTATTGAAACCGGAAGTTATTTTATCAAAGACGGAAAAACTTGGCATATTCCGGATAAGACACGCCAAAGTATCGCCGCTTTTAAATCCGGGCTGCAATATCTTGGCAAACCGATAGACTTTAAGCTTAAACTTCCCGGCCAGCTGGCTTTGTTCGGGACGGAAAATAATATTTATCAAAAAACTTTCCGGGAACGTTGCCAGACCTGCGGCAGCAAAATCATTTGCAACGGCTGTTCTGACTGCGGGCTTTGCGGAAAATAAAAAATGATTAAGTGCTGGATTTTTGTATTTTTATTGATTATATTAATCCTTAAGTAGGCAACAGATAGGAAATCTTGTATGGCAACAGCAACCAATCCGCTTTCGATTATCAATAAAATTAAGTCGTTTGTGGCTAAAACCAGCCGCTCCATTTTGTGGCGCGGCAAGCCTAAAGAAAATGATATTTCCGAGAAAATAGCCCAGCGAATCCAAAAAAATTCCTACGATTTGAGCCTGCGCCGATTCAAAGATGCGTTTACGCCTCCCTATCTTAAACTGGCGGAGCAGCTTCAGGTGGAAGATGAGCAGATTTTCCGGGCCGCGGTTTATAATCTTGCCAATATTGCGATTGTCCGCACCAAATACGCTGAAGATATTCTGCGCCTGCTGGAAAAATACCGCGATGATGACAGCAAACCGCAGGAATTGCGGGAATATGCCAATCGTAAAATAAATTTTATCCGCACCGGACTCGGTCATAAAAAAACATCCAAAACCGCAGCATAAAAAGTTATTTATAAAAAAGCGCCCCCTGAGGAGCGCTTAATTTTAGAACCAGGCCTGGTTAGTTGAGGCTGTAGTCATTCTTTTTAGCCGGGGTTTTTGCCGCCGTATTCCCTTCAACATTGCCTTTCAAGTCATATTTGGTAACTTTGGCTTTATTGCTGAGATCTTCAAAAATGCCGGCGATGGCTCCCTGAGTCATCATTGCCTTAAGCTGGGGTTCAATCTTGTTCAGCGGCTGCGGTTTGGCATCGCGGATATCCTCAACCAGAATGACATGGTAACCAAACTGGGTTTTGACCGGGGTCTGCGAGTATTTGCCTTTATTCAGCTCAAAGGCGGCATTTGCAAATTCCGGAACCATGACTTCTTTGGTGAAATAGCCCAGGTCAGCCGGTTCTTTGGAATATTCTTTGGCCAGTTTGTCAAATTTCTGGCCGTCATTGAGTTTTTTAATCACTTCTTTGGCTTTAGCTTCCGAATCAACCAGAATATGTTTAGCCTTAATCTCTTTTTCGGCTTTAAAAGATTTTTTATATTCATCATAAAGTTTATTAATCTGGTCTTTGGTCACTTTCTTGTCAACCTGCTTTTCAAGATAGACTTTGCGGGCAATTTCTTCTTTGGCCAGCTTCATTTGGTCTTTATATTCCGGGGTTTCAAGAATCTTGTCGCTGACAGCGGCCTGATAAACCAGTTTGCCGTTGATAAAAACTTCCAGGGCTTTGCCGTAAAACTCGTCAAAAGAAACTTTTTCTTTTATTTGCGGATTCTCGTTGTAAGCTTTGCGGATTTCGGAAACGGTAATTTTTTCTCCGTTAACAACGGCGGCAACACCGTCTTTACCTTCAGCTTTAGCCTGTGCGGCGCCCAAAACCAGTACGCCCAGAACAGCCAGAGCCAGATATTTTTTAGCCATAATTTCTCTCCTTATCAGATTTGCGTTTCGTCCTTTGTTATATAATAGATTTACTAATATTTCCAACTTTTTTTTGTTAACGTTCATAACTTGGTATCTCGCGCTTGACTTATCGCGGTTAAAACACTAAATGTAGACTAATGTTTATATTTAAATAAGGAAAATGAAGACCATGATAGGCTCGCTTGCACGCAAAATCTTCGGTAGTGCCAATGACAGATATGTTAAAAAGCAATTTAAATTAGTCCAAAAAATCAATTCATACGAACCTGCTGTTTCTGATCTTAATGATGAAGAATTAAAACATAAAACCGTTGAGTTCCGTAAACGCCTGGGCGAGGGCGAAACTTTGGACGATCTGCTGCCGGAAGCTTTTGCCGTTGTCCGCGAGGCTGCCAAACGAACCCTCGGCCAGCGCCATTATGATGTGCAGCTGATCGGTGGTATTGTCCTGCACCAGGGGCGCATTGCCGAAATGAAAACCGGTGAGGGAAAAACCCTGGTCGCCACGCTGGCCGCTTATCTGAACGCGCTTCCCGGCAAAGGAGTTCATATTGTCACCGTCAATGATTATCTGGCACGCCGCGATGCCGAATGGATGGGGCAGGTTTATCGTTTTCTGGGTTTGACAGTCGATTATATTATCCATGAAAAAACTGATGAAGAACGCAAGGCCGCCTATAACTGCGATATTATTTACGGCACCAATAACGAGCTGGGATTTGATTATCTGCGCGATAATATGAAATTCCGGCTTGAGGACATGGTTCAGCGCCCGTTTAATTATGCCATTGTCGATGAGGTCGACTCAATTTTGATTGATGAAGCCAGAACACCGCTGATTATTTCCGGAGCCGCGGAAGACAGTTCTGAAAAATATATCCTTGTTAATAAAATCATTCCTCACCTGGTTGAGGCGGATTATGAAAAAGATGAAAAAGCCAAGTCCGTAACACTGACCGAAGCCGGCATGACTCATGTTGAAACCCTGCTGAAAGAAGTCGGGCTGATTAAGGAAGGCGGACTTTATGACATCGGCAACGTCGCTCTGGTTCATCACGTTAACCAGGCGCTGCGGGCTCATAAAATGCATATCCGCGATGTCGATTACATCGTTAAGGACGGCAAGGTCGTCATCATTGACGAATTTACCGGGCGTATGATGGAAGGACGCCGGTATTCCGACGGCCTGCATCAGGCCATAGAGGCTAAAGAAGGCGTCAATATTCAATCAGAAAACCAGACGCTGGCTTCAATTACTTTCCAAAATTATTTCCGTTTATATCCCAAACTGGCCGGTATGACCGGAACAGCCATGACTGAAGAAGCCGAATTCGGTGATATTTATAATCTGGCCTGTGTTGAAATCCCGACCAACCGTCCGGTTCAGCGTCAGGATTTGCATGATGAAATTTATCGTACCGAACGTGAAAAATATGACGCCATCATCAAAACAATTTTGGAGTGCCACGAGCGCAGACAGCCGGTGCTGGTCGGAACCACTTCGATTGAAAAGTCGGAACTGGTGGCTGATTTGCTGCGGGCCAAATCGTCAGTCCGTTTTGAGGTTCTAAATGCCCGTCATCATGAACGCGAGGCCTCTATCGTGGCTCAGGCCGGTGTTCCCGGAGCAATTACCATCGCCACCAATATGGCCGGCCGCGGAACCGATATCCAGCTCGGCGGCAACTTGGAAATGCGCCTGAAAGAAATGCTTAAAGGCGATGAAACCGAAGTTCAGATTGAAGAACTTAAAAACAAACTCCGCGAGCAGATTGCCGCTGATAAGGAAACCGTTAAGGCGGCGGGAGGCTTGTATATTATCGGTACCGAACGTCACGAGAGCCGCCGTATTGATAACCAGTTGCGCGGACGTTCCGGCCGTCAGGGCGATCCCGGAACCTCAAAGTTTTATCTCTCGCTGGAAGATGACCTCATGCGTATTTTCGGCTCCGAACGGATGTCGGTGATGCTGCAGCGCCTGGGGCTGCCTGAAGGGGAGCCTCTGGTTCATCCCTGGATTTCCAAAGCCTTGGAAAAAGCCCAGCAGAAAGTCGAAGAACGGAACTTTGATATTCGTAAAAACCTGCTCAAATATGATAATGTGATGAATGACCAGCGTAAGGTAATTTATGAGCAGCGTAAGGAGCTGATGGAAACCGACGATGTTTCCGAAACTATTCTGGATATGCGTCAGGAACAGTTGCGCGCGGTCATTGCCCGCAACATTCAATATGGCTCGTCTCCCAAAGAATGGCCGGTTGAAGAACTTAAACAGGATCTGGCCCGTATGACCGGAATTATGCTGCCGGTTGAAAATTGGGCGGCTCAGCCGGAAATGGATTATGAACAGCTTGAACAGCTGGTTGTTGAGACTGTCAATGAACAGATTAATGAGAAAAACCGCGATGTTCCGGCAGATATTCTGCGCCTGGTCGAAAAATCGGTGCTGCTGCAGGAATTAGACGGCTTATGGAAAGACCATATCGCTACCTTGGATTATATGCGTCACACCATTGTCCTGCGTGCCTATGGCCAGAAAGACCCGTTGAATGAATATAAGAAAGAGGCCTTTAATCTCTTTTCCGATATGTTGAACCAGCTTGGTGAAAAAGTGACTTTCATTTTGCTGCGGACGGTTATCCAGAGTGGCGCCGCCCCGGCAATGCCGGAACAGCCGCGCCCGGTCCGGATGCAGGAAATTCACGAACGCCCGCAGTCTCTGGTCGGCGGATCGGAAGCCGAACCGGTTGAGAAAGCGGCGCCTTTTGCCTATAACAAAGGCGCGGTTGATCCCAAAGATCCGAACACCTGGGGCAAAGTTGCCCGCAATGACCTTTGTCCTTGCGGATCTGGCAAAAAATATAAACACTGCCATGGTCAGGTCTGAAGAACTTCTGTTAAAAAAAGCCCCGCAATACAGCGGGGCTTTTTTAGAACTTGTGACAGCCGGTTGAAAGTATAATTCATCGTCCGTTTTAACCGTCTTCCGGACTCAAAGTCAACTGATGCAGAACCGGAAGTCTTTGCCTTTTATCCTTTGATAACCTGTTCGCGGGTTTTGGCAAATTTAACCTTGGGAAAATCTTCCATGGTTTTATTCAAATGCCAGGCGTTACGTGCTAAAAAGACTAATTCGCCGTCATGGTCCGAACCAATGTTCATGGCATTGCTGTCCTGAAACTTTTTCCATTCGGCTTTGTCGTCACAGCTGATCCAGCGGGCAGTGAAATACTGGGTCGGCTCAAACATTACCGGCAGGTTGAATTCATTTTTAATCCGGTCGGCCATTACCTCAAATTGCAGAACGCCGACAACGCCGACAATCCATTCGGCGCCGATTATCGGTTTGAAAATGCTGGCGCCGCCTTCTTCGGCAATCTGTTTTAAGGCATCGCCCAAATGTTTGGATTTCAGCGGGTCAAGCGAGCGGACAGATTTTAAAAGCTCCGGCGCAAAACTGGGAATTCCCGTAAAGGTAATTTTTTCGCCTTCAGTGAGCGTATCGCCGATTCGCAGCTGCCCGTGATTGGGAATGCCGATAATATCCCCGGCATAGGCATCTTCTGCCAGCTCGCGTTCCTGAGCCAGAAACATAACCGGTGTTGGAACTTTTATCTCTTTTCCGGTTCTGACTTGCGCCAGCTTCATACCGCGCTTGAAATGTCCCGAACAAATACGCATAAAGGCAATCCGGTCGCGGTGCTTGGGGTCCATATTGGCCTGAATTTTGAAAATAAAGCCGCTGACTTTGGGTTCTTCCGGTTTAACTTCCCGTTCGGCCGCAGGCTGGGGGCGCGGCGTGGGGGCCATGGTACAAAGGCCTTCCAGGACTTCGCGCACGCCAAAGTTATTGATAGCGCTGCCAAAAAACACCGGTGTCAGCGTTCCCGCGCGGTAAGCTTCCAGGTCAAAAGCCGGGCAAAGCTCTTTAATCATTTCAACATCTTCACGCAGTTTGGCCGCCATATGGGCCGGCAGTAATTGATCAAGTTTGGGATCATTAAGGCCTTTGCAGGTTTCGATGGTGGCGTTGATGAGAGATTTGGAGCCGGTCTTATTCATCAGGATCAGCTGGTCATTCAGCAAATCATAACAGCCTAAAAAATCTTTTCCCATGCCTATCGGCCAGCTGGCCGGGGTTACATCAAGCGCCAGAGTGCGTTCAATCTCGTCAAGCAGGGCAAACGGATCTTGTCCCTCCCGGTCAAGCTTATTGATAAAAGTAATAATCGGCACATCACGCAGACGGCAGACTTCAAACAGCTTTTTGGTCTGCGTTTCAATACCTTTGGCCGAGTCCAGAACCATGACAGCCGAATCCACCGCGGTCAGCACCCGGTAGGTATCTTCGGAAAAGTCCTCGTGTCCAGGCGTATCAAGCAGGTTAAACGTGATATTGTTATAATCAAAATTCATCACCGAAGAAGCCACAGAAATACCGCGTTCCTGTTCCACTTTCATCCAGTCGGAACGGGCATGGCGGTTTTCTCCGCGGGCCTTGACGGCTCCGGCCTGTTGAATGGCGCCGCCAAACAGCAGCAGTTTTTCGGTCAGCGTCGTCTTACCGGCGTCGGGGTGGGAGATAATGGCAAAAGTTTTGCGTAGGTTAGGTTTGTTTTCAGGCATTTTTATACTCATTATTTTATTAATCAAAAAAACAAGCTGTTCCCGGCACTTGGCTCGAACAGCTCATTTTAAGTTTGCACCGTACGGTTAAAACGGAGAACTGACGTTCGGCACGATATTTTGCGGAGCGGGTGCCGCTACGGCAGGAGCAGCGGTTTCCGCTTCTGTTACCACCGGATTGACCGGAGCCGCCGGGGCTGACAGTGTTTCAACCGTTTCCAGGCGTTCTACCGTGTTTATGGTTTTGCCTTTGGGAGCCAGAACTTCCTCCATGCCGGCAGAAACAATCATCTCCGTCGGATTAACCGGAGCCGTTGAAACGGTTGTACGGGCTGCAGCCGGAGCTGCCGCGGGTTTTGATGCGGCCGGCTGGCTGTTAATGCCGAGATAACTTTCAATGGCTTTCTGTTCCGCGGCTTTTTCCGCAGAAGTAATCAGATTAAGGTCATAGAGAACTTCAAGCTTGCGAAGATCCTTGGCCGCGCCCAGAATGTTGCGCGACGGGGCTTTGGGTTTCATCCGTGTCCGCGGGTTGGGCGGCAGCAGCGCTTCAATAATTACGTCACGTTCGGCAGAAAATTCCCGCGGGGTAATTGCCCGGTTTTCGGTCGCATCTTTCAAAACCTCAATACGCTCAATAATCAGGTCGGGTGAGGGAACCGGAGCATCAATTCCGGTTGCCGGCGGTGTCTTGGTCAGGGGAAGCAGCCCCCCGACATTGGCCTGGCGCCGGCTTAAAAATTCTTCTTTGGTAATCAGGTCTTTTTCCGCCAGTTCTTTAAGGGTCAGAAAACGGGAGATGATGTTTTGTTCCTGGGCGGTGAACAAGGCGCCGACTTCAGGTTGTTTTTTTGCCGGGGCGGACGGTTTTTTCTTCAGGGCTTTGGTAATGGTGGTCTTGCTTTGCTCGCAGCCCGCGTCTTTGGAAATGTTAAAGGTTTTTGAGCCGTCTTTGTTTTCGATTAAAAGTTCGCTTTGTTTCACAGCCAGCATACGCAGGCGGCTTTTTGCCATTTCGGTAATTTTCCGGGGCTGCCCGTCCGGCGTGCCCAAAATAGTGGTTTCATTGCCGTTAATGACAATGAGATCTTCATAATATTGGCGGGCACGGTTATAACGGCCGAGTTTTTCGGCATTCAGCGCTCCCACGTACAGAGCCTGCTGGTTGCGGGGATTGGCTTTAAGGGCTGCATTCACTTCATCCTGGGCCTTTTTGAAGTCGCCGTGGCTGTAAGCGACGGTGGCCAGTTCGGCCTCGCGTTTGCCGTCTTTTTCAAACTGGCGGACAAACCAGTTGGACTCTTTGTCGGTGTCTTTCTTGTCCAAGCAGGCGCAGCCGGCCAGCAGCGACAAGGCCGTGGCCGAAAGCAGGATTTTCTTAATGGTTTGGCTGGTAAACACCCGTTTGCTCCTTAAAAAATCTGAAGTTAGCTGATTCACTTGCCGCTATCTTATAAAATATTAACTTATATTACAATATATTTTGTTGGCTTTGTTAATTTGTGCTTGACCCGGCGAAATAATTGGCTAATATGTCAGGCAATTAATAAACCATTAATAATTGCGGGCGTGGTGAAACTGGTAGACACGCCAGATTTAGGTTCTGGTGGCGCAAGCCTTGAGAGTTCGAGTCTCTCCGTCCGCACCATCTGAGCCTGGCACCCGCCGGTTCCATATCTTAATTGAAAGTAGAGTAACATTCATGAAAGTTAACGAATTAAAATCTGAAGGTTTAAATAAACAGTACAAAGTTACTGTTCCTGCGGCTGATTTTGAGGCTCAGGTTAATGACAAAATCAAACAAATTGCCAAAACCGCAAAACTTCCGGGATTCCGCGCCGGTAAAGCTCCTTTTGAAATGCTCAAAAAGAAGTACCATGAGTCAGTGGTCGGCGAGGTCTTAGATGAAGCCATCCGCAAGGCAACTGAGGAGTTGATTAAGGATAAAAAGCTCCGCCCGGCAACCCAGCCCAGTGTCAAAATCCTTTCTTTTGAGGACGGCAAAGACCTGGAGTTTGAGGTCAGCCTTGAAGATCTCCCCGAAATCAAACTGAAAGATTTTAAGAATATTGCTCTTGATAAATACATGGCTGAAGTGCCGGCCGAAGAAGTCGAGAAAGCTCTGGGCTATCTGGCTCAGTCCCGTAAAGAAACCGCTAAGGCAGACGGTAAAAAAGCCGCCAAAGGCGATGTTGTCATGATTGACTTTGTCGGGTCGGTTGACGGCGTTGAGTTCCAAGGCGGTAAGGGAGCCAATTATCCCCTTGAGCTTGGGTCCGGTTCTTTTATTCCCGGTTTTGAAGACCAGCTCCTCGATTCGGTAGCCGGTGACAAAGTTGACGTTAAGGTAAAATTCCCTGAAAACTATCATGCTAAAGATTTGGCCGGAAAAGATGCTGTCTTTGCCGTAGATGTTAAGGAAGTCCGTGAGCCCAAAGCCGTTGAAATTAACGATGAGTTTGCCAAATCTCTGGGTGAGGAAAGCCTTGACAAACTTAAAGAAGCGATTGCCGGCCGCATTAAAAGCGATTATGAAAACGCATCCCGCATGAAAATTAAACGCCAGCTGCTGGATATTCTGGATAAAGAATATAGTTTCGAAGTTCCGCAGTCGCTGGTTGATGCCGAATTCAAGGCAATTGTTGACCAGTACGAACAGGCTAAAAAATACAATCAGTTAGACGAGAATGAAAAAGCCAAGCCGGAAGAAGACCTCAAAAAAGAATATAAGGAAATCGCCCTCCGCCGGGTTAAACTCGGCCTGCTGTTGTCAGAAATCGGGCAGGAAGCCAAAGTAACCATAAAACCGGAAGATATTAATGCGGCGATTATGAACGAGGCCAAGAAATATCCCGGTCAGGAAAAAATGGTTTTTGATTACTATCTCAAAAACAAACAGGCGGTAGAAGCTCTGAAAGCTCCGGTTTTTGAAGAAAAAATCGTTGACCATATTATTGCCAATTCTAATGTAACCGACAAAACCGTCAGCGTTGAAGAACTCTACAACTTTGATGACGAAGCCAAACCCGCTAAAAAGACGGTCAAAAAAGAAACTAAAGCTGAGGAAAAAGATACTTCCAAAGCCAAAGAAACCAAAAAGACCGCTAAGAAGTCTGCTTAAAGAAAAGTTGAACAACTGATACATTGCCCCGGGAAACCGGGGCTTTTTTAATAAATATTCTTACCCCGGCAATAACAGGGCGGAGATTTTTTATAGAAAACCGGGTTTTTTTTATTATCTTTTTGACACAACGGCGTATCCTCTGAAATTCGCCGCTAAATCAATGGATTTTTTTTACAGAATTTGATAAATCTCAAAGCTGCGGTTGCCATATACTTTCAAAACCGGCTGTGATTTGATAAAATCCAAATCTTCGGAATAATGTTGATTGCGCCGCAGCAGGTAATAATCGCCTTTCTGCGGCTTTTCTTTGACGATGTGTAATGGCTGGTAATTCTCGCGGTCCCTTTGGTAAAAGATAATTGTCAGTTCATCTTCATATTTCGGCAGCGCATAAAGTTTGATGTTGATTATCCGGTCGGGAAGGGCGTATTTCAGGGCGCTGGCCCAGGCTCCGTACCACCAGATATTCAGTTCCGAATGCGGGCTCATGTACAGATTGACTGTACTGCCGGTACTTCCGGCCCCATCAATAAACTCAGCCACCCCGCGGTACTCTTTTCCCTCCGGGATATCTTTGTGGGCGAGATTAAAGCTTATCGAATATAGAACACTGAGGATAATCAGAAAATAGAACCATTTATGATTTTTAACGGCATTGAATACATAAACGGTCAGAAAAACGCCCGGAATAATCAGATAATGACTCCTCCAATCCAGTAAATGGCTTTCCGGAACCAGCTTCAGATAATAAACAAAGCCGGTCACTGCCAGGCTTCCCGCCGCAATGCCTTCCCGCAGGGGAATAATTTTCTGCTTTGCCAATCGGATAATGAAAAGAACTGCCGCCGCTATGCTGACAGATGTTTCATACCAATACAGGCATGCCAGCCGCGAGAATTCTCCGGTGCGATTATCCAAATAAACGCTTTCGGTTATGGAAAACAAAATCAGGTGATAAAAAACAAAAAAGAACAGCAAAGAAACAAAAACCAAGACTTCTGCCGGACATTTGCGCAAAAGGCGGACCGGGTGCAAAAAGTCTTGCGGAACAATTTTTCCGGTCAGGAGCTTCTCCAGCCCGAAAACGGCCAGTATACCCGCATAAAACAGTGTGACGGTTTCTTTTGAATAAAGGGCGATATTCATCAAAACCGCGAAAGCAGCCAAATCGGCAAGCGTCCCCCGTTTTAAGAAACGGCGCAGAAAAATCAGGCTTAAAACCACCTCAATCAGCCAGATTCTTTCGTTAAAATTAATATTATTCAGCCAAAAATATCCGGGCAGCAGAACCACCAGCCCGATGAGAGTCAGGCGTTTTTTTACCGGAATAAAATCCAGCCAGAAATACATAACTGCCATAAATGCCAGAACCGAAAGCCAGACAGTCAGATTCAAAACATGCATATTTTCGCTGATGGCATAAAAAATATTGTTTTCCCAGAAACCGAAAGGCCGCACCCGGTGATAATGTCCGTAAACCGGCGTTACGCCGTTTTTAAAAATGTCCAGATTTAGATGAGACATCAGATCAGGAATACTGAAAATGGAATATTCCTGCATGTAGAAAATAACCATGAAAAAAATAAGAACCGCGGCCGGAAAAATCAGCGCCGACAAGTCCTTTTTCTGCCAGACGTAAGTCTGTTTCCATTGCCAGTCCGCATAACTGAGATGATTGGGGCGCAGCAACAGCAAAAAAGCGCCAAGAACCAGGCAGATCAGCAAAAAATGGCTCCCCCAGTCATTGGTCGTCAGATAAAAATGAAAATTATTTGCAATTCTCAATAAAATATCATCGCGAAACAACGGTGGCTGATACATTTTTTTCTCCCGGCAGGCAATCGTTGACCGATTATAACCGAATCTGAAATAAAAAAAATAGATTTTTAATGATTTGTTGATTAAATTATGCTATTAGTGCTTAAGATTGTGAAATTATAAGGAAAGAGCCATGAACAGGATAAATCCGCTGGAAATTTACGATAATTCTTTAGTGCCGATGGTTATTGAGCAAACCTCTAAGGGCGAACGTTCGTTTGATATTTATTCCCGCCTGTTGAAAGAACGCATTATTTTTCTGACCGGGCAGGTCAATGATGAGGTATCTTCGCTGGTCTGTGCCCAGCTGCTGTTTCTGGAATCTGAAAATCCCAAAAAAGATATTTTCTTTTATATCAACTCTCCCGGCGGCTCGGTGACTTCGGGTATGGCAATGTATGACACCATGCAGTATATTTCATGCGATGTGAACACCATGTGCATCGGCCAGGCTTGTTCAATGGGGTCGTTCCTGCTTACCGGCGGAACCAAGGGCAAACGTTATTCCCTGCCCAATTCCATGATTATGATCCACCAGCCCAGTTCGGGATTCCAGGGGCAGGTGACCGATATCGAAATTCATGCCAAAAATCTGGTGGAGTTGAAAAAACGCATGAATAAACTTTATGCTCACCATACCGGGCAAAAGCTTTCAGTCATCGAAAAGGCAATGGAACGTGATAATTTCATGACTCCGGAAGAGGCCCTGAAGTTCGGTCTGATTGACCATATTGTCGCCAACCGTGAAGATATTTTGAAATAGGAAAGAAAAATGACCGATAACAAAGACAACCAGGGCGAAATGCTGCATTGCTCTTTCTGCGGCAAAAGCCAGGAAGAAGTTAAAAAACTGATTGCCGGACGCGGCGTTTATATCTGCGATGAATGTATTGAAGTTTGTATCAATATCGTTGCTGATGAAATGGCTGAAATAAACAAGGCCGAGGCCGGAATCAGCTATGACGGCAATCTGCCGACCCCCGCCAAAATCAAAGAGTTTCTGGACCAGTATGTCATCGGGCAGGAGCACGCCAAAAAGGTCTTGTCAGTGGCCGTTTACAACCATTACAAACGCCTTAACAGCCAGAAAAACAGCAAAGATGTGGAGATTGCCAAATCCAACGTTATTTTGATTGGTTCTACCGGCAGCGGCAAAACCCTGTTGGCTCAGACACTGGCCAAAATTCTTGATGTCCCGTTTGCCATTTCCGATGCGACCACGCTCAC
>CALYAX010000031.1 GCA_944393665.1 uncultured Alphaproteobacteria bacterium
TAAGGTTTGTATCCCCTGGCTCATCGCGTCCAGCAGGACGTTCAAATCCTCGGCACGGTTATTCAAAGACTGGGCAGTGTAATAGGAAGACGGGTTATCAATCGCGGAATTGACTTTCAGCCCGGTGGCGAGGCGGTTCTGGGTCAGGTCCTGCAGCTTAGCCGTCTGCTGCAATGACAGCAGATTATTGCGCATGGATGATGTTAAGCTGATTCCGCTCAAAATTTTGTCCTCGCCCGGCTATTCCTAAAATATCTTTAGTTAAAGTAATAATCTTTTTGAACTTTTAAATAAAGGTTTATTTGGCTATCTTCCACAAAAGAAAACCCCCTCTTAAAGGGAGTTTTCTTTTTAACGGCAGTTTAATTAATATGTCATACAGCCATGAGTTTCTTTGGCATAATGGACATACCGTTTATATAAGGCCTCCAAATTCTGCTGAACGGCATTGTTAACGCTGCCGCGGGGGAAACGGCCGTTTTTGTCAGCCTGTCCGGCTTTTTTACCGGTAAGAATCTCAATGCCGTCATCAACGGTATCCACCGCCCAGACATGGAAGAGTCCCTCGTCAACTGCCTGCAGAACATCTTCGCGCAGCATTAAATCTTTTACATTGGTGCGGGGAATAATAACCCCCTGTGTTCCGGTCAGGCCACGATGTTTGCAGACATCGAAAAAGCCTTCAATTTTTTCATTAACACCGCCGATAGGCTGAATCTCGCCGAATTGGTTAATCGACCCGGTAACGGCAATACTCTGTTTGATGGGAATGCCGGAAATAGCGGAAAGCATGCAATAATATTCGGTGGAAGACGCGCTGTCACCGTCAACTCCGCCGTAAGATTGTTCAAAAACAATTGAGGCGCTCAGCGATAAAGGGGCGTTTTTAGCAAAACGGTTGGCCAGCAGAGAACGGAGAATCAAAACGCCTTTGGTATGAATCGGCCCGCTCATCTCAATTTCACGCTCAATATTAACAAACTCGCCACGACCCATACGAACCTGTGTGGTAATCCGCGCCGGTTTGCCGAAACTGGTGCGGGAGAAGTTATAAACTACCAGACCGTTGATCTGGCCGACCCGTTCTCCCTCGACATCCATCAAAATGGTTCCTTTATCGATTTGCTCAAGCATGGCCTGTTTAATCCGGTCGGAGCGGTAAATCTGGGCGTCAATCGCCTGAGAGATATGATTGCGGGTAATCTGTTTAGCTTTGGACTTGCGGGCCCAGTAATCGGCCTCACGCAGCAAATCGCCGATGGAGGCAATGTGTGCCGTCAGTTTTTCCGAATCTTCCGCAAGACGCGAAGAATATTCGATTATCTTGGCAACCGCCTGTTTGTTGAGCGAGCGCAGTTTTTTCTTTTTGCACAGCGACCCGATGAGCTTGGCGTATTCGATTTCATTTTCCGGCGTACGGTCCATAAGAACGCCAAAATCAGCTTCGACTTTGAAAAAGTCCGAAAAATCAGGATCCCGCTCGCTCAGGATTTCATACAATTCTTCATCTCCGGTTAGAATAACCTTGACGTTCAGCGGAATCGGCTCCGGATCCAGCGAGATGGTCGTGAATGTGGTTTCATCACTGGGGGCTTCGATTTTAACGGTTTTCGAAGCCAGCGAGCGTTTTAGGGAATCCCAGGCATACGGCTGAGTCAACAGTTTGCGGGCATCAATCAGCAGAAAACCGCCGTTGGCCTGATGCAATGCACCTGCCTTTATCAGGGTAAAATCGGTTACCAAGGCACCCAATTGCTGAATCCGCTCCACACGGCCGACCAGATTGCCCTGAGTAGGATGGTCGAGATGAATAATCGGGGCGCCGGAATCTTTTTCATTTTTGACAATAACATTGACTTTAAACTTGGCGAACTTATCTTCTTCCGCCGGGCGCATACGGGAAAACAAAGCGGTTAAAGGATCATCATTATCACTGTTTTGAGGCTGTTCAGCCGGCGCCAGGAACTCGTCGACATTGCTGACGATATATTTCTGAATATTTTTCAAAAACTCATTCGCCTGTTTATGGCCTTTGTATTTATTATGAAGTTCGTCTATCGGCTTTTTAACGGCGGTTTTCAAAAACTTTTCACGCAGGGTATTGGTTTCCTCGCGCTGTTTGCCCTCCCAATCCGGCAGGTCCTGCGCCGTATCTTCAATTTCCTGCTGCATCTGGTTCAAATCTTCTATCAGCTGCTTTTTCTCTTCCTCGGGCAGTTCGTCAAATGCTTCGGGACTTAATACCTCGCCGTTTTTAACCGGAGCCACCACCAGCCCCACCGGCATATGAAGCAGGGAAACACTTTTGCCTTTAGCCTTTTTTTGAAGAATTTTGATATATTCTTCTTTATGCTGTTTGTACTTTTCAGTAATGATACTGAGGCCGGCCTTATATTCATCACTTTCGGTAATGGCAGGGATAGAGGCTTCCAGCTCTTCAATCAGTTTATCAATATCTTTGGCAAACTCGGCTGCTGTCCCTGCGGGAAAACTGATGGCGCGGGGTTTGTAGCTTTCTTCAAAGTTGTAAACATAGACCCAGTCGTCCGGCGTGGCACGCTTTTTAGCCTCTTTGACCAGCACGCGTTTTACCAGCGAGGTTTTCCCGGTTCCCTCAGGTCCGAGGCAAAATAAATTATAGCCTTTCGACTGAATATTAATACCGATTTCAACTGCACTTAATGCCCGGTCCTGCCCCAGCGCCGAGAGGCGCTCTTCCAGTTCCGCGGTTGAGGCAAAGTGGAATTTGGCCGGGTCGCATTTGGTATAAAGCTGGTTACTTTGCAGTTTGCTGATTGTCATTATAAAAAATCCCTATACATTAAGCAGATGATAAGCTATTTATAATCATAGGCGGATAAACACTAACATTGGGTAAATAAAACGGAAATTTATGAAATATTTTGAGGTCCTCGCATTAGTGGTTTTCTTTGCCGGCAGCGTCGGCTGGTTCTGGCGTTTTAACCGCCGGCTGCGGCGTGATTATTACGGAAAAATAATCACCCGGGCCCTGCTTGGCAAGGCAGCTGCCGGAAACGGAATTTTTATCAGCGGGCCGTTAAAGCGGCTGACCGGACAGCTGCTGAACAGCTCTTCGGCAAAGGCCAAACAACAGCTGGCAGATTTGTGTGAAGGAAAAATTGAGAATTTGTCCGGCAGCCTTTTGAAATCTGCCGAGATATCTGCAGCCCTGGCAGCCCTTTCCTCTTCCGGCAAAGCTTTAGAGCGGCTTGAACAGCCTGCTGCCGGGGGCGATATCTGCATGATCCGCGCGTGGATCCTTTTTCACTGCGGCCGGACTGAGGAGGCCGAAACCTGCCGGGAAAAAGAAACCTCAAAAAAACTGTCCCGTTTCGGCAAAGGATTGAATGCCTATCTGGACGCCGCAGCGGCGCTTCGTGACGGCGATTTGCTGACGGCTTCGGAAAAAGCCTCGGAATCTTTAAAATTGCTGCGCCGCGACGGTGCTCCTTATGAGGCGGCCAGAGCTTATTTTCTCTTAGGAACAATTTACCGGATCAGCGCGGTCAGCGATGTGGCCCAACTTATGTTTACCGAGGCGGCGGATATTTTTCAAAATCTGGGCGCCGATAAAGACGCTGCCGAAACCATCGGCAGCCGCGGTATGCTGATGGCTGCGGAAAACCGCCGCGAAGAAGCGGCTGCCGATTTTGCCAAAGCGCTCGATCTTTATCGCAGCTGCGGCTGTCAAAGGGGGGAAGCGGACATTTTGAACCAACAGGCTCTGACAGCTTTAATGTATGGTGAATCTGCAGAAGCCGGGAAACTGGCTGAGGCCGCAGCGGCCATGCAAAAAGCTGCCGGACAAGCTGACGGAAGCGGTTTGAGCGCGGAAATACTGAGCCGCGCTGCGGCCGAAAAAAAAGATTGGGCCTCTTCCCTTAAATATGCGGCGGAAGCAAAACAGGCCTATCAGGCTGCCGGCAACCAGCCGGGACTTTTTGAGGCGCTGCTGTTACTGGCCCGTGCCCGTCTGGAAACCGGAAACTTTGAAACGGCCGAACGCTTATTGCGCCATCTGATTGAACAGGCTAAAAAATGCCCGTCCTGTTTCCATGTGGCGAATGCGTATAATCTGCTGGGAATTATTTATCTTAAACAAGGCGACCTGCAGCGGGCAAAAGGCCTTTTCCAGCAATCGCTGGGCTGTGAAAGCTCCAACAACCGGACAGACGGCATGGCCATTGACTATGCCAATCTGGCGCTTATTGAATATCGTTTGGGGCAGCAGGAACAAGGGGATAAAACCGTACAGACCGCTTTGGAATATGCCCGGGCTTTCGGTGAAACCGAGTTATCCCAGCTTTTGGAAAAACAGCTTAATAAAAACCGAGTTCGGCCTTGACGCTCCCGTCTGTTTTTCCGTCTGAACCTGCTTCCGTCCGAAGGGTATTCAGGCCGACGTTTTCAAAAGCCAGCAGGTAAAACTGCGGAACAGCCAGCGGATTAAAACGGAAGCCGGCATCTGCCAGCACCAAACGGTTTTTGACTTTCAGGTCCGTTGCCAGCAACAGCTTTTTCAGCAGCGGCGACCAGGCGGGAATACCAAAGTTGCCGTAAACAATTACCGGGTCATCCTGCAGGGAAATAAAAGTGCGGAGGCGTTCAAAAGTTTCTGCCATATCCCGTGGGGACAGCCCGTCAAAATCAACCCCGATCAAGGTATAAACCTGCAAATCTTTTTCATAGGTCGCAAAAGGCGCACGGATTTCATCACCCAGATTAAGATGTCCGGACCGAAGCAAAACCATGCCGCGGCCGGAAACTTCCAGCGCCTCGCCGGGACGATAGGTCAGCTGCATATGATGCCGGTCATTTACGCGGGTGTTAAAAAAGATGTTGGCGTAAGAACTCAGGCTGGTGAAAATAATGAGCAGGCAAAACGCAAAGAAAGCGGCGAAAGACCACCGGCCCAGCCAAAGGGCATAAAAGAAAACCAAAACAGCCAGGGCATAAAGTTGAAAAAGATAATTGTCAATCCAGGAGAACGAACTGGTCCAGGAGTCCGGCAGGATTAACAAAAAAGCCAGCGCTCCGGCTAAAATGGCGCTGACGGTGAGGAAATTATTTTCCCGCTGATGTTTTTTCTTTTGACTGAAGTAACCCATTTTTAAACTATTTTGAATAATCTCTTATTGTTTTTCAGCACAAAGCGATGCTATAATGCTGACGGTAGGTGTATTCTAGTAACAAATTTACAATTTGTAAATGGCAGAAAATAAAATATGTATGAACAGATCCTCGCCATCTTTTCGGTCAGCGAAATAATCGGTTCGGTTTCCAGTAATCTGGACGTGCTGGCAAATGTGGTCGACGGGTATCTCAGCGGGGCCAACAATCTGCGGATTGCCTCAATTATTCTCATGCTGCTGGCCTTTATCCTGTTTTTATTTCTGGTCATCATTCTGTATGTTAAATCAATTATCGCCTTTTTGAAAAGCGACCGCAAGCCGGGGCAAACCGACAGTGACGATGATTTTCTTGATGAAGAGGAAGCCGACCGCCTGCACCGTATTACCGAAGACCAGGAACGCGAGCGGGAACTGGAAAAAGAATTGCAGCGGGAACTGGAACTGGCCCAAGCTCAAAAGGAAATGAGCGAACAGCTTGAAAACATGCAGCGCCGGCAGGAAACCGAAAATAAAGAAAAAGCAACCCTCCGGGAAAAAGAAAAACAACTCAGCAGCAAAAAAGAACGCCATATTGAGGAAATTGCCAACGCCAAAGCCGAAGCCAACCGGCTGGTGGTGGATCTGGATTGGAAAAAAGGACGGTTACAGGAACTGGAAGCCAGTGCTCCGGACGTGACGGCAACGGTTTTGTCGTATCAGCAGGGCAAAAAAGAGCTTTCCGATTTGCTGGGGCTGATTATTGACATGATCGGGCGCGGCGTAGACGATCTCAAAATCGCCCAGACGGTAATGTTCCGCAATCAGGGGCAAAACAGCGAGGACGATGTTTTGCAAATTATTGATGCCATTAAAGATTTCATCGGTTTGTGCCTGAATCAGAAATTCAGCCAGCTGCCGGATTATGCCAAGCTGCCGCATGAGGACGAAGCCCTGCTCCATCTGGCTTCCGGTGATCCGACCCCGGCGCTGGCCATGCTTGAAAATCTGATGGATTATAATATCGACCGCAGTCAAAATGCGCCGGAAGCCAAGCGTAACGAACTGTATCAGGAAATCTCCCAGCAGGCCTGCCTGTTCGGGTCACTGGCGGCAATCAACGACATTCATCTGGCAACCGGTGCCTTTGAGCTTTCAATTGAGTTGTATCCCAGCAATATTAATGCCTGGAGCCGTCTGGGAGATATGTATGCCCGGGCCGAATCCTACAACAAAGCCATCTGGGCCTATCAAAAAGTTTTGAGCCAGGCTGATGAAGACGTCTATGCCCGCCAGGTGGCGAATGCCAACAAGATGATGTCTCAGCATCTTTATGCCCAGGGAAACAGCCTGCAGGCGGCCAAACTGTATAACAGCAGCAAACAATTTTATGACAATCTGGGCATTAACCGCCATCTGGATAAGCAGGAAGTGGAAATCATCGAAATTATCGAATCCCACCAAAAAGAAGAACTGTCTATGACTATTGCGCGTATTCTCAACCGGGAAAGCGCTTTGGCCTTTAACGCCTGATTTCTGTTTTTCAGGGCTATACTGTTTTCTTATCCAGAGCACCCGCTTCCGGCGGGGTTTAGATTTTAGGAGCCGCGACGTCCGGCGCGCGCAGATAAAGCGGCTTGGGATAATCAATGACTTTATCGTTATAATGTTTCAGACCGGCGGCGGCCAGCTGCTCGACCGGCAATGCCTCAAGCATTTTAATGGCATGCAGGCTCAGACCGCTGGGACGGGACAAGAATCTTTCGACACCGTCACCGACCAGAGATACTTTATGATGGCGGAGCAAGTCTTTCAGGTCGTCATAACTTCCGGCTGCCGGATCGGACAGGCGGTTTAATTTTTCATCAAAAAGCTGAAAATAGTAGTCATCGCGTTTGGTTTCGATAATTACGGCGTTGATTTCAGCCAGTTCCTGCGGCTCCAGCGCGCGGACATAAGCTTCAAATGCCGTTACACCGGCCGCAACAACGCCGGGGCAGGCCATTTTGAAAGCCCGGGCTGCCGAAATTCCCGCCCGTACCCCGGTAAAAGAGCCGGGACCGACACAAACCGCCAGCAGGCCAAGATCGGCAAAGCGGAGGGCAGATTGTTTTAACAAGGCCTGAATCCGGGGGATAAGGACTTCTGCCTGTCCAAAATCCATTGCTTCAACATAACGGCCGACAGTTTTGCCGTCGTTCAGCAAAATAAGCGCACATTGGGCACCGGTGGTATCATAAGCAAGCGTATACATGGTTCGGTTTTGCACCTTGACTAAAAATTTAAGTTTTCAACAGGGTTTTTATATACTAGAATCGCCGATGTTACAAACATTTTTCACCAACAATGCAAGATTTCAGATCATGGACAGCGAGCTTTTAACAGATATGTACTATGCGGTGCCGGAATTGTGGCATTTGCTGGGCGCGGTTTTGGCGGCTCTTCTGGGCGTGCTGGTTTGGGAATTATTTAAAATTCTCCAGCTGCGGCAGAAAAACTATTTTTTGAACCGTGACCGCGAACGTTATGCCGAAACGCTGTATGCTTCCCGCGACGGTTATTTTGCTTTTATCTATCCCGACCAGAAAGTGAACGATCCGCGCAAACATATCGTCGAACGCTGTTCACGGCGGCTGGCGGTGATGATGAATCTGCCGGGAGGAACCAAAACCTCGTTTGAAGATATTTTGAACAATTTTTACAAAGATGATGCCAAAAAAATTACCAAATACGTCGGCCTGCTGCGTGATGAAGGAGTTTCTTTTGACGATGAATTTGCCCTGAAAAGCAGCGCCAAGTATCTGCGGCTGGCCGGAACCCGGATTAACGGTATTGACGGCAATATTTACTGCGATATGATCTGGTTTCGTGATGTGAGCTTTGAAACCGGCAGAATTGACCGCCTTGAAGAAGAAAAAAAGCAGACGGCCGAACGGCTGGCGCAAACCGAGGACCTGCTGAACAATATTCCGTTTCCGGTCTGGCTGCGCGATGAAAAACTGCGGCTGATTGACTGTAATAAAAAGTATTTGGAATTTATCGAGGGCAAAAACCGCGACGAAGTTTTAAATGAAGGAATCGAAATTGCCAGCGAATCAGCCGGCACGGCCAAAGACGGTTTTTCCGCACCGAATCTGGCGCTGCTGGCACAGACGACCAACCGGCTGAAAAAAGCTGCGGTCAGCGTGGTTAAAAACGGCGAGCGCCTTAAGATGGAGGCATATGAAAACCCCTTCCACAGCAGTGGCAGCCTTGATAAGATCTGCACTGCCGGCGCGTTGATTGATGTCAGCGAGCTGGATGAACTGAAGCGAAACCTTAAACTGCATCAAAATGCCCAGCTGGAAATTCTCGGTACTTTGGGGACTGCTTTTGCGGTGTTTAACCAACAACTGAAACTGGCCTTTTACAATCAGTCGTTTGCCCGGTTGTGGCAGCTGGAAGAAGTCTGGCTGGAAAGCCAGCCCAGTTATTCGGGCTTTTTGGACGTTATCCGCGAAAAACGACTGCTGCCGGAAGTGCCTGATTATCTGATGTTTAAAAATGAAGAACAACAGGAGTTTTCAAAAATCATCGAGCCGAAGGAAGACATGCTGCATCTGCCCAACGGCAAAACTTTCCGGCGGGTGAGAGCACCGCATCCGATGGGCGGGCTGATTTTTGCTTTTGAAGACATTTCAGACAAACTGGCTGCCACCAGCGCTTATAATTCCCTGCTTGCGGTTCAGCAGGAAATTTTGGATAATTTGTTTGACGCGGTCATAATCTTTGGTTCAAGCGGCCGTTTAAAATTTTATAATCAGGCCTATGTGGATTTGTGGGAGGCCGATCCCAATTTGCTGGCCGCCGAACCGAATCTGCCTGAAATTATCGACTCGCAGCAGAAATTTTTCACGCAGGATGACGATTGGCCGGCGCTGAGGAAAAATATTCTCAACCATCTGCTGAGCATGACAACCAAAACATTTATTCTCAACCGCAATGAAATCGATGATATCGAAGTGGCGGCACAAAGCCTGTCTGACGGCGGAATTATGGTTACCTACAAAAAAGTTAACAAAAATTAAATTTTGATAAACTTTACTTATTTTCAATTCGTTAGCTTAATAATTTTGGCTCAAACCGTTTGTTTGTTGACAAAAATTTGTTTCTGTGTCAACATTACTTTAGTGTCAGAAAGACGATTTGAATAGCCATTGGGATAAAATGGAGAAACATATGGAAGATGAAACTTCTAATCTAGAATGGAAGAAAAATAAAGGCTTTGACGAGACGGAAAAACTGACTCGCAAAACCAATGTCAAAAAAGCTCTCCAGTTTGAAGCCAAACAAAAAAATCCGGTGAACGCCGCATTTACGCCGCTGCCGACTGATTTGCCCAAAGGGCTAAAAAAAATCCGCAAAAAGATTACCCGCGATGCCTATGATGAAGAGGAAGAGGAAGATGAAATCTTCACTTTTTTGCCGCCGGAACAGAATAATTCGACCTTGTTAAATGCCCTGCACGATGATGAAAAAAGGCAGCTGAAGCAGCAAGACACCCTTAAAACCATGTCGATGCAGCAGACCGCAGGAAAAATGGAAGCCCTGACGATGGCCAATCAAACTTCCCGCCAGCTGGGGCTGAAAGGTTTGAAAGCGGCCACCATCAATACCAGCATGCAAGATGCCACCCTGACTGCCGATACCTATCAGCAGGCAATTAAGGATGACATTGCCCGCAAGCTTAAACTAAACGGGCGCCGCCTCTCTGAAGGCGAAACGGTGATGATGCTGAGAGGAATCGAGCGAATCCGCAATATGGCCGCCGCCAGTGACGAATCTCAGGCAAAGGCGCTGGAAGGCTTAAAGCTTGATAAGATTATCGAATACGGCGACCCCGGCAAAAAAACCGACCAGCAGGTGGCGGAAGAAATTCTGACCAAAACCGGACGCAAGGAAGACTCCAAGAAAACCGCTAAAAAAGCAGGTAAAAACCGCAGCAAAAATAAAGACCTCAAAATCAGCAAAGACATGCTGCGCGACTGAGACCGCGCTGATAACCGGTTCCGGCGGATATTTAACCGGCAAGGCTAATTTCAGCGTCGAGCAAATCTGGCCAGTAATGTCTTATAAGCCTGACCGAGCAATTTAAATTTTTCTTCGGCATCTTTATCATCGCGGTTGACATCGGGATGATATTTTTTGACAAGTTTTTTATATTGTTTGCGCAAAGTTTCTTCAGTGAGCCCTTCAGCCGGCAGATCCATAATTTTCAGACAGCGGCGGTCATCAGGTGAAAAATACGGCGAATCAAAACCGGAAAAATCCGGATTATAGTTATCAAAAAACTCAAAATTACCGTTAGCATCAAATCCGAAGTTATATTTGACTTTGGAATTAAAATTAAAACGACGGCGGCGGGAATCGGCAGGTTCTTCTTCCGTTTCCTCCGCACCGTCATAATAATTCCAGCGGGCATTATATTCCTGAACGTGTTTAAGGCAAAACCAGTAATATTCTTTCAGCCGGCGGTCTTTGGGAGCGCGAAACTCTCCCGGTTCCTGACAACCGGGGTGATCACAGATGCGGGCAGTACCGCTTTCATTCTGCGGCGCATAATATTTGCTGCGGCGTTTTACAGGTTTGCGCATTGCGAATCCTTATTTTTCAGGTACAAATCAACTGGCGATCATAACCCATCTCAACGCTGAGGGCAAGTCTTGAGGCTAAAAATATTTAAGCAGCAGGTAAACCGCTATCAACAGAGGAATATAATACCAGGGGGAAGATTTGCGGAAAGCCGGATCTTTTTTAAAACGGTTTTTATCAAGAAGATAAGCCAAGGCTGCCGGATTGGACGGGGCAGGTTTGGGACCCGCGTGGGCAGGATGGCCGATACGGGCATACAGGGCCAGCATATCGGTCTGGCTCGGAGAATCGGCCGGCGAAGGAAATTCAAACTGGTCCAGCGCCGCGGCAAATTCACCCAAAACATTATAGTCGGGGCAGTATTGTTCCAACAACCTCAGCAGGCGCACCAGTTTATACTGCAAATGGGTCTGCGGTCCGGCAGTCTGACGCAGAAAGGCTTTTAAAAAGCCGAGCAGCTGACTGTCGAAGGGATAAATATAATCGAAATCGAGCAGATTAACCCTTCCCGTTTCATCGCATAAAACACCGCGGAAAGAGGAAACAAACAGCTGCCGTTCCAGCAGCAAATAAAGCACCAACTTTAATAAAGAAGCCTGCACCGCGGGAGATAAGCGGCGGCTTGAAATTGCCGTTTCGGGAAAGTGCAGCCACAGCTCGCCGGCAGACGTGCGGGCCCAGTCAACCTGATAGGGACAGGCCTCTTCACAGCCGGCAGTTTCATCAATAAGAGTTTCAACATCAGAGCCGTAAAAACGCAAATCGGAAAGCGAATCGAGACGCTTATTGAAAACCGGCCTCTGGGCGGACAGCCCCGGAAAATCGCGGGCAGCCAGTTCCTCAAAAATCTGCCGCCAAAAAGAACGGTCTTTCAGCGTTCCGGCGGTTTTGAAACAAACCGGCCCGGCAATTGTAAAACCGGGTTGGGGAGGAATATACAGATAATCCCTGCCGGTGAGATCGGGACGGGCCGTCAGCTCATCAACGAGTGCCTGCAAATAAGGGCTGTTTTGGCGGCTGAGCCAGTCAGTGAGTGCCCGGGCTTCAGAAAGGGGGGATTTGTGCACAGCCCGCGCGGCGATCCGGCTGCACAGCCGAAACCCCCGCAAGCCGGAAATCAGCGGCAGCAGACCGGCCCGGGCCAGTTCACGGGCCAAATTATATTTTTTTATAAATTGAACTATGGCTTTTTTCATTTATAATACCCATGAATAAAGAGTTTTTTGAGGACAGCCATGCCGGAATTACCCGAGGTCGAAACCATCAAAACCGCAATTGCCCAAGTTATAGGACATTGTAATATAACCGCGGTAAAAGTAAATAATAATAAGTTTCGTGAGATGATTCCTGCCGATCTGGCAGAAAAATTCCGCGGCGTTCAGATCAGCGGATACCGGCGAATCGCCAAATACATCATTATAGACTGTGCCAACGGCCTGAGCCTGATTTGGCATTTGGGCATGAGCGGGCGGGTTAAAATTACGGATAACCTGCCGAATCCGCTGGAAAAGCATGATCATGTCGTCATTTCGACAGATAAAGGTTACCTTATTTTTCACGATCCGCGGCGTTTCGGGCTGCTGACTTACTGCCCCACGGAAGACCTGGAATGCCATCATCTGTTAAACCATTTGGGCCCGGATCCGTTTAGCGGGGACTTTAATGCCGCTTATTTATACGAAGAGCTGCAAAAGAAAAAAGTCCCTGTCAAAGTGGCTTTGCTGGATCAGGAAATCGTTGTGGGAATCGGAAATATTTACGCTTCGGAAACGCTTTATTGCGCCGGCGTTCTGCCAACACGCCCGGCGAATCGAATCAGTTTCAAAGAGTGCGAATCGATTGTGCGGGAAGCGCGGGCAGTTCTAACCAAAGCGATTGAGGCAGGCGGGTCAACCCTGCGCGATTATCAAAAACCTGACGGCAGCCTGGGATATTTTCAAAACCAGCATTGCGTTTATAATAAAACCGGGCAAAAATGTCCTGACTGCCAATGTGACATCAACCTAACCGGCGGCATTAAGAGAATCGTCCAAGCGGGTCGTTCGACTTATTTCTGTCCGGTCAAACAGAAGTGAAAACCATGATGAAAAGTCTTTATTTCTTAACCGCTCTTTTGTTTCTGGCGCTGCCGGCACAGGCAGCCACCTTTATTGAAGGACTCGAAGACGTGCCGCTGATGGCCGGCATGAAACAGCTGCCTAATGACAACATTTCTTTCGGCAACGAAGAAAGCCGCCTGGTCGAAACGCTGCTGACCAGCAATAAAGCCGGTTTTAAAAAAGTGGCGGCTTTTTATAAAAGTACCCTGCCGCAAATGGGCTGGGTCTACCAGGGAACACGAAACCAGACTCTGGTGTTTGAACGCGAGGGAGAGGTTCTGGAACTGACCAAAGAATCGGACAAACCGCTCCTGGTGCGGCTGACAGTAAAGAGCAAAATATAATTTTGCTGCCGGGAATCGGCTTAAAAATTTTTAAAAAGCGCCGTTGAAGCCGGGATTTAGGCGTTTTTACAAAAATTGTTGTTGACTTCCGGGCCGTTAAGAGTTTATAAAGCATTACATTTAATTTAATTGGAATAACTTTTTTAAGAGAATGGAATAAGAGAGATGGCCAATCATAAATCGGCAAAAAGCAGAATTCTTCGTAACAACAAGCGCGCTGTCATTAACGGCGCCCGCCGCAACCGCGTCCGCACTTTCGTTAAGAAAGTTGAAGCCGCTATCTGCTGCTGCAACAAAGAACAGGCTGCCGAAGCTTTCAAGATTGCAGAATCGGAAATGATGTCTGCTGCCCGCAAAGGTATTTTTACCTTGAACAAAGCAGCTCGTACGGTTTCCCGCCTGTCGAAAAAAATTAAAGCGCTGTAATCCGCTTTAAACCGTATTTTATTAAACACAAACCACGCGCTCCGGTGACTTGACGGAGTTTGTCGGTTTGTGTTTTTTTATGCGCAAACCCGCAGAATCTGTGCGACTCTGCAAAGAATCTGTGTCAAGAAAAATAAATGCTATGTTCTTGAAATGTTCTGTTGTAATTCATTTTTATTGTGTTTAATATCCAAATCACTTTTTGAGAGTTCGTTATCCGAAAAGTTCACAGAGCAGTTTAGCGAAAGTGAATAAAACTGCTGGTTGTGCGGCGGGGAACGTAAGCAGAAGGCGTCCGGAAATCCGGTTGCCGAAAGCCCGAAAAGAACTGAAAAAGGCCGGAAAGTTTTGAACCGATAATTTTGCGTTTGAACCTCATCCGGCGGCAGATGCCAGATCAGGCAAAGGAGCCGTCAAAGGCTCCGGCGGTCATAAAAAAACGCTGCTGAAAAGGCAAAAATCCGCTCGAAGGAGCCGGCAGTTCTTTAAAATAACGGGTTTAGTTTTCTGCTTATGGCCGTCCGGCCGGAGTAAGGAATCTTAAAGCAGCCGTCCCATGACCCCAGAAGGGAAAGGACTCAAGAAGCCGGGCTGCCGCGGAAGAAAAAACGAGATCTTGAAAAGCCGGTTTAAAAAGCAATGCGGCCTAATGGTTTTAATTGCCGGAGAACCGGGGACAGCCGGAAAAGGAATCTTCCGATGAAATTTAACCGGAAGCGTTTCGGGACCGAATGCCAAATGAATTGATGGAACGAAACAGACCGCCGGGCGGTCTCTTGGAAAAGCCAGCAGGGGGAACCCTGAACAGACAAAAGCCGGAAAACATGATAAGCCCGGCGCTTTAATAGCCGGTTCGGTGACTTAATAAGCAAGTCTGGCGGTTTTAATAAGAGGAAGCAAAGGTTTGTTTTCGGGAAATCGGGGTTTAATTTTTTAGTTTTTTTGGGGAGTAGATATGGCTGAAGAAGCAATAAACAATAACAGCTCTGTTTCGGATCAATGGGGACAGATTTGCAGCCAATTGAAGACGGAAGTCGGTGAAACAGCTTTTGACAGCTGGCTGAAGCCGCTCACCCCGGGTTCTTTTAATGACGGGACAGTGAATATTTGTGTTCCCACCCGTTTTATGAGAAACTGGGTCATCACTCACTACAGCGACCGGATCCACAAAATATGGGAAAAGAAAAATCCGGAAATTAAGAATGTGAATTTTATTGTGCAGTCGGTACAGGAAGAAGTTCATGGTCTTTATAATCCGACCTGCCGTTCCCTGTTGAAGAAGATTTCTTCATCGCCGGCTCCCAGCAATATCTACCAGTCGGGCATTAACTCGGTCATTGCCAATAACAACGACACTTCCTTAAACGACTCTCTTTCCGTACCGCTTAACCCGCAGTACACTTTTGATAACTTTGTGGTTGGCAAGACCAATGAATTTGCTTATGCCGCCGCCCGCAAAGTTGCCGAATCGCGCAATGTTTCGTTCAACCCGCTGTTTCTGTATTCCGGGGTCGGACTGGGCAAAACCCACCTGATGCACGCGATTGCCTGGCATATTAAACAGCAGGATCCCAGCCGTAATATCGTTTATCTGTCGGCCGAAAAGTTCATGTATAAATTTGTGCGGGCCCTGCGCTACAAAGACACAACCGCTTTCAAAGAGCAATTCCGCTCGGTGGACGTTCTGATGGTGGACGATGTTCAGTTTATGGGCGGCAAGGACACTACTCAGGAAGAATTTTTCTACACCTTTAATTCGCTGATTGAAGAAGGACGGCAGATTATTATTTCGGCTGACAAATCTCCGGCAGATTTGGAAGGAATCGAAACCCGCCTGAAATCGCGCCTCGGCTGCGGCCTGGTGGCAGATATTCATCCCACTGATTTTGATCTGCGGATGGGTATTCTCAACAACAAGGCCCAGCAGCTGGGAATCGAGCTCCCGGTTAAAGTTGCCGAATTTCTGGCTCAGAAAATCACTTCCAATATTCGTGAACTGGAAGGCGCCCTGCGCCGGGTGATTGCCCACTCACAGCTGTTAAGCGACAAAGAAATCACCCTGGATATGACACAGGACGTGCTTAAAGATATGCTGCGTTCTTATGACAAACGCACCACAATTGATGAGATTCAGAAAAAAGTTGCCGAACATTTCAATATCTCAGTTAAAGAAATGCAATCATCACGCCGGGCCCGTACGGTAGCCAGGCCGCGCCAAATTGCCATGTATCTGGCCAAACAGCTGACCTCGCGCTCGTTGCCGGAAATCGGCCGAAAATTTGACCGTGACCACACAACCGTTATGCATGCGGTCCGCAAAGTTGAAGAGCTGATTTTGGAAGATGCTTCTTTGGCAGAAAATGTTGATGCCCTGCGGCGAATCCTGGAAGCTTAAAACCAATAAGTGTCGATGCTCAAAGCGCTCCCTTTAGTATAAAGGGGGCGCTTTGCTTTTGTGGATTAGTCCGCGATAAACCTTTATTTAAAAGCGCAAAAAGATTATTACTTTAATCAGTAAAGTAAATTTATTTGCTAACCGGGCGGGGACAAAATTTTGAGCGGAATCAGCCTGACATCATCCATGCGGAACAATCTGCTGTCGTTACAGCAGACGGCCAAGCTGCAGGACCTGACCCAGAACCGCCTCGCCACCGGACTGAAAGTCAATTCCGCGATTGATAACCCGTCTTCCTATTACACTGCCCAGTCTTTGAGCAACCGCGCCGAGGATTTGAACGTCCTGCTG
>CALYAX010000032.1 GCA_944393665.1 uncultured Alphaproteobacteria bacterium
CTTAGTTCTTTGTCTCCAGAACAGTTGAGCGAATTGTATTTGTATTCTGACGGACAAACACATTCCATAGGGCAAAACAAATCGCCGGCAATGCGGATTTTTTCACCGCCGGGAACTTTAGGTGGATTGCATTTAGGCTGGTAGGATTTACACTCCGGCTTAATGTCGCCAGAATTGTCAGGGGCGGTATTTTCGGCTCTGTTACCCCAACCGGCCTGCCAATCGGGGAGGAACCAGGTTTTGGCCAGCTTGAAAGAATCAGAAGCAGAGCGTTCCGGAACAGCCAAGGCGGTGTGATGTGTGTAAGTGTTATCAAGAGGGGCGGCGAGAGCAGAAATGCTGCTCCAAACCAAAGTTAACAAAGCAAGAAATACTGTTCTCATGACCGTTCTCCAATAATTGCTGTTCCGGAACTTCTTTCAGGATACATTAATTATTAAAGATCGTCAACATATAATTAGAGCGGGTGGACAGAAGATATTTTGCAAAAATAAACCCCGGCAGCGGCCGGGGCGATTTTCAGAATATGGAAAATTAATCCTTGTGGCGGAAAGTAATCCGGCCTTTGGTCAAGTCATAAGGGGTCATTTCAATGTCCACTTTGTCACCAACCATGACACGAATGCGGAATTTGCGCATTTTTCCGGCGGTATGGGCCAGGATTTCAACTCCGTTTTCCAATTTAACGCGAAACATGGCGTTAGGAAGTTTTTCGATTACTTCGCCGCTCAGTTCCAGCAACTCTTCTTTACTCATTAATCATTCCCTTTGTTAGGATTATGCTGGAAGTATTAATAAACCTTAAATTATTTTTTTGCAAGGTTTTTTATTGCCGGGAATGACAAGGTAAAAGTGCTCCCCTGCCCGGGCGTGCTGGTGACATTAATGGTTCCCTTATATTTGGAGACCAAGGATTTGACGATAGATAATCCCAAACCGTTGCCGCGGGCGTTTTCGTTTTCGGAATCGGTATAAAAGGGCTCAAAAATTTGTTGCAGTTTTTCTTCCGCAATGCCGCATCCGTTGTCGCAAAAGCTGATACCAACCTTGCGCGGGGAAGGGCGGAAAGTTCTGATTTCCAGACGGCCGCCCGCCGTCATGGCTTTTAAGGCGTTTAAGATCAGGTTGAGGGCGATCATTTTAAAGTCAGCCTCATTGCCGCGAAAAGCCAGGTTTTCGTCTTCGCATTCCAGGCTGATTGTCATTCCTTTGCTTTTGGCTTCAAAGTCCATCATGGCGACCACATCCTGCAGGCAGGAATGGCAGCAGACGGTTTGAGAGGTTTCAGAAGAAGAACGGGTCAGTTTGAGCAGGCGCTCGGGCAGGTCAATGCAGCTGATAAGCTGGTTATAGACCAGATTAAGGTGTTTTTTGGCTTCGTCATTATCCGGCCGCGCGTCATAAAACTTGCTGATTATCCGTTCGAGAATAATACGCAGGGCGCCGAGGTTATTTTTCATTTCATGGGCGATAGATGTGGAGAGAAACCCCAGTGAGGAGAGCTTCTGGCGGTGAGAGAAGTTAATGTCGGCGCTGAGGTCGTGGAGGGATTCAACGGTCAGTGACTGTTCCCTTCCTATTTGCAGCGGGGCGGCATTGACGGACAGAAAAGCTGATTTGTCGGCTTTTTGTTTATGATAGGCCTTGTTGGCGACTATGACATTGCCGGCGGCATCGGTGACGCGGATTCCGTCAGGGACGTTGTCTATCAGCGCTTGAAGAAAGGCTTCTTTTTCTTTGATTTCAGAAAGGACGTTTTCGAGTTTGTCGAGCATTTGATTGAAGGTGTCGGTCAGGTTGTCCAGCTCGTCTTTAAAAAACGGGGTTTTTTCGGGTTTGATACGGATGTTAAGGCGTCCGTCAGCCACTTGTGACGATACGGTGGAAATACGGTTGAGCGGGTTTAAAATCCAGCGGGAAATAAGATATCCCAGAAAAATGATAGAAAGAATCAGCAGGATGGAGCTAATTCCCAAAATGCGCAAACTTTCGGGAATAGCCGCGTAGCGGTCCTCATAACTTTTGTTGATTTCCTGAATCTGTCTCTGTTCAAGAGTGAGACGGTTTTCTGCATTGACGCCGGAGGCAAGATAATTGCTGACATAATCAGGGATGACAATATGCGGGTTTTGTTCCAAAATATGGCGGAATTCTTTGCTGACGACAATATTTTTAAACAACAGGTCGATGTATTGCTGGTTGCGCTGGATGGAGTAGCGCTGGTCTTCCTGAATTTTATTTCCGTAAATGATATAAAATGTGTAGACAAAGATGAGCGAAGTTATTAAAAACAAAGTGACAATACTGTAGATGATTTTGCGGTTGAGGCTGACAAACATCGGTTCTTCCCATCGGACATATTAGCTAATAATTAACAATTATAGCGCTAAAATCTTGTTAAAGTGTTTAAATGAAAGAGAAAATTATGCTGAACAAACGGATAGAGAACGAAATCGCCGGAGAATGGCAGCAGGAAATGTGTGCCTGGGAAGAGGCTAACGCCGCTTATATCAAGCAGGACTGGCGCAACGGCCAGATGATGTGGTCGATTTATGCGGCCAGCGGAGAGCGGATTGCTTCAACAGACAACCGCGATTTTGCCTTTATTGTTGCCCGGCAAAATGATTTGGAGCCGGTTTCCGCCCATTAAGTTTTGGATATAAAGAAAAGCCCCGGAAATTTCCGGGGCTTTTTTTGGGTATGAGCTGTTTATTCTTCGTTATTTAACAAAGCGAAGATTTCAGTCTGTGACGGAATGCGGCGGAGTTTTTCACACAGCATTTCATCTTTGAGCACCCGCGATAATCTGGCCAAAGCAGTCAGATGGTCGGCACCGCTGTCTTCAGGTGACAACAGTGCAAAAACCAAATCAACCGGTTTGCCGTCGATAGCGTCAAACTCTACCGGAGCAGCCAGCCGCGACATGATGGCATAGACCTTGTCAAGGCCTGCAAAACGCCCGTGCGGGAGAGCTGTTCCTCCTCCGAATCCGGTAGAACCAAGGTTCTCCCGCTCCAGAAGAGTATCGAAAATGGTACGCACATCAAGGCCGGTAATATCGGCAGCGCAGTTAGCCAGCTCCTGCAGGAGTTCACGTTTGCTGCCGGCCTTGACGCCAACGAACACGCATTTTTCGGTCATTATATCGGAAATATTCATAAGATTTAAACCTCTGAGGTTAATTCAATTAGTTTTCGGTCTTAGGTTCAACCCAGCCGATGTTGCCGTCTTTGCGGCGGTAAACCATGTTAAATTTGTTATTGGCAATGTTTTTGAACATTAAAGCGCATTCGTTGTTCAAATCCATAAACATTACGGCTTCAGAAACGGTGCAAACCGGAATGTTGGCCTCAAGCTCGGCAATGGTGAGCGGTGCATCGTCAATATCAATCTCTTCAGCTTCTTCGTTAAGAGAAAAAACAGCTTCATTGGCGATTTCAGCGAGGCCGCTTTTGCCTTTGTGGTCATTTAATTTGGTTTTGTGACGGCGCAGGCGGGTGGCAATATGCTCATTGGCGTCATCAAAAGCAGAATAGGGATCACCTGCGGTGCCGGTCCCTTTTAAGATGATGTTTTTTGCAGGGTGAACGGTAACTTCGGCAATAAAATTGTCTTTTTCCTTGGTGAAAGTGACGCTGCAGCTGATCGGAGCCGGAAAATATTTGTTGACGGCGTTTAAAACGTTCTCTTCAACATGTTTACGAAGACGATCCCCAATATCTACCTGATTGCCTGACAATGTAATATTCATGATTGTTCCCTTGCATAATTAAATTAAAAAATGATCCTTGAAACTCTACTGTACTACGTTTTTTTTGAGATTTCAATCGAAGAATGAATAGAGCAAATCTATTCAAAAGTCAATAGCAAAACGGTGTAACGGCAACTTATTGAAACCTTTATGTAAAAGAGGCGCCTCCGGCAGCAAAGTGTATAATCAGAGTGGGGATCGATTAGAATTTGCAGCCGGAGGCAGAGAGGTTTCCGGGGAAAGCACGTCAGGCCGGAGCGGTGAAACGGCAAAGTTGAGAACCGGAAACCGAAAAGAAGGAAATTATTTAATAATAGGTCCAGACGATGGTGTTGCCTGCGTCGCCGGTGTTAGAGCATTTGGACGCGGCTACTCCCAGGGCCAGCGGCAGCTGGTCGACCGTATATGACGAGCCCGGTGTTCCCGGCGTGGTTTTGTTGGTGCTGGAGCCGACGGCAATGCTTAATAAACCGGATCCGGCCTGTGAGCCCCAGTCGGCAGTGGCGATGACCACGCAGGCCTCTTTGGGCAGTCCGGCATAAGTAACGGTAAACTGCTGGTTGCTGGCTGTTCCGGGGGCCAGATTGACAATTCCCTGATAGGCATTGTAAATTTTGGAGGCTTTGCTTTGTACTGTGCCTTGCAGCATATCATTGGGAATAACTCCCATCTGAATGGCAATCTTGGAAGACAGGCCGCTGTAATCCGTATTGGCCGAATACATGGAACGGATGTTCATCACCAGCATGGAAATCTGGTCCAGGGTTTTGTTGACGCGGTATTTGGACATGGCTTTGGAATATCCCGAAATACCGCCGATGGACAGAACACCGATAATGGCCAGTACGCCAAGCATTTCAACCATGGAACGCCCGTTCTGGTCGGAAAAATAATTCTTTTTCATTTTAATCTCCTTCTGTTTCATACTTTCCTTATATGAAATAAAAAGAAGATAGTCAATATATATTTGTATAGGGATGACTAAAAAATGACAAAGCGGAAAAACAAAATATCCTGTTGTCTTTTTTAAACAAAGATCGGGAAATTTTGTTTTATTTCAAGTTACTACCTTGTTTTGGAGAAAATTTAATCTTTTGCTGCGGCTTTTATTGCCCGGCGGATAATCCCGGATGAAACAAATTTATGCCGGATTTTTTACAAGCGCTTATATCGAAAGTTGTAACTCTTTTATTTAAAAAGGCGCCTCCGGCCGCAAAGTGTATAACCAGAGTGGGGATTGATTAGGTTTTACGGCCGAAGGCGAAAGGCGTTCCCAAGTGCAAAGTGTATAACCAGAGTGGGGATTGATTAGGTTTTACACCCGGGAACAAGGTAAAGAGGGTATCGGAGACGTTTAATAATAAGTCCAGATGATGGTATTTCCGGCATCGGCGACATTGCTGCATTCCGCTGCGGCGGTTGACAAAGGCAAGGGCAGCGCATCGACAGTATGGGCGGTATTTCCGGCACCGGGGGTTTCTTTATTGGCACCGTTGGGGCCGACGGCAATACTCAACAGGCCGGAACCCGCCTGGGAGCCCCAGTCGGCAGTGGCAATGGTGACGCAAGCTTCTTTGGGAAGTCCGGCATAAGTAACGGTAAACTGCTGGTTATTGTCACCGCCCGGAGCCAGCTGGACGACGCCCTGATAAGCGTTGTATATTTTGCTGGCGGCACTGCGGTTTGCGCCGGGAGCCAGCATGTCGTTGGGGATAATACCCATTTGAATAGCAATTTGAGCGCCCAATCCGGCATAATTGGTATTGGCTGAATACATGGAACGGATATTCATCACCAGCATAGAAATCTGGTCCAGGGTTTTGTTGACGCGGTATTTGGCCATAGCCTTGGAATACCCCGAAATACCGCCGATGGACAGAACGCCGATAATGGCCAGTACGCCAAGCATTTCGACCATGGAACGGCCAGATTGATCTGAAAAATAATTTTTATTCATTTTGATACCCTCCTGTTGTTACTTTCCTTATATAAAATAAAAATGTTACAGTCAATATGTATTTGTATAGGGGTGACTAAAAAACGACAAAGCGGGAATCCTGAAAAAATCAGACATTTCCCGCAATGTTCCGGAGGAAGAGGCAACAAAAGAGATGAAAATTTTATGGCCTGTTTTCAAATGGTTACAATGTTTTTGAAAACGGAATTTTTAAAATTCGTGTTGACAAAAAGCGGGTGGCTCATTCAAAAAACGGCTGTGCATGAATTTAATTTTAAGTCAAAAAAAGCGGCTTTAACGTATGACTAAAGTTGTATCTCTTATAAGCTGCGTTTGAGGCGCTTGCGTTCTGCCGAGGTCGGGATATTCATCGCTTCGCGGTATTTGGCGACGGTGCGGCGGGCGATTTTGATTCCCTGAGCGGCCAGAAGCTCAACAATTTTATCATCAGAAAGGACGGCTTCGGGAGTTTCGGCACTGATCAGCTGTTTAATCAGATGTTTGATACTGGTGGTGGAGGTATTGTCGTTGCCGGTGTAAGTGTTGGCAGCCGCGGAAAAGAAATATTTGAGTTCAAACAGCCCCCGCGGGGTTTGCATATATTTACGGCTGGTTACGCGACTGACCGTGCTTTCATGGAGTTCCAGGTCATAAGCAATGTCTTTCAGGCTCATTGGTTTAAGCTGCTCAATGCCGTATTCAAAAAAATCGCGCTGGTATTTTACAATTGCCTCGGCGACACGGAGGATGGTGGAGGCACGCTGGTGCAGCGATTTTATGAGGAAACCGGCATGACGGAGGTTTTCTTTTAAATATCTTGAAGCGGCTTTATCGTGTCCGGCACCGGCCATCACTTCCGCATAATAAATATGGTTAATGAGCAGCCGCGGCAGTGACAGGCTGTTAAGCTCAATATGGTAAGAACCGTCTTTGCGACGGCTGACCAGAACATCGGGAACAACCGCCGCAGCGGTTTCGACCGTATAACGGGCGGCAGGTTTGGGGTCGAGGCTTTTGATGTCTGCAAGCACGGAGGCGAGGTCGTCATCATCGATATTGCAGAGGCGTTTGATTTCTTTAAAGTTGCGGGCAGCGACCAAATCAAGGTGTTCCAGCAGGCAGGCAATGACAGGGTCATAACGGTTGCGGTCACGCAGCTGGATGGCCAGTGTTTCGGCAAGGCTGCGGGCAAAAATGCCTGAGGGCTCAAAACCCTGCATCGCCCTTAATATTTTTTCTACCGTTTCTACGGTTGTTCCAAGAGCTTTGGCCGTGTTTTCAAGGCTGCCGCGGAAGTATCCGGCGCCGTCAAGCTGCTCGGCCAGCAGTCGGGCAATCAGCTTTTCCCGCGGGTTGGTAAACCGCAGGCTGATCTGTTCTTCAATCAGGGCTGTTAACGATTTTTCGGCGGCGAGTTTCTGTTCAAAATAATCAAAATCAGCATCGGCGGTTCCGCTGTTTTTAGCCGGATTATATTGTTCCCAGGAAACATCGGAGGAGAGGTCGTAACTTTCGCGGTCGCTGCCGGCATCATCATTAAACTGATTGTCATAATCAAGATCGGGGGAAAATTCTTCATTTTCCACCGGAAGATTCTGATCCAGGCGGTTAAATTCGTCAAGAGGGGAGATATCTTCGGCGGATGTATCGGCCAGCCGGTCATCTTCACGTTCCAGCAACGGGTTGTTGACAAGCTCTTGTTCCAAAAGCTGGTTCAGTTCAAGATTGGAAAGCTGAAGAAGGTTGATGGCCTGGCGCAGCTGCGGGGTCATTAATAATGACTGCGACTGCCGTATTTCCAGTTTTGGGGTTATGGCCACCGGTTTTCTCCTTATGTCTGATTATAAAGAGAAGCTGTCACCCAAATAGACTTTGCGGACTTCCTTGCTGGCGACGATTTCATCCGGTTTGCCCTCCATCAGGACCGACCCGCCGTGCAAAATATAAGCCCTGTCGGTGATATCAAGAGTTTCGCGGACATTGTGATCGGTAATCAAAACCCCCAAACCGCGGTGTTTGAGCTGCGAAACCAGATTACGGATTTCGCCGACGGCAATGGGGTCGATACCGGCCAGCGGCTCGTCCAGCAGGATATAATGCGGCTGGCTGGCCAGAGCGCGGGCGATTTCGAGGCGGCGCCGTTCGCCTCCGGAAAGAGCGATTGCCGGTGATTTGCGAAGATGGGCAATGGAAAATTCCGACAGCAGTTCTTCCAGCATATTCTCTCGGCGGCTTTCGTCATCAACGACGATTTCCAAAACCGCTTTAATATTATCCTCAACCGAAAGCGAGCGGAAAATTGAGGCCTCCTGCGGCAGGTAGCCAATTCCCATCCGGGCGCGGCGGTACATCGGCAGGTTGGTAATATCAACGCCGTCAATATGAACATCGCCGTAATCAGGCGTGATGAGCCCGGTTACGCAGTAGAAACAGGTGGTTTTGCCGGCACCGTTGGGGCCCAGCAGGCCGACGGCTTCGCCGCGGCGGACATTCAGGGAAACGTTGCGCAAAACCGGACGGTTTTTATATTTTTTGCCGATGTTAAAAACTTCAAGTTTGGAATCGGTCGGATAAGCGGGATTATTCATGGGTTTCACTTGTCGTTGTTGCAGGTTTGGCCGGTTTAGCCTCCGCTTTTTTGGCGTCTTTTTCTTTGAAGACGCCTTTGACGCGGCCGGATTTGCTTTTAGAGAGCAGTTTGCTGATTCCGGTGTTGAGGTCGGTTTCAGCTTTGTCACCGCGGAGGATATTGCCCTGCTGGTTAATAACAATGTTTTCGTAGAGATAGACTTTTCCGGTACGGGGACGGTAAAGGCCTTTGTCAGACGTGACGACCGTATCGGGGGTGACAATTTTTACATGGTCGTACAATTCGACTTTATCGAGGGTCAGATTTTGGGTGTTTTGTCCGTCTTTGACAAAGAAAGCAATCATTTTATCGGCATAAACCTTGTTGTTGTCCTTATCGATGGCTTCAACATTGCCGAGAGCAATTGCTTTTTGTTCCGAAGGATAATAAGTGATTTTATCCCGGGCGGTTATGATTTCTTTTTCGGTTTTGATTTTGGCAGGGTTTCCGGTGAGGACCGCCTCGTCTTTAATCAAATCATAATCCAGTTTATCGCCAAAGCCGTCGGCGCGGGGTGAATGCAGTTTTACGCTGCCAATTCCCTGCATACGGGTAATCGAGCTTTTGCCTTTTGTCGTCGACTCCCGGCCGGCGTAGTATCCGATCAGCCGGTCGGCACGGACATTCATGGCATCTTTGGTGGCGACGGCATCTCCGACAGCAACGATTTTATTTTCTTTCTGGTGCCATTCAACCTGTTTTTCGGCGGTTATATGGATGTCGGAAGCATGCGCAAAGTGGCAGCAGGCAGACAAAGCCAGGCAAACGGCGAGGATTAACTTCTTCATCGGTTACGTCCTTTTATGCTTTCTTCTTTAACCACGATATCATTGTGGCCGGTGAAGATTAAGATATCGTCTTTACTTAAAAATTCAAATCCCTCAGCGTCAAGATCCCCGAAATATCCCTGGGCATGAACCGGTTTGACGCCATAACCGCGGGCAGCATTAAAATCGTAAAAAGCTTCAATGGTTTTGGCGGTCATTCCCTCGGAATAAAACAGGTCAACATCTTCAAGCAGCTGCAAAACATTGGTGTTTTGGTTGAAGTAGCCGACCGGCGCTTTGATATCGGCCCAATTATTTTCATTGACGGGAATCAGCCCCTCCGGGTCAATGAGCTTAATCAGTTTGGAGCCGGGTTCGGTCTCGTCAATATGCGAGGCGGTAAAATTATTGACCTTGTTGTTCTTGTCGGTGATGTAGAAAACCGTATTTTCAACGTGCAGTTTTTCAAGTTCTCCGGCCCGCGGGCGGGTGATATCAAGTTTGAAGTCGCGCACGTCTTGTTTGAGGGAGGGAAAAACCAGCAGCAGGCCGATTAAAATCGCGGCAACGCTTGGCAAAAGCAGTTTGGCGAGGCGGACATAGCGGGTGTGTTTGGAATAGGTTTGCGGTTTATCCGCCAGCGGAGGTTGCTGCGAATCGGTGTCAAAATAACTATCGATTTTGTTTTTGTCAAACACGGTTTAAGCAACTCCGGCACGCAGGCAGTCATGAATGTGAATAATTCCCACCGGTTTTTTGCCCTCAAGGACAAAAAGCTGGGTAATGCCTTTTCCGGTGTTGTTCATCTGGTTCAAGGCTTCGGCCGCCAAAACATCGGCAGTAATGGTTTTGGGGTTTTTGGTCATAACCTCAACGGCTTTTTCGGTCAGCAGATCCGGGGTCATGCAGCGGCGGAGGTCTCCGTCGGTAATCATTCCGAGCAATTCGCCGCGATTATTGACAATGCCGACGCAGCCGAGCATCTTAGAGGTCATTTCCAAGAGGGCTTCCTGCATACTGGCCGTTTCATTAACCAGAGGCAGCTCGCTGCCCTTATGCATAAGGTCGGACACTTTTTGGAGAAAAGCGCCGAGTTTGCCGCCGGGATGGCGTTGTTTGAAATCCGTTTTGGAAAAGCCTTTGCGCTCCAGCAAAGCAATCGCCAAAATATCTCCGAGGACGATGGTGGCGGTGGTTGAAGATGTCGGAGCCAGGCCCAGGGGACAGGCTTCGCCGTCATTGGGCAGTTTGAGCAAAACATCTCCGGCACGGCCGAGCGTGCTGTCCGGATTTTTGGTCATGGCAATCAGCGGGATGCCGTAGCGTTTGCAATAGAGGACAATATCAGAAAGCTCTTTGGTTTCTCCGGAGTTGGAAATAGCCATAACGACGTCGTTTTCGGTTACCATGCCGAGGTCGCCGTGGCTGGCTTCACCGGGGTGAACGAAAAAGGAGGGGGTACCGGTTGAGGCAAGCGTAGCAGCGATTTTGCTGCCGACGTGGCCGGATTTTCCCATGCCGGTGATGATGACGCGGCCGGTTGTGTTTTGCATCAGGTCGAGAGCCCGGGAAAGCGAATCGTTTAATTCATCTTCCATCATGCGGAGGGCTTCAATCTCTTTATCAATGGTTCGTTTGGCGGAAGTTATATCCTGCTCGGTAGTCATCAAGTTCCTCTTATAAAAAGTGAAAAGATGAGTTGAGGGTATAATTTTTGGAGCCGGATAGCAAGGATTTTTTGATTTTTATGCAAAAAGCAGGCCAAAAGATTGACAGGAGCCCAAACCTGAGGTTAGGATAAGGTAACAGGAGGAGCCCATGAAACAAAAAATTCTGATTTATCGTGATTACGGCTGTGCGCCGGTTGATGCCCTGGAGCGCGAGCTGCGCAATTTCTTTGTGCCGCGCGGGATTAAGGTAGATTTTACCGATGCTGCCGGGATTGTCAGCGGCAAAGCGCTGGGTAAAGATGTTTTGGCGTTGTGGATGCCGGGCGGGGCTGCCGGGGCTTACCGCGCAAAACTCGGCCGCGCCGGAGAAGAGGCTGTCAAAAAATTTGTGGAAAACGGCGGGTTGTATGCCGGCATATGTGCCGGAGCCTATTACGGCTGCCGCGATATCAGTTTTGAAGAGCATATACCGGAGCTGAAAATTACAGCCAGGGGGCTTGATCTGGTTCATGATACCGCAGCTGGAACGCTGGGTAAAAAGCTTAAACTGCGCCCCTTTGCGATTAACGAGGCCTCGGCAGCGGTGGTTACCCTGGAATGGGCAGACGGCCGGCAGTTTCGCGCCCATTATCTGGGAGGTCCGGCCTTCAAGGAAGAAGATAAAGACGCGGAAGTTTTGGCCCGGTATGACGTGCCCGGCAAACCGGCGGCGATTTTGCGTAAAAAGGCCGGTAAAGGACTGGTTCTTTTATGCGGGGCACATTATGAAGACGATTATCAGGATATTGAGCGCGGTCTGCACAAGCAGCGTCTGGATTATGCCCAGGCGCGCAAAAATGCCGATATTTTGAAAGAATATGCGCAGCTGCGGACCCGTTTGGCGGAAAAAATCTTTAAAATCGCCGAAGAATTTTTTAAAGGTTAATCGGGAATTATAGAGTAAAAAGCCTCCCGGCAGACGGGAGGCTTTTTTTACTTTTTTGGACTCAAATGGACTCAACGAAAGCGAATCGTTTAAAAAATGTAAAAATCAAAAATGAGTCAGAGTCAGGCTTAAAACGAATCGCAGATGAAAAAGTTAAAAAATGGTTAGCGATTCTTAGACTCAAATTTTTGTAAAAAAGTGTTGACTTCAATGATTTATGCGGTAATATGCGCCAGACTCTTGATGAGAGGAGTAAGCCACATTTGTGTCTGAAGTACAGCCTCTCGTATTGGGTCATTGTTTAATATTTATAAGGAAATTGTGATGCCTACAATTAATCAGTTAATTCGTAAGTCACGAGCACCCAAAGTGAAGAGAAACAAAGTGCCCGCTTTGAAAGCGTGCCCTCAGAAACGCGGTGTTTGTACCAGGGTTTATACCACTACCCCGAAAAAGCCGAACTCGGCTTTGCGTAAAGTGGCCCGTATTCGTTTGACCAACGGTTTTGAAGTTATCAGCTACATTCCCGGTGAAGGTCATAACCTGCAGGAGCACTCTGTTGTGCTGATCCGCGGCGGCCGTGTAAAAGACTTGCCCGGTGTTCGTTATCATATCATTCGTGGTACCTTGGATACTCAAGGTGTTTCCAAACGCCGCCAGCGTCGTTCGCTGTATGGCGCCAAGCGTCCGAAATAAGGAGTATTGAAAGATGTCACGTCGTCACGCTGCTGAAAAAAGAATCGTACTGCCTGATGCCAAATTCGGCGACAAGGTAGTTGCTAAATTTATTAACAATGTTATGGAGCATGGTAAAAAAGCCGTTGCCGAGAAGATCGTTTATTCGGCTTTTGATATTATTGCTGCCAAATCAAAACAAGAAGCTTTGAAAGTTTTCAATGAAGCCATTGAAAACGTTAAGCCGATGGTTGAAGTTAAGTCCCGCCGTGTTGGCGGTGCCACTTACCAGGTGCCGATGGAAGTCCGCGCCGACCGCCGCCAGGCTCTGGCTATCCGCTGGATTATCGAAGCTGCCAAAAAACGTTCGGAAACCACAATGACCGACCGTCTGGCCAACGAGTTGTTAGACGCAGTTGCCAATAAAGGTTCTGCGGTTAAGAAACGCGAGGATACCCATAAAATGGCTGAAGCCAACAAGGCTTTCTCCCACTACAAGTTCTAACCCTCATATAGGAAAAATACAATGGCTCGTACACATAAATTGGAATTGTATAGAAACATCGGTATTATGGCGCACATTGATGCTGGTAAAACCACCACAACCGAGCGTATCCTGTATTATACCGGTCAGAACCATAAGATTGGTGAGACTCACGACGGTGCTGCAACGATGGACTGGATGGAGCAGGAGCAGGAGCGCGGTATTACTATTACCTCGGCTGCAACAACCTGTTTTTGGAAAGGTCATCGCGTCAACATTATTGATACTCCGGGCCACGTTGACTTCACGGTTGAAGTTGAGCGTTCGCTCCGCGTTCTTGACGGCGCCATCACCGTATTTGACTCCGTTGCCGGCGTAGAACCGCAGTCTGAAACCGTTTGGCGCCAGGCTGACAAATATGGTGTTCCGCGTATTTGTTTCTGCAACAAAATGGACCGTATCGGTGCTAATTTCTACCGCTGCCTGGATATGATTGTTGACCGTCTGGGGGCTAAACCCCTGGCGATGCAGCTGCCGATCGGCGCTGAAGCCGAGTTCCGCGGCATGGTTGACCTGTTGGCAATGAATGCTATCATTTACACCGGTGATTCAGCTGATTCTCCGATTGAAATTCAGGAGATTCCGGCAGATCTGAAAGCCAAAGCCGAAGAATATCATCATCAGCTGGTCGAAATGGCCGTTGAAGAAGACGAACAGGCAATGGAAGATTATCTTGAAGGTAAAGACGTATCGGTTGAAACCCTGAAGAAATGTATCCGCAAAGGAACGATTGCCCAACATTTTGTTCCGGTTTTCTGCGGTACCGCTTTCAAAAACAAAGGTGTTCAGCCGTTGTTGGATGCCGTTATCGACTTTCTGCCTTCTCCGGTTGATATTCCGGCCGTTGAAGGCGTTAAGCCGGGCAGCGATGAGGTTATCGCGCGCAAGCCCAGTGACAGTGAGCCGTTGTCAGCTTTGGCATTCAAGATTATGAACGACCCGTTCGTTGGTTCGCTGACCTTTACCCGTATTTACTCGGGTACAATGACTGCCGGTTCTTATATCTATAACTCGGTTAAAGATAAAAAAGAACGCGTCGGCCGTATGCTGCTGATGCATGCCAACAAACGCGAAGAGCTCAAAGAAGCCAATGCCGGCGATATTGTGGCTCTGGCCGGTTTGAAGGATACCACCACCGGTGATACCCTGTGCGATCAGTCTCATCCAATTGTTCTGGAAAATATGGAATTTCCGGATCCGGTTATTGAGCTGGCCGTCGAACCGAAAACCAAAGCCGATGTCGAGAAAATGGGTCTGGCTTTGTCCCGTCTGGCGATGGAAGATCCGTCTTTCCGGGTTTCTACCGATCAGGACAGCGGACAGACCATTATCCGCGGTATGGGCGAGTTGCACCTGGAAATTATCGTTGACCGTTTGAAACGTGAGTTCAAGGTTGAATGCAATGTCGGTGATCCGCAAGTTGCTTACCGTGAAACGATTACCAAACCCTGCGATATTGAGTATACCCATAAGAAACAGTCCGGTGGTGCCGGTCAGTTCGCCAAGGTTAAGATCCGCTTTGAACCGATGGAAGGTTATACCGGTTTCGAGTTTAGTAACTCGGTTGTCGGCGGTAACGTTCCTAAAGAATATATCCCCGGCGTTGAAAAAGGTCTGCGGACCGCAATGGATGCCGGTGTTATTGCCGGATATCCGGTAACCGGCGTAAAGTGTGATCTGTACGACGGTGCATACCACGAAGTCGACTCTAACGTTATGTGCTTTGAAATTGCTGCCCGCGCTGCTTTCCGTGAGGGTATGCGCGCAGCCAATCCGAAACTGCTTGAACCGATTATGAAGGTTGAGGTCGTTACTCCGGAAGAGTACATGGGTGATATTATCGGCGATTTGAACTCCCGCCGCGGTCTGGTTAACGGTATGGATCAGCGTGCCAATGCCCGTGTCATTGATGCCAGCGTTCCTCTGGCCAATATGTTTGGCTATGTCAATACGCTGCGTTCTTTGTCGCAAGGCCGTGCACAGTTCACCATGGTGTTTGATCACTATGCGGAAGTACCGAAGGATATTGCGGAGAAGGTTAAAGCCAAAAACGCATAAAATTCCGTTTTGGTGGGAACCTAGAGCGGTTGGCTGCGGGTTCGAAAAATTCATGTACTAATGTGTACACTAAAATTTTTCTCACCTTGCCAACCACTCTATCTTCCTCGCCAAAACGAAATTTCTGAAGAAATGAAAAATTTTTTTAATTTAATTTATTAACGGAGAACATTTAAAATGGCAAAAGAGAAATTTGAGCGGAATAAGCCGCATTGCAACATTGGCACGATTGGTCACGTAGACCACGGCA
>CALYAX010000033.1 GCA_944393665.1 uncultured Alphaproteobacteria bacterium
AACCATCGCAAAGCGCGGGCGCTCAATAAAAATGCGTGAAAACATCGGTTATTCAGCCTCCTCGGCAACAATCTTATTTTCCCCGGCAGAAGACTTGATTTCTCCGACCTTGACTTTCTGGCCGTTTTTAACCTTCTGCAAGCCCTGAATGATGACGCGTTCATTGGGAGCCAGCCCCTCAAGGACAATTTGCTTGTCGTCAATCGTATCGCCAAGGATAACGCGCTTAACTTCAACAACATCTTTGTCATTAACAACCATGACGTAGTTCCCATGCTCGTCCTGCGACAATGATGCCTGCGGAACCAGCAGGGCCAGTTCCTCTTCAGCTTTGCCCAGCCGGATATCGACATAATTGCCGGGGATCAACAATCCCTGATCGTTGCTGTATTCGGTGTAAACGGCAATGGTAGCGGTGTCGGTGTTGATCTCATTATCGGTAAAGCGCGATTTGAGATGATTAACCAGAACGGTGCCGTTGGGCAGAACCAGTTCGGTCTTAATCGGAGATGAATCATCGCCGTTTTTATACATCTGGCGCATATTGAGCATATCTTTATCCGAAACCGAGAAAGCAACCCGAATCGGGTTGGTCTGGACAATGCGGGCGAGGTTTTGCGTGGTGGAGTTCACGTAGTTTCCCTCGGTTACCATTGCCTTACCGATATAACCGGTAATCGGCGCTTTGATTTCGGTATAATTCAGATTGATTTTTGCCAGCTCAAGATTGGCTTTGGCCTGGGCAACAGCGGCTTTGGCCTGCAGGTAGTTGCTTTCCGACGTATCAAGCGTGGCCTTAGAGGCATAGTTTTGTTTAGAAAGCGATGCCTGGCGTTTATAATCACGCTCGGCACGAACCAGGTTAGCTTTGGCGCTGTCCAATTCGGCCTGGGCCAGTTCAACATTTGCAATATAGCGATCCTGTTCAATGATGAAAAGGATATCGCCTTCCTGAACCAGCGAGCCCTCGCGGAAGAGGACTTTTTCAACATAGCCGGTCACCTGGGGCACCAGGTTAACACTTTTTATGGCTTCAACATGGCCGATAAAACTTGTTTTCGGAGCAATATTCCGCTGCTCCAGTTTCTGGACCAGAACATAGGGCTCTCCGCCGGCACCAGCCATCATCGGGGCCTGGGGCGTGAGCCGGCTTTTCAGGAACCAGCCGAAAGCAACACATAACAACAGAATAACAACCTGCCGGATAATCACCCGGTTTTTAACTTTTCCTACTCGCATTTTTATTTCTTCTCCACTTTTAGACCATCCATGATGAGGTCAAAACTTTTCAATATCTGAGCTGTCAGATTAAACGGATAATAGCGGCAAATATAAGCATTCAGCGTTCCCCGCCACATACAGAGAACAATCAGCGAAAGCTCATCAATATCCGCTGCGGGGTCTATTTCTCCACTTTTTTGCAGCAAAGTCAATGTTTCTTTTATTTGCTGCAGAGGAAAATCGCGAATCTCCCGTACCTGCTGCCCTACCCTCTGACAAATTGTTTCAGACCACTCCATCTGAAAAATGATAAAAAACAGAAATTTTTGAAATTCGGGATCATTTTCAATCGACTGAGCATGAATCCGCAATGCCTCACGGAGACCTGCAAGATCCTGCGGCATGCCGATCAAACCGTGAAGCTGCTCATTTTTAGAGTTAAACTTTTGGCGCATAAGCTCCGACAACAAGTCAGCCTTATTGCGAAAATGCCAGTAAACTGCGCCTTTTGTAAGATTAATCCGCTTGGCAATTTCATCAAAAGTTGTCCGGCAAAAGCCTTTCTCATAAAAGATGTTGAGCGCCGCATCCAAAACTGCCTGACGGGTCTGCTCCGCTTCTTCCTTAGTCCGACGTGCCATAGAAAATATTCTCCCAAAGTTAAAAATACATACGTAATCAGAGGTATGTATAAAGAACAAAAATAATTATGCAATAAAAATATTTAAAATTTGGTATGTATTGGTATGTATAATTTAAAACATGGCATCAAGAGCCGTGCAGAGGCCGGGAAACTGATAATCGGCTGCAATATTCTGCCGCGGAACCGCGGTTATCAAAACGGTTGTCATTCCCAGCTCAGCGGCCGGACAAAGATTGTGCGGATTATCTTCAAATAAAACGCATTCTTCAGGATTGAGGCCGTATTTTTCCAAAAAGCGCTGATGGCAGAGCCTGTCGGTTTTGAACCTGAAGCCGCTGGCAATATGATCAAAAATCCCCTTAAAATGCCGCTGGTCTACCCCGATCTGATTTAAGGAATCGGTGACGTGTTTTACCGTGCTGTCGGTAAAAATATATTTATCATGAGGGAGACGCCCGAGATGATTATCCAACTGCGGATCCGGCTGAAGGCTTCCGACATCCACATCACAGATATAATGAGTAAATTTGCGGCGTTCTTTATCTTTTCCCAAAAAAATCCGGTCAAGAAAAGCTCCCATATTCAGCGACGCCTTTTCCCAGTCAAATCCTGAGTGATCAAAATCGACGGACAGGTTATTTTTAAGATAATTCTTAATCCGGCCGGCAAAATCGGCCTCAACTTCCGGACTGCGGGGATAGAGGGTATTATCAAGGTCAAAAATCAAGCTGGTCATATTTCTCTCTTTGATTTATCAAACGGAATAAAAATCATACGGCTGTTTTATTATCCGGCATCCGGGTCAGAATAATTGTTTTAACGCGGTCAAAACATCAGAAAACTGGTAATCGGAGGCGCTTTCCTGCCCGCCCTGCCCGGAGATTAACACTGTTTTGATTCCCAGCTGCGCTGCGGGAAGCAGGTTGCGGGGATTATCATCAAACAAATAACACTCCCGGGGTTCCAGGCCGTATTTCTCCAAAAAAATCCGGTGACACTGCGGATTGCTCTTAAAACGAAAACCGCTGTCTTTATTGCCGAAAATTCCTGTAAAATGATTAAGTTCTATTCCCAAAACATTCAGGGTATCTTTAACATGTTCTAACGTACTGTCAGTAAAAATATATTTAGTATCCGGCAGAATTTTCAAAAAAGTATTCAATTCCGGGTTGGGCGCCAAATCTTTGACATTGACGCGACAGACATAATCCAGATACGCACAGCGCTCCTGCTCCCTGCCTGCAAAAATCCGGCCCAGATAATCCTCAATACGGGTGGAAATTTCTACCCAGTCAAATTCTTTGTCCGTAAAACCGGCGGCAGGCATCCTGGAGAGATACTCTTTGGTTCTTATCCCAAACTCGGCTTCTATCTCCGGATGACGGGGATAAAGGGTATTGTCGAGATCAAAAATCAGGTTAGCCATATTTTAGCGCTCCGTCTTGATGGCGGCAATATTGCGGCGGTAAGCAACATCTCCGGACAATTGCTCCAAATTTACCGGCAGCCGGCGGCGCCAGTTAGGGTGTTTGTCACGATCGGTTCCGGGAAGATTCTGCAATTTGTCGACGTGGAGAATATCTTCCAGCTGAGCCAGGAAAACCTGTGAGGACGTGCGGGCCATAAAACGGTGCACCGCCTCATCAATTCCTTCCGGATAGCCCTCTCCGTAAATAAAGTTACCGGTGCGCATATTATCTGCCGGCCAGACTTGAGCCGCATCCAAAGCATTAAGGAGTTTCCACCGGTCACTTTCACGTTTATGGTAGGCTTCATTTTTCTCATGTTCGGTCGGAATCAGCCCCAAAGCGAAACTCAATTCAATATCATAACCAAACCACCACATTTTAAGCGGAGCCATATCATGGGTTCCGACCGAAGCAAACGCCGAAACAGGATAAGCTTCCGGCGCCCGGAAATCACCCCAGCCGGCATTATAACGCTCTGCCCAGAGGACACTCAGGGAGTGAACATTGCGGGCAGCCAGAATCTCAAGAAAACCCTCCGGCACATTGCCGATACTTTCACCAACAACGGCGCACTTGTTAAGGTGGCTTTCCAATGCCACAATATTGAGCATATCGGCAAAATTATAAAAGATGTAAGTTCCGAGATCGCTGCAATCGGGAATGACATACAAACGCATCAGGCTCATAACATGATCGATGCGCAATGCTCCTGCCGAACGCATATTGGCACGGAGAATTTTGATAAAAGGCAGATATTTTTCCTGTTTGAGGGCCTGGGGATTAAAGGTTCCCAACCCCCATTTCTGTCCGGCCGGGAAAAACGCATCCGGCGGCGCGCCGGTTCCGGCCTTTTTGAAAAACAAGTCCGGATTACTCCACAACTCGGCGCTGTCCGAACCGACGCCGACAGCCAGGTCCCGGTAAAAACCGACTCCCAGCCCCTGTTTTTTTACTTCCTCGGCAGCCTGAGCAAGCTGACGGTCTGCTTCAAACTGCAAAAACTTGAAAAAGCCCACCTGCTCCTTGTTGTCTTCCGCAAATTTGGCAACATCCAGAGAACGGGGATTTTGGTATTGCCTGGGCCAGCTGCGCCAGCCGCCCCAGTCAGAATCACAAGACTGATGGCTGAGTGCCTGAAAAACAGCCAGCTTGTCCAGGTCATCTCCCTGATCCGCACAAAACTGCTCAAAGGCACGACGGCGGGTTTGGTCTTTAGCGCCAAGCATGCGGAGATAACATTTGTTCAGAATGCTGATTTTCAAATTATAAACGTCAGCATAGCGAATTAATTCAGAATGACGGAGTTCGTTTATCAGCCCCTGCAGGCCGTCAGTATCTTCTGCTTCAAATTCGGGGACGGCTTCCACATCAATGTAAACCGGATTAAGAAACAAACGGCTGATGGCCAGATAGGGGCTGGCTTCTTCCGGATAATCGTGCGACAAGACATTCAGCGGGTTAAGCCCGATAACATCGGCCCCGGCTTCGGCACAAAGGCGGACCAGCGCTTTCAGATCGGTAAAATCGCCGATCCCCCAGTTGCGTTCGCTGCGCAGCGAATAAAGCTGCACCGCATAGCCCCATATTTTTCTGGCCATGGCCGGCGCCTCATAACAACGCTCCGGCGCTACCGCCAAAACGGTTTTATAATTTTTTCCGTGATGGTTAACTTTGACATTGTAATAGCCGACCGGAAGCGGGGTATGGATTTTTATTTTTAATTTGAAATAAGTCATCATGCCGCTGACGGCACTTTCACCATCATCGGTCACTTCATATGCCGCCGGAATTTTTTTACCGCTGTCCTGAGCCGTGAGTTCCAACGTTACCGGTTCAGAACGGAAATCAGCATAAACGACCAGATCCAGCCCTATATCATTTTCCTGAACGACATAAACCGGTTCCAGGGCATGTTTCCAACGTTCGAGTTCAATTTCCTGCAGAGAAGCGGCAATTTCAGCTTCCGAATTTGCCGAATAGCCAAAGGCCCTGATAAAAAATTTGATAATTTCGGGATTGACATCATAATCGCGGCGGGACAAACCGGCATCAGTAAAACGGGTTGCTATCCCGAGCTTTTTAGCAATTCCCTGTAAATCTTCAGCCATAAAATCTGCTCCTTAAGTGCGGTTATTTTTTGATTTCCATTACCAGAACCGACCAACCGGGAACTTTAACAGTTGCCCCGGATCCGGGAATGATATTTTTAGAGTTGCGGGAAGATGTATTAAGCAGCAGGGTCCAGGCATATTGCTCCGGAAGAACCGGGAGCTTCCAGAGCACCTCATTAAAATTAGCATTGAAAATACACATCACAAATTTTGACCCGGTATAAACGCAGTAGGACAGGCATTTACGCTCGCCGTCGTGCCAATCGGCAGAAGTAAATTCCCGTCCCTGTTCGGTGTACCACGTAATGTCTTTATAACCCGAGCGGTCGAAAGGTTTTCCGGTGAAAAATTTGCGGCGCTCAAAAATCTTCAATTTTTTACGCAGCTTAATCATCTGTTTTATATCACGGGCAAACTCCATCCGAAAGTCCGTAATACCTTCCCAGGTGAGCCAGGTGAGTGCATTGTCCTGACAATAGGGATTGTTATTGCCCATCTGGGTATGGCCGAATTCATCACCGGCCAGCATCATCGGCGTCCCGAAAGACAACATCAGGGTAGCAAACATCGCCTTGGCACGGGCAATGCGGTTTTCCTGAACGACGGCATTATCGGTTTCGCCTTCGGTGCCCGAATTCCAGCTCCAGTTAGAATCATTGCCGTCCCGGTTATTTTCACCGTTAGCAACGTTATGTTTGTGATTATAGCTGACCAGATCGTTGAGATTAAATCCGTCATGCGCGGTGACAAAATTGACGCTGGTCCAGATATCGCGGTTGTTATAATTGAAAACATCGCTTGAACCGGTCAGGCGGCTGGCCATTTCGGCAGTTTGAAACTGATCGCCCTTCCAAAAACGGCGCACATTGTCACGGTATTTATCATTCCATTCCGCCCAGCCGGGTAAGAACGCCCCCACCTGGTAACCGCCAAATCCGACATCCCATGACTCGGCAATCATTTTGGTGCGGCGCAAAACCGGATCCTGATTGACCGCATATAAAAATCCGCTCTCACGGGTAAAATTGGTATGCAGGCGCGACAACGTGGGCGCCAGATCAAATCGGAAACCGTCGATATGCATCTCCTCTGCCCAATAGCGCAGGGAATCCATCACCAGCCGCAAAACAAACGGGTTTTGAAGATTAAACGACGCACCGCAGCCGGTAGAGTCATAATAGTAGCGCGGATTGTCAGGATTGAGGGTATAGTACGAGCTGTTGTCAATGCCGCGATAGCACAAAGTCGGCCCCAGCTGGTTGCCCTCGCCGGTGTGATTATAGACCACATCCATAATCACCTCAATCCCATGGTTATGGAGATTTTTAACCAGATCTTTAATTTCATCAAGACTGTTATAAGCCAGATAAGACTGCTCCGGCGCAAAAAAGCTGAAACTTTCATATCCCCAGTAATTATCGGTGATGTAACCCTTTTTATGACGGTTGCCGAAAAACGCGTGGACGGGCAAAAACTCGACAGCTGTTATGCCTAGCCATTTCAGATAATTGATGACCGAACGGCTGTTAAAACCGGCAAAGGTTCCCCGTTTGGCTTCAGGGACATAAGGATGAAGCATGGTGTAGCCGCGAAGCTGGGTTTCATAAATGACAGTTTCTTCAAATTTATAATGCGGCCGCTTTTCATTGCTCCAGTCAAAAGCGCTGCCATCGCACACGACTGATTTGGGAACATAAGGCGCCGAATCAAGCGTGCTGAAAGAAAGGTCTTTATCGGGGCTGTCGATGTCGTATCCGAAAATGGCCTTATTCCATATCAGTTTGCCGATCAGCTTTTTGCCATATGGATCAATCAGCAGTTTATGATGGTTAAAACGCAACCCCTGTTCAGGCTTGTACGGCCCGTAAACACGGTAACCGTAAACCTGGTCGGGCTTTACCCCCTCGAGATAAATATGCCAGACGGCATTATCATTTTCGGTAATGGTGTAGCGTTCAATTTCTTCCGAGCCGGAAGGGTCAAACAAACAAAGCTCGACCTTTTCGGCATGGGCGGAAAAGAGGGCAAAATTCACTCCCTTACCGTCATAACTTGCCCCTAAGGGAGCGGTTGTTCCGATTGAGGATTTGAATTGTGCCATATATACTCCTTAAATAAATTAACGCACCGGTTTAAGCACGATGGTTGCCAGCGGCGGCAGCGTCACGCGGACAGACAGCGGCTTGCAGTTCCATTCCACTTCTTCCGCCTGCAGCTGGCCATTGTTTTTAACCCCGCTTCCCCAGTAGTTTACATCATCACTGTTAAAAATTTCCTGATAACGGCAATTTTCATTAACCCCGATACGGTAATTTTCTCTGACAACCGGAGTAAAGTTGGTGATACAAATCAGATAGTCATCCGGGTTCAGGCCTTTTCTCATATAAGAGATAACACTATCGTCGGAATTGGAGTGATCAATCCACTCAAACCCGCGGTAATCAAAATCCTGCTCATACAACGGCGCATTGCCCTTATACATCAGGTTCAGGTCGCGGACACAATTCTGCATTCCCTTATACATCGGATAATCAGTCAGGAACCAGCGCAGGCTTTCATCGGCGTTCCACTCCCAATCCTGTCCGAACTCGCAGCCCATAAAGAGCAGCTTTTTGCCGGGATGGGTGAACATAAAACCGTAATAAGCGCGCAGATTGGCAAATTTCTGCCATTCATCTCCGGGCATTTTTGAAAGCATAGACCCTTTGCCGTGCACCACTTCGTCATGCGAGATCGGCAGAATAAAATTCTCATTGAAAGCATACAACAATCCGAAAGTCAGCATGCCGTGATGGTATTTACGGTGCACCGGTTCATGGGAAATATATTTCAGGGTATCGTTCATCCAGCCCATGTTCCATTTATAACCAAAACCGAGGCCGCCCATCGATGTCGGCCTTGACACCATCGGCCAGGCCGTGCTTTCTTCAGCAATAGTTATCGCCCCTTTAACCTGAGAATAAGCCAGCTCGTTCATACGGCGCAGAAAAGCGATGGCCTCAATATTTTCATTACCGCCGTAAATGTTGGGAATCCATTCGCCGTTTTTACGCGAATAATCCAGATAAAGCATCGAAGCCACGGCGTCCACTCGCAAGCCGTCGATATGAAATTCTTTCAGCCAGTAGACTGCCGAGCAGCAGAGAAAATTGTTTACTTCGGTACGGCCGTAATTATAAATTTTGGTACCCCAGTCGGTGTGCTCGCCTTTGCGGGGGTCGGCATGTTCGTAAAGGTGTGTCCCGTCAAATTCGTTCAGGCCATGACCGTCTTTGGGAAAATGGGCCGGAACCCAGTCCATGATAACGCCGATACCGGCCTGATGAAATTTATCAATCAGATAACGAAAATCATCAGGCGTTCCGAAACGGCTGGTCGGCGCAAACATACCGACTACCTGATACCCCCAGGAACCGTCAAAAGGATGTTCGCAGACCGGCAAAAATTCAACATGGGTAAACCCCATATTGCTTACATAAGGAACCAGGTGGTCGGCCAGTTCGCGGTAGGTGAGATAATCATTGCCGTTTTTCCGCCGCCAGGAACCGAGATGAACCTCATAAATCGACATCGGGCGGTCAAACGAATTAGCGGTTTCGCGATAGTCCATCCAGCCGGCGTCATTCCATTCATAATCACGGATATCATAAACAATCGAGGCGGTATTGGGACGTTTTTCAGAATAGAATGCCAGCGGGTCGGCTTTTACATGAATGGAATTATCCATTCCCTTCACTTCAAATTTATACAATTCGCCGTTTGACAATCCGGGAATAAAAATATCCCAGACACCGGCGGTAGGGTGCTTGCGCATCACATGAACACGGCCGTCCCAGTTATTGAAATTTCCGATAACGGAAACACGTTTGGCATTGGGGGCCCAGACAGCAAAACTGACGCCATACACCCCGTTCATTTCAATGTGGTGGGCACCCAGTTTTTTATACATTTCAAGATGGTTGCCTTCTGCCAGAAGATAGACATCCATATCACCGAGCACTGACGGAAAACGGTAAGGATCTTCCGTTTCCCAGACATTATCCATATCACCGGTAATACGAAAACGATAGGCAAAGTTTTCCCGCGGCCCGAGGTTAATCTGATAAAATCCGCGCGGGTCCAGGCAGCTCATAAATCCTAAGGACTGATTATTGTTATCAATTAATTCAATGGCTTTGGAATGGGGCTGATAAGTGCGAATAAAAACTTCTTTGCTTCCTTTATCCTTGTGAATTCCGAGCACTGCAAAAACGTTGCCGTGATCGCCGTTGATAACGGCTTCCATCTCTTCTTTTGATAATAAATTTTCCATACAAAGTTTCCTTAAAATTAACAACATAATTAAGCTGTTTTTTACCCCCGTAAAACAGCCTTTTAAAGTTATTAATAATTTCTAATAATTTTAAATGCAAGCTTTTTAAGCCTGATAAAAAAAATATTTTATAAATCGCATAAATTCAGCGCATTAATGGTTGACGTATTAAAATTTAATTGTATATTAAATGGTGTTTACCAAAATTTTATTTGGAGTTTATGTTATGGTTAAAAATAATGAACAGGCAATCAGAGAAGCTGCTTATTTCATCTGGCAAAATGCCGGCTGCCCGCAGGGTCAGGATGAGTACTTCTGGTCGATGGCTGTAGAACAATTCAATAATAACAGCAGCAATTCCAGCAGCAGCAAATCTTCTTCTGCCGCTAAGAAAAGCTCGTCTGCGAAGAAATGTTCTGCCTCTTCGTGCAAGACAAAATCAAGTTCTTGCAAGTCATCTTCTTCGGCCAAAAAATCTTCTAAGTAATCAGTCGATTTTTTACGAAAAGTTATAAAAAAAGTTCCCGTTTTCAAGGAACTTTTTTTATGGTTTAAATCAGGGTTTGCGCACCGTGACGATCCACCCTGTAACCGGCTCTCCGCCTTCTTCCCGAAGGATTTGCGGCGACAGGTTTTCGAGGATAAATCCCGCTGCGGCAAGAGCTTTCTGCAGATAAATTTCAGAGTGCTGAAACCGCCCCGACAAATGCAAAAACCAACCGGCATTATCATGTGTGTTGCGGGAGGCAGAAAAAACAAATTTTCCTGTTTTTTCCAGCAGTCCGAAAACTCCGGAAAAAATAGTTTTTAAATCTCCAAAATAAGTCAAAACATCAGCGGCAACAATCAAATCAAACGCTGATTTTTTTTCCGCGAGAAAGGTTTCCAAATCTGCTTCAACCAGCTGATTATAAATATTTTTTTGTTCAGCCTGTGCCAGCATGTTTGGGGAAATATCAACACCGGAAACAGCCGAATCAGGCCAATATTTTTTAAGTTGCGCAGCAACCAGTCCGGTCCCGCAGCCGAGATCAAGAATCCGTAATTTTCTATCCGGAAAATCTGCTTTTTCTTCATTCAGGGAATCCGCTATCAACTGCGGCACCCGGTAGTTTAATCCGGCCAATGCCTCATCAAAACTGTCGGCAAAAACATCAAAAACCCGGCGTACATAAACGGAATCAGCACGGCTGGTTTGGGAATCATTTTGCAGGGCGGAACAGACATATCTGACTACCGAATCAGAGGTATATTTTTGAGCCCATTTCTGTTGCCAGGGGCGGATAAAATCCGCTCCTTTTTCCAGGGCAGTTTCATATAACGCGTAGGCAAAATTCAGCTGTTGGGAATCGCTGCCGCCGCTGAGTTCAAGAGCTGTCCATCCTTCATCCAGGGCAAGGGCAAAATCGCCATTTTTCTGCAAGGCCTGAGAGAGGTAATTATGGTTCCAGACATCTGAAGAATCACCTTCCAAAGCCTGCCGGAAAAAGCGTATGGAATCGTCATAATTTTCTACTGCAAAATTGAGGCAGCCGAGAAGCGATAATGCCGGAACGGAATCGGAATCCAGCTGCAAAACCCGCTCCGCATATTTTTGTGCTTCAGGATAATTTTTCAGTTCATAAAAACATTGTGCAATATTCACCAGCGCAGGCAGATAATCCGGGTCAAGCTGTCTGATTTTAGAATATAACTGGAGGGCAGAATCGAAATCACCATTCTGATAAAACTGATTACCGCGGAGAAGAAGTTCCGTTATCTGCTGGCGGGAAAAACTCATTTAACCTCACTTTGTTTTTACGCTAAAGCAAAGTTTTTAATTAAGGGTTAAGGAAACATTTATCTTCGGCACTATATAGTATCGTCTGAGGAGAAAAAATGGATTTAAGTTATCGCAACATCTGGAGAATCACCTACCCGATTTTAGCAGGTGTTTTTATCCAGCAGCTTATCGGTATGACCGACACGGCATTTTTGGGACGTGTGGGTGAAATCGAACTGGGAGCGGCAGCGATCGGCAGTGTTTTTTACATTACGGTTTACATGATCGGATTTGGATTTGCCGCCGGAGCGCAAATTATTATCGGACAATTTAACGGCGCCGGAGAATACCGCAAGATCGGGCCGGTGCTGTATCAGGGTCTGTGGTTCCTGCTGGTTGCGGCCGTCATTATTATTCTGGCTATTCAGGCTCAGGGCTTTCAGCTTCTGAAGATACTGCTGCATTCGCCGGAGATTTTGAAAGCAACAGACACTTACCTGCAGGTGCGTATATGGGGATTTATTCCGGTGTTTGTCGTCATAATTTTCCGGGCTTTTTACATCGGCATTACCGACACGCGAATCCTGACGGCCAACGCTCTTTTGATGTTATTTGCCAATGTCGGCGGTGATTATGTGCTCATATTTGGAAAACTCGGGCTGCCGGAAATGGGAATCCGCGGTGCCGCCCTCGCCTCAGTTATTGCGGAAGGATTATCAGCATTATTTTTTATTTTCTTCACTCTTTTTAAAACCGACACGCTTAAATACGGCCTGAACAAAATCAGAGTCAATTATAAAATCATGCTGGGAATCTGCCGCCTTTCGATATGGACCATGCTGCAATATTTCTTTTCGCTGTCCACGTGGTTTTTATTTTATATTGTCATCGAACACCGCGGTGAAACCGAGCTGGCTATTTCAAATATTTTACGTTCAGCCTCGGCCATACCGTTTATGATTATTCCTTCTCTGGGCGCCACCATGAATACCGTCACGGCCAACCTGGTCGGCAGCGGGCAAAGCGGCAAGGTTATGCCGGCGGCCTGGAAAATTATAAAACTGGCTTATGTTCTGGGACTGCTGATTGAAACGATGATGGCTCTGTTCCCAACAGTGACCATGCGGATTTTCACTAACGAAACGACCTTGATCACTCAGGGGCTGCACCCTTATTACGCTATGCTGACAACTTATCTGACGCTGGTACCCGGCTTTATATTTTTGAGTATTATTTCCGGCAGCGGACAAACCCGGACTTCGATGCTGATTGAATGGGCAGGAATGGCCTTTTATGTAATCGGCGTCTGGCTGGTTGTCGCGGAATGGCAGTTGAGCCTGACCTGGTGCTGGCTGACAGAACACACTTACAACATCCCGCTGGGGCTTATCACTTTCTGGTATATCAAGAATTATTTATGGAAAGAAAACCGCCGGCTGCAAATGGCAGCATAAAAAATAACCCGGTTAAAACCGGGTTTTTCAAATTGGTAGGGGTAGTCAGACTTGAACTGACACGGCCTGAGGCCACAAGATTTTGAGTCTAGCGCGTCTACCAGTTCC
>CALYAX010000034.1 GCA_944393665.1 uncultured Alphaproteobacteria bacterium
GGTGTATAGTAAGCTACAGGAGAAAAAGATGCGCGTACTGATTGACCGATTTATAGAATTGTTAAAATGGCCGGTTGCCGTGTATATGCTGGTTTCTTTGCCGGCTTATATACAGTCTTTGTATTACTTCAAATTTATGAGCCTGCCGTATGTGGCTTTGTTTGCCGGGTTTTTTCTGTTTTTTATCTCGCGGAGCATGATGGATTCAACGGTTAAGACCAATATGGAAATTGTGGCGCATGAAATGACGCATGCTTTTTTTGCGCTGCTGACTTTTCATAAGGTGACAGGAATCCGCGTTGCCGATGATAATTCCGGCGGTAACATGGCTTTTGAGGGCGAGGGAAACTGGCTGATTGTGATTGCGCCTTACTTTTTTCCCCTGTTCGGCTTTTTTTATATGATTGCTTTTTCCGTTTATACCCATTTTGCTCCGGCGAATTTGATTATGAACGGGATTATGGGTTTCTTTATCGGTTATCATTTGGATACGGTCGGTTCGCAAATTCATGAAAAACAGACCGATTTGCCCAAAGTCAGTTATAAGTTTTGCGCCATGTTTCTGCCGGCGGCCAATTTATGGGCGGTGGGCAGCATGCTGGCTTTTAATACCCGCGGCTGGAACGGGGTGTGGGTCTATCAAAACCTTATCGGCTGGCTTAATGAACGCAATTTTAAATGGGTTTGGAACTTTTTAGCCAATTTGTTCTAAACGGCCCTCAGCGGCATTGAAGCGATAAGGCACGCCCATCGGCAGGACCGGGCGGCTTTTGATATGGCCGAAAGGAAAATCTTTCACCATGGGAATATTGACACTGTCCGCGAAGGCAGCAATAACGTCATCAACTGACCCATGCGTGTTAACCGTGGCTTCGCATTCGGTAAAAGCTCCGAAAATAATTCCTTTGAGGCGGCCAAAATCCGGCTGTTGGCGCAATTGAGTCAACATAAGGTCGATTTTGTAAGGTTTTTCGCATTCATCTTCAAGCAGAAGGATTTTATCTTTCAAATCCGGATAATACGGCGTGCCGCTGATATCCGACAACATGCTGAGGCATTCGCCGAGCAAAACACCTTCAACAGTTCCTTCGTGCAGGGTGGTTCCTCCGGCGGCGTTAATCTTTTCGCCGCGAAGCACTTGGCGCAGGGTCGAATCGACCAGGGGATCGATTGTGCCGTTACTGAATTCATATTTGGGCAAAAAGCCGGAGATAAACGGTTGCCCGGTTTGGGCATAAACAGCCAGCTGAATGGCGGTGATATCCGAAAAGCCGACAATCGGTTTGGGATTGGCGCGAATCAGCTCATAGTCCAGCAGGCCCAGCAGACGCTGGGCGCTGGCGCCGCCATGGGGCGCAAATATCATTTTGATGTCCGGATCAGCATAAGCCGCATGCAAATCAGCGACTTTGGCCGCATCGGAACCGGGGTGCCAACGGGTACCGTTTAAGGCCTGCGGAAAAACTCTTACTTCCAGCCCAAGGCTGCGCAAATAGTTGACGCCGGGCTCTATCTCTATCCGGCCGGCTCCGGAGAGCGAAACGGACGGCGAGACAATGGCAACGGCGGCATGGGCGGAAAGTAAATCGGTCATTCAAAAGCTCCTAAAAGTTCCCGGCTGAAATCGGGAAGCGTGTTGTCGTGGGCGCCCATAATGACAATCCGGTCACCGGGTCGGGCGTGGGAAAGGACAAAAGCTCTGGTGTCGGCCTTGGCGGGCAGAAAATACGCATTGGCATGTCCGAGGCGTTTGATTTCGTTAATAATATCCGCGGAAGAAATATCAGAATCGGCGGGGGTCTTTTCATAGATTTCCTGCATGATCATGATGTCTTCCGGCGCCAGAACCTTTACGGCGGCGGCGGCCATCTCCTTACCGACATTGCGGGCGGAAAACGGGGTGTGCGGCTGATACATGGCGATGATGCGTCCCGGATGTTCTTTTAGTGCCGCCAAAGAAGCCTCGAGCTTGCTGGGATTATGGGCGAAATCGTCATAAAAGGTAATTCCCTGTGCGGTGCCGACTTTTTCCAGGCGGCGCTTGGTGCCGGCAAAACTTTCCAGGGCTTGGGCGGCATCAAATTTGTTCAGGCCGAGCAGCATGCAGGTGGCAATGGCAGCGAGAGCATTTTCAACATTAAAGCGGCCGAGCAGGTTGAGTTTAAAGGTTTTGCCGTCCAGGGAATATTCTACGCCGTCGGCCAGGGGTTTGATGTTATAGGCAAAAATGGAGGCATCGCGGCTGCAGGTAGAGAAAGTGACGGTATTTTTGAGGTGTTTGATTGCCCGGGTCAGTTCGCAGTCGTAATTGACAACCAGGCCGTATTGGACGTGGCTGGCAAAAGTGGTGAAATATTCAACCAGTTTTTCGATGCTGGTATGGTCATGCGAGATATTATTGATAATCCCAATGTAAGGATAATATTTTTTAATGGAGCCGTCACTTTCGTCAGCTTCAATGACGCAGATATCGCTTTCATTATAGAGGTAATTGGCAAGGCCGGGCCGGTCCTGGTAATTGCACAGAATACTGCCGTTGACCACGCAGGGCTTTTGGCCGAGCTGGTCCAGCACATAGCCGATCATGGCCGTAGTGGTGGTTTTTCCGGCGGTTCCGCCGACGGCAATGCCGTATTTGTAACCGGACAGCAGCTCGGCTAATAAATCAGAGCGCTGTTTGACCGGAATATTGTATTTGCGGGCAGCGATAATATCAGGATTTGATTCATTAACGGCAGCTGAAACATACAGGCAGTCAAAGTCAGGTGTAATGCCGGTTCCGTCCTGGGGGATAATTTTAAGCCCGACGCTTTCCAGGGCGTTGCGGATTTTGGAATCGCCGCCAAGGTCAAAAGAGCGGTCCGAGCCATAGACTTCACAGCCTTTTTTAATCATTATTTGTTCCAGGGGCGAGATACCGTTGCCGGCGGCACCGCTGAATGCCAGTTTAGTCATCGTTTTTTGGTCCTTTTCATTATCAGAGCGCGTCCAAAGTCTGATTTTCGCGCTCGCGGAGTATTTTCAGATTTTTGTAGTCAACCACTATATAGCTTTTTCCCTCGCCGTCAACATTAACTGCCAGGGCTGCTCCGATTTCGTCATTATAATAAGTAGAATAGAGCTCGGCAGCCCCGGATTGAAGCTGTGATAAAAACTGTGGATTTCCTATCGGCGCCGGTTCCTCAACGGTGACCGGACGGCCTTTGTCATCCGTTTTTTCAACGGGAATTCGGGCCGGGGTAAAAAACTGCTGGGGATGGCCGTATTTTTTGGTGAGGAGATCGTTATAAATTTTATACAGGCGCATTACTTTTGACGCGTCGGGAGTATCTTCCTGCGGTTCGCCGTAAGCGATAATCCGCCATAGTTCGTCATTATCGCCAAAAGTAACATCAACACGGGCAAAATCACTCAAAGCCTTAGGCAGGTGAGTGGCTGAAAAATTGTTGACGTAATCTTTTTCTCCGGCCGGGGCCAGCTGAATTCCCTGATTTTTGGTTTCTGCAACGGTGGCTCCCCACATCAGCCCGAAAGGAGCCGCCTGAATTTTGTTTTCGCCGGGCAGTATTGCTTTTGCAGTCCGCTGGCGGAGTTTGGGAAAATTCTGGCGTTTAAGTTCACGCGGTTTGGCGGAGAGCAGTTTGCGGGCTGCCGCTTTGGCTTCATCTGCGGCATCAGGGTCGACATAGTCTGTTTCATCAATTAAAATTTCACGGTAAACCGAATCGGTATTCTGAGCACGGGCAGGCAGCGCGGCCAGTAAAAACATCAGGGCGGCAAAAAGCTTTGGCATGAAATTATCCTCCCAAACTTAAAAGTGGTTGAACAGTGTTCAAATTGTGGTTATTGTATTATTAAAATACAAACAAATGATTAAACTATATAGCCTTCAACCGTAAAAAGGCAACCGAAGATGACTGATGAACAGACAAAAGACGCACGGCTCAAAAGCTTTTTGAAAGGACAGGTCAAAAGCAGCCTGCTCAGCGTGGGGCGCCGGCTGGTGACCGAAAAGGGCATTGACTATCTGACGGCGCGCAAGCTTTCCGATGCTTCCCGGGTTTCCATCGGGACAATTTATAATCTGTTTGCCACCATGGATCATTTTATCATGGCGGAAAATATGCAGACCCTTGATGAACTTTATCAGGAAATGAGCGTGATTGTTCCGGCGGCGAATCCATATTTGACGCTCAACCGTTATACCGATGTTTTCAGCGCTTTTGTGATTAATCATCCCGAACTTTGGCAGCTTTTGTTCCGCGAACATCTTAATTACCGGGGACAAAAATGGCCATTGGGTTATTTGAAAAAAATGCGGCGAATCGAGGCATTGTTTGAGCAGCAAATAGGGCTGATGTTTGGAAAATTAAAAACTGCCGAGCGGCGTCTGGCCGGGCAGGTGCTTGAAATGAGCCTGTTCGCCCTGTCCGGGTTTGTGGCCGGTCATGCCTGGGACGGCTTGCGCCAGGTTAATAAACAAAATGTCTGCAAATTGCTTTTAAATACTTATCTGGCCGGATTGGCCAGTCTGAAGAAGGTGAATTAAATGCTGACCGAAGCGTATTATAAATTTATGGCAATTATCAACAGCCCGGTATTTTTACGGGGCTTTTTCGATAACCGTTTTTATCTGATTTTGCTGGTGATTATTTTAACCCGTTTTAAATATACCACTTACCGCAGTATGTGGATGAGCGCGCTGATTAATATTCCCGGAACGCTGTTGCACGAAACGATGCATTATCTGGTCGGTCTGGTTCTTAATGCCAGGCCGTGCAATTTTACGGTTTTTCCTACCCGCGGGGAGGACGGTAATTATGTGATGGGATCAGTCGGTTTCCGTAATGTCACTTTTTATAATGCGGTTCCGGCGGCAATGGCGCCGCTGCTTTTGCTGCCGCTTGGCTTTTATGTCAACCGCCATTTGCTTCCGCTGCTGCCGCCGACATTTGTCAATTATGTTTTATATGTTTTGCTGCAGACAATCATTATTGAAAATGCGGTTCCGTCGCGCGCTGATTTCCGCGTTGCCGGAATGTATGTGACCGGCGTTATCATGTATTTGTTTTTAGCCCTGCTGATTTTTCTCAGTTTTTAGCGTTTTTGCCAGACTGAAAAAGCCCCGTTTCTGCGGGGCTGTTTTTTGCGAATCCGGTTGATGGGACAAGACCAATTTTCACTAGCATAAAGACTAATCCGAAAGCGGCAAGATGGCAAGAAATTTCTTGTTGATTGTGCCGGGCGGAAGCATAAATTAATTGAATCTTTAGAATCTCAAGAGTAGTCTTTTGGTCATAACCGACAGGTCTGTCCGCAACTTAGGACGGGGCTGTCACAGTTATTATCTGGATTAACTTTATAGGAATCGATATATGCTGAATATTAAAAAATTAGGCAGTTTTGCTTTTGCCCTGCTGCTGACTTTGGGCCTTGCCTCCGGCTCTGCCCTGGCATCTGAAATCGATCTGAATGTGCCTTCCCTGGATGTTGGATACAATATCTTCGGGTATGCCATTACCGGATCGCAGATTTTGCTGTATGGTATGGGCGTATGTGTTCTGGGCATGATTTTTGGCTGGTATGAGTTTATTAAAATCAAACATATTCCGGCTCACGAATCGATGCTTGCTGTTTCGCATACGATTTATGAAACCTGCAAAACTTATATGAAACAGCAGGCAAAGCTGCTGGTTATTTTGGAATTGTTTATTGCTGTTTGCATTTTCTATTACTTCTTTTACCTGAATGCAACGCCTTTGCCGAAGGTTATGACTATTTTAATGTGGTCGATCCTCGGTATTCTGGGGTCGTATTCGGTGGCCTGGTTCGGAATGCGCATTAATACTTATGCCAATTCCCGGACGGCGTTTACCTCTCTGCGCGGTAAACCGTATCCGGTGATGAGCCTGCCGCTGCGTTCGGGTATGTCAATCGGCGTATTGCTGATTTGTGTCGAGTTAATCATGATGATTATCATTCTGCTGTTTGTTCCCCGGGACAGCGCAGGTGCCTGCTTTATCGGATTTGCCATCGGCGAATCGCTGGGAGCTGCGGCGTTGAGAATCTGCGGCGGTATTTTTACCAAAATTGCCGATATCGGCGCCGATCTGATGAAAATCATTTTCAAAATTGACGAAGACGATGCCCGCAATCCGGGTGTTATTGCCGACTGCACCGGCGACAATGCCGGCGACTCCGTCGGGCCGACCGCTGACGGTTTTGAGACTTACGGCGTGACCGGCGTGGCTTTGATTACCTTTATCGTCCTGGCTGCCGGCATGATGTATACGCCCGACGGCAAACTGGCTTTGATTGAAGGTGGTATTGATGTTCAGGCCCGCCTGATTGTGTGGATTTTCACCATGCGCGTGCTGATGATTATCACTTCAATCGTTGCTTATTGGCTGAACGCCAAAGTTTCGGAACTGCGTTTTGGCAAAGCCAGGGCTTTCAACTTTGAAACGCCGCTGACCTCTCTGGTTTGGCTGACCTCGCTGATTTCAATCGCCGTTACTTTCGGCGTTTCGTATGTGATGATCGGCAATATGGGCGAAGACCTGTGGTGGAAACTTTCGATTATCATTTCCTGCGGTACGCTGGCCGCGGCATTGATTCCCGAGTTTACCAAGATCTTTACCTCGTCGAAATCGAAACATGTTGAGGAAGTTGTGAATGCAAGCCGTGAGGCAGGCGCTTCGCTGAACATTATTTCGGGTATTGTCGCCGGCAACTTCTCCGCTTTCTGGCAGGGACTGGTTATGGTCGGTTTGATGGCGATTGCTTTCTTTACCGCACGCAGCGGTTTGGATACCTATATGGTTTATCCGACGGTCTTTGCGTTCGGCCTGGTGGCATTCGGTATGCTCGGCATGGGACCGGTAACCATTGCGGTTGACAGCTATGGCCCGGTTACCGATAATGCCCAGTCAGTCTTTGAATTGTCACAGATTGAAAATATCAAAGGCATTGATAAGCAAATCGAGAAAGATTACGGTTTCAAACCTGAGTTTGAAAACGGCAAGCATTATCTGGAAGAAAATGATTCTGCCGGAAACACCTTTAAAGCTACGGCCAAGCCGGTTCTCATCGGTACCGCGGTGATTGGTGCGACAACGATGATCTTCTCGATTATTTTGCTGTTGAATCTGCAATTGAATCTGCTGAATCCGGAAGTGCTGTTTGGAATTATTCTGGGCGGCGCGGTAATTTTCTGGTTCTCCGGCGCTTCAATGCAGGCGGTGTCTACCGGCGCTTACCGGGCTGTCAACTTTATTAAAGAGCATATTCATCTCGATACGTCAAAAGCCGCATCGGTTGAAGACTCTAAAAAAGTTGTTCAGATCTGCACATTGTATGCGCAGAAAGGTATGTTCAATATCTTTATTGTCATCTTCTCGTTTACAATTGCATTTGCCTGTTTTGACGCCAATCTGTTCGCCAGCTACCTGATTTCAATTGCTGTTTTCGGACTGTTCCAGGCTTTGTATATGGCAAATGCTGGCGGTGCCTGGGATAATGCCAAGAAAGTTGTTGAAGTTGATTTGGGCGAAAAAGGCTCGGATCTGCATGCGGCTGCCGTTGTCGGCGATACCGTCGGCGATCCCTACAAAGATACTTCTTCGGTAGCGCTTAATCCGATTATTAAGTTTACAACCCTGTTTGGTCTGCTGGCGGTTGAAATGGCCGTGGCAGCTCCGCGGTGTGTTTCTCTCGGATTGGGGATTGGTTTCTTCCTGTTAGGGCTGCTGTTTGTATGGCGGTCATTCTATCGGATGAGGATTGAACCCAAAAAAGTGAATTAAAAATTCACTCTGCGGCCACCTGGAGGCGTGGTGCGGGGCTCAAAACTCACGTACTGTTTTGTACGCTCAAGTTTCTGCGCTCCGCTCCTCTTCTCTATCCGGCTTATTCTCCGAGTTTTTTGCTCGCCGGCCAAATTTCTTTTTGGTTGGAATATATTTAAGCAGCAGCCCTTCGGGGCTGTTGTTTTTTATGATTGAAAATCAAGGCTGTAACAACCTGTAATATTTATTTAAAATTAAGTGTTGACTAAATGTACAAAATAAGTTATTCCTACTGCGAATTACAATTTTTATAACAACTACTATGTTTTTTTCATTTATCTTTCCCGCTTTTTGCCGGTTTGATAAATTCAAAATATATAAAACATTTTTTCAGATTTTGCTTCTGCTCTTTACTGGGTTAGAGCTAAAAATGTTCATAATATATATAATCTGAAGCAGAATCTGAGACAACCGCGTCGTGAGACGGCGTTGGAGATTATATGTGTGGTTTTGACCTGTCAAAAGTCGTTTAGCCATGACTTAATAAAAACATAACACGCATGTAGTCGCCTCTTCCCAAAAGAATTTGCTCGAGCAGCTGATTCCGCGGGAAGAGTTTTTTATTTTGGCTCTTTTATTTTAATAATAAATTAGGTATGGCGTTGTGAAATGACCATGCCCGGCAATTATAATGCTGTCCAAGACATATGTTAGTAAATTTTATTAGCTTCTCCGGGGTTAAGATCCACTTTTCCCCGGATTTTTAAGGATTCTTTTGCCGCCGGGAAATTTCGATGTGATATCGTTTTTTTTCCCGGCATAAAATATAACAGGCATTGTCTGTGTGAAGCCCGCTTGGTTTTAAGAACCGGCGGGTTTTTTGTATTTAAGTTAAAGCTGGCAATTACCGACGAGGTTATGGTCGAGGCGGTTTTCTTTCAGGCCGGCAGGATCCTGGTGGATGATAATTTGCGCCGAGGGATAAAGTTTGCGGATTTCTGCCTCAACATTGTCAGAATATTGATGGGCCACGTCTAAGGTCAGGCTTCCGTCCAGTTCAAGGTGAAATTCAAAGATATAAATACCGCCGAGGTCGCGGGTGCGCAAATCGTGCATGCCCTGAACATGAGCAGTGGACAAGACAATTTTTTCAACATTTTCCCGAATGGTGCGGCTTAATTCCCGGTCCAGCAGCAAGGCGACCGCGTCAGCCGCCAGGCGGTAGGCATTAAGCAGAAGGTATGCGGAAACCAAAAAAGCCGTCAAAGTATCAAACCAGTACAGGCCGAAGTAGTAGACGACTATCAGGGTGATGATAATTGAAATATTGGTTACGACATCAACGGTATAATGGGCGGCATCAGCCCGGATAGCCTGCGAATTGGTGCGTCGGGCAACATAGCGCTGGTAGGCGATTAAAAACAATGTGAGCAACAAGCTGATCCCCATAATCAGAATGCCGAAAACAGTTTGTTCCAAAGGTCGGGGACTAATAAAACGGGTAATGCCGTCATAGATAACAAAAATTCCCGAACCGGCAATAAACGCCGATTGGATAAGGGCGCTGAGAGCCTCAGCTTTGCCATGGCCATAACGGTGGTCACAGTCTGCCGGCTGGGAAGAAAATCTGACGGCGATAAAGGTGATGGACGACGCAAACAGGTCAGCCAGAGAATCGATCATTGATGATAAAACCGATAAAGACCCGGTATATAAAACACCGATGGTTTTAATAACAATCAGCGTGACAGCAAGACATACACTGCAGGCAGCAGCACGTTTTTTCAAGCTGTTAATCTGTGTTTCGTTCAGGGATGGCATGGCTTATCTTCTCTCCGTCAGCAGCGGTTATTTCGTAGAAGACTGATGTAGCATAAGCCGCAAAGGATTGCAAGTCCGGGGTGACAAAGGGCGTTAAAAATTTATAGCTTATAAACCAGCGGCTGCCGTCTTGCCACAGCGTTATCTCAATTGCTTCGTCTTGTTCATTGATGACCTTCAGGTTATGAGCCTGACGGGTTAAAGAGAGTTTTAGCTCTTCATCTCCGGCTTTCAAATTTTGAGCCGGAAGAGCAAAGGGCTGTTTTTCGGTTGAACCGGTAAAGACGGTATTCAACAAGATTTTGGCAAGGTTCGCCAGGCGGTCAGAATCGGTTATGCCGTTAGCGGATTTCAGGCGTCCAAAGCGGAGGTTCCAGGCGGTGCTGAACGTCCATTCCGCGGGGTTAAGCGAAAGGTCAATCAGGTCAATATTGGCCAGCCAGACCTGAAACTGGTTGTCTAATTTAATGTATGCTCCTTTGGAGCCGCGGCCGAGGTCAAGGTCATAACGGCCAATATCAAATCCGGTCAGCAATTTTCCGGAGGCTGTCCGCAGTTCGATCCGGGTTGCGTCCGATCCTTCAGTTTCCACTGGTGTCAGACCAAAGCGGGCAAGCTTGTTCATGTCAGCGGTTTTCTTTTCATAGTAGGCAGCTTCCATCAGGGCGCTTAAAAAGCTGCGAATCCGCTGCTGGTAAACCGGGCGGTGCGGATAGCCTTGCAGTTTCCACTCAGAACCGTCGCGATAGAACTGCAGGGTCTGGTTGTGGTTTTGCAGTGTTATGGACGTTACCTCATTAATCCGGGCGGGAAGAGACGCAAACAGCGGGCGTCCTTCATAATCGCTGACGGCAAGGTGATTATTATAACTGACAGCCGCAAAACCCAGCAAAAGCAACAGGAGCGAAACAGCCGCAATGTAAAATAACGGCCGGTTGACGGTAAATTTTACCGCAGTTTGCGAACGCGGGGCAGCAGCGAATAAAAAGACCAGCATTCCCAGCAGAATCAATAACGGCAAAGCATAGATATTTACAAATTTAACCCAGTTTTCCTGATGATCTATATTATGGTTGATATTGGCGCGAATCGTAAAAAGTTCCTGCCGCTGGCGGTCGATGGTTTTTCGGATTCCGGCAATCAGGGCCAGTTCGTCAGCCGTAAAAGTTTCCCGGCCTTCAAAGTTCTTTTTATTCCAAATTTCCTGCAGGGCGGTTTTGGTTTTTTCGATTTGGTCAAAGATGTCTTTCTCTTTAATCTTAAATTCTTTTTGGGCATTGCGCCGCTCTGCTTCGATTTGGCCGAAGGCGCGGTTGCGGGCTGATTTGCCGCGCAGCGAAATTAAATCCTGATTGCCCATCAGGGTATCCAGGGCGTTGAGGACGAAATTGGCATTGTCTAAAACCGGAATGGCATAGTTGCGTTCAAGAATCGTCTGGTGGACGGTCCAGAAATTATCATACAAAAAATCGCTGTCGCCGATAACAATCAGTTCAAACGGGCGGGCAGCATCTTTGCTGATAATGTGAGCGGCGATATGTTTGGTCCGGCCGTCAGGCGTAAAACGGCGCAAAATTTCGGCAGGATGAATCCCGCGGTAAACCACTTCGGCAGGCAGAAGTTCAGATTCACCGCTGGGGGAAAGCAGGGGTAAAAAGTAAACCGGAGCATCGGGGAGCGGTTCAATGACTGTTGCCGAGGTAACCATCATTTTTTTAAGCCGCGAAGTGGTCTTGAAGTCCGGGTTGAAACTGCCGTCTTGCAGGTAAAACTGGATGAGGTCCTGAGTGAACTCGGGATTGCTTTTATAGTCAACCGTGGCATCAATCGTAGAAGAATTGGCCAAGTCGGCCACCACGGCATCAGCACCGAAGCGGAAGCCCCAGGCTGCCGTGAGCGACCCCAGGTCAGAAGGTTTGAGTTCCTGCGTAACCGGCGAAAAAAGCCGGGGCGCTTCGGCAGCGGGGTCCAGGGCCAGAAATATCTTGCCGCCGCGGAGGCTGAAGTTCAGAACGGCCTGTTCAAGTTCCGGTGACAGGCCGAGAGGATGCGCGATGAGCAGAGCATCTTGTTCAGCCAGACCGGAAAGGTTGGTATCGTCAATGCTGGTGATTTTATAAAATTTTCCAAGCTGGTTGAGAATCTCCCATTTGGGTGTGGCGACGTTTTCGATAACATCTTCATACATCGGCAAAGAAGTAATTATGCCCAGTTTTTTCTTGGGGCGGTTGAGCAAGTATACCGCTTCGGTGAGATCTTGTTCGATGAAGTCGGAACGTTCCAGCGGAAAATAGGGAATGACGCTGCGGTTTTCAAGCTCATCGGTAAAGGTAAGGCCAAAGTAGGCGTTGGTGCTGGTGTCTATCACCGGCAGAGGCTGGATTCCTGCAGCGAGGGCCCGGTCTTCAATATCGCTGAGAGGAACCGGATTGTAAATCTGATAACTAAAGCGTCCGTTTGAGAGTTTGGCGTATTGCTGCAATGTCAGGCGCACCTGGTCGAACAGACGGCGCATTTCAGGGCTGCGGCGGCCGAGAATCGGTGAATAATATAATTTGGCAACGACCGGTTCCGGCAGGCCGGAAAGAATTTTTCGGGTGGAATCGGTGAGCGTGAATAATTTCTCTTCGGTGAAATCAGCCTGCCAGCGGCGCAGCAGGTTATTGGCAATAAGGTTTAAGCCGGTAAAGCCGATGAGCAGGAAAATAAAGACGCTGATATAGTAGCCGCGGCGTCCGGATTTGAGCCAGGGGGTTGTGCCGGCGGTTTTAAAACTGATTATCAGGACGGTCGTAAAATTGAACAGCAAAATCAGCGAGGCA
>CALYAX010000035.1 GCA_944393665.1 uncultured Alphaproteobacteria bacterium
GTAACGGTAAAATGACCCGGGTTATGCCGTATCGCAGCCGCTGCCTGACAGACCGTGAAAAACATATGCTGCTGCGTTTTATCCGCAACAACCATTATACAATTAATACTGAGGTCGCTGCGGCACTCGATATTTCAATTTTCCGCGAAGGGGACGGTCCCGAAGAATACCTTTCCGAGCGCCAGCTCCAAAAACGTCTGAAAAGCCGTCTGAAAGATGTGCATTTGTTTGTCGGCAGGCTTAAAACCGGGACACTGCGTATCCCGTCTTTTTCAAAAGGGGGCGTTTATAACCTTACCCGTGCGGAAGTCAAAAAACTGGTTATTGAAAAAAATTGCGATTTGCTGATTGACATGCGCGATAACTTGTCGATAGAGGCGTTGCGTGTTCAGGAGAGTTTTACCGGCAGTATCAATATGTCACGCAATACCGTAGAAAGTATTATGATCGGCAATAATTGCCGCTGCGATTTGGCGGTGTATGATAGTTTGCGTTGTTTCAACCTGATGATTGCCGATGTTTACAGCGGAACATTAAATATTAAAAATTCCTGTTTTCACGCCGTCAATATCGGGTTCTACTGTTATGCCGTTATTAAGCTGGCCTCAAATTGGGGGCGCCGCGACATAACCATCGGGGATTCCTTTCGCGGTTCATTAACAGTTGATAATGTTGATGTGTCAAAAATAAATATTGGGAGCGATTGCAAAGGCAAGGTGACGTTGTCCGGCAAGGCTGTCCGCTGCGGCCGGCAGGAGCTTAAAATTGCCGAGGATTTTGCCGGCAGTCTGGATGCCGGGGATTCCTGTGCATTGCAGCAAATTGCGGTCGGCCGTCATGCCCGCGGGCGGATCAGCCTGTTAGGCTGTCCGGCAGTTAAAGTCGTAAAATTTGACAAGTATTTCAGCGGGTATGCCGATTTTAGCGAATCAACGGTTGAATTTGTTCACGCCAAATACGGCTGTTCCGGAGAAATGGTTTTTCTGGGCTGTGATAATCTGGCCCTGCTCAAACTGCCCCGCGACCGCAGTTCCGAAATCACAATTGAAAAAGAGCCGCTGGAAGTGTTAAACGACAATAATAACCTGTATTACCGCTATACGCGGGATCCGGTTTCACCAGGTTATTTTACGCCGTTTTATCGCAAAGTTTATAACGGGGTCAAAAGTTTTTTTACCGGCGAACCTGCATAATAAAAATTACGGCGAGTCCCGCGGAATTGTTACGGTTTTGTTACAAATATGTTGTCTTTAAAGCTATTGTATGGTATAAATAAAATATAGAACACCTTGCAATAGAGGAGACTTATTATGATGAAAAACGAACGAATGACCGGATTGCAGTTTTTAAAGACAATTAAACCGCGGGAAGAAGACGGCAAGAAAATTTATCCCGATAAAAAAACTGTTTTTAATGCTTTGTTTGCCACGCGCGGCAGCCATGTCTCCGAGAATGATATTCCGCGGATGCCCAAATTAGATGCCGTGGCTCATCTTAACGGCCGTAATGCAGAAATGCGCATTCGTTCGTTTGAAATGTCTCCCGAAAGTTTCCGCGGCCTGGAACCCAAAGACAGCCATTATGTCGAGGCAGCCCTGAGCGCTTATCTCCATGCCGGTGGCGAACTGAAAAGTTTCGCTTCGGAACTCAAAGATGCCCGCGATGACTTTGAGATGAGAAATGCCAATTTTAATATTCTTCGCATGCAGCAGGAACGCGGGGACGCAATGAGCGCTTAGTTTTTCCTTGCTCTTTATACAGTAAAGCCCCTCAAAAGAGGGGCTTTTTCTGATGGCTGATTAAGCTGCTTTCTTTTTGGCACGTCCGCCAAAGTCCACAAATGTCCGTGCGTTTTTGTTAAAACGGCTGCGGTTTTTGGCTTTTTTATCGGGAGCAAACGGCTTGAACGGATTTTTCCCGCCGGCCTTCGCTTTGCTTTTCTTGCCTTGGTAGTTGTCATTAAGGGGCGCGGCGTCAACCGGGGAGGGTAAATCCGCCAGCATGGTTTTGTCTTTGGAGATGGGATTAAGCAGTTTATAGATGGCTTTCCATTTGGCGCTGTCTGTTGCTGTCAGTAGATTAACCGCAACTCCGGCGGCTCCGGCACGGGCCGTCCGCCCAATCCGGTGGATATAATCTTCCGGACACTGCGGCAAATCGTAATTGATGACGCTTTGAATATGCGGAATATCCAGCCCCCGGGCGGCAATATCCGTCGCGACCAGAATGCGGTATTTCATTTCCCGGAAATTGGCAATTACTTTTTCACGGCGGTTTTGGCGCAGGTCACCGTGAATGGCTTCGGCCGACTGGTTTTCTTTGCTCAGTTTTTTAGCCAGCCGTTCTGCGCCGTATTTGGTTTTTACAAAAATCAGCACGGATCCGTCACGGGCTTTCAGCTGATTCATTAATTCACCGTATTTTTGGGCATCGTTGGTTTTGATAATTTCCTGATGGACATTATCGGCAACGGCAGTTGTGGATCCGATGGCAATCCGCACCGGATCGGTCAGATATTTTTTCGACAGGCCGATGATATTGGCGGGCAGGGTCGCTGAAAACATCAAAGTTTGGCGTTGGCCGGGCAAAAATTTGGCAATTTGTTCCAGCTGAATACCAAAACCCATATCCAGCATGCGGTCTGTTTCGTCAAGAACCAGAAAATCCGTCCGGGTCAGTTTCAGGGTACGGCGCAGCAAATGGTCATTAATCCGTCCCGGCGTTCCGACAATAATCCGCGGGTTGCGTTTCAGCTGGTTTAACTGCTTGCCCATCGGATCTCCGCCGATCAGGAGGGCGGAAAAAATTTTGTCATCTTTGCCGAGCATGGCGTTGGCCGCTTCAACAACCTGTTGGGCCAGTTCGCGGGTCGGCAGCAGAATCAGGGCTGTTGATTGCGGATTATTCTGCAAATGACAGATCATCGGCAGAACAAAAGCAGCGGTTTTTCCGGTTCCGGTCTGGGCCGAACCTAAAATATCGCGCCCTTGAAGAGCTGCCGGAATAGCCTGCTCCTGAATTGGCGTCGGCGTAATGAAATTGATATTATTAAGGACATTAACAAGTGACTCGGGCAATCCCAAGTCTGCAAAATTATTCATTTTGTTACTTTCTTTCAATTGGTTAAAACATAGAAAATCTAAACACGGTCCTGCCGTGCCAACTCTGGCCAAATTAAAAGATGGATATCTGACAAAATGAAGAGCTGCAAGAATCTCTGTGCGCCACTATACAGGGATAATTTTAATTGGCAAGAACTATTTTGCATTGGTGCCCGCAGGCTGCGGAGGCGCTTTTTTCCAGCCGCTGAGGCTCACCAGGGCAATACCGCTGATAACCAGAATGCCGCCCGCCAATTGCGACCAGTAAAGCTTCTCATGTAAGATCAGGTAGGCCTCAACGCCGGAAAACAATGGCAGCAGATAATAAATGATACTGGTTTTAACATTGCCGATTTTAGCCAGCGCCGTGTTCCAGGCCAGATAGGAGATAACCGAGTTGCAGACGCCCAGATAAATGAAGACGCCGTAATCAATTGGCTGCAGGGAGGCCAGCCTGGCCGCAGGAACGGTTGTCAGCAGCAACGGTATAATGATGATGACACCGGTGACGGCCGTTGAGGCCAGCAGGGCGCTTTGCGATATTTGCGGCGGCCGCTTTGATTGCAGCAGCGAATAAACCGCAAACATAAAAGTATTTAACAGCATAATTAAATCCCCGCTGACCAGTTTGAATTTTGACAATTGGGTCAGATCACCCTGCAGAATGATGACAATCACGCCAAACACCGCGACGGCAAGACCGAATATCTGCTGGCCGGAGATCGGGGTCTTCAGAAAAATTCGCGACAGAAGAACCAAAAAAATCGGCCCGGTTACATCCAGCAGCCCCATATCGATGGCAGAGGCAGTTTCTCCGGCATAATAAATCAGCGTATTGTCAAACACAATGCCGGTAATGGCCAGCGTCAATACCAGCGGCCAGTTTCTCAAAATCAAGTTCCAATTGCTTTTAAGGTCTTTCCAGGCCATCGGCACCAGGATCAGGCTTGCCACAAACCATCGTCCGAAAGCAATTTCAAACGGTTCCAGGGTGGTGGCAAAAGAACTGGCGATGATAATATTGATACTCCAGAAGAAAATTGCCGTCAACGCCAGCAGATAGCCGCTGTTAAACTTGTCTTTTTCCATGAAATCCCCGCAGATTAAAGTGATGCGGTAAATATAATGGGTGGCGTTTGTTTTTAAAGTGTCATAAGGTTGTCACATTTTTTGTCTGGATTATGTAGTAAAAAATAGCAGGGTTTTCTGCGCTGAACGATGGAGAAAAAGGAGGAAGAGCAATCTTCCTTCTTTTTTTATGGACAAATCAATCTTCATATGTTACAACCGCCGGGCTTAAAACGATTATCAAATTATTAATTATAAAAATCAAGACAATGAAAAAGTTAGTTATTATTTTAGTTTTGCTGTTAGGCATTGTGATTTTGTCTCCGGCGCAGAAAATTACCGTTCATAACGGAAAGTTCTCGTTAAGTGATGTCCCTGACAAGGATGTTCCCGCTTTTAACAAGCTCCATAAGGCAACCCGGACGATTGCTTTCTATCAGAAAATGATCCGTGAAAAATCAAACATCCGTCCGGAATTTTTCTGTGAAGACATAAAGGATTACGGCGTTGTCAAAAAGGTTAAGGATCCGCAGACCGGTACCCGAACCGAAAAGTTTTGCCGTTTTTCAGCCGGCAAGTCCTTGCAATTTGCTCTTGCGGATTTTGACAAGGTTTTAAGGGAGTGCCATAACGGATGCCTGGGATATTATATGATCTGGTGCAAGTTAAAAGCTTTGGAGCGATTATCCCGCGCGGAGAAAAGATATTTGCAGGATGTTGAAAACGTTTTGCTGAAACTGTGCCATAAATAAGTTTACCATGAAAAAAGCATTTATTTTTGTATGGATTATGGCGGCGGTTTTTGCCTCTTGCCATAAAGATGACGACCCGCCAAAGGTCAGAATAAATAAACTTTATGAAGCAAAAGTTTTTCGGCTGCTGCCGGATATTTATGTAATGCGGATGGATAACGGGCATAATCTTTATGCTCCCCGCTGGCGCTTAAACATTGAGTTGCGGGAAGGGGACTTTATTGATTATGAAGTGTCGCGTTTCTGTCCTGATGAAATAACACGTCTTAACGGTATCGATTTGGTGGAGGAAACAAAATCAGCCGCCGCGTTATCAAGCCGTTCAGGAATATCCAATCCGGTTGCGACTGATCCGGTGGAAGCCGATATTGTCGATTTATTCGCCATAGAGATGATAACAATGATTCCTATGGTGCCGCAGACAAATTGGTGCATTGAGATTGAAACCGGAAAACTTCTGATTTGCGAGCAGGGGAAAATTGATTTCACCCCGGCGGTCGGCGATCATATTGTTTATAACACCTACCGCCTTTATCCCAATGAGGTTGTTTTGTTTAAAAAACTGAATTAAGAAAAGCACCCTTTCGGGTGCTTTTTTATTATTGTATTGTGAAAACCACGCGCCGGGCACATGGTTTTCACAGTACAAAATCCCCCGCCGAAGAATGTTTCGGCGGGGGAAGAAAAGATCGGGCTTAATACGAGCGGGCGTAGATGACGTCCATCGTCGCCGGTTTGCCTGTCAACAGGCAGGTACCCTCGCTGTTGCTCTGGTCAAACGGAATACAGCGAATGGTTATTTTCATTTCTTTTAACAATTCCTCGCTGTTGGCATCGCCGCTCCATTTGCCGCGGACAAAAGCCACTTTTCCGGTATTGCCGTCTTCAATCCATTCATTAGACTGGTTGAAATAATCGCGGAAAGCTTCCGGAGTGGTAATATCGGTCCGGATGTTTCCCAGCAGCCGTTTTTGCGCTTTGCCGAACATTTCCCGTTGGATATTTTCCAGCCGCTCAACCACCGTATTGGCAAATTCTTCCCGGCTGATTATCTGTTTGCCTTCCGGCGTACCCAGCTTGATGCGTTCTTTAACCATCACATTGCCGCTATCGGCATCGCGTTTGCCGATTTCCAGAATAACCGGCGCGCCTTTGCGGGTCCATTCCCAAAACTTGTCAACCGAGGCACGGTCACGCTTATCCAGTTTGACACGTATTTTTTCGCCAAACGGCAGCTTGCCTGCCAGGTCTTTCTGAATTTCTTTAATATAGGCCATGATGGCGTCTTCGTCCTCAGGTTTTTTAATCACCGGAACAATCACCACCTGATAAGGGGCGATTTTCGGCGGAACCACCATGCCCTCGTCGTCGGCATGAGTCATAATAACCCCGCCGATCAGCCGGGTCGAAACTCCCCAGGAAGTCGTATAAGCATATTCCGACTGGTTGTTTTTATTAATAAAGGCAATATTGGCCGATTTGGCAAAATTCTGCCCCAAAAAGTGCGAGGTTCCCGCTTGCAGGGCTTTGCCGTCCTGCATCATGGCTTCAACGCAATAGGTATCAACCGCGCCGGGGAACTTTTCATGTTCCGGTTTACGGCCGACCAAAACCGGCATGGCCAGGGTTTCTTCGCAAAGTTCGCGATAAGCTTCCAGCATCTGTTTGGTTTCCTGTTCGGCCTCGTCAGCGGAAGAATGAGCGGTGTGGCCTTCCTGCCACAAAAATTCGCGGGTGCGCAAAAACAGGCGCGGGCGCATTTCCCACCGCACCACATTAGCCCACTGGTTAACCAGCACCGGCAGGTCGCGGTAAGATTTCACCCATTTTGAAAATGAATCGGCGATAATCGCTTCTGAGGTCGGGCGCACAATCAGCGGTTCTTCCAACTTGGAATCCGGAACCAGCTTGCCGTCTTTCATGGAAAGCCGGGAATGGGTCACCACCGCCATTTCTTTGGCAAAACCATCAACGTGTTCAGCCTCTTTCTGAAAAAAAGACAATGGAATAAACATCGGAAAATAACAGTTCTCATGGTCGGTCGATTTGATTTTTTCATCAAAAACATCGCGGATGCATTCCCAGATGCCATAACCCCACGGTTTGATAACCATACAGCCCGGGGAGGAGGAATTCTCCGCCATGTCAGCCTCGCTGACCACACACTGGTACCATTCGGGATAGTTATCTTTACGGGTTCTTTTAAGAGTCATAATGTTTATTCCTTTTTTAATATCGCAATTAAAAGTCCGCACCCCCATTGGTGCAGACAACGGCCTAATCTAGCAGAAGAATTCCGATTTGTATAGTATTATTTAAAACGAAAAGCCGTCCCAAACCGGAACGGCTTTCTCCCCACTTGCCCGGATTTCCGGGAAGCTTGCTTATTTAATCTTCATCACTTTTTTAACGGCTTTGCGGTTGGCTTTGTCCATCATCATATCGCCCATATTCATGTTCAGGCGCTGTTCTCCGTGCTTAACCCGCAGTTCGGCGCGTTCTTTCATCTGTTTCAGGGCCAGGTCCTGGTTTTCGCGGGCCTGTTTCATCAACAGTTCTTTTTGGTTGCTGCTGAAGTTTGACTGATTGATTTTCTTGACAGCTTCGTTGTATTCTTCCTGAATATCGGCGGTTTTGTCTGCCGTCCAGTTCTTATTCATTTTTTTCAGGCAGTTGCCCATACAGTTTTTATCGCCATGGCAGCCGCATTTCATCATTTTGCCGTCTTTGTTCATTTTACCGTCTTTATGACCACCCATGGCTTTTTTGCCGTGTCCTTTTTTATCGGCATGCCATCCGCCGCGGTCATGGTGTCCGTTGCCCATGGCGCGGTTGATTTTTCGCCCCGCTTTGTCATAAGCGTCACTGACGGTGTCGGCCGTTTTGTCATAGGCATCACTGACCGCATCAGCCGTCTTGTTGGCGGCGTTTTTAATCTTTCCGCTGTTATTGGAAATGGCATCGGGGATATTCGGCTGTTCTGAGGCCGGATCATAAGCCGGTATTTCCGCCCGGCGGACATCGTGGCTGGTAGTGTTCTTGCGTTGTGCATTGGCGCTGCCGATACCGGCCAAAATCATGGCAGGCAGGGCCAGCGACATAACATAAACCCATTTTTTCATTGTTAATCCTTTCTTACTGACTGTTGCTCTTGCGTGGATTTACATAATCATTGCCGCCTTTTTTACAAGCCGGACATACCAAATTTCATAAATAGTGCTTGCAAACTAAAATAGTTGGATTACACTCAATACTATAACTAAGCTCTGTGGTCTAAGAGTGTGATACTTTGAGAATAATTGTTGATACCAATTTGTATTGGCAATAAACAGTTTACCACTTCAGATAGTTATGTTAGGGCAGAGTTAAGCCTTGGCAAAGGACAAACAAAGCTCGTTTATTGTTTCAACCTGTTATTTATAAGGATTATCACCATGGCAACAGGAACAGTTAAATGGTTTAACAACAAAAAAGGTTACGGCTTCATTACTCCGGACGAGGGCGGCGCTGATATTTTCGTTCATATCTCGGCTGTTCAGAAAGCTGGCCTCCGTTCTCTGGACGAAGGCGCTAAGATTGAGTATGAGTTGTTGTCGGAACGCGGCAAAACCGTTGCTGGAAATCTGAAATTAGCTTAGTTATTATAAGCCTTTTTCAAAAATCCCCTTATCTCAGGCGAGGTAAGGGGATTTTTCTGATGTTTTGGAAAATTTGTCTATTGCACTTTGGAATAATTGTGTTAAAATCCGATTGTCACCAAATTAGTTAGATATATGTATAACCTTTTAAAATAAATATTATGAGCGAAAATGTCTTTGGAATCGTCCTGTTTTTATTGGTGGTTTATGCTTTTTTCACCCTTTATTCGACGCTTTCCGGTTTTGAAACCAAAAAACAAAGCAAGAGAACTTTGGTTGGTTTTGCCGTTGTTGTCCTTCTTACAGTCGGCATTTTTTGCGAAGTGGAACAATCAGCTTTCAAAGCTGTATTATATCTGCTTCCGTTGTATTTTTTATACAATTTTATGCAGACTTTGGGCAACAGCCTTCACAAGCGGCTGCCGCTGCATCTGTTAAACGGCGGAGTGGCCGCAGCCATCCTTTTCTTATTAATAAATTAAAAAACACCCCGGAAATGGGGCGGTGAATTAAGAAAACATTTTAGCAAGGAACGGTGTAGCCAAACGGCTATGCCGTTCTTTGCTGTTTTTCCGTTGTATTTTGGGCTTTTTCTTTCGCCCGTCCAAAATCAAATGCACCGATGAAGTTGTAAACAATCGTGATTTCCCTTGTCTTGGATTTTTTATCGGTATGGGAAACTTCGATACGGTCTATAAACTCTCGTAGCATAGCAGCGTCAAGCTGCTGCATATCGGTGTACTTCTTTACCGCGCTGATAAACGCTTTAACGTTGGTCTTTTGTTTTTCCTGCTGCTTGATTTCTTCCCGTAGCACTTCTGCCATAGCTTTTAGATTGCTCTGCTCCAATTCGTAATCATGGGACATTTTGATAAACCGTTCGTCAGACAATTTCCCGGTTACATTGTCCTCATATAAATGCTTAAACAGATTATCCAACTCGGCAATACGGCTTTCGGCTTTGGAAAGTGTTTCGCGCTTGCGGGAAAACTCAACGTCGCGCTCTCGCAAACGGCTGTCTGCTGCTTCCTGCACAAACTCGGCTTCATACTCTGTTACATAGTCGATTGCTTCCCGTAGATTTTTCAAGACGATTTCATACAGAACAACATTTTTGATTGAATGGGTCGTACACAAGTCTTTGCCTTTCCGATAGGTTGAACAGATAAAATATTTCTGTTCTTCGGTGAAGTTCGTTGCTCGGCATTGATACATTTTACCGCCGCACTCTGCACAATAAAGCAGCCCGGAGAAAATACCCATATCGCCCATTTTGGTGGGGCGGCGGCGGGATTTGCGTATGTTCTGCACAATGAGGAATACACTTTCCTCTACAATCGGCGGCTGCGTGTTCTCAAAGATCACCCATTCGGACGGGTCGTTCCACAACTTCTTTTTGCTCTTGTAGGATTGCTTGCGGGTCTTGAAGTTTACGGTATGCCCTAAATACTCTATCTTTTCAAGCATACGGGAAACCGTTTCATTCGTCCACTTGTACGGGTTTGCCCCCGGCTTCGGCTTGTTTGTTACCTTTATGCCCTTTGACAGCCAATAGAAAGTAGGGTTGAGGATTTCGCTTTTCTCTAACCAATGGCATATTTGTGTCGGCCCTATGCCGGAAACGCACAATGCGAAAATCTGCTGCACAACTGCTGCGGCTTCCTCGTCAATAATCCACTTCTTTTTGTTGTTGGGGTCTTTCATATAGCCATAAGGCGGGATTGTAGTAAGGTGTTCGCCGGATTTTCCCTTTGATTGCCAAGTAGCGCGTATCTTCTTTGAAGTGTCGCGGGCATACATTTCGTTGAACACGTTGCGGATTGCGGTAAACTCATTTTCGCCCCGCGTACTGTCAACTCCGTCATTGACCGCGATAAAATGCACGCCAAAATCGGGGAACAGCATATCGGTGTAGAAACCGACTTGCAGATAATCACGCCCGAAACGGGACATATCTTTGACGATAACGCGCTTGATTTTTCCAGCTTTTATATCGGCAAGCATACGTTGAAATCCGGGACGGTTGAAGTTTGTACCGGAATATCCGTCGTCCTCGTCATAATGTCGATAAGCGGTAATTCCATGCTCCCGGCAGTACCGTTCTAAAATCTTCTTTTGGTTGGCAATACTGTTGCTCTCGCCCTCTAATTTGTCCTCTTGTGAAAGGCGTTCATATAAAGCCGTTATGCCCTCGTCCTGTGCTTCCTGCTGCTGATCGCGCACATAGAATTGCAAAACATTATTTGAAATGGCTTCGCGGACTTCTTCGCTTAACACTTTGGGGACAGCAATCTGCTGAAAAGAAAATGTCTTTGTCATTTGCGCTCACCGCCTTTCGCGGTAAGTGCAGCATATAACTGTCTGCTCCAATCCAGCGTAGCATGGTCGCCGTTGATTGCTTCAAGAGAAACACCCCTACCAGCGGCGCAATCTGCAAAAGTAAGTACATCTAAAAAGTTTCGAGAAATGCGGTCAAGACCTGTTACAACGATCTTTTCCATTCTCTCGTTTTTCATATCCTGCTGCATGAGGGAAAAAGCGGGACGGTTAAAGTTCAAACCGCTATAACCATTATCCACATATAGCGCAAAAGTGGTAATCCCGTTTTGGCTTGCGTGGTAAAGAAGTTTTTGCATTTGATTGTCAAGGTACAAAGTATCTATTTGTTGCGCCGCACGAAAATAGTATGCGGTCAATTTATCCGACTGTTTCATGTTACCTCCTATTCCGACAGCCGGACAAACAGGTTATATATATTATACCACAAAACCCGTCGTCCGTCTGCAATAGGATTACATTTTCGGCATTATACCGGGCTTTTTCCCCGGTTTAAGTCATTTTGGATTAAGCGGCGTACCTTTGTCGCGGCGTCCTCTTTTACACCGTCTTTAACAACGGCTTTGACAATATAGGTAATATCCCCGATTTTGTATTCGCGCACAACCGGGGATTTTGTTGTTTGCTTCATTTGTTCCATAATGTAAAATCCCCCTTTCGTGGGATAACAAAAAGATTAAAAATGAAAGGCAGAAACGAACGGCTGTCAGCGGCAGCACCGCGGGAGTTTCACCCCTGCTCATTTAAGGCAGCTTTACCCAATGCCTGCGACGCTCTTAACGCTCGGACTATGGCTATAAAGGCGTTTCGTCCCGCCTATATGTCGTCGCCCACAAGCTGCTAAACCTGTTTTGCAGCGCGGTATTTCTCGCTCGGCTTTCCCTGTGTGAAAAGCTGTCCTGGCGTACCCGCTGTTCGGCTCGATATAAGCGGTATGTATTCGTTTGCCTGTTATACTGCGCCGCCGTTATCTTGCGGGCTTTCTTTATCAAGGAACAATAAGGCTTTGTCAGCCTGTAAAAGCATACCGTTTTCGATATGCTTTTACGGAACGACAAACAGCCCATAACGGGAAGCGTGGAAAGGGGTACACGCTCCCCGCATGGGCTTAAAGAGTTAGCCTACATGAAACGCAAGAGTGCGGGTAATAAGGCGCACTTGCAGCCTG
>CALYAX010000036.1 GCA_944393665.1 uncultured Alphaproteobacteria bacterium
CTTAGTTCTTTGTCTCCAGAACAGTTGAGCGAATTGTATTTGTATTCTGACGGACAAACACATTCCATAGGGCAAAATAAATCGCCGGCAATGCGGATTTTTTCACCGCCGGGAACTTTAGGCGGATTGCATTTGGGCTGGTAGGATTTACACTCCGGCTTAATGTCGCCGGAATTGTCAGGGGCGGTATCGGTACGGTGATTGGTATCAATGTTGTTTTTAAGGTAATCGGGAAGCCAGTAAATGCCAGCGGCGGCTATGCCGCTCCATAAGGTAAAAATCAGGGCCAAAAATAATTTCCTCATCGATGTTCTCCAATAGTACTGTTCCGGAACTAATTCCAGGATACCAGTAAAATCACGACAAGTCAATCACTTATTGGGCCAGATGGACGAAAATTTTAAGGACTCAAATAGAGAAAAAATTATCTTTTACCGTAAGAAGCTTCAATGATCCGGTTTCTGCGCAATTCGTCCAGATCATAGTTAGCTTTGATATTCAGCTGCGGGGCGATGGCTTCAATGATTTTAGCCGCTGTTGGGACGGTATTCCAGCCGGAAGTGACAAATCCCCAGGTTTCTTTAAGAGCCTTAGGTTCATCCAGCATCACAATCAAAGCATATTTGGGATTTGAAATCGGAAAAGCTGATACAAAAGTCGTCCGGACTTTTTTATCAACATATTTGCCTTTTTCATTTAATTTGTTGGCAGTTCCTGTTTTTCCCGCTACCTCATATCCCGGAACATTGGCACGTTTTCCGGATCCGTCGGTCACGACCAGGCGCATCAGTCCCCGCATTTGTTTGGAGGTATTAAATGAAATGACCCGGTGTCCGTCAGTGGTTTTAGGGCCGTTTTTAATCAGTGTCGGGCTGTGATAAATACCGCCGTTAACCATTGCCGCATAGCCGGTAACCACATGCAGCGGCGAGACAGCCAAACCATAACCGAAAGCAACCGTGGCAATAGTCCCTTCGCCCCAACGCTTGGGGACCAGCGGCTTGCCCCGTTCGGCCACTTCCACGTTTAATTCTTCAAAAAAACCGATTTTTTCCAAAAAATTGCGCTGTTCGTTGCCGCCGACTTTCAGTGCCATGCGTGCGGAGCCGATATTTGAAGAATAAACCAGAATTTCCGGCACCGACAGCCAGCGGTTTTCGCCGCGGTAATCCTTAATGACGTTATACTTAAGTTTCAATGGTTCGGATGCGTCAAAACGGTCGGCAACTTTTACCTTGCCGCTTTCCAGCGACATGGCGGTATTAAAAATTTTTAGAACCGAACCCGGCTCATAAACGCCTTTGGTTGCCATATTAAACAGGGCGTTTTCATTTTTAATCTTGTTAATATTGGGGTCGTAATCGGGAAGCGACACCATAGCCACAATCTCGCTGGTTTTAACATCCAGCAGGACTGCGGTGGCCCCCAGAGCATGAAATTTATCAACGGCAGCCAGCAGGTTTTCACGGATTGTATCCTGTACCCCCACATCAACAGACAGCGTCAGCGGAATGTCCGACTGGGTCAGGCGTTCATCCAGCTCTTTTTCAATTCCCGAAATACCCTCGTTGTCAATATTCGTGGCTCCGATAATATGGGCAAACAAATTTTTATGCGGGTAAACGCGTTTTTCACCGTTTTCAAATTCCAGGCCCGGAATACCCAGATAGTTAATCTGGTATTGTTGTGACGGTGTAAGATTTCGTTTAAGGTAAACAAAGCTTCCGCGGGCGGTAAGTTTCTTGTAAACTTCCTCAGGTTTCAGCTCCGGCAGAATTTTTGCCAGCTGTCGTGACGCCTCGCCGGGATTAAGGATTTTGCGCGGATTGGCATACAAGTTGACAGTGGGTAAGGAGGTGGCAATAATTGTTCCGTTGCGGTCCAGAATATCCGCCCGGCGGATCGGGTTGGCCGCATAAGCCCGCAGCTCGGCTGCCGGCGTGTCATCTCCCAGATTGGGGATGACGCAAAGGTCAAAAACACGGATTGCCAGCACCGCATAAACGGCAATAAAACCCAAAACCGCAAATAGTAAACGGTTTTTGCAGACCCCGAGGGGATCTTTGTCTGAACTGAAATGTGTAAAGCTGGTGCGGGTACTGATCTTTATCTCTTCCCCGGGGAGATAAAAATCATCACGGTTATTTTTTTTAAAATACTTTACCGCCATTGCTCCTAGCTTCTGCCTATAACATTAATCAACGCCGGGCACTGGTCAGTCTTTTCAGCTCCTTATTATGCTCGGCATGTCCCGATATATTCTTCCGGGCGGCGATCTTCCGCGATTCGCCGTTTTCATAGTTGAATGGTAACGCAGAATAGTTAATAATTTGTTCAGCGCGGACCGGATTTAGAGAAATATGTTTAGCCGCCAGTTTCCGCAGCCGTCCCGGATTGTTAAGATGGCTCCATTCGGCTTTAAGAACGTGAATAGTCTTAATATCGTCCTGAATATTGCTGTTAATGGAATTGAGCTGGTGTTCGAGTTCCTGAACCTTGTTTTTCATCACCAGAGATGAAAAACCGATCAGGCAGGGCAGGGCAATCCATAAAGCGATCGTTGCGATTTTGGTGCTGTTCATGTTCAAAATCCTCCTGGAAATTGAGTCATTGTTTAACGGCATAGCGCAGCTTGGCAGAACGCGAACGGGGATTTTCCGCCGTTTCTTCTGGAGACGGGGTAATCGCCTTGGAGCATTCGCTGAAAGCTATTCCGGGGTTAATAGGTTGATTCTGCGGTTTATAACGTGACACATGCACGTTTTTGCCGCCATTGGCTTTAAAATAATTTTTGACAATACGGTCTTCAAGAGAATGAAAGTCGACCACGACCAGCCGGCCGCCGCTGGCCAGCCGCCGGGTTGCTCCTTCAAGGCCGGACTGCAGTTCTCCCAGTTCATCGTTAACCGCAATCCGCAAGGCTTGAAATGTCCGGGTTGCCGGATCAATCTGGCCCGGGATACGGTGATTAACGGTATAAATAATTTCCGCCAATTGCCGGGTTGTGGCAATCGGCGCGGTTTTGCGGGCTTCCGCAATCCGTTTGGCAATCGCGCGGGAACGGCGTTCTTCGCCATAAGTGTAAATAAGGTCGGCTAAATCGCCCTCAGGCAGGGAATTAACCAGATCCGCCGCACTGGACCCGCTTTGCGACATCCGCATATCCAGGGGAGCATCTTTACTGAAAGAAAAACCGCGCTCAGCTTCGTCCAGCTGCATGGAGGAAACGCCGATGTCGAAAACGGCGCCGTCGATAGTTTCGCAGACCAGTTCCGCAAAATCGCCGAAACAGCCGGAACGGAATTCAAAACGGCTGCCGTATTGCGTTTTAAGTTCTTCTGCCCGTGCTAAAACATTGGGATCGCGGTCCAGGGCAATGAGCCGGCAGTCGGCCGCTTTGAGGATAGCTTCGCTGTAGCCGCCGTTGCCGAAAGTGGCGTCAACATATAATTCGCCGTCCCGGGGAGCCAGATATTGCAAAACTTCAGGAAGCATGACCGGATAATGTTTTTGATACCGGGAAATCATTATTTGGCCTCCCCGCTGTTAACCGGCCGGATTGACGGGCGGTTTTTAAATACTTCGGCGCGAATCCGGGCTTCCTCTTGAACCCAGTTTTCCGTGTTCCAGATTTGAAATTTGCGTCCTTTGCCGACAAAGACGGCACTGTCGGTAATCCCGGCATGAGCCAGCAGTTTTTCTGAGAGCATAATCCGCCCGGTTGAATCAAAAGAATAGCGTTTGGCATCGCCGAAAATAAGATTGGTCAGGTCATCTTGGGCGGCGGAGAAGAAATCAAGCGAGTTTTCCATCTCGCTGGCAAGCTTGTCGAGCAAATCTTCCAGGCAGCCCTCAATACACGGGGAACTCAGGCTGCGGTAACAGACAATCTCGCTGCCGGTGTCTTTAACAATTGCGCGGTAGTCGGCAGGCAGGGAAACGCGGCCTTTGGCGTCTACCTTATTGCTGACAGTATCCATAAACAGGAATGTTTTGCGCAATTTGGGAATCCTTCATTAATGTTTTGTTAAGTATGGTATAACATGGGAATTTATGGGAATCAATGGTATTTTTTAGGAGTTTATTAACTGTTCTTGGTTTGTTCTTAAAAATTATTTTTAATGATTCTTCAATCCCAGCAAAGTCAAGGTATTTTGCCTGTTAAAAATTTGGGGATAAAACTGACATTATTTAAATGACAAAAAATGTCTTTTGTCTATTTACCCGGGTTAAAAACTATGATAGGATAAGAACGTTTAAAAATTAAATGTTTCCTGTCGGTATTGAGACCGGATCCGGTAAGGAAGATGTTTAACGGTCTTAAATTATAAATTATGGAAAAGTATTATGACCGTGGCGGAAATGAATTTTATTTTGCCGTCACCAAAGAAGACATTGCAGAAGCACGCAGCTGCAATCTTAATTTTTTTACTGTCAGGAATGAACAGCCGGAGGTTTTCCGAAACGGAGTGCCCAGCAAAACCCGGGTATTTAAAAAATCTTTCGGAAATATGGCGGATGGTGATTTAGTGCCATTAATTGCAGGAGCCAAAACAATCGCCAAAATGAAGCGCTCTCAGGCCCCGTATATTACCATCACTGACGGTAAGCCGGAAATCGGACACTCTCTGTCGGGAAGGGTTGATAATCAATATATCCGTGATGAGCATGGAATTGGTTATTATATCATCGGTTCCGATGAGGTTGAGGCGGCTGTTGAAGAAGGCATCAATTTCCTTTCTGTGCGTAACGGCACGGAAATGTTCGCTGTTGCCAACGGTAAAGAGGTGCCGGTTCCTGAAGTTCATATTAATGAACGGGGGGTGTCCTATCACGTTGTTGATATTGTAAAAGAGGCTGAAAAGGTTGCTTCCGGCGAGGGAAAAATTATCGGCCGCAAGCTTGACAGGGTCAAAGTTTACATCAATTCCCAAGCCGGAGAAAGTGTCAGCAGCATTTTATTTGGCGTGCGGGAACACGGACGTGTTTTGCAGGAAGGAGAATTCAAAGTTGTCAATATGACAACCCGGGAGGAATATTCATTCACCTGGAATTATCTCATGGAAAATTACCATATTGAGATGAACAGTTGTGATGAAGAGGGTGAATTCCTGGTTTGTTTCTCCAAAAAGGAAACTGAATGGGTTCACATTCGTAAAAACGTTTGCTTTGTCTGCTGGGGCGGTCTGATGTATTTGGTGACGCCGATGGTAAATATCACCAACTGGGACGATGTCTATGGCTGCAATTATCAAATTTGGTACGGCAGTGACGTGGTTCCGGCCAGTTACAAATTTGTCAGGTTTGAGCCTGCCGGAGTAACGCCGGAGTTTGCTGAAGTTATCGCGGGCAAAGCCCGGGAATTGGTCTTCAAGTTATTAACGGTCCCAAAATCGCAATGGGCCGGTTTAATAACCGGGGCCCAAAAATAAAGTTAAGGAGTTCTTCGGAACTCCTTTTGCTTTTTAAATACTGTTGCACCGTCTAATAAAGCTCTTGCAATCCTCAGCCGAAACAGTTATTCTCATCTTCAATAAGGCGATCGGATAGCTGCGCCATGGCTTGCCCATGGTGAGGAAAGTCCGGGCATCAGGAGAACATAACACCGGATAACGTCCGGCTGGAGAAATCCAAGGGAAAGTGCCGCAGAAATATACCGCCGGGGTTTATAACGCCGGTAAGGATGAAAAGGCGGGGTAAGAGCCCACCGCAAGGCTGGTAACAGCTTTGGCCAGGCAAACCCTGTTTGATGCAAGACCAAGTTAGGGGATTTCAAGTACGGCGCAAGCCGTAAACTGAATTATACGGAGCGTTCTCTCTCCACTCCAGAGGTAGGTCGCAACGAGCCATGCAGTAATGCTAAGGCCCAGATGAATAGCTATCGTTCAAAATCCACGCTGCAAAGCGCGGCAAATTGAATACAGAACCCGGCTTACAGATTGCCTTATTATTTTTTTGTTACGAAAGGACAATAAACCATGCAGCAGCAGACTTTGGCTTCAAATGTGGCAATTAAGGGAATAGGTCTTCATTCCGGTTGTGAAGTCAATTTGACCATCAAACCGGCGGCAATTGACCGCGGAATCGTTTTTAAACGTGTTGATCTTCCCGGCCAGCCGGAGATTCCCGCGCTTTACAATCAGGTTGCCGATACGCGGAACTGCACTTGTCTGGCGGATGCTGCCGGTCATAAGGTTTCGACCGTTGAGCATTTGATGGCAGCGTTGTTTATGTGCGGCATTGATAATGCAACGGTAGAGATTGACAATCAGGAAATGCCGATAATGGACGGTTCGGCACTGCCGTTTTTAGAGGCGCTGCGCGAGGCCGGAACTATTGTCCAGCAGGCTGAACGCAAAGAGTTGAAAGTTCTGCGCCCGGTCGAATTTGTTGATGACCAGGGGAATAAGATTACCCTGCAGCCGGCAGGAGAATTGAAAATTAATTTTATGATTGAGTTTCCTTCAAAAATTGTCGGGCATCAGGAATATCATGCCCCGCTCACCATGGCTAATTTTGAAAGCCAGATCGCTCCCTGCCGCACTTTCTGCGAAAAATACCAGGTTGATTATCTTCAGTCTGTCGGCCTGATTAAGGGCGGCTCGCTTGATAACGCCGTTGTTCTTGACGGCGAAACCATCTTAAATGAAGGCGGCTTCCGGGTTGAAAACGAATGCGTCAACCATAAAGTTATTGATGCCATTGGTGACATGTATACCTCCGGCTACCATATTCAGGGAGAAGTGACTGCTGAAAAAACCGGCCACTTTCATAATAACGAACTTTTGAAAAAACTGTTTTCCAACCCGCATAATTATCAGATAGTATAAGGATTTTTCATGAAAAAGTTTACGTTGCACCTAATTGCTGTTATCGGACTGGGACTGCTGTCAGCCTGTGCCTCTTCCCCGGAGACGGAAACCCCGAAGTCGGCTGAAGATCTTTATAATACCGCCTATAAGCAGATGGGAAAGACCCAATGGGCCCGGGCAGCCGGCACTTTTGAAACCGTCGAGCTTGAACATCCCTATTCCAAATGGGCGACCAAAGCCAAGCTGATGGGGGCTTATGCCTACTACCGCGATCAGAAATATGATGATGCGATTCTGGCGCTGGACCGGTTTATCAAATTTCATCCCGGCAACAAAGACATTGCTTATGCCTATTATATGAAGGGCCTCTGTTATTATGACCAGATTGTCGGCGTGGAAAAAGATCAGGAAAATACCGCTAAAGCCCTGGCTGCGTTTCAGCAGGTGATTGCCCGTTTTCCCAATACGGATTATGCCCAGGATGCCCGGCTTAAACTCGACTTGATTTATGATCATCTTGCCGGGCAGGAGATGGAAGTCGGACGTTATTATCTGCGCCAGAAAAATTATCTGTCGGCCCTCAACCGCTTTTCACAGGTTGTCAACCGCTATCAGACCACTTCGCAGATTGAAGAAGCGCTTTACCGCCAGGTGGAAATTTATAAAATTCTCGGACTGGATAAAGAAAGCCGCGATGCTTTGAAAGTGCTGGGGCACAATTATCCTGACAGCCGCTGGTACAAACAGGCCAAAAAACTCTGGAATAAATAGGACCTTGGCGATATGCTCACCTCGCTCTCGATTCGCAATGTGGTTTTGATTGATAAGCTGGATTTGGATTTCAAACCCGGCTTGAGCGTTTTAACCGGAGAAACCGGAGCCGGTAAGTCTATTTTATTGGACTCTCTGGGCCTGGTGCTGGGAAAACGCGCTGAAACCTCGCTGATTCGCCAGGGCGAAGAAAAGCTTTCGGTCACCGCGGTCTTTGAAGCGGAACCTGATAATGCCGCCCTGCAGCAGCTGTTGCAGGAAAATGATTTGGAAGCTGACTCAGAAATGATTGTCAAACGCTCTCTGGACCAGAACGGCAAAGGCAAAATCTTTTTTAATGATCAGCCGATTTCTGCCAGACTTTTGAAAGATATCGGGCGCTGCCTTGTCGAAATTCACGGGCAGTTTGATAATCAGGGACTGCTTAATCAGGCCATGCACCGTGAGGTGCTTGACGCCTATGGCGCTTACCATGAGCTGCTGGCTGCCGTTGGCAAAGCATTTGCCGAGTATAAGGCTGCGGTCAAAAACCGGACCGATGCCGAGATAAATATCAATCGCGCCAAAGAAGAAGAAGACAATCTGCGCCATTGGGTCCATGAGTTGGAACAGATTAGGCCGATTCAGGGAGAAGAAGCCGAACTGCAGCAGCGGCGCTCGGAACTGATGAACGCCGAAAAAATCCTTGAGAGCCTGAACTATGCTTACGCCGCCCTGACTCAGGGACATGATATCCAGTCGGCTCTCCGCCAGGCCCAGTCTGCGGTTGATAAAGCCAACCGTCATGTCGGCGGGCGCTATGATGAGATATATAATACGCTGGACCGGGCTTTGATTGAAGCTGCCGATGCCATCGGGCAGATTGAAAACGCTTCCGCCAATGTATCGCTTAATTCTGCTGAGCAGGAAAATATTGACAGCCGCCTGTTTGCTCTCAAAGATTTGGCGCGCAAACACGGTGTCGCCGTTGATGATCTGGCGGTCACGCTGGAAGATTTTCAAAACCGCCTGAATGCGATTGAGCTTGGCGAAGACGGCATAACCGCCCTGCGGAAAATCGACGCCGAAAAACGCCTGGCTTACCTGGAAGCGGCTAACCGCCTTCATGACCAGCGCGTTAAAACCGCTGAGGAGCTGGATCGGCTGATTATGGCCGAGCTACCGCCGTTAAAGATGGAAAAAGCCCGCTTTGTGACACAGATTGACCGTCTGTCCGAAATGTCATGGAACGAACATGGCTTCGACGAAGTTTCTTTCACCGTTGCCACCAATCCTAATTCCCCGCAGGGACCGCTTGGCAAAATTGCTTCCGGCGGCGAGCTGGCCCGGTTTATGCTGGCTTTGAAGGTGAACCTGGCTAAGAGTTCAACAGTGTCCACCATGATTTTTGATGAGGTTGACGCCGGAATCGGCGGCGCTACCGCTCAGGCTGTGGGAGAGCGTCTGGCACGGCTGGGGTCTGAAGTGCAGGTTCTGGTCGTTACGCATTCTCCGCAGGTTGCAGCCCGGGGCAGCAATCATTACAAAGTTGAAAAATTTACCCGGAACAATGTGACCACCACCCGGGTCCGCGAGCTGGCGCCTGCCGAAAAGCATGAAGAAATTGCCCGGATGCTTGCCGGCGAAACCATCACTGACGAAGCCCGTGCCGCCGCCCGGGTTCTTATCAGCGCTTAAATATCAAATTTCACTATTTTTT
>CALYAX010000037.1 GCA_944393665.1 uncultured Alphaproteobacteria bacterium
TCTTCCTATTACACTGCCCAGTCTTTGAACAACCGCGCCGAGGATTTGAACGTTCTGCTGGACGCCATGAGCCAGGGAATACAAACCTTAAAAGCCGTCAATGAAAGTATTGAGGCCGGAACCAAATTCCTGGAACAGGCCAAGTCGGTTGCCAATGCCGGTTACGAACAAGTCGTTAAAGATAACTGGTCGTTATATACCGGGCCGGTAGCAGCCGAAGTGACAACAGAGGCAGAGTTGATTGACGCAGTTAATAATACCGCTGAAGGAAGCGTCATTGTTATCAAAAATGATATTGTCCTGTCTGCTAATACGGAAATAAAGTTGAAAAGCGGGCAAAAGCTGGTCGGGCAAAACTTTATTGACGGCAAAGGCGGTACCGCAAAATTGACTTTTAATTTTGACGCTTCCGCTGTTTCGGCAGTTGGTATAGATTTGGCTGAAAACAGTTTATTAGCAGATTTGAAAATTGATTATACTACCGCAAAAGCCGACAACCGGACAGATTTCTATGCCGTCCGTAATCTGAATCATCATCAGACATCAATGCGGAATATTGATATTAGCTATAAGACGGATAATTCTTCCGGAGTAATTTCCGGTGCGGTCTTTATCGGCACTGGTGCAGAGGTAATTTTTGACGGCACAATCAACATTAACTTGCCGTCAACACTTTCTGCAGCAAAAATGGGCATTGTCAGTGAACCTGGAGGCGGATTATTAGTTCAAAACAAAAACAGTGTTTTAAATATTTCCACCGCCGCAGAAAGGGGGTATGGCATTCGGCAGGTGAACTGTATTCTAAACGGTATCACCAACATTCACACCACTGGCGATATCGGTTTTGCTGTTTCCGGAGGACTGATTAATCTTGCTTCTTCTCAGGCACGTCTGAACACCAATGCGGAAAAAGCTATTGCTTTGAACAACATCAATCTTTCCGGAGTTGCCGGAGCAGAAGTGATGACCGCATATGGTATATTCAAAATAGAGCAGGATATTTCCCAGCCGTTGAAAGCCGTTATATCTGATGACTTGAGCATCCGCGGACTGTTAAAAAGCGGGGATTTTAATTTAGAGCGCCTTGAGCCGGTTAGTTATTCAAAATCTGTCCAATATGGCTATGCTCAACAGTTTAACACGATTTTAGAGCAGTATAATCAGCTGATTAACGACAGTTGGTACAAAGGCGTCAATCTGCTTAAAAGCCAAGATTTGAAAGTGGTGTTTAATGAGTCCCGTACCTCGGATTTGGATATCAAAGGCGTCGATGCGACCAGTCGGGGTCTGGATTTAGATCAAGCCGAATGGACCGGCTCAATCCAGATACAGAACTCGCTCGACCAAATCGACAGCGCGATAAACCAGTTGCGGCTCTATGCCTCGGAGTTCGGCAACTACTACCAGATTGTCACCACCCGGGAGAACTTCACCAATTCGCTGATTAATGTTTTGACTGAAGGCGCGGACCAGTTAACCTTGGCGGATATGAATCAGGAAAGCGCCAACATGCTGGCCTTGCAGACCCGCCAGCAGCTGGCGGTTAATTCACTCTCCCTTGCCTCCCAGGCCAGCCAGAGTGTTTTAAAGTTGTTTTAGGAAAGGAAAAGATGAGCGGAATCAGCCTGACATCATCCATGCGCAATAATCTGCTGTCATTGCAGCAGACGGCAAAGCTGCAGGATATGACCCAGAACCGCCTCGCCACCGGACTGAAAGTCAATTCCGCGATTGATAATCCGTCTTCCTATTACACCGCCCAGTCTTTGAACAACCGCGCCGAGGATTTGAACGTCCTGCTGGACGCGATGAGCCAGGGGATACAGACCTTAAAAGCGGTGAATGAAAGTATTGAGGCCGGAACCAAATTTCTGGAACAGGCCAAATCGGTCGCTAACAGCGCGCTGGAAACGGCGCAGCCGGTAGTCGCCAAAGTATCGACGGAGGCAGAACTTTTGGCGGCCATCGACAGCGGCAAAAAGGGGCTGATTGTCCTAACCTCTGATATTACCATGTCCGTTAATCAGAACATTGTCCTAGGTGACGGGCAGTCCCTGGTCGGTGCCCGCTATCTGGATAAAAACGCTGCCGCAACAACTTTAAAGTTCAATTTTACAACGACCGATTCCGCTATTGGTATAGAGGCAGCCGAAGGAAGTTTGATATCAGGGTTGAACATTGATTATACTTCTGCTCATAAAACCACTTTTTTTGATTTTCATGCCATTCGCAACCAAGGCCATCATGTCACAATTGAAAATGTCAATATTAATATTGATTCTGCGGATACCAGTTCCAATTTTATTTCCGGCATTCATACCGGATCGTCAGGTGAAACAATTTTAAACGGAACGGTTAATATTAAGTCCCTTAATCCAAATTCCCATTTTTTATATGGTATCTCAGCGGCAGATGAAACCGCTGTTTTAACTCAAAAAGCTGGTAGTACGCTCAATATTTATACCACCGGTGACCATGGGCACGGGATCCGCAACGGAACTAATAATTTTAACGGTATCGTCAACATTTCTTTAGGGTCCTCAACTGACGAGATTTTTGGGCTGGCTTTGGGAAATTATAATCTCGGCAGTTCTTCTCAATTGAATATAACCAACCGTTTTACGATTAATCCTCAGTATTTAATCTATGATTCAGCTTTAACTTATCAGAATGGAGCTTCCGTTTCCGTTAAACTGGATGGCGCGGCGCTGAATGATACTTGGATTGCCGCCGCAGACGGAAGTATAGGAAAATCCAGTCTGCTTTCTTTGAACAGTTTTCCGGATTGGAACCGGATTTCAGAATTTCCCCAGGCACAGTTTGATAATATTTTTAATGATTTTGACGCCTATATCGATGCCTCTCAAAAGGTTTTTCCGCCCCGGGATAATATTTCGGAAACAGCCAGCCGTTTCAACCAGATTTTGACCCAGTACGACAATCTGATTAATGACTCCTGGTACAAAGGGGTTAACCTGCTCAAAAGTCAGGATTTGAAAGTGGTGTTTAATGAGTCCCGCACCTCGGATTTGGATATCAAAGGCGTCGACGCTACAACTGCCGGACTGGGGCTGGAAACCGCTGACTGGAGTAATACCGCCGGGGTACAGAACTCGCTCGATCAAATCGACAGCGCCATTAACCAGCTGCGGCTCTATGCCTCGGAGTTCGGAAATTATTACCAGATAGTAACGACAAGGGAAAACTTTACCAATTCGCTGATTAACGTCCTTACCGAGGGCGCCGATGCTTTAACCCTGGCGGATATGAATCAGGAAAGCGCCAACATGCTGGCTCTGCAAACCCGCCAGCAGCTGGCGGTTAATTCCCTCTCGCTTGCCTCTCAGGCCAGCCAGTCCGTTTTGAAACTCTTCTGATAAAGCCGTTTCCAGGCTCAATTTGCCATTGACTCAGCCGTTTTAATGTATTAACTTCATTGCAGTTCATTATTCAAGAGAGTCATAATATGTGCAGCTTTTACATATCCATACGTTCGATTATTATCCCCTAGGGGGATTAATTTGCTTGCACATACCATTCAGTTTTTTACAATCAAAACAATATCAACCTCTATCCGAATAGGGTTAAAATACCATGAAATATTATGCAGATGTCAAGGCTAAGCCTGATTTTGTAGCTATTGAAAAAGATGTTCTCAATTTTTGGGATCAGAATAAAACTTTTGAAAAATCGGTTCATAACCGTGATGGCGCCGCCGAGTTTGTTTTTTATGACGGGCCGCCCTTTGCCAACGGCACGCCTCATTACGGGCACATTATGGTTTCTTATGTCAAAGATGTTGTCGCCCGCTTTCAGACGATGAATGGTAAAAAAGTCGAACGCCGCCTCGGCTGGGACTGTCACGGCCTGCCTGCCGAAATGTCGGCTGAAAAACAGCTGGGCGTTTCCGGGCGCAAACAAATTGAAGAATACGGCATCGAAAAATTCAATAATTTCTGCCGCTCCGATGTGCTCAAATATTCCGGTATCTGGGTTGATATGTTTAAACGTATCGGCCGCTGGGTAGATTTCAGCCATGATTACAAAACCATGGACCTGCCGTTTATGGAAAGTGTTATCTCCAATTTCAAACAGCTCTACGACAAAGGGCTGGTTTATGAAGACTACCGGGTGCTGCCCTATTCCTGGTGTGCAGAAACCCCGTTGTCAAACTTTGAAGTCAATCAGGGCTATCAGGATAAAACCGATAACGCCATCACCGTTATGTTCACGCTTGAAAACGGCATGAAGATTCTGGTTTGGACGACAACGCCGTGGACCTTGCCGTCAAACCTGATGCTGGCAGTCGGAAAGGACATTGATTATTCTGTCATGCAGGAAGGCAGCCAGAAATATATTATCGGCACGGCGCTCAAAGGACGCTACAAAAAACAGCTTGAAAACGCGGTTGAAGTCGGCACCATGAAAGGTGCGGATCTGGTTGGCATGAGTTATGAGCCGATGTTCCCCTATTTCAAAGATCTTAAAGCCAAAGGCGCTTTCAAAGTCTTGAGCGGAGAGTTTGTTTCTACCGAAGACGGTACCGGCATTGTCCACATTGCTCCCGGTTTCGGCCAGGACGACTTTGAAGCCTGCCGCGCTTATGATGAAAACTTCCCGGTGGTCTGCCCGGTTGATGAAGCCGGCAAATTTACTGCCGAGATTTCCGATTATTGCGGCAAACAGGTTTTCGAAACCAATGAGCCGATTATGCAATGGCTTAAAGAACACGGGCTGTTGGTTAAAAAAGAGCAGTATACCCACTCTTATCCGTTCTGCTGGCGCACTGATACGCCGTTGATTTATAAGGCCATGTCCTCATGGTTTGTTAAAGTGACGGATTTCCGCGATGAGATGGTCAAAAACAACCAGCAGATTAACTGGGTTCCCGAACATATTAAAGACGGCCGTTTCGGCAAATGGCTGGAAGGCGCGCGCGACTGGTCGATTTCCCGCAACCGCTTCTGGGGAACGCCGATTCCGGTCTGGAAGTCGGATAATCCCAAATTCCCCCGGGTTGATGTCTTTGGCTCTATCGCTGAAATCAAGGAAAAAACCGGTATTGAGGTAACGGATCTGCATAAACCTTATATTGATGATGTGGTTTATCCCAACCCGGATGATCCCTCGGGACAAACCATGATGCACCGCGTCGGCGATGTTTTTGACTGCTGGTTTGAGTCCGGTTCCATGCCTTATGCCCAGGTACATTACCCGTTTGACAATAAGGAATGGTTTGAAAATCATTTTCCGGCGGATTTTATTGTTGAAGCCATGGATCAGACCCGCGGCTGGTTTTATACGCTGACGGTTCTGTCAACGGCGTTGCATAACCGTCCGGCCTTTAAAAACTGCATCTGCACCGGTCTGTTGATGGCCGAAGGCGGACAGAAACTTTCCAAACGGCTTAAAAATTATCCTGACCCCGCGGAAGTGCTGGAAACGATTGGTTCAGACGTTCTGCGCTGGTTTTTGGTTTCTTCCCCGGTCTTAAAAGGCGGCAACCTTGCCGTTGACAAAGAAGGGAAGGAAATTGCCAAAGCTGCCCGCGTTGCCTTGATCCCGCTGTGGAATGCTTTCTATTTCTTCACGCTTTACGCCAATGCTGAAGAATATAAAGCCAAAGAGGTCTATACTTCGGCGGAAGCAATTGACAATTATATCCTCTCCAAGCTTAAACGCCTGAGTGCGATTGTGAAACAAGGGCTTGAAACCTATGATGTTTCACAGGCAACCAATGAAATCGCCTCGTTTATGGAGATTCTCAACAACTGGTATATCCGCCGCACCCGTGACCGCTTCTGGGAGGGTGAGGCGCAGGCCTTTGATGTTTTGTATACCGTTCTGGTAAACTTGAGCAAAATTGTTGCGCCTTTAATGCCGTTTGTTTCTGAACATATCTTTAAAACCCTTACCGGGGAAGAGTCGGTTCATCTGGCAGATTATCCCTTGCTGGAGCAGGTTAAGTTTGATCAAAATCTGGTTGAAGAAATGGACTTTCTGCAGGATCTGTGTTCGGCGGCCAAATTTATCCGTGAGGAGAAAAATCTCCGCAACCGCCTGCCGCTTAACAGCCTGACAGTCGTCGGCGACAAACTGGATTTTATCGGCCCGCAGTATCAGGAAATTATTAAAGACGAACTCAATGTCAAAACGGTCAGACTTGATAACGATTTATCAGGTTATGCCGCCAAAACCGTTTATCTTTATACACCGTTGCTGGGCAAAGCTCTCGGCAAGGATATGGGGCCGGTTATGGCCGCCTATAAGCAGGGAAGCTGGACATTTAACCCTGATGGAACTTTGGCAATTGCCGGTCAGAATCTGAGCAAAGATTTGTTTGAAGTCCGTCTGGAGATGAAAGCGGGCGTCGCCGGAAAAGCTTTCGCCGATAACAAGGCGGTCGTCACTCTTGATACAACGGTGACCGAAGCGCTCAAGCGTGAGGGAAAAGTCCGCGATTTTGTCCGCATGGTCCAACAGCTCCGCAAAGACAAGGACTTTAACATCTCCGATCGCATTGAACTCTGCTATGCGACCGATGATGCCGAGCTGTCGCAGGCGCTGGAAGAAAATCAGTCATATTTGGCTGAGCAGGTTTTGGCGGTCAGAGTAACAAATAATTGTTCTTCAGGTACGACCGGCGATATTGAGGGTGTCTCAATAACTTATGACGCCAAAGTTGCTTAATCAGCAGTAAAAATCCCGGCCGCAAGACCGGGATTTTTTTAGATTATATTCTCCTATTTTCGGTAAGATGACCGAAATGAACTTATACAAATCCCTTGATAATCATCATTATTACTACTGGGACTCATAGGACCTTCACCGCCAAGAGTAAAGAGATACGGAAGGCTGGTATATTGTATCCAGAAGCGTGTGTTGGAATTTCCATTGATATAACTTTCCCAATTATTATTTTTCCGCAGTTCATCTATGACTGCCAGTCTCCAGTTTCCTCCCGGTGGATTCGCTATTCCTAATTTATATGCTGAACACATATTCATGGCATTATTTCTGTAGGTATAATCATTGGTAAATTTATGATGAAGGATAACCCCTGTACCATCTCCTGTTGTGTATAAAACACGTCCTAAGAGCGTTCTATTCGATACAGGAGAGGCAGAACAAAGAGCATTTTCTGTAGTTGTCACACTATAGTAATAGTCTCCTTTCTGGCACGGAGTTTTAGTCGGTGTCGTTCCGCCGGTATCTCCGCCCGTACCTCCGCCGGTGCTTCCGGATTTTAGGGTATTGGCTGCACAACGCCGGCATCTGGGGTTGAAAGTGTAGTCATCAAAGAAAAGTCCGTCAAGCGAAGGCGCAATGGCTGAAGCAACATTTTTACAATAATTAATATCCATTCCGGAAAAAGGCGTGCTGTTGCTGGACGTATCTTCCATATATCCGCTTAAGGAATTATATTGTCTCAGGAACGGGCAGGGCAAAGCATAATCCTTCGATGTATCTCCGTTCAGATCCGGGTAATGAGCAAAACATCTGACATACCCACCTGTAGCTTTAGAATTTTTAGTAAAATTAGCGCCATCATAAGCCCACATAGCATCTGACTCATAAAGATTTACCGATAGAACTTCACTAGAGGTCAGCATCGGAAAAGTCAACGCGCGGAAATTGGTTGTTGAGTGTTTTGCATTAATGGCCGCCATATTATCAATAAGCTTTTTCATTTCACCTTTTGCCGGAATATACCAATTCTTTAAAATCGCCCCGTCAAAAGTCGGCAAAGATTTACAAAACTGCGCGGCTGGCGAAGATATTTTATTAGCCAATTCTTCGGTATTGAAATAACCATTAAAAGCAGAATTATCCCCAATATCCTCATTACTGATAGTTGGCATATTCGGTCCTGTCTCTGTATAACAACGTCTTCCAGAAGGACAAAGACTTGTTCCAGTCATAGCACCGTAATGGAATATCATTCTCTGTTCGGGGTCGATAACAATTCCGAGAGCCGTCAAGCTCGAGATTCTTTCTGAGCTGCATTCGCGGTTGCTGTAATAAATATCACCGATTTCGCAAGTCTTTGATGTTCCTGCAACACAGGAACCGGAAGAACATTTATTGCCGCTGCCGCAGTCACTGTTCGTGCAACAGGCCGAAGTGGCAATACAGCTTCCGTTACAGGTCTTCTGACCCATCTCTTCACAGGTTTTGGAAACACAGGTACCGGAAGAACATTTCTTACCGCTGCCGCAGTCATTGTTCGTACAGCAGGCCGAAGTGGCGATACAGCTCCCGTTAC
>CALYAX010000038.1 GCA_944393665.1 uncultured Alphaproteobacteria bacterium
AAATTTATTTGCGCTATTTTGAAACCAATGTTTTGTTTATAAAAAAGGTCTGAGAAATGAAAGTACGTACCCGTTTTGCGCCCAGTCCCACCGGTTATATGCATATCGGCAACCTGCGCACCGCTCTTTATGAATATCTGATTGCCAAAGCCGCCGGAGGCGATTTTTTGCTGCGGATTGAAGATACCGATCAAAAACGTTATGTCGAAGGTGCGACCGACATTATTTATAATACCCTTAAAACAGTCGGCATGAATTGGGACGAGGGGCCGGATATCGGCGGTAATTACGGGCCTTATGTGCAGTCGGAACGCAAACCGGTTTATGCTGAATATGCCCACAAACTGGTTGAACTTGGCGGCGCTCATTATTGCTTCTGCTCCAAGGAAGAGGCCGAGGACGGTAAAGAAGAGGAAAATAATATCAAATTTCAGGATCCCTGCAAGTTCCTCAGCAAAGAAGAAGCCAAAGCCCGGGTTGATGCCGGCGAGCCGTTTGTTGTCCGCCAAACAATTCATAAAAAAGGCAAATCCAAATATCATGATGAAGTTTACGGCGATATTGAAATTGATTATGATGAACTTGACGAAGGCGTCCTGCTCAAATCCGACGGCTTTCCGACTTACAATTTTGCCAATGTCGTTGATGACCATTTGATGGGGATTACCCATGTTGTACGTGGTAATGAATATGTGTCTTCCACGCCGAAATATAATCTGATTTATGAGGATTTCGGCTGGGAACATCCTCTCTATGTTCACGTACCGCCGGTGATGAAAGATGCCCAGCACAAACTGAGCAAACGCAACGGCGATGCGTCTTTTCAGGATTTGGTTGCCAAAGGCTACCTGCCGGAGGCCATTATCAACTATATTGCCCTGCTGGGCTGGAACCCCGGAACCGAACAGGAAATTTTTTCATTGGAAGAATTGAAACAAATTTTCTCCGTTGACCGCCTGAACCGCTCACCGGCTATTTTTGACAGTGTCAAGCTGACCTGGATGAACGGCTGCTATCTCCGTGCATTAACGCCGGAACAGTTTCACGCCCGGGCGCTGCCGTTTTATAAAGACATTCCGGCCGGAATAGATTTGGAGGCTTTAAGCCGTGCGTTGCAGCCGCGGATTGAAACGCTGGGGCAGATTGCCGGGCAGACCGATTTTATCAAACAGCTCCCCGATTACAGCTTGGAGCTGTTCACCAATAAAAAGATGAAAACCGATTCCGCTGTCGCCAGACAAACACTGGCCGAAGCCCGCAAGGTTCTCGCCGGACAGCAGAACTGGAGCAATGAAGCTTTGTTTGAGAGCCTGAAATCGCTGGCTGAAACAATGGGCGTTAAAAACGGCCAGGTGCTTTACCCGGTGCGGATTGCCCTGAGCGGCAAAGAAACTACCCCCGGCGGTGCCACCGAGCTGGCGGTTTTGTTTGGTCAGGAGGAAACCCTCCGCCGTATTGACATTGCGCTGCAAAAATTGTCCTAAACCGTATAAACAAAAAAACAGCCTCTTTTGAGGCTGTTTTTTATTATTTATGGTTACTTTTTATCACCGCTGGCCAGTTCGGTATAAGTGCTGGCATTGGCCGGCGCGCTGGGCTGCATCTGGGTCGGTGTGTTGCTGACATAAGCGATATCGGGTTTGCGCTTAATCTGCGAAACGGTAAAGGCCACAAACAGCAGAGGTATGATAACAAAAGAAACCACAAAGAAAGACGGTCCGAAGAGGTTCATTCCCGCCGCCACTGCGACCGGTCCGATGACCAGACCGATATTTTGGGTCAATATCAGCATGCCGCTGGCTTGAATTCTTTCATCATCGCTGATAAGGTCATTAACGTGCGATACGGCGATCGGATAAAGCGTAAAAACGCCGCTGCCGAGCAGAATAACCGAACAAATCAGTGCCCAGCCGCCATACAATGCCATAAAATGAACCAGCGGTGCCAAAACCGCCAGAACCACGGAGATACCGACCAGCACATAACGGCGGTCAGTCAGGTCAGACAGGCGTCCGATTGGAAACTGTGCCAGCAGCCCGCCGATAACGCCAAAAAACATAAACAGGGAGACGCTGCGGATATCTAGGCCGATTTTGGTGGCATAAATGGTTCCCAGCATATAAAAAGTGCCGACCAGAATACCGCTGGCAATGCAGGCAATAAAACCGACCGGGGAAATTTTATACGCTTTGCGGAAATCCATTGATTTAACCGTTTCAATTGCCGGGGCCGGCAAAGCTGTCAGCGAAACCGGAATCAGCGCGCAGGAAAACAACATGGCAATCAGGACAAATACCATCATGCCAGTTGGGTCGGGCACATTCAAAAACAGTTGTCCAATAGAGGATCCCAGATAAGATGTCACCATATACACGGCAATAATGGTGCCGCGGTTAGAGTTGGTTGCCCGGGTATTGATCCAGCTTTCCAGGCACATCGTGGTTCCGCCGATGGCATAACCTTCGCCCAGGCGCAGCAGGCTCCAGTAAACCAGATTCGGTGACAGCGCGTGGCCGGAAACAAAAATCGCCAGCAGCGCCGCAAAAATGGCAAATGACCGGATATGTCCGATTTTGTTGATAAATTTGGCCGCGCTGAAAGTGGCAATCACAGTTCCCAGATAATACAACGCGAGGATAATACCGGACAGGGTTGTCGGGGTGTTCATCAGTGTCAGCCGCAGTGCCAGGGTCGACCCCAGCGAGGCATAGCCGCAGCACATAAAAATAGTACCGGCAAACAACGCCGTCAGCGGGTAGATTGTTTTCTTAAAAGTATGTGTAAAATTTTGTAAAGCCGTCATTTCTTGCCTCTGAAAATACTGAATCCTCCGGCATGATAACCAATTCATTTTGGAAAGCAATAACCGCCGGAATAATACACAACTTTCTTTAGTTTAGTTCTCGCCTGATTTCAGTGACTTAAACCAGTTGCGCAGTTTGCAGTGCAGGCTTTCGGGGTCATCCTGCGCCAAAGAAGTGAACACGTGCGTCGGCGCCACCGGGGTCGGTACTGTCGGAGTCGTATTGACATAATCTGTTTCGGGCTTGAAAACAATCTGTTTGAAACAAAACAGCATGAACAGGCCGTTGATGATTGAAAAAGCCAGCAGATAACTCAACGCTCCCCACTCCTGCATCGCCGCTGAAATGATGATCGGCCCGGCAATCATACCCAGTGCCTGCAGCAAAATCAACATACCGCTGGCTTCCACCCGGTCACAGTCTTCAATCTTGTCATTAACGTGTGAAACACAAATCGGATACATCACAAAGGAGGCCGCGCCCAAAAGCAGGGCCATTAAGGCCAGCAGCCAGATTCCGTCATCAACAAAATAGTGTATCCACGGCACAATCAAAAACAGCAGACCGCTTTCCCACATCAGGACAAAGCGCCGGTCCATCTTGTCAGACAAACGCCCCACCGGCAGTTGTGCCAGCATTCCGCCGATAATGACAAAAAACATAAACAATGAGGTGTTGATAATATCCAGGCCGATCTTCTGGGCATAAACCGCGCCCAAAGTATAAATTGAGCCCACCATCACCCCGCTGACGACACACCCGGCAACTCCCACCGGCGAAATTCTGTAAATCCGTTTCAGCGACATACTCTGATGAGCAGAAATATCCGGTGTCGGCAAAGCTGTCAGCGAAATCGGCACCAGAGCCACCGAATACAATACAGAAACCAGAATAAAGATAACAAATCCGCCGGGATCGGGAATATTTAAAAACAGCTGTCCCAGAGCGGACCCCAGATAAGTGGTAATCATGTAAACAGACATGATAACACCGCGGTTGGCGTTGCTGGTACGGGTGTTAAGCCAGCTTTCCAGGCACATCATCGCCGAGCCCAGGCAGTAACCTTCCAACAGCCGCAGCAGTCCCCAGTACCAGGGATTTGCCGAAAGGGCATGCATCAGCACCAAAGCTGACAAGACGGAAATATAAGTCGAAAATGCCCGGATATGCCCCACCCGGTTGATGATTTTGTAAGAACTCAGCGAGGCAAAAATATAGCCGATATAATAAACCGCCAGAACAAAACCAACAGCGCCGGTTGAAATCGCCTGTTCGTTTAGCCGCAGTGCCAGATAAGATGACAGCAGGCCATAGGCGCAGCAGGTAAAAACCGTTCCGACGAAAAAAGCTGCCAGCGGGGAAATCAGTTTTTCCAAAGACTTAATATATTCGCCCAGTTTAACCATCGGATTTTGTTACTTTTTCAGCATAACTTCCGGTGCCTCGATTCCCAGCAGGTCCAGCAGCAGTTTCAGAATATCGCGCACCATCCGGGCCAGGCGCAGCCGCGAAGCGGCAATTTCCGGCGTTTCAGCGCTCATAATCGGCGAAACATTATAAAACCCTGAAAAGACCTGCGCCAAACCGTAAACATAGTCCGAAATAATACTCGGCTCTTTTTCGGTATGGGCCCGCATCACTACGGCATTCAGCTGGGCTATTTTCAAAGCCAGATCCCGTTCTTCTTTGTTTGTCAGCCGGACCGGGCCTTCAGAAATTCCTGCCTCGGCCGCCTTGCGCAGAATTGAGTTGATCCGGGCAATAGCATATTGAATATAAGGGCCGGTTTTGCCTTCAAACTTGGCAAAATCATCCAGATCAAAAACATAACCTGAGGCCGTATTATTTTTAAGGTCCTGATACTTAATTGCTCCGATAGCAATCTGGCTGACCATCTTTTCGATTTCTTCGGCGGTGTATCCTTCGGTCTCCTCGGCTTTCGGCAAAGAATCGCGGACTTTGTCTTTGGACATTTGAATCAGGTTTTCCAGCGTCATCACGCCGCCGTCGCGGGTTTTAAAAGGTTTGCCGTCCGCACCGTTAACCGTTCCGAAACCGCGGTGAGTCATTTCTACCCCCGGAGCAATCCCCAGTTTTTGCGCAACTTCAAACACCTGTTCAAAATGCAGTGCCTGGCGCTGGTCCACAAAATAAACGATTTCATCGGCATGCAAATCACGCACCCGGGTTAAAATTGTGGCCACATCGGTCACCTGGTAGGCAAAACTGCCGTCGCTTTTCACTAAAATAACCGGCGGCTTGGGCTTATTGGTTTCTTCCAGCCGGATAATTGTCGCTCCGTCGTCAATTTCGGAAATACCTTTGTCTGCGGCCAGCTTTACCACTTCAAAACTCGGTTCGTGGGCATCGCTTTCGCCCAGCCACAGGTCAAAATGGGTATCCAGTTCATCGTAGAGCTTTTTGACAGCTTCGACGGAAACCCGGCGCAGATGCTGCCAGGCCTGGTAATATTCCGGCACTTTGTTCTGAATTTGGTTGGTAATCTGGCGGGCATTTTCCTTGGCGCTTTCATCTTCTTTGCAGCGGGCATTGGCCTTTTTATAAAACTCTGAAATTGCCGCGATATCATAAGTCTCAACCTTGGCAAGGCTGCCGTCCTGGCGTATGATCTCACTGAGAATCATTCCCATCGGGGTTCCCCAGTCGCCGAAATGAACGTCAGAAATAGTGGTATTGCCGACAAAATTCTCAATCCGGCGGAAAGACTCGCCGATAACGGCCGAGCGCAGGTGCCCCACATGCAGGGCTTTGGCGACATTGGGACCGCCGTAATCCAAAACCACGGTATGGGGATTTTCAACCTTTTCCACGCCGAAACGGCTGTCGGCAGCTGCCTGATCCATAACTTTTCCGATAAAGGCATCTGCCACGGTCATATTGATAAAGCCGGGGCCGTCAACCGAAATTTTGGCCAGATCGGAATCTTTTTCCAGTTCTGCGGCAATCAGGGAGGCAATTTCACGCGGGTTTTTTCGCTCTTGTTTAGCCAGGGCAAGAGCCCCGTTGCATTGAAAATCGCTCAAGTCCGGGCGGTCTGAAACTTTAACTGCAGCATATTTGGCATCCAGCCCCAGCTGGTCAAAAATCCGTTCCATTTTCTGATTGATACTGTTCTCAAGTCCTGAATTCATTTCGGTTCCTTATTTAACACATTTAAAGTAAAGATGATTGGGCACCAGGATTCGGCAGGTGAAAATACTCTGGTTAACCGGCTCGGCCCGGGTGCCGGTTCCTTGTTTGACACATTCCTCGTCAGCCATTTTTTTGACTTCTTCATACGGCGTAAACAGGCTGTTGTAACAAATTGCCGGTTTATCCGGTTTGGAACGGCCGACATAAAGCCTGTCCGGCGTTTTGGCCCCGGCCTCGCGGCGCCGGTCCACAAACGGCTGATACAAGCTGCAGCCGCTCACCAGCAGAATTAAAAACCATAAATTCCATAATTTAAGTCTGGACAATTTCCAAAACTCCACTAAATTATAACAAATTGTAATCAATATATATAAAGTTGGATAAAATGCAAACAGAAAACCAATATATCGGCGATGAAAAAATGACCAAAATGCTGGAGCATTACAAATGTCCCACGCCGCTCGGCGTTGTTAAAATGCGTTTTGCGGGTGCCGTCTGCAGCCCTAATCTGGAACTGAGGCCGTCTGACGTCATTTCTTCTTTCTGGCCGTCCGGACAGGCGCCGCGGCTGGAAACCAAAGATGAAGCCGATTTGTTTTTTAAATTTTTTATGGGTTTGTGGGATGATGTTTTCTGCGATGTAAAATCCAATTCAATCCGCCTGCCGCGGGTCAAAACCAGCGCGGCTAACGCCAAAGATGTCTGCGCCGCCCGTTTTAATGAGGTTGAGGGCGGCTTTGTCGAGGGCTTCTGGGGAGGTAAACAGGATTTGAAAATTCCCGCCTTTTTAGCGGAAGTGATTGACTCTTTAACTGATTTGGCAGGCGTTTACAATACGTTAGCAAAAAAGCTTGACAACGGCGGCAATCTGGAAGAAATTACCGCTACGCTCCTGCATACGGATCGGACTGTGGAAAAAGCGATTGCTTTCATTATTGAAAATTCGGTTTTGCCGCGGATTGACAGTTTGCAGCGAACGGTAAACTGAAATTACCCTTTCCTTTTTATGGCTGCCTTCGTGACGTTATAAAAGGGCAGGGATAAAATGGAGAATATATTATGGAATTAATGGAAGGTCTGTTAACCAGACGCTCAGTCCGTAAATATCAAGATAAAAAAATACCTCGTGAGGTAATTGAAGAAATCATCAAGGCCGCTCAATACTCTCCCACCGCCCACAATCGTCAGCCCTGGGAATTTTTGGTGGTCGATGATAAAGAAATTCTGGCCCATCTCCGTCATATTCAGCGTTGGACAAGCTTCGCCAAAGACGCCGCCTGCGTAATTTTCGTGCTCGGCGATATTGAGCGGTCGTTCAACCGCACCAAGGATAACGAGAGCTGGAGCTTCATCGATGTTGACTGCGCCATTGCCACGGAAAACCTGCTGCTTGCCGCCCACGCCAAAGGTCTGGGCGCCTGCTATTGCGGAGCCGCGCCGATGCAGCGCGTTGTCGATGATTTAAAAGATTATTTGCAGCTGCCGGAGCATATCCGGCCGTTCGCCATTGTGCCGCTGGGTTATCCCGCCGAGGAGCCCAAACAGCCCGATGACCGTTACAACCCTGACAAAATTCATTGGGGTAAATATTAAACCACAGCCCCGCTCTTTTTAGAGCGGGGCGCTTTAAGAATTATGCAAGTTGATTTAACAGCGTTGTCTTCTGGATTGCATCATTGCGGTTTTTGCATTTGCAGACTGTAGCGTAGCCGTTTTTTTATTTTCACTGCTGATTTTGCCAGTACGAGAGTCTCCGGTTTTACCAAGTTCTTTACCGGCAATTTTTTCCAACAATTTCTGTTTTTTTTGCAGCGGGTCATTAAGTGCCTTATTTTCTTCTCTGTTTTGGCGTTTGGTTATTGTATCAACAACAAAGGCTGCCAATTCTTTATTCTCCCTATCATACTCGTTCTTAGGCGATTGTATTTCAGTTTTGAGCGTTGTAATAATTTGTTCGCGGAGTTCCGGAATATCTACGGCAATCCAACCTAAAGCATTATAAGCTTCTTTTAAAGAATCTTTATTATTTTCATCCGCCTGCAAATAGGTATTAATTGTACTCAAAGTCT
>CALYAX010000039.1 GCA_944393665.1 uncultured Alphaproteobacteria bacterium
CCATCGGCCTGGTGGTGGATGATGCCATTATCGTAGTCGAACGCGTCCAGTATCTGATGGTTTATGAAAATCTTGATTCTAAAGCCGCCTCGGTTAAGGCCATGCAGCAGATTGCCAGTGCCATTATCGCCACCACTTTTGTGCTGCTGTCGATTTTTATCCCGGTAGGTCTGATGGCCGGCATTACCGGAAAAATTTATCAGCAGTTCGCGGTCACCATTGCCACCGCGGTAGTCTTTTCGGCCTTTAACGCCCTCACATTGTCGCCTTCGCTCTGCGCCATTTTTTTACGTGGCGACAAACCGGAAACCCCGCACGGATTTTTCAAGTGGTTTGACGACACAATTGACTTTTTCAAACAAAAATACCTTGATGTTGTCGGCTGGTTTTCAACCTATGTCAAAACCACTGCTGTCGTTGTTCTGGCAACCATGGCGGTTGTCGGTTTGGGGTTTAAGTTTACGGCCACATCGTTTCTGCCGGAAGAGGATCAGGGCATTATATTTGCCAATATTCAGCTTTCCGACACGGCAACCATCAACCAGACCAACGAGGTGCTCAGCAATATCGCCGGACAGGCGCTGAAAATGGACGGTATTAAGTTTTTCATTTCCGTTGCCGGATATTCTATTCTCGGCGGCAGCGGCGAAAACGTCGCCCTTGGCGTGGTCGGCCTGGATGACTGGTCCAAACGCAAATCGTCCAAATTATCAATTGAATCCCTGACGGCTGATTTGTCGGAAGCTTTTGGCAAAAACCCGCTGGCGGAAGTTAACTTCTTTGCGCCGCCTTCAATTCCCGGCGTTGGAAATTCCGACGGCCTCTCGCTGGAATTGCTGGCGACTGACGGCAGCACGCCGCCGTCACAATTGTTCGACTGGCTGGAAAAGTTTCTCGGCGAATTAAATGCCTCACCGGATCTGGCTTATGCTTTCAGCACTTACACCGCCAATACGCCGCATGTTTATCTGGATATCGACCGGACCAAACTGGAGTCCTATAATATTCCGGTTATCAACCTGTTTGAGGCTTTGCAAAATAATCTCGGGTCGCGCTATATTAATAACATCACCCTTAGCGGACAGGTCAATAAAGTTATCGTCCAGGCCGATTTCCCGTACCGCCGGAGCGTTGAAGATGTTCAAAACCTTTATGTGCCTTCATCTGACGGAAAGCTGATTAAGGTTCAGAGTTTTGCCGATGTGCGCACGACTGTTTCGCCTAAAACAATTTATCGTTACAACCAATACAGCTCGGCTTCGGTCACCGCCAACACCAATCCCAAAGTGTCTACCGGAACGGCGATTGATACCATTCGTGCCATCGCATCTAAAATTCTGCCCCGTGAATTCACCATCGCCTGGACCGGCCTGAGCCTGCAGGAGGTCGAGGCGGCGGGATTGGCCGGATTGCTTATTGCCCTGGCGCTGGTCTTCTGCTACCTTTTTTTGGTGGCGTTGTATGAAAGCTGGATGCTGGCTTTTGCGGTCATGTTCTCCACGGTGTTTGCAATTCTCGGAGCCATTGTCGGCCTGCATTTAATGGGCGAGTCCCTGAGCATTTACGCCCAGCTCGGATTGATTATGCTCATCGGCCTGGCGGCTAAAAATGCTATTCTGATTGTTGAATTTACCAAGGCCTACCGCGATGACGGCGCCTCGATTCTCGAAGCCTCCAAAAAAGGAGCCGGAGAGAGATTCCGTGCCGTGCTGATGACGGCCTTAACCTTTATTCTCGGCGTTTTTCCGATGATTATTGCCACCGGCGCCGGAGCTTCCAGCCAGCGCGCCATCGGCACTTCGGTCTTCTATGGCATGATTATGGCAACCTTTATCGGAATTATCTTCATTCCGGCCTTGTTTGCTTTGTTTGAAACCATCAAGGAATGGGCCGGTCACGGTCAATATGAGGAAACTATCCAGGCCTATGACAAAGCTCACGGCAATCCGCTGGGAATTAAGCTCGACGATAAACCCGCGCCCAAAAACGGCCGCAAAACATCTTCATCAACCACCCGCGGAGGCAAAGATGATTAGGTTTTCGCATCTCTTAATGTTCAGCCTGCTGGCATCTTGTACTCTGGGACCCAACTATCGCCGTCCCAGGTTTTATGATAAGGCGCAGGTACAGCAAAGCCTGCATATCAACGGCAATGAAGCTGCCGGCGTTTCGCTCGACTGGTACCGGCGTTTTAATGATCCGGTTCTGACCGGGCTGATTGAACAGGGGTTGCGCGAGAGTCCCTCTGTCGGGGCGGCGGTTGCCAAACTTCGCCAGGCACGGTCAAGCCTGCGGATTAATGCCGTCAAATTTCTGCCTGCCATCGATGGAGATGCCAGTTATCATAAAATCCGCGATTCCCAAGCCTACGGTATTGAGCTGACGACTGACTATTATCAGCTTGGGCTTGATGCCTCGTGGGAAATTGACATTTGGGGAGCAGGGCGCCGTCTTACTGAAAGCTCGTGGGCATTGCTGCGCCAGGCCGGAGCAAACCTTGACAATGTCCAGCTGACCCTGACCGCCGAAATCGCCAATAATTATATCAGCCTGCGCCGGGCACAGGAACAGCTGCGGATCTCCCGCCAGAACCTCAAACTTCAGGAAGATATTTTTGATTTGGTCAATACCAAATATCAGGTCGGGCTGGACGATGCTATTGCCTATAACCAGTCAAAATACCTGGTTGAAACCACCCGCGCGCAGATTCCGGAACTGGAAAGCGAGGCCGAGGCTTACGCCAATGCCCTGACGATTTTGGTCGGCAAACTGCCCGGAGAATTTCAGGACGCTTTGAATAATACCTCAGGAAATCTGGTGAATAAACAGTTTAATTATGATTTAAGCCAACTGTACAATCTGCCTGTCGACGTCATTCGCAACCGGCCCGATGTTCAGATGTCGGAGCAGCAGCTGGTCGCCGCCAACGCCCAAATCGGACAAGCTATCGCCGGGTTATTTCCCAGCGTCAATATATCGGCTTTTCTTGGCTGGCAGTCCGCCAATCTCGGTAAACTGATCACCCCCAATACGGATATGTTCAGCCTGTCTCCGGCGGTGAATATCCCGCTGTTTCACTTTGGCGCGCTGGTGAATAATGTTGAGCTGCAAAAAGGTGTCAAGGCGGAGCAGGTCAAAATGTATCAGGCGAGTATTTTAAATGCGGCAGCGGAAATTCGTAACGCTATGGTTAAAATTCAAAATGAATATAACCGCAACGATTCGACCCGCCGTGCTGTCAAATCACAGGAAGAAGTGTCGGAGTTGACATTGGCAAAATATCGCCAGGGATTGGTTGATTTTAATGATATCCTGATCGCCCAGCAAAATCTGCTCCAGTCGCAAAATGATCTGGCCGCCAGCAATGCTGCCATCTACCAGGATATTATCAGCTTTTATAAAGCCGTCGGCGGCGGATACAGCCCGCGGTTTCATTATAAACCGGGCCCGCGGTATAATAATCCGTTTTATTGTGAAAAGAAAATCGCCGCCCGCTGATATCCCGGTTGCTCTTTCCTGCCCTCCTGCATGATATCTCCTCCCCCGGGAGGCTGCCTCAGCGGCTGCCAATATTTTCTCCCAAAAATTTTGGCAGCGGCAGCAGACAATGAAAAGGATTGACAACGGAGGAGCATTTGGTAATATTAAATCCCGATTGAGGGGATGTACGATGAGAATTGTGTCCAGGCGCCGCTTGGAAGAGGTTTATGAACTCCTGAATTATTTATCTGATAAAGCTGCCAGCTTAGTAGTTGGCGGCTTTATTATTTAGACTGTCATCAAAAAAGAACATCAAAACCTGACCGTGAGAAGTAAGATACTTAACCGGAAAACCTTTGGACACCCGCCTTCTGATTAATCCCAGGACGGGGCGCTGAACGGCTGCTGCAAATGCGGGCGCCGTGCTTTATACAGGTTAATATTGGTAATCTCGGGAATGTCGTGGTCGCGTTCCCAATAGCCTTTGCTCTTCATACATTTGCGATAATTAGCAGGACTGGTGTCATCATCATCATAACGGGAATTGACAATCAATGGCTGTGCCCCTTCATAAGGAATGTAACTGGCCCAGATTCCTTTGGTTGATTTCCAGTCTGCGCGGGTATTGAGTTTGGTTTCCTCGCTGTAAAACCAGGTGCGGAAGTCCGGCATAAGCTTAAATTCTTTGGCGGCCATCAGGCACTCGGCATGGTCGCGGGAAAATTTTTCAACCCCGGTATGCGGCTTTTCCCAATGAAAAACCACCTGTCCCGATCCTTTGGATAAATAAGTGCAGGAGCACAATGCCAGGGCAAAAGAAAGAGCCAGATATTTTTTATTCATTCAACACCTCTAAAAATCCAGGTTGGCATAATGTTTGGCCGGAAGCACGCCGCGGATATTGTCTTTTAATATTTCCTTAAAACACGGGCGCGACTTAATTTTCGAGTACCAGATTTTGGCATTACGGTACATTTCCCACGGCACGTCGCCGAGGTAGTCAATAATCGATAAATGTGCCGCTGCCGTCAGGTCCGCCAGCGTCAGCTCGTCGCCAGCCAGATATTTGCGCCTTTCCAGTAACCAGTCGATATATTCAAGATGAAAATTCAGATTGTTGAGGCCGACTTTCAAAATTTTGGAGTCCGGCGCTAAACCTTGCGCAAATCTTTTTTGAATTTTTTCTGAGACAATATTGCGATAAACTTCCCGGTAAAATTTCTGGTCAAACCATTCTGTCAGCCGCCGGATTTCGGCGCGCTGTTTGGCATCTCCCTTAATCAGCGGAATTTCAGTACTGGTTTCTTCCAGGTATTCGGTTATGGCATAATTGCCCGATACGACCACGCCGTCGCTTAAAAAAATCGGCAGCTCCCCGGCCGGATTAAGTTTATAAACATCATCAGACAATTTCCACGGTTCTTCTTCTTTCAAGATGAACAGCATTTTCTTTTCCGCCATCACTGCGCGGATTTTGCGGGCCTGGGGGCTAACCGGGTGATGTATCAGCAATACCATTGTTTAACCTCTTATTTGGTTTGTATTTTATTCTTTCCGGCGGAAAGGTCAAGCCCTGTCAAAGAATTCTCCTGTATCTGCTCCTCCGGGGCGGCCGCGGACGGAGTGGCATTTGGGATATCTTCGGATCCGGATTTTGCCGGTGGCTGCTGGTCCAGGCCGAATTCTTTTGAAACGACGCCCTGATAAGTACTCTGCAAATCCACAATAACCTGTGCCAGACTGGCTTTAATCTTCTGTTGGTTCTCGGGGGCTTCCATATATTTGGTCAGTTTCTGCACCAGCAGTTTACGGTATTTGGAAAGCTTGGAAACCCCGATAAATACCGGCATCGGCCACAAAGTTTGTTTGGCCATGCTGATCTTGTGCAGGATACCCAGTTTGGAGGCTTCCGCCATGCCGTAAAACTGGCTTACCATAATATAATCGGCTTTTCCGGTAAATAAATGCTCAAACATTTCATACGGTGTATCAACCACTTCCAGATCAAAATCTTTCAGCTGTTCATTAACAAAATCGGTATAATATTCTTTTGAACAGCGCACCCCTTTAAGCTTGCGGAGATCAGCAGTTTCCTTCACCTCATCAACGCGGGTAGGAAGCATATATACCGTTACCGGATTGATAATCACCGCCGGATATACCAGCTCAATCCCCTTATACAGTTCGGTATCAAAATAAGCGCCCAGCAGGATATCGATTTCGCCGCGGCGCACCATCTGTACCAGCGTTTCATAATCGCGCTTGTTGGTTTTGTAATTGAATTTCAGGTCGGAATTTTTGCCGATTTCTTCCAGCATGGGCAGGTAAAGGCTGTGAAAGCGCCCGCGATCTTTAGCCTCGGGGTGGTCCATATATCCGAAAGGGGCATAATCCAAAAATCCCGTCACTTCCGCCTCGCGGTTGATTTTGGGAAGAGTGTCTTCGTAACGGACCATTGCTCTTGCGCTGGTCATCAGAACCAAACCGGCTGCCGCTGCCGTGAATATAGCAAAAAGTCTGGGCATTTTTACCTCTGATAATTCTAAAATCTTTACTTTTGAGTAACTTAAATTATGATATAACTATACTGTAATTGTATTAAGAAACTTTTTATTTTTTGACTAAAGGATAAATTTTAATGGACGCTGCACAAAACTACACTCAAAACGATGTTTCCGGCATGGCTCAGTCCGAGCTGGAAAGCCGTGCGCTGATTCGCACCGCTTCCGCTTTGAACAGCATTAAGGAACATTGGGATGAGCGTCAGAATGAATTGGCAGAGGCGTTAGAAAAAAACCGCAAACTATGGACGATCATTGCTTCCGCAATGAGTGAAACAGAATGTCCCCAACCTGAAGAAATCAAAAAAAGTATTTTAAACTTGTCCATGTTTATTTTCCAAAGAACTGTGGATATGCTGGCTAACCCCGCTCCCGGAAAGCTTGACGCTTTAATTAACATTAACATGAACATTGCCAAAGGCCTGTCCGGAAATTCCGGCTCTCCTGAAAAATAACCCCGCGCAAACGTTTGTTTCCTGAGCTGGATATTATTTTCAGCGGCTCGGCTGAAAGGGGTTTTCGCAAATTAATTTTTGCGAAAACCCCAATTGTATTCATTTGAAAAATGATTGACCGAACGTTTGGTTTCATGACGGGGCATCGGATAAAGATAACGGCGGTCTTCCCAGCTGCCGATCATCTGGTCGATGATGACCCCTTGTTCCGCCTCGCCAATCTCGCAATTGAGTTTATGGCTGTTTGTGCCGATGAGAAATGTCGCGATATTCATTTTAGCCATTGCAAACTCCTTAACAGATTATAATAAACTGTATATAAGTTTGAAACGGCGCGGGAAAAGCGGTCTATAAACTAACGTTTATACACTTGCCATGTGGATAAAATAATATTTTCAATCGTGCTGTGTTCCGCTTTCCATCCCAGAATTTTTCCGGCTTTCTCTGCTGAAGCGGTAATGACAGCCGGGTCGCCGGGTCGCCGCGGGGCAAATTCAAAATTAATTTTGCGCCCGATTAGTTCTTCAGTCTTGTTCACCATTTCCAAAACGCTGATTCCTTCCGAGGTTCCCAGGTTAAAAATCTGGCTTTCCGGCGCAGTCTTCAGATATTCTATGGCCGCGGCATGGGCGCTTCCCAAATCGGTGACATGAATATAATCGCGAATGCAGGTACCGTCGCGGGTCGGATAATCATTGCCGAAAATTTTCATTTTTTCACGTGTACCGTTAGCTGTTTCCATCACGATAGGCAGCAGGTTTTGCGGATTCTTTTCCAAACCGCGGACGTCACCGTCTTCATCATAACCCACGGCATTAAAGTAACGCAGCGAAACATATTTAATTCCTTTCAGCCGGTCATACCAGTCGAAATATTTTTCCATGTCATATTTGGTAAAGCCGTAAAAACTCATCGGATTAAGCGGATGTTTCTCGTCCATCGGCAGATAGACCGGTTCGCCGTATACGGCGGCAGAAGAGGAAAATACCAGCCGTTTGACGCCGCAGGCGCTCATCGCATTCAAAACATTAATCGCGCCGGCAATATTATTGAGAGCGTATTTTTCCGGATTCTCCATCGATTCGCCGACAGCTTTTTTGGCCGCAAGGTGAATAACCGCATCCACATCCTGGCTCATTGCTTTTTGCAGGGACGGATAATCCAGAATATCGCCGACAGTATAAGCGGCATCTTTGAAGTAGTTAACTTCCAGCCCGGTGGAAAGATTGTCAAATACGCTGACCCGGTGTCCGGCTTTAAGCAGGGCCTTTACCGCATGGCTGCCGATATATCCCGCGCCGCCGATAACTAAAATATGCATTGTCTGCCTCCTTTGATAAATTCTGCAGTCAGAATATAAAAAAAGACTTGACCTGTCGAGGGTTTTATATTATTTATGCTTCATCTGACGGGGGTATGGCGGAACTGGTAGACGCGCTAGACTCAAAATCTTGTGGCCTCAGGCCGTGTCAGTTCAAGTCTGACTACCCC
>CALYAX010000040.1 GCA_944393665.1 uncultured Alphaproteobacteria bacterium
GGTCGCGGAATTCGACCAGGCCCCGGCTGATGGTGTCAAAATGAGTTAAAAAGCTGAAGGAGGCAACCATATCGACAATCGGCAGCGGCGCAAAAGTGCGAAAAACCCCCAGAATATACTCAATTCCTGACAGGAAGAACACCAAATTGGCAATAACGGACAATACCAGCGCAATTACCTGATTTTTGGTCAATGCCGACATGGTCTGGGAGATGGCAAGCATGCAGCCGGCAAGCAAGAAGCTTCCTCCGTAGCCGACAGCGATGACGGCATTATCGGGGGAGCCAAGCAAATTAACCGTCAGCCAAAACGGGAAAGTGAGAAACAGGGCGAAAGCGCAAAACAGCCATGAAGCCAGAAACTTGCCCCAGACCAGAGCCGAAATGGATACCGGCATGGTGATAATCTGCAAAATAGTTTTGTTGCGAAATTCCTCAGACCAAAGGCGCATGGAAATTCCGGGAATAAAGAGCAAATACAGCCAGGGCTGGAAACCAAACATCGGCAGAAGGTCTGCCTGGCCGCGGTCAAACCAGTGTCCGAAGTAAAGGGCAAAAGACCCGTTGAGCAGCAGAAAGCTGATCAGATAGACATATGCCAGCGGCGAAATGAAATAACGGTAAAATTCATTTTTGGCAACGGTGAAAAGTGAGTGCATAATTTACCTCGTTAAAAGACGAAAAGCTTCTGCCAGGCCAGAGGCGCCGGCGGCTGCTAAAATCTGCGGCAGGGGGCCGTCTGCCATGATTTGCCCTTTGGCCATTAAAATAATGCGGGTTGCGATAGTTTCAGCCTCATCAAGCAAATGAGTGGAAATTAAGATTGTTTTATCGCGTCCCATGGAGGATATCAGGCCGCGGATATGGTCTTTTTGGTTAGGATCAAGACCGTCAGTCGGTTCATCAAGCAATAAAACCGGAGGGTCAGACAAAATGCTTTGTGCAAAACCGACCCGGCGCAGATAGCCTTTGGACAAGGTTTCGACCCTTTGCGGCAAGACCGGTTCTATCTTGGCAACGGCGGCCACTTCTTCGACCCGGGCAGCAGGAACTTTACGGAGTTCGGCCATGTAGCGTAAAAAAGCCCGCACCGAAAGGTCAGGGTATAAGGGGGACCCTTCGGGCAAAAAGCCGATGCTGGTTTTGGCGGCCATCGGGTCAGCCGCAATATCGGTACCCATGACGCGGACTGTTCCGGACGACGGGGCCAGATAGCCGGTAATCATGTTCATCAGGGTCGATTTTCCGGCGCCGTTGGGGCCGAGCAAAGCTATAACCTCTCCGCGTCCGGCGCTGAAACTGATGTTTTTAACGGCAGCAAGGCGGCCGAAGTTTTTAGTCAGTCCGTTCACTTGCAAAGTCGGGGTCATGATTTATTCCTTGTTCATTTCATACAAAACTATCGCGGCTGCGGTGGAAACGTTGAGGCTTTCAACCTTTTCAGAGGTGGGGAGGCGGACTGTCGAATCGCAGGATTCTTCAACCAGGCGGCGCATGCCTTTGCCCTCGCTGCCCATGATAATGGCGGTTTTTCCGGCTTTGTTCATCTTGTCGATGGTGGTATCGGCATAACCGTCCATTCCAACGGTCCAGAAACCGGCTTCCTGCAGCTGCTTAACCGTCCGGGAAAGATTGGTAACCCGGCAGACCGGCAAGTGTTCGATGGTGCCGGCAGAAGCTTTGGCCATGGCTCCGGTTTCCGCGGGGGAATTTTTATCCTGCATGATTAAAGCCAGAGTATTAAAGGCAACACAGGAGCGGATAATGGCACCGATGTTTTGCGGATCGGTCACCTGATCAAGAATCAGGACATGGCATTTTCCGGCAGCGTCGGCCATGGCGCAGATTTCTTCAACCGAGTAATCCGGCAGCGGCGCGCAATATAAGGCAAAGCCCTGATGGACGGCATCGCGGGGAAGAATCCGGTCAAGTTCCTTGCGGTCAACCACAACCGGGCTTATTCCCCGCTGAGCGGCAGGCGTTTTCAGTTCGGCAGCTGTTTCGGCGGTACAGAGCAGTTTTGAAATCCGGCGCCGGGGATTAGCAAGAGCGGCCAGAACCGGGTGGCGACCGTAAAGGATCAGTCCCGAACCGGGGAAGGAAGGATTTTTATTTTTTTGCATGGGTTGTTCACTTTTTCAATAATGGTGATGACAGCGGTTAAATCGGTGACTTTATGGTCCGGGGCAGCACCTTGGTATTTGCCTTTGGGATCATAGATGATGCAGCGGGCGGTTTTGCCGTCGTGGTCATAAGTGCGGGCCGTTTGGAAGTCTGCCGCACCGTCGCCCAGAACCAAAATTTCATCCGCCGGCGGAAGGCTGCCGCCGAAAACGGCATGGGTTGCCAGCGGGTGGGGCTTGTCTTCAGCGTATTCCCCGGCGGCCACAACTTTGTCAAACAGGTTTTCAAAGCCGAGGTGCCGGATTTCTTCGGCAACATAACGGGTTTTTTTATTGGTAATTAAAAAGCTTTTCAGTCCCTGCCGGCGGCAAAACTCCAAAACCGCGCGGGCACCGGGCATAGCTTCAAGGCTGGTGGCATGATGGTGTCCGATAAAGTCGTAGTAAGCCGCAGCCGCTTCTTCTTTGCGCTCACCAAAGACAGCGCCCAGGGTGTCTTTGTTTTGCAGCGTGCTGGTGATTCTTTTAACCTCGTCATAAGGAATGCGGGGGAGGCCCAGGGTGTCGAAAGTATGGTTATAGGCGGCGGAGATGACAGGGTAAGTATCCGCCAGGGTGCCGTCCCAGTCAAAAACGACATATTTTATGCTCATGCGGGGTCCTTTTAAATATATGTTAAGGTCAAAAGTCTATTTTGGTTTATATCATAAACAGCCGGGGAGCCAAGGTCAATGGAAAACAACAGCCGAGAATCAAAAAGAGATGAATTCTGCGTCCGGGTCTGCGGGCTTAAAGTTAAGGAAAGCGCGGCTCTGGCCAAAGATGCCTCAACCCGGACTTATTACCGGATCAGGACTGAAGACGGCAAAACTTATATTGTAATGGATGATGAGGGCTGCCAAAATAAAATGGCCGAATTTGTCAAACTCAGCGCGCTGCTCAACCAGCATGGCGTTCATGCGCCGAAAGTGCTGCAGAAGGATATGGCCGCAGGTTTTCTGCTGCTGGAAGATTTGGGCAACGATACGCTGACCCGCCTGCTTGAAAGCCAGGAAGAGAACCATTTGTATAAACTGGCTTTGGAACCGCTGATTCAAGTGGCAAAAATCCGTGAAAAACCGGAATTTGTTCCGGAACTGACCCCGGAAATTGTTTTGAGGGATATTTGTTATTTTACCGACTGGTATCTGCCGATGGCGACCGGAAAGCCGCTTAGCGGCGAACAGCGCGCAACTTTCCGGGAGCTGGTGGGAGAGGTTTTGCCGCTGGGCTACCGGGTGCCGAAGACACTGGTGTTGTGGGATTATCATGTCGATAATGTCATGCTGCCGCCGGGTGAAACAACCTGTGCAGTGCTGGATTTTCAAGATGCTTACTGGGGACCGCTGACATATGATGTTATGAGTCTGGTGGAAGACTGCCGCCGCGAGGTTGATCCCGCAACCACGGCACGGCAGATAAAAGATCTTTACTTTGCAAGTTTGGACGGTGTCAGCCGGGCGGATTTTGATGCCTCGTTTGCTTTCTGGTCAATGTTCCGGCATATGCGTGTGCTGGGGCGGTTTACTATTTTGATGGCTTGCCATGGAAAAGACAAATATCTGCGGTTTGTCCCCCATCTTTGGGAAATGCTCAACCGCAGTCTGGAGCATCCGGCTTTTGCCAAAATTAAGAACTGGCTGAAAGATAATTTTCCGGCAGAACAAAGAGGGCTGCCGCGCCGCAAGCCGATCCGCAAGGGATTTATTATGGCAGCCGGCCGGGGAATCCGTATGCGCGAGCTGACGTCGGACCGCCCCAAACCGCTGGTCCGGTTTTGCGGGCGCCCGATTATTGATTATGTCATTGAGCGGCTGACACAAACCGGCATTACGGATTTGGTCGTCAATGCCTGTTATCAAAAAGAAATGCTCAAAGAATATCTGGCGGCGCGTGCTGACTGTCGTTTTGCGGTTTCTGAAGAAGATGAGGCGCTGGAAACCGGCGGCGGAATTAAAAAGGCTCTTCCGTTGTGCGGAGAAGACCCGTTTGTGGTTTTAAACAGCGACCAGGTTTGGGATGAGGACGGTTTCAAGCCCCTGTTGTGGCGGCTGATGGACGGCTGGAATGATGAAAAATATGATATTGTGCTGCTTTTGCAGGATATGAAGACCATCTGCGGCGATGATTATCACGGGCTGGGCGATTATAAATTTGATGTTTCCGGGCGTCCGGTGCGCAATCTTAATAAGGAAGCAGGGTTCCCTTATAAGTTCAGCGGCATATCAATTGTTCATCCCCGGGTTTTCAAAAACAGTCCGGACGGCAAATTTTCAATGGTTGCCCTGTATGACCGCGCGCAGGGGGAAGGGCGTCTGGGCGCGGTTGTCAACACCGGCGTCATGTATATGATGAGCTCTCCCGAGGCAGTGGCTGCAGCAGAAAACTCCCGGCTCAGCCGATAATGTTGCGGAGGCGGCCGCCGGCTTTTTTGAGCAGTTCTTCAGCCTCCGGACAGGAACAGTTTTTTGCGGCCATGACGCAGGCGGTTTTTACCCGGTTTTGGCTCTGGCGAAGAAAATTTTCCGCTGTTTCGCTGCTGACACCGGTAATTTTGGTGATGATGCCGCAGGCGCGCCGATAGAGTTTTTGATTGGAAATTTCCACGTCAACCATCAGATTGCGATAGGTTTTGCCAAGGCGGACCATGGCAGCGGTGGAAAGCATATTAAGAATCATTTTCTGGGCGGTGGCGGATTTCATTCTTGAAGAGCCGCTGATAACTTCTTCTCCGAGCAGGGGGTTAATGAAAATATCGGCAAAAGGTTTGAGCCGGGCGTCGGGGTTGGAGCTGATGCCGATGGTTTTGGCGCTGCGGGCCCGGGCCAGTTCAAGAATACTGACACCATACTGAGGATTGCCGCTGGCGGAGAGACTGACGACGATGTCGCCGGGCTGCGGATTGAAATTATTTATGTCGGCTTCGGCCAGGGCAGCGCTGTCTTCCACGCCGTCAAGCGCCGTTTTCAGCGAAAGATCGCCCCCGGCAATGAATGCCTGGATTTGCTGCGGCGAAATACCAAAGGTGGACGGACAGTCGGCTGCGTCAAGGAACGCGATCCGGCCGCTGGTAACAGCGCCGAAATAGGCCATGCGGCCTCCTTTTGACAATGATGCGGTGATGAGGTCGACAGCGCGGGCAATATCCGGGAGGACTTTTTTCACGGCAGCGGCTATTTTATGATCTTCATTGTTTATGACCGTTACGATTTCAAGTGCCTCCATACGGTCTATTTCGGCGCTGGCAGGGTTGGACTGTTCGGTCAGGGCTGGCTTGTTCATAACGACTCCTCAGGTTTGGGGCAGTTCTATCATATTCAAAAAAGACGATATTTTAAATTAATTAAGAATTCTATAAAAAAGATGTTGACATTGGAGGCGAAATGCTATTATTTGCTTGTTAGTACAAAAAGGATGATAAATCCTCTGTCCCGCGTTTGTAACGGAGGGGTGGCAGAGCGGTCAAATGCAACGGACTGTAAATCCGTCGACTTAGTCTACGATGGTTCGAATCCATCCCCCTCCACCATTTCAAATGCCGGGTTTGCTCTTGAAGTAGAGGCAAATAAGCGGGTGTAGCTCAATGGTAGAGCAGAAGCCTTCCAAGCTTATGACGGGGGTTCGATTCCCCTCACCCGCTCCATCTTTTCCTCCTTTTCAAGTAACTTTGGTATAAACATAAACTTAGGAAAGTAGTAAAATGGCAAAAGAGAAATTTGAGCGGAATAAGCCGCATTGCAACATTGGCACGATTGGTCACGTAGACCACGGCA
>CALYAX010000041.1 GCA_944393665.1 uncultured Alphaproteobacteria bacterium
TATTACAAATGGACGCAGTGGATGTTTATCAAGTTCTTTGAAAAGGGGCTGGCCTATAAAGACAAAATTGCGATTAACTGGTGCCCTTCCTGCAAGGTGGGTTTGGCTAACGAAGAGGTTGTCAACGGCCGCTGCGAACGCTGCGGCGCCGAGGTCGTGCGCAAAAACAAAGAACAGTGGATGATTGCGATTACCAAATATGCCGACCGCCTGATTAATGATTTGGAAGACCTGGATTTTATTGACCGGGTTAAAAGCTCGCAAATCAACTGGATCGGCCGTTCGGAAGGAGCCGAACTTGATTTTGGCCTGACCGGGAAAGACGGAGCGGATCTGGGCGGCCGCAAGCTGACGGTTTTCACCACGCGCCCGGATACGGCTTTTGGTGTTACCTATATGGTTTTGGCGCCGGAACATGCCTATGTTGAAGAACTGATGAACCAGTTTGAGAATCCGGAAGAAATCAAAGCCTATGTGGAAGCTGCCGCTAAAAAGTCGGAACTGCAGCGTACTGCCGATGACAGCAAAACCGGTGTGGAGCTCAAAGGAATTAAAGCAAAAAATCCTTTTAACGGCGAATTGATTCCGGTGTTTATTTCCGACTATGTTTTGACCGGTTACGGCACCGGCGCGATTATGGCGGTACCGGCGCACGACCAGCGCGACTATGATTTTGCCAAAGCTTTTAATCTGCCGATTATTCAGGTTTTGGAGGGCGGTGACATCAGTGAAAAAGCCTGGGAAGAAGACGGCGCGCATATTAATTCCGGTTTTATGGACGGCATGAATAAAGAAGACGGCATGCGGGCGGCAATTGATTATGCGGTCAGCCATGGTTTCGGCCGCTCGAAAATCAATTACAAACTGCGCGACTGGGTTTTCTCGCGCCAGCGTTACTGGGGTGAGCCGATCCCGATGGTTTATTGTGAAAAATGCGGCTGGCAGCCGATTCCGGAATCCGAACTGCCGCTGACGCTGCCGGAAGTTCCGGATTTTCATCCCAATGATGAGGGCGAATCGCCTTTGTCAAAAGCCGGTGACTGGCTTAATGCCAAATGTCCCAAATGCGGCGGCCATGCCCGGCGCGAAACCGATACCATGCCCAATTGGGCAGGATCGTCCTGGTATTTCCTGCGTTACTGCGATCCGCATAACGATAAGGAATTTGCTTCCAAAGAGGCGCTGGATTATTGGATGAACGTGGACTGGTACAACGGCGGAATGGAACATACAACCCTTCACCTGCTTTATTCCCGTTTCTGGCATAAGTTTATGTATGACCTGGGGCTGGTTCCGACCAAAGAGCCATATAACAAGCGTACTTCGCATGGCATGATTTTGGCCGCAGACGGTGAAAAAATGTCAAAATCGCGCGGCAATGTGATTAATCCCGATGAGATTGTCGATGCTTACGGCGCCGATACGTTCCGCCTGTATGAAATGTTTATCGGACCGTTTGACCAGGTTGCGATGTGGTCTGACGAGAGCCTGATGGGCGTTTATCGTTTTGTCGGCAAGGTTTATGCTTTGTTTAAGAAAACAGCGGATATTCCTGCAAGCAAGGAAGACCTGCGAGTAATGCATAAATGTATTCTTGAAGTCAGCGAGCGAATCGACCAAATGAAATTCAATACCGCGGTTTCATCACTGATGATCTTTGTCAATTATATGTCAGGATTGGAAAAAGTTCCGGCAGAACTGTATCTGACCCTGCTGAAACTAATGGCACCGTTCACCCCTCATCTGGCCGAAGAAATGTATGCCCGTCTGGGCGGCGAGGGATTGATTGTCCATGCGCCGTGGCCGGAGGGCAATAAAGAATTGGCGGCGGATGACGTGGTGACCCTGGCGGTTCAGATTTGTGGCAAAATGCGCGGCACCATTGAAGCTCCGAAAGATGCTCCCCGGCAGGAAGTTGAAAAGCTTGCATTGTCGCTGGACAATGTAAAGCGTCAGCTGGAGGGCAAAGAGATCCGAAAGATTATTGTTGTGCCCAACCGGATTGTCAATATTGTTGCCTGAGTTTTGGGCAGCCGTGCCGGCAAGAAGAAGGAAGGATTGTGTGAATGAATAAAAAACTGATAACGGCCTTTTTGGCGGTTTTGCTGACAGCCTGCGGGTTTGAACCGCTGTATGTGCAGAAACAGCATAATGAGCGCTGGTTTTTCGGGGGAAAATTTGATACCTCCATCAGTCAGGAAATGTCGCAGGTTAAAGTCGAGCCGATTGCCGACCGTTTTGGGCAGCAGGTGCGCAACCAGCTTTTGGACTTGCTGACGCCGAAAGGACAGCCGGCCAAGCCAAAATACCGGCTGTATGTGATGCTTACCGGAAAAGACATCTATCAGCAGGCAATGCGGCGTGATATTACCGCTACCAGCGAAAGGGTCGTTTATCATGTTGATTACCGCTTGATTGAAGACAATAAAGAAGTGGTTACCGGCAGCAGCGAGGCTCATACCAGTTATGATATTCTGGCTAATCCGTATTCAACAACCATGGCCCAGAAAAAAACCGAAACTGATGCGGCAAAGATTATAGCCAATGATATTGCGCTGCGTCTTGGCGCTTATTTCCATACCAAGTTCACCAAAAAAGGCTCGGTAAATGATCTATAAGCAGGCACAAATCGACAAGTATCTCAAAAAGAGCGATGAGACGGTGAAATGTGTCATTATTTACGGTTCCAATGAGGGGCTGGTCGGTGAGTATGTTAAAAAGTTTACCCTGTCAGTCTGCCCTGATCTTTATGACCCGTTCCGGGTGGTTTATCTGAACGGATCTGATGTGAATGCGGATCCGGGGTTGATGTTTGCGGAGTATACCAGCCAGTCGCTGATGGGCGGCCGGCGGGTTATTGTTATCCGTGATGCAGATAACAATCTGACCAAACACCTGAAAGCGCTGCTGGAAGGAACGGTTTCAGATACGCTGGTGGTTATTTCCTCGGGGACGCTGAATAAAAAGTCATCACTGGTTGTCTTGGGCGAGGGGCGTGATGACGCGGCGGTTATTGCCTGTTATGAAGACCGGGACGAAGATATTTTTGCCACGGCGCGAAATAAGTTTGTTGAGAACGGAATCACGCTTAACAATGAGGCGTTGCAGCTTTTGTGCACGCGGCTTTCCAACGACCGCCGGACTAATATCGGCGAGATTGACAAACTGATTACTTACATCGGGGATAAGAAGAACGTAACACCGGAAGATGTGCGGGCTGTCATTGCCGACCAGTCGATGTCAAGCGGCGACGATGTTTGTTATTATGCGGCCGGGGGCAACAGCGAAAAAGCCCAAGCATCGCTCCGGAAAATTCTGAATGAGGGGGAAGAGCCGGTTTCTATTATCCGGGCGCTGACATACCATTTTAATAAAATTTTGACTTGTCTGGCCGCTATGGAAAAAGGCGAGCCTGCCGATAAGGCCTTATACAAGCTGACGCCACGGATTATTTTTTTCCGCGAATCGAGTTTTAAACGTCAGCTCTCGCTTTGGTCAAAGGACCGGGTGTTTTCAGTTTTGGAGCTGTTGTATAAAGCGGAACGTGACTGTAAAACAACGAATATGCCGGTGACGGAAATTTTGTCCTATACGGTGATGCAGATTAGCTCGGCGGCTGCAAAAATGGGAAAAAGCGTTTAAGGACGTGAAAAAGCGTCTGGCCGGAAAATCGGGGTGATTTTACCTGTTCCAAACGCTTTTTTATGATTTAAGAAAAAATTAGTTCATTTTGTGGCTGAAAGATTCCCGCAGCGAGCAGGCAGGTACGAAAACCATAGCCAGAGCCGACAAACCGATCAAGACATATACAATGCGGCTTAACGGAGTCATCGGGCCAAACAGGAAGGCGACCAGATCAAAGTTAAAAGCACCGACCAGACCCCAGTTCAAACCACCGATGATGGTAAGAATCAAAGCTAAATTTCTCCAAAACATTTTTAATCTCCTAAATAAAATTAATTTTATTTTGCTTCTAAAAGTTTACCTTGTATGATATATAAACGCCGCAAAGCTTTTCAACGGAGGCTAAAGCCTAAAAATGTATAGCGATAAGTTTAAGAAATTTATTGAAATCTGGCAGCAGGATTTTGCGATTGAAAAGTCCATTGATGAAAAAATCTGTGCCGACAAAGACGGCAATCCGCTGCCCTGGTATACTTATCCGGCGATTGAGTATCTGAAACAGTTTGATTACCGCCGCCAGAAGATTTTTGAATACGGCTGCGGCTATTCCTCTTTATTTTGGGCCCGGCGGGCGGCAAAAGTGATCAGCATTGAAGACAATCCGCTGTATTTTACGCGGTGGAAACAGGAGTTTGCCGCGGCTGAAAATCTGGATATCCGCCACCGTGAGGACGGAGAGGCATATGAAAATGCCATCCTGGAGGAAGAAGGGCAATTTGAGGTAATTGTTATTGACGGCAAACGGCGGGCTGAATGCGCCGTTGCTGCGGTGGCAGGGCTGGCGGCGGGAGGAATGATTATTTTGGACGACAGCGACCGGATTAACACTTCGGAAGAATATGCGGCGGCGGTCAGGACCTTGAGGGAGGCCGGGCTGATTCAGGTAGATTTTTACGGTTTCTGCCCGATGAATAATTACACCAAAACAACCTCGCTTTTTCTCAAGCGCGATTTCAGCCCGGTTTCTTTATATAAAGTTCAGCCGGTTAACGGCTGGGGCAACCTGTGGTCAATGAGCCGGAAAAACCGCAAAGACTTTTATAAAAAGAATCAATAGCCAGTTCCGATTGTTTAAGTGGGATTTGTTCCGCTGCCGCTCCCGGTTGGCGATATGGGAGATGTAGAGGTTCCGTAGCATTCTCCGTTAGGCGTTCCGCTGCCGGTACAACTGCAGCAACATGCCTGTGGTCCAACAATCAAGGTCCGGGAACCAGCCATATAACCATAATTATTGCATGACATGGTGGTCTCCGGACAAATATAAACTGTTGGGGCTGTCCGGTTGCAATAAGTAATAAGGTTTTGAGCTACTGTTTTGAGTTCATTGTATTTATCAATACAGATAAAACTGTAATCACCGCTGAAATATTTATAAGTTACACCGTTATAAGTCAGGGTGTCAGTACATTCAGATGTATTATTACCACATTTGGCATAATAAATGTTGCCGTTGTTAATACTGGAGTTATAAGCGTTTATCCGGGTGACTGCATTTGTATAAAAGCTGGAACAATCAAGATAACATTTGCTGTAGGAACGGTTTTCGCTACAATACTCGTAGTAATAGCCTTTATCATTATCACAATAAGTGCCACTGGCATAACCTTTTTCCTCACAGATTTGTGCTGGTGCCTTGTCTTGAACACAAGCCCCGTTTTGGCATTTCTGCCCGGCAGAACATCCGCCGCAGCATTCGGAGGCGGCAATGCAAGCGCCGTTGCAGGTCTTTTTGCCGGCCTGTTCGCAGGTCTGGCAGGTGTAGCATTTGTTTTCGCCGGAGTAATAGCCGTTTTCTTTCGCCACGGTAGC
>CALYAX010000042.1 GCA_944393665.1 uncultured Alphaproteobacteria bacterium
CAAACCCGGATTTGCAGGAACAGGATTTATAACAGGTTTTGCCGTCGACGGTAAAGTCGTCGGAACAGGTCATGTTGGCAGGGATCCCGAGACAACCGCCATACACCGAACAGGTGAGGTCGTGGCGGTCGCCGGAACCGGCGGGAGCGGTATCGGTACGTGAAACAAGCCCGGCCTGCCAGTCGGGGAGGAACCAGGTTGCGGCGAGCTGATAAGACTGTTCCGGAACAGCAAAGGCGGTGTTGTGTGTGTATGTATTATGCGGAGAGGCGGCAAGAGCAGGCAAAGTGCTTGCGATAAACAAACCCAGGGTTAAAAAGACTGTTCTCATGACCGTTCTCCAATAATTGCTGTTCCGGAACTTCTTCCATATTACATTATTTATTAAATATAGTCAACAATTAATTAGAGCGGGTGGACGGAAAATTTTAACGGTTAAGCTAGAATTAAGAATTGTTGATATAAAGTAATTTTATTGAAGGAAAGATAATGTCAAATCAGGAAACATTCAAAAAATTGCCGATTGCGGCAATTCTTAAATTCAGCGCTGATTATATGGGGAATAACGTTCGGCCGGTGTTGAGCTTTACGGTTATTAACTTTTTTATGATGCTGCTGGGGTTATACAGCTGGAAAACAATTTGGATATGGCCGGTTGCTACTGTTTATTACGTTTTTTGGAGTTATTTTTTCAGGTGGTACTTTAATCGAAAGCCTTATCTTTTGATTAAACCGATTGTATCATCAATGGTTCCGTCTTCAAAGATTTTAGTTTTAGGTGCGGTTTTTGCCACCATCCTGGTTGTATTGCCGTTTGCGCCGCTGTTTATGGGGTTTTCTCCGGAATTTAATGACCGTTATATGCGCTTTTTGCAAAAGTATATGCAGGAATCCGATTTGGTTGACCTGGGGTTAAATGTGGTATTGGTTTTATTTTCGCCGATGATTTTTTACCGGCCGTTTTTGGCGTGGATTTCAGCGCTGATCGGGCGCAGCGGCTCTTTAAGGTCTGCCTGGTCCCGGACTGAAGGAAATTATTGGGAATTTTTGTTAATGGCCTTGTTGTTTAATTTCGGCGTGGTGGCCGTTCAGCAGCTGATGGGATTTTTAGAAATCCCGCTGCCGTTTTTATTGGCCGCGCTCTCTCCGCTGATTGTTTATTATAATGTGGTAATGGCCAAGTCTTATGAATTTTTCTATATGGATATTGAATAAAAAAACCGGTGAATGAATTCACCGGTTAAAATTTATAAATCGTAATAGATAGTTGTTTCCCTGTCCAGAGAGGTAATTTCTCGGCTGGCGTTCGCGATTATTCGCAAAAGCGGGAAAAAATTACTCGTATTCTGATTAGAAGTTCTTTGATTGGGGCACTCAGCTTTTTTAGGAAATTGAAACGTTTCTAGCAAAACACGTTCTTCTCCTTTAATACCGGCGAGGGCCAAAAATTTTTCATATTCTTTACTTTTTTGGGAAAAATTTTCTTCAATCAGAGAGTAAGTAATAATTTTGCATATTTTTGCCGATTGTTTAAAAAAAGTTTTAGCCGGAAGATTTTGAGCGCATAATTTTTTTATTTTTTCGACAGCTTCAGCAAAATCCGGGCTGGCTGAAAATTTTTGCAAGCATTTCTTTTTCATAATTTATAATTTGGTTAATAATTTTTTTGTTAACCAAATCCTAAAAATAAAATACATCTTTGTCAAGGATTGACGGAAAAATCTTTATGAAATCAAGTCAGAGAATTCATCTTCAGTAAGTATTTTTATGCCGAGATCGCGGGCTTTGGCTGCTTTGGAGCCGGCGTCCGCCCCTTCAATTACGTAATCGGTATTGGCGGAGACTGATCCGGCTACTTTGGCGCCAAGACTTTGTGCTTTAGCTTTTGCTTCCGAGCGGGTCATTTTCTCCAGTGTTCCGGTAAAGACAACGGTTTTTCCGGCCAGCGGCGAATCGTAATTTGTCTCGTCAACATAATCCTCGACGGTCAATTCGTTTAACAAGCCATTGATAATTTTGATATTGTGTTCTTCTTGGAAAAACTCGACAATATCCGTCGCCATAGCCGGGCCGATGCCGTCGATAGAAACCAGTTTTCCGGTTTCTTTGTTGACCATATCATGCATAAAGTTTTTGAAACTGCCGTAATTTTTTGCCAGCAGCAGTGCGGTTGCTTCTCCGACCTGGCGAATCCCTAAGGCGTAAATAAAACGGGGCAGGCTGATGATTCTTCTTGAATTGATGGCGGCGAAAAGTTTTTCGACGGATTTTTTGCCCCAGCCTTCACGGCGCTCCAGGTGAAGAGCGTTTTCAAGTTCATGGGCAAATAAATCCCCGTCGCCGTTGCGGCGTTCCAGCGTGAAGATATCGATCGGAGTTTGAATAATACCTTCGTCGTAGAATTCCTGGACGATTTTTTCGCCCAGTCCTGCAATATCAAAAGCATTGCGGGAAACAAAATGAATAATACGTTCAATTGCCTGAGCCGGGCAGGAGAGGCCGCCGGTGCAGCGGCGGACGGCTTCGTCCTCTTCGCGAATAGCGTGGGCACCGCATTCCGGACAGATGTGAGGAAATTCGAATGCAACCGAATCGGGGCGCCGTTTTTCTTTGATGACTTCAACTACCTGGGGAATGACATCGCCGGCGCGCTGAATAATAACGGTATCGCCGATGCGGAAGTCTTTGCGTTTGATTTCATCTTCATTATGCAGGGTCGCGCGGGAAACAATGACACCGCCGACATTGACCGGTTCCAGAAATGCTACCGGGGTGAGGGCTCCGGTGCGGCCGACCGAGATATGAATGTCATTAATGGTCGTAATGGCCTGTTCTGCCGGAAATTTGTGCGCAACCGCCCAACGGGGCGTGCGGGTTAAAAAGCCCAGCCGTTCTTGCAGGGCTATTGAATTGACTTTGTAAACGACGCCGTCAATATCATAGGGCAGCGAGGCGCGGATTTCCATCAGGCGGGCATAACTGTCTTCAACTTCCTGCAAAGTATGGCAGAGAGTATTGTAGGGATTAGTGGGGAATCCCCATTCACGGAGGTGGTCAAAAAAGTCTGCCTGAGAATCCCAGACACGCTCGGATACTTCTCCCCAAGTGTATGCAAAAAGGCTGAGGTTGCGTTCGGCGGTAATATTGGCATCCAGCTGGCGTAAGGAACCCGCTGCGGCGTTGCGCGGATTAGCGAAAGTTTTTTTGCCTTCGCTTTCATAGCGCTGGTTAAGTTCCATAAAATCAGCTTTGGACATATAGACTTCGCCGCGAATCTCCAGAATTTCGGGAACTTTGCCTTTAAGATGTTTGGGCAGCTGGCGAATCGTGCGCAGGTTTTCGGTAATGTCTTCACCGATGGTTCCGTCGCCGCGGGTTGCTCCCTGAACGAAGCGGCCGTTTTCATAACGGGCGGCAAAAGAAAGGCCGTCGATTTTGGGTTCGCTCATGATGTCGATATTATCGCTGGTATTTAAAAAGCGTTTGACGCTCATGACAAAGTCGTCAACATCTTCGATTGAAAATACATCAGCCAGGGAAAGCATGGGAAAGCGGTGTTTTATTTTGCTGAAAGCGCTGAGAATCGGGGCGCCGATTTTTTTAGACGGCGAATCGTCCCGGATCAGCTCCGGAAAACGGGCTTCAATATCCAGATTGCGGTGTTTGAGGGCGTCATATTGCGAATCGGTCAGATAGGGGGCATCGTTCTGGTAGTAGGCAATGTCAGATTTTGCCATTTCTCCGGCGATGCGGGCCAGCTCTTCGGCGGCTTCCTCTTTGCTTAATTCATTGACCGGTTTTTCATCAATCTTCATGGTTTCCTCTTTATAATATAGAATCTGATTTTTAATATAAGGGTTTTGACTGAAAATTCCATTGCAAACTAAAGTTTGTGCAAAGTTTAAGTCAAAAAAAACCGTCTTGGAAAAGACGGCTTTTTAATTAATTGGTAAAGCTAGTTTGCCGGACCGACAATCATCATCATCTGTTTGCCTTCCATTTTCGGTTCGGCTTCCATTCTGCAAAGGCCGTCTAAATCTTCCATAAGGCGGTCAAGCACGGCTTTGCCAAGTTCGGCGGTATTCATCTCACGGCCTTTATAGCGCATGGTGAATTTGACCTTGTTGCCTTCTTCCAGGAACTTTTTGGCCTGTTTGACCTTGACGTCATAGTCATGCTTATCAATCATGGGGCGCAGTTTCAGTTCCTTGATTTCAATGACCTTTTGGTTTTTCTTGGCTTCGGCTTTGCGTTTTTGCGCTTCATATTTATATTTGCCGTAGTCCAAAACCTTACATACCGGAGGGGTAGCCTGGGGAGAGATTTCGATAAGGTCTAACCCGGCATCTTCGGCAATCTGTAATGCCTCCCGAATTGAAACCACACCGCGGTTATCACCGTTTTCATCAATTAAACGAACTTCTTTAACACGAATTTCTTCATTAATGCGCGGTCCGTCATCATCGCGTACTGGCGCATTGGTATTCTCTCTAGCTATTGTAGCCTCCCTTTATCTGTTATTTAAACTGTGACCTATAATACAAAAGTAATAGTTATTTTCAAGAAAAAAAGTGAATCGCCCCCCGGTTTGTGCGGAATTTGGGGTTCTAGAAGACAAACCGGGAAAAGTTATCCCAAAGAATGTAGGCAAATTAACAGTCCGGAAATGCTTGACTCCGGGAAATTTTTATTTTATTATGACGAATGTTCAAGTGGTTAGAACATTTTCCACAAAAAATAAATTTTTTTTGTAAAAAAGTTATTGACATCTCAGGACGAGTGTCATATAAACCACCTCGCTGACGCAATGAGGCAAACTTCAAAACGCCAGCGGTTATAAAAGAGAGTAAATAAGAGAAGAAGAGGATACGCGGACAGCTGAGGAGCGGAAGCTGAATAAGTACTGTCTA